>JARFTV010000057.1:3268-20877 GCA_029289325.1 Alphaproteobacteria bacterium
TGGAGGATCAGGTGCTGATCACCGAGACGGGCTGCGAAACGCTGACGCGTTATCCCTTCGACTCGGGGCTGATGGCCTGACGCAATCCTCGTCGTGCGACCTCTACTTCTCCTCGGGTGGTCCGACCGCAGCGAGGAAGGAGGAAGTCACCGGCGAGGCGGGGCTCAGGGCTCCAGTTCGGCGTAAAGGCCGAGATGGTCCGAGCCGAGCGCGGGGCGGAAGGTGATCCGGCCGCCATTGGTGGCGAAGGCATGGTCGATCGGCAGGCGCAGCGCCGGGCCGAGGCCGAGGAAGCTGCCCCCGGTCGGGCCCGCCTGCAGCACGCCCGCCGCGCGGGCCAACCGCTTCACCGCATGGCCCCAGCCCACCATGTTGAAGTCCCCCGCCATCAGGACCGGCCCCTCCAGCCCCGCCAGCACCGGGACCAGCGCATCGACATGCGCCTTCTGACCATAGGGCCAGGGCCAGGAGACATGGAGCGACACGACCCAGACCGCCCTGTCCTGCAACTGAACCTGCAGCGCGGCGAGCCCGTCGGCGCAGGTTTCCGAGCCCGGCACCACCGGCAGCCGGGTCAGCACCGCCGTCCCGCCGCGCCGCCCGGTCTGGCAGTGCAGCTGGCCGGGATAATCCGCCGCGAGCGCCGCCAGCAGCGCCGCGTTCGGGGGCGAGACCTCTTGCAGGGTCACGGCCAGCGGGCGGGTGGCGCGGATGTCGGCCTCGACCTCGGCCAGGGCCGCGTTCTGGAAGTACAGGTTCTTCTGATAAAGCGCGAAGGTCCCCGGCGGGCCGGGCCAGAAGAAGGCAAGCGCCACCTGCCCGGCCGTGATGAGTGCCAGAAGCGTCGCGCCGAAGGCCGCCATCTGCAGGCCCATCGTCCCGGCGATCACCGCCAGCAGCGCCAGCGCCCCGGCGGCATAACCGCGCCCGACCGCGAGCGAATCGCCCAAGGGGTGCAGCCAGCCCAGATAGCCCGCTGCCAGCAGGAGGATCGTCAGCACCAGCGCGGTCTTGACCAGCGCCGGCCAGATCGGATTGTCGTCGTCCATCGCACCCCACCCCCGGCCCTTGCGCCGCGGGACCCGTTTACCGCCCGCACCGGGCGCGACGCAGCTATCCGAAGCCGCCGGGCCTCTTCAAGCCCTCTCCTTGGGAAAACGGCCCGGCCCGAGCCTTGCGCGCTGGTCCCTCCCGGCGTAAGGGGGCGCGACATTCCCCAAGCCCGGAGGCCCCGATGATCCCGCGCTATTCCCGTCCCGAAATGGTGGCGATCTGGTCGCCGGAGACCCGGTTCCGCATCTGGTTCGAGATCGAGGCCCATGCCTGCGACGCCCAGGCCGCGCTGGGGGTGATCCCGAAGGCAAATGCCGAGGCCGTCTGGCGCGCCAAGGACGTGGAATTCAACGTGGCCCGCATCGACGAGATCGAGGCGGTGACCAAGCATGACGTGATCGCCTTCCTGACCCATCTGGCCGAGATCATCGGCAATGAGGAAGCGCGTTTCGTCCATCAGGGCATGACCTCGTCGGATGTGCTGGATACGACGCTGAACATCCAGCTGGTGCGCGCGGCGGATCTGCTGCTGGCCGGGCTTGACCGGGTGCTGGCGGCGCTGAAGGCCCGTGCCTTCGAACACAAGGACACCGTCCGCATCGGCCGCAGCCACGGCATCCATGCCGAGCCGACGACCATGGGCCTGACTTTTGCCCGCTTCTATGCCGAGATGAAGCGCAACCGCGACCGGCTTGAGGCGGCCCGGAAAGAGGTTGCCACCGGCGCGATCTCGGGCGCGGTCGGGACCTTCGCCAATATCGACCCCGCGGTCGAAGAGCATGTCTGCAAGATGCTGGGACTCGTGCCCGAACCGATCAGCACCCAGGTGATCCCGCGCGACCGTCATGCGATGTTCTTTGCCACGCTGGGGGTGATCGCCAGCAGCATCGAGAACGTGGCGATCGAGATCCGGCACATGCAGCGGACCGAGGTGCTGGAGGCGGAAGAGTTCTTCTCGCCCGGCCAGAAGGGCTCGTCCGCGATGCCGCACAAGCGCAACCCGGTCCTGACCGAGAACCTGACCGGCCTTGCCCGGCTGGTGCGGATGGCCGTGATCCCCGCGATGGAGAATGTGGCGCTGTGGCATGAGCGCGACATCAGCCATTCCAGCGTGGAGCGGATGATCGGCCCGGATGCGACGGTGACGCTGGACTTTGCGCTGCACCGGCTGGCCGGTGTGGTGGAAAGGCTGGTGGTATACCCCGAGAACATGCTGAAGAACATGAACAAGTTCAAGGGACTGGTCATGTCGCAGCGCGTGCTTCTTGCCCTGACCCAGGCCGGCGTCTCGCGCGAGGACAGCTATCGCCTCGTGCAGCGCAATGCGATGAAGGTCTGGGAACAGGGGGCGGATTTCAAGACCGAGCTTCTGGCCGATCCCGAGGTGACGGCCGTCCTCTCCCCGGCCGAGATCGAGGAGAAGTTCGACCTCGGCTACCACACCAAGCATGTGGACACGATCTTTGCCCGGGTTTTCGGCAGCTGACGCAAGCGTGACCCGACTGCGGCGCGCTGCCGCAGGAAAACGGTTTGACCACGGCCCGGTCGTGCTACCTTTCTGAAAGTTGCCGGACGGCCCCGCCCTGCGCATGATCCTTGCAGGGCCGGTTGTCCGGCACGAAACAGCTGACAGGAGGACGACCATGAAGATCGCATTGACCCTCGCCGCGCTTGCCCTCTCGGTTTCGCCGGCGCTGGCCTATGGCGGCTGCGCCAGCAAGGCCAAGGAAGAGACGGCCTCGGCCTGCCTGCCGGGCACGACCTGGGACGCGGCCACCGGGACCTGCACGACGACGCCCTCGAGCTAAGCCCGCGTTAACCCCCGGATGCGAGGCTTGGTCGAGAGATTCGATCCAAAGGCCTCGCATGACCCAGGACATCGTCCCGCTTGCCCGCATCACGCCCCAGCGCCGCGCAGTCGTGGTGCAGGGCAGCAGCGGGCGGCGGTATCTGACCCCGCGCGCCAAGGCGGCGATCATCGTGCGCTACCTTCTGACGGAAGGCGCCTCGCTGCCGCTCGCTTCGCTTCCCGAACATATGCAGGCGGCGCTGGCCGAACAGATGGGCCAGATGCGCCTGATCGACCGCGACACCCTGGACGAGGTGGTGGGCGAGTTCCTGTCGGAGCTTGAGGCGGTCGGCCTCGCCTTCCCCGGCGGGATCGAGGGCGCGCTGAACATGATGGACGGGCATATCTCGCAATCCGCCGCCTCGCGCCTGCGGCGGCTGGCCGGGGCCTCGTCCAAGGTCGATCCCTGGGAGCGGATCGTGACCCTGCCCGCCGACCGGCTGCTGCCGATCCTGACCGACGAGGCCGTGGAGGTGGGCGCGGTGATGCTGTCGAAACTGCCGGTGGCCAAGGCGGCGGACCTGCTGGGCAAGCTGCCGGGCGAAAGGGCGCGGCGGGTGGCCTACGCGGTGTCGATGACCGGAAACGTCGACCCCGAGACGGTACGACGCATCGGAGTTGCGCTTCTTGCCGAGCTTGACGACCAACCGCCCCGCGCCTTCGAGACCGCGCCGGTGCAGCGGGTGGGGGCGATCCTGAACGTCTCGCCGGCGCTGACGCGGGATGACGTTCTGCAAGGACTGGAGGCCGAGGATGCGGCCTTTGCGGCCGAGGTTCGCAAGGCGATCTTCACCTTCGCCCATATCCCCGCCCGCGTCTCGGCCCGCGACCTGCCGAAGATCACGCGGCTGGTGGATCAGGCGCAGCTGGTCACCGCCTTCGCCGGGGCCCAGGGCAAGCCCGAGTTGGAGGAAGCGGCCGAGTTCATCCTGGCCAACATTTCGCAACGCTTGGCGCAGGGATTGCGCGAAGAGATGGCCGCGCGGGGCAAGGTCAAGGAAAAGGATGCGGAAGATGCGATGAACACCATCGTCAATGCGATCCGCGACCTGGAGGCCAGCGGCGAGATCGTCCTCATCCAGCCCGAGGAGGAGTGAGGGGGCCCGCAGACCCCCTCGAAGTCAGAAACGGAAGTCGATCCGCAGGGATATCTCCCTGTTCTCTGCGTCCATTCCTGACCCGTCGAAGCCGTCCTTGTTCTCGACCAGATATTCCAGACCGGCCACGATCCGGGGCGAGATCGCCAGCTTGGCACCCAGGCCATAGATCGTGACCGTGTCGGAAAGATCGGTCATCGGACCGTTCACACTGTACTGCGACAGGCCGATGAAGCCGTAGGGCAGGAAGCGTCCGGCATCGTATCCGCCGATCAGCTTGAGCCGAGTCGAGTCCCACTCTTCGACGAACTCGTCGAAATCGCCCTTGGCGTAGGCGAGTTCTCCGCCAATGACGAAGGTCCCAAGATCCCGCAGATAGCCGACCTGGGCCCCGAAACCCTGCGTGTCGGATTCATCGATGCCCTCACCAGCGGTCCCGGAGATCGCCGAGAGACCTACGTAAAAACCGGTCCAGTCATAGGTCACGGGCGCGGGCGCCGAGACTACGACGGGCGCAGGCTCGGCGATGACGGTGACGGGGCCGCCGGCGTAAAGGGGTCCGCCGAGGCTGGCGGCGGCGGCAATGATTACGGACCGTTTCATGCTTAACCTCCTTCATGCAATCGCGACGGAAGGGGCCGCGTGAGATCAAGCCTGTCACAGGGCACCAGTCCGAAAAAGGCCAAAGACCGGACCGGAAAGCGATAGCAGGCGCTGGTGACAAATTGGCCATTGCCCGGAGGGTGGCCCGGACAACCGGGCAGGAGAAGGCCTAGCCGGGTCCATCGCCACCCTTGCGCAAGGCCGCACCGCCCGCCTAGAACGCTGTGCATGTCTGCAGCCTCTCCCTCCCAGGTCACGCGCGGCGTGGCCCTGATGATTGCCGCGATCTTCCTGTTCACCGCGATGGATGCGACGGCGAAGGGGCTGATCGCGCGGTATCCTGCGCCGCAGGTGATCTGGGTGCGCTTCTTCGGTCAGTTCGTGCTGGTCCTTCTGATCCTGCGCCATCACCTTGGGCCGGTGCTGCGTACCCGCTTTCCGGTGTTGCATTTCTGGCGCTCGGCCTCGCAGTTTGGCGCCACGACCTTCTTCTTCCTCTCGTTGCCGCATGTCGGCCTGGCCGAGGCCACGGCGATCGCCGACATCAACCCGGTGCTGATCACGCTGGGCGCCGCGCTGTTCCTGGGCGAACGGCTGGGTCCGCGCCGGATCGCCGGAGTCGTCGTGGCGCTGATCGGCGCGCTGATCGTGATCCGGCCCGGTGCCGGGGTGTTCAGCTGGTGGTCCGTCCTGCCGCTGCTCTGCGCGCTGTCCTATGCCACTTCGGCCCTGCTGACCCGCAAGATCGGCGCGCAGGAAAGCGTCTGGGCCTCGATGGTCTATGCCGCGCTGTTCGGAACGATCGTCGCGGGCGCCGCCCTGCCCTTCGTCTGGTCGCCGGTGGCGGCAGAGGACCTGTGGAGGTTCGGCCTGATCGCCTGTCTGGGCACCGGGGCGCAGCTTTGCATCATCCGCAGCTTTTCGATCACCGAGGCCAGCATCGTGGCCCCCTTCGCCTATCTGGGGATCGTCTTTGCGGCCTTCTGGGGCGTGGTGCTGTATGACCAATGGCCCGACCAATGGACGGTGGTCGGGGCGCTTGTGATCGTGGCCGCGGGACTTTATGTCTGGCACCGCGAAACGAAAGGCGCGCGTGCCGCAGGTGCCGATGTCGACCGACCCTGAACGCCCCCCGTTCCGGCTGGACCATTACCTGGTGAACCTCGCCGCGCGCGGGTTCATCGGGCTGGCGCTGGCGCTGCCCTATCGCTGGCGCGTGGGCTTTGGCGGCTGGCTGGTCCGTCGGGTGGTCGGTCCGCTTGCGGGATACCGGGCGCGGGCGCTGGAGAACCTGGCGCTGGTCTGGCCCGACCGGCCCGCGGCCGAGCGCGCGGCCATCGCTGCGGCGGCGCTGGACAATGCGGGCCGGACGCTGATCGAGAATTACTCCACTCGCGACTTCCAGGCTCATGCGTCGGCGATCGAGCCCGAGGGGCCGGGCTATGCCGCGCTGATCGCCGCGCGCGAGGCGGGGCGCCCGGTGATCCTGGTCTCGGGCCATTTCGGCAATTACGAGGCGGCGCGGGCGGCGCTGGTGGCGCGGGGGTTCCAGATCGGCGGGCTGTATCGGAACCTGTCGAACCGGTACTTCAACGCGCATTACGTCAAGACGATGGAGGCTTTCGGCGGCCCGGTCTTTCCGCAGGGACGGGCGGGCACGGCGGGATTCGTGCGGCATCTGCGGGCGGGGGGGCAGCTGGTGCTGCTGTTCGACCAGGATGTGCCCGGGGCCCCGGCGCTGGACTTTCTGGGTCGGCCCGCGCGCACCGCGCTTTCGGCGGCAGAGCTGGCGCTGCGGCTGGAGGCGGATCTGATCCCGTTCTTCGCGATCCGGCAGGAGGATGGGCTGAGCTTCCGGGTGGAACTGGACGCGCCCGTGCCACATGGCGACCCCGCGGTGATGATGCAGGCGGTCACCCGGGCGCTGGAGGATCGGGTGCACGCGCATCCCGGCCAGTGGTTCTGGATCCATCGCCGGTGGAAGGGAAAGCCGGCAGCGTAGGGTGGGTGATATCGCCCACCCTACCCCCGCGCCTCAATCCACCCGTGCCGCCGCCAGGATCGCCGCGGGACCCGCGCTTTGCACGATCACCGCGCCCGGTTCCGATCCGGGAAAGGGCGTGGTCAGTTCCAGCGGCTCCTGCCCGGCCCAATCACCCAGACCCTCCCACGAGGTGACGATATTGGTATAGGTGACCGTCTTGCCCGCATTCTCGCCGCGTTCGATCAGAACCGTCTCTTCCGGCTTGTAGCGCACAAGCTGCACCCGCACCGGTTCGGTCAGGGGCGGGTCGGCATCGGCGCGGATGACCAGGTTTTCCCCCTCGCGCGTGACGGTCAGGCGCACATGGCTGGCCTTGGCCAGATGGTAACGGAGCCGGTCGACCGTCTGGTCCGGGGCGAAGCCCTCGATCCGGTCCTGACCGCCGATGATCAGTTGCGGGGTGTAGATCGTCCGCGACCCCACCGCCTTGGCATAGGCGCGCTGCCGGTCGGTGAATTTCGGATGGGCGAACTTGTCGGCCCAGCCGATGTAGTCCCAGTAATCGACATGCAGCGCCAGGGGCAGGATCTGCGGGTTCGCGGCCAGCACCGCCACGAATTCATCTGCCGGAGGACAGGAAGAGCAGCCCTGCGAGGTATAAAGCTCGACCACCACCACCGGCTCGGCCTGGGCGGGGGCCACCGCTGCCAGCCAGAGGCCGCAAGCGGCGCTGACGAAATGTCGCATGTCGCCTATCCTGATCCTTTTTCCCCTGCGCCGTTATAGAAATACCGGCAGACCCCCGCCAATCAAGGTTTTGCGAGAGCACTGACACAGGGTAAGGGAAAAGCCGAAAACCGGGCTGGATATTCGGCATACAATTGCATACAATGCCGCGCGAAGCCGCCTTTCAAGGGAGCCAGAGATGACCGTCACCGTTGGACACGACCTGTCGAAGACCCGCAAGACCCTGACCGCCGGAGGCCAGACGGTCCATTACTACTCCATTCCCGCCGCCGAGGAAGCCGGGCTGGGCGAATTCTCGCGCCTGCCCGCCTCGCTGAAGGTGGTGCTGGAGAACATGCTGCGCTTCGAGGATGCGAAGACCGTCACGGTGGATGACATCAAGGCCTTCTCGACCTGGGGCAAGAACGGCGGCCAGAACCCGATCGAGATCGCCTACCGCCCGGCCCGCGTGCTGATGCAGGACTTCACCGGCGTTCCGGCGGTCGTCGACCTTGCCGCGATGCGTGACGGGATCAAGGGCCTCAAGGGTTCGGCCGCCAAGATCAACCCGCTGGTCCCCGTCGACCTCGTCATCGACCACTCGGTCATGATCGACGAATTCGGCCACCCCCGCGCCTTCCAGATGAACGTGGACCGCGAATATGAGCGGAACATGGAGCGTTACGTCTTCCTGAAATGGGGCCAGAAGGCGTTCAACAACTTCCGCGTCGTGCCGCCCGGCACCGGTATCTGCCACCAGGTGAACCTGGAATATCTGGCCCAGACTGTCTGGACCGACACCGACCAGAACGGCAACCTCGTGGCCTACCCCGATACGCTGGTCGGCACCGACAGCCATACCACGATGGTCAACGGCCTTGCCGTCCTTGGTTGGGGCGTCGGCGGGATCGAGGCCGAGGCCGCGATGCTGGGCCAGCCCGTGTCGATGCTGATTCCGGAGGTCGTCGGCTTCAAGCTGACCGGCGAGATGATGGAAGGCACCACCGCGACTGACCTCGTCCTCAAGGTCGTGCAGATGCTGCGCAAGCATGGCGTGGTCAACAAGTTCGTCGAATTCTACGGCGAGGGTCTGGACCGCCTGCCGCTGGCCGACCGCGCCACCATCGCCAACATGGCCCCGGAATATGGCGCGACCTGCGGCTTCTTCCCGATCGACGATGAAACCCTGCGCTATCTGCGCCAGACCGGCCGGGATGAGGGCCGCATCGCGCTGGTCGAAGCCTATGCCAAGGCCAACGGCATGTGGCGCGGCCCGGATTACGAGCCGATCTACAGCTCGACCCTGCATCTGGACATGGGCGAGATCGTTCCGGCCATCTCGGGCCCCAAGCGTCCGCAGGACTATCTGCCGCTGACCGACGCGAAAGCCAGCTTTGCCAAGGAGATGGAGACCAGCTTCAAGCGTCCGCAGGGCGTGGAAGTGGCCGTGGACGGTCAGGATTACAAGCTGTCCTCGGGCAAGGTCGTGATTGCCTCGATCACCTCCTGCACCAATACCTCGAACCCCTACGTGCTGATCGGCGCGGGTCTGGTCGCGCGGAAGGCGCGCGCGCTGGGGCTGAACCGCAAGCCCTGGGTCAAGACCTCGCTCGCCCCCGGGTCGCAGGTTGTCAGCGAGTATCTGAACGCCGCCGGTCTGCAAGAGGATCTGGACGCCGTCGGTTTCAACCTGGTGGGCTACGGCTGCACCACCTGCATCGGCAACTCCGGCCCGCTGCAGCCCGAGATTTCCAAGGCGATCAACGAGGGTGACCTCGTGGCCGCCGCCGTCCTGTCGGGCAACCGCAACTTCGAGGGCCGGATCTCGCCGGACGTCCGCGCCAACTACCTCGCCAGCCCGCCGCTGGTCGTGGCCTATGCGCTGGCCGGGGACATGAACATCGACCTGACGACAGAGCCGCTGGGCACCGGTTCGAACGGGCAGCCGGTCTACCTCAAGGACATCTGGCCCACGAACAAGGAAATCGCCGACATCGTCCACGCGGTCGTGACGCGCGAGGCGTTCCAGACCAAATACGCCGATGTCTTCAAGGGCGATGCCAAGTGGCAGGCGGTGCAGGTCACCGATTCGGAGACCTATGACTGGCCGCCGACCTCGACCTACATCCAGAACCCGCCTTATTTCCAGGGCATGTCGGCGACGCCCGGCGTGATCCGGAACATCACCGGGGCGCGGGTGCTGGCGCTGCTGGGCGACATGATCACCACCGACCACATCTCGCCCGCGGGGTCCTTCAAGGCGACCACCCCGGCCGGGAAATACCTGACCGAGCGGCAGGTGCCTGTCTCGGAGTTCAACTCCTACGGGGCGCGGCGCGGCAACCACGAGGTGATGATGCGCGGCACCTTCGCGAACATCCGCATCAAGAACGAGATGCTGGATGGCGTGGAAGGCGGCTACACCAAGGGGCCGGATGGGCAGGAGACCTCGATCTTCGACGCCTCGATGGCCTATCAGGCGCAGGGCACGCCTTTGGTGATCTTCGGCGGCATCGAATACGGCGCGGGGTCGTCACGCGACTGGGCGGCCAAGGGCACGGCGCTTCTCGGCGTCAAGGCCGTGATCGCCGAGTCCTTCGAGCGTATCCACCGCTCCAACCTGGTCGGGATGGGCGTCATCCCGTTCGAGTTCACCGGTGGCGACACCCGCAAGTCGCTGGGGCTGAAGGGTGATGAAGTCGTGTCGATCGGCGGGCTGGAGGGCGATCTGAAGCCCTTGAGCATGGTCCCCTGCACCATCCGCTATGCCGACGGGTCCGAGAAGGTCATCCAGCTGAAATGCCGGATCGATACCGCGATCGAGATCGAATATGTGCAGAACGGCGGCGTCCTGCACTATGTGCTGCGGGACCTCGCGGCGCAGTAAAGACAGACGGCTCCAGTGAAAGCCCCGGCCGGACGGCCGGGGCTTTTGCATTTGCCCGGCACTGGATTCAATTGCCCGGCCATTAGCGCCTAATATCTTAAGATACCAATTAAGTATCTGACGAAACACCCAATTCCGCCCCTAGAGAGCTTGGTTCCGGGTTGCATTCCGCCACGCGCTTGGGCACGAATAACCTACGTTGTCCGCCGTCCTGCGGCCGTTGTGTGCGGTCAATCTTGGTCGGCTCTGCGCCAAGTTCAGTGGCGGACGCAGCGATTTTGGCTCATTGCAACAACCAGTGGAAGAGTGGTTGGATGTTTGTATCACCTTGAGTAATTCTTGCAGCACGGTGTCGGATTGGCCCGCAGGGGAGTAAGCGCCCTCGGGTTAAAATAGACCGACTGTCAAATCCGGGCCCATTGCCAGGGCCGGGATTGGCTGGTGCACTTTGGATGGTTCGGGCGCGGCATTTAGCCGCTGACCTATCAAGTGTTGCGATCCTTCTGCGGAGAGGAATTGGAATGGCCCTTCTGAACGTCAATGTCTTGGCCAACCAGGAAACCGTCATCAACGACGACAACGCAAACGACGGCGATACGCTGCGCGTCAGCCTCCTTGGTTCGGGGACATTGGTGGTGGACGGCGTAAACGTTTCGATGAGCAGCCTGATCAATACCAGCATCATCGACTATGACGTGACCTTCGCAGCGCAGAATGGTGGTTCGCTGACCATCAACCAGGGGCTGCTGAGCGTGGATCTGTTGGACAGCGTCACATTCGAGCTGCGCGATAACGGCACGATCACGCTGGATGCGTCGGCCGTAAACGTGGGTCTGCTGAGCACCTTGCTGAGCAATTTCAGGGTCAACTATACCGGTGACGCCAGCACGGGCACCTTCGTCTACGACCCGCCTGCCGCGTCCTTGCTTGCGGTCGTGCCGCAGACGATCACGGTACTGGACATGGGGCCCACGGATCGGCTGGTGATTGACGGGCGCGATAACCTGAGGGTCGTCGGCTATTCAAACGGGACGCTTGTCCTGAGATCGGCTGGAGTTCCTCTGCTGACACAGACGGTGACGGTCCAGATCCCGATGACTGAGGCAGAGTACCAAGCCTTTCTGGCCAACCAAGGCACTTTGCTGGTTGGCGACACCTTCATCTTTCCGGGCCAACTGATCTGCTTCACGAAAGGCACGCAGATCCTGACGGAGCGCGGCGAGGTGCCGGTCGAGACGCTGCAGGTCGGGGACCGGGTCCTGACCGTGGACCATGGCCCGCAGGTGATCCGCTGGATCGGGCAGCGCAGTCTTTCGGCAGAGGACCTCGCGGCGGCGCCGCATCTTCGTCCGGTCCGGATCGAGCCGGGTGCGCTTGCGCCAGAGGTGCCCGCGCGGACCCTGTCCGTATCGCCCCAGCATCGCTGTCTGGTGCGCTCACGCATTGCCGAACGGATAGCGGGCGAACCAGAAGTTCTGGCCGCCGCCAAGCATCTGGTCGGCACGCCGGGGATCCAGATTGCCGACGCGGCCGAGGGCGTAACCTATTTCCACCTGCTTTTCGACCGACACGAACTGCTGTGGTCGAACGGTGCCATCACCGAGTCGTTCTACCTGGGAAGGATGGCTCTGGACGGCGTCAAGCGTGGCGCCCGGGAGGAGATTCTGGAACTGTTCCCAGAGCTTGCACAGCGCGGCTCGGTCGAACCTCCGGCTCCGGTGCGCCCGTTCCTGCGTGGACGGCTGGCACGGAAACTGGTGGAGCGCACCCAGGCGAACCGCAAGCCGCTGGTCGAGCGGGCGGCGCAAGCCAAGCCCAGAGCCCGGGCCTGATACCTGGACTCAGGCAAGGCGAGAGGGCGCTAGCCTTCCGGGGCCAGCGCCTTTTCCAGTTCAGGGATGAAGCGGGTTTCGTAATCCGTGCCGACCAACGGGCCGACGAAGCGGAACAGCACCGTGCCGTCGCCGGCAAGGATGAAAGTCTCGGGCGGGGCGGTGACGCCCCATTCCACCCGGTTGCGGCCCTGCGGGTCGGTGGCGACGCCAAGGAAGGGGTTGCCCTCCTCGGCCAGATAGGCGGCGGCCTTGCGATCGTCGTCCATGATGTTGATGCCGGCGACACGGATCCCGCGTGCGGCCATGTCCAGCAGGACCGGATGCTCGGCCCGGCAGGGCGGACACCAGGTGGCCCAGAAATTGACCACCGTCACTTCGCCCGCGCGCAGGTCGGCGTCGGTCAGCACCGGGATGCCCGGCAGGCCGGTGGTGGGCACCTTCGGCGCTTCGCGGCCGACCAGAACCGAGCGCAGCTCGCCCGGATTGTCGCGGTACATCCCGGTGTAGAACAGCCCCGCCAGCCCCGCGAACAGGACCGGGGGCAGGATCATCAGCCATCTAGCCATCGGATTTCCCCGCCCTTGCCTCGACCTCGGCCAATGCACGCTTGACCCGCGCCGCCTGCCAGAGTGTCAGCCCCACCAGCGCGGCGATCAGCACCGCCGTGGCCGCGTAGGAGCCCAGCACCGCGACCGCATATTTCCCCAGATCCGGCATCATGCCACCCTTTCGCGCGCCAGAAGCGCCTGCAGCCGACGCGAGCGGATCTCGGTCCGGGTGCGCATCAGGACCATGGTCAGGAACAGCAGCACAAAGCCCGCGATGCAGACCAGCAGTGGCAGCCAGAACACGTCGGACACGTTCTCCTGCTTGTCCAGCGACAGCGAGGCACCCTGATGCAGCCCCTGGTTCCAGAAGTTGACGGCATAGCGCGACAGAAGGGCGAAGACCGATCCGACAAGGCAGAGGATCGAGGTCAGGTCGGCCGCGGTATCCGGGTTCTCGATCGCGGACCAGAGCGCGATATAGCCGAAGTAGAACAGCGTCAGGATCAGGAACGACGTCAGCCGCGGATCCCAGGCCCACCAGGTGCCCCACATCGGCTGACCCCAGAGCGCTCCTGTCACCAGTGCGATCAGAGTGAAGGTCAGACCCACCGGGGCGGCGGCCTTGGCGGCAAGCGCGCTGACATGGTGGCGGCGGATGATCCAGATGAGCGAGGCGACCAGCATCATCACCCAAGCGTTGATCGCCATCATGGCCGAGGGCACATGCAGGTAAATGATCTTGACGGTCGAGCCCTGCTTGTAATCGTCCGGCGTGAAGAAGAAGCCCCAGACCAGGCCCACGACCAGGCAGACCACCGTAAGGCCCACGGCCCAGGGTAGCGCCCAGGCCGAGGTCGCCATGAACTTCTTCGGGTTCGCATATTGCCAGATCGACATGGGTCGCTGCCTATCCTGTTCGGGGTTCTCTCTCAACTCACCATCGCGCGACGCCCTAGCGCAAATTGACGCGGAGTGCCGCTGCCGCAGCGAAAGGCAAGAGGGCGGCCGCCCCAAGGCTGATCGCGGCCAGAAGGGCAAGCGGGGTGGCCAGCGCCATGCCCTCGGCCCCGCGGCGCACGACCTCGGCCCCGAAGATCAGGGTGGGTACATAAAGCGGCAGGACGAGGAGGCTGAGGAGGAGGCCGCCGCGCCGCAGGCCCACGGTCAGCGCGGCCCCGAAGGCGCCGACCATCGACAGCGTGGGCGTGCCGAGGAGGAGGCTGAGGACCAGCCAGGGATAGGCGGCCGGGGCGAGGTTCAAGAGGACGCCAAGGCCTGGGGCCATGAGGGTCAAGGGCAGGCCGGTGACCAGCCAATGCGCAAGCGCCTTGACCGCGACCGCGCCCTCCATCGGCAGGGGCGAGGTGGCCAGAAGGTCAAGCGAGCCGTCCTCATGGTCCAGCGCGAAGATGCGGTCGAGCGACAGGAGACAGGCCAGCAGCGCGCCGACCCAGAGGATGCCGGGGGCGATGCGGCCAAGGATCGTGCCCTCGGCCCCGACGCCAAGGGGGACCAGAACCGCGAGGATCAGGAAGAAGGCGAGGCCCAGACCGAAGCCGCCGCCCGAGCGGAAGGCAAGGCGCAGGTCGCGGAGGAGGAGCGCCCTCATGTGAAAGCCTCGTCAAAGCCGTCGCGGGCGAGGATGCGGGTGCGGTAGGGATCGAGGTCGAAGATGCGCGCTTCGGGAAGGCCGAGATCTACATGGGTGGCGATGAGCGCGGCGCCTCCGGCCGCAAGATGATCGCGGACCACCCCGGCGAAAAGAGCGACCGAGGCCACGTCGAGGCTGACGGTCGGCTCGTCCAGGAGCCAGAGCGGGCGGCCGGTGACAAGAAGCCGCGCAAGGCCGAGGCGGCGCTTCTGTCCGGCCGAAAGCTCACCGGCGCGGCGGCGGGTGAGCTTTGCGAGGTCCATCGCGGTGACGGCCCGGTCGATGGCGGGGCCGCCGTAGATTTCGGACCAGAAGATCAGGTTCTCGGCCACCGTCAGGGTCGACTTCAGCCCGTCGGCATGGGCGGCATAGGCCACGGCCTCGGGGTTGAGGTCGATCTCTCCGGCGACGGGGGGTTGCAGGCCGCCGAGCGTGCGCAAAAGCGTGGTCTTGCCCGAGCCGTTCGGCCCGCGCAGGACCAGCGCCTGACCGGGGCGGACAGAGAAACCAAGGCCGTGCAGGACGGTCACTCCACCCCGCGCCACGGCCAGATTGCGCACTTCGATCACCATGCAGAAGCCCTAGCCGATGGCGGCTCCGGCGAAAAGGGCCATGGTCATTGGACAGGCGCCGTCCTGTGGCTGGGCGCGGATGAACCGGAGAGCGACCATGCAGAGCCTCCCCTTCGGCCAGACCGGCCGCATGACCACCCGGATCGGCTTTGGCGCCTGGGCCATCGGCGGCACCTGGGGCGAGGTTTCGGTCGAGGACGCGAAGGCCACGCTGCATGCCGCGCTGGACGAGGGGATGACCTTCATCGACACGGCGGATGTCTATGGCGACGGGCGGTCGGAGCGGATCATCCGCGAGGTGCTGACCGAGCGCGGGGGCGAGCGCCCCTTTGTCGCGACCAAGGCCGGGCGGCGGCTGGATCCGCATCTGGCCGAGGGCTATACTGGCGTGAATCTCGAGGCGTTCATTGACCGCTCCCTGACGAACCTGGGGGTCGAGCGGCTGGATCTGGTGCAGTTGCACTGCCCGCCGACGCCTGTCTATGCGAATGGTGAGGTCTTTGCCGCGCTGGAGGCGATCAAGGCGAAGGGCAAGATCGCCGACTATGGCGTCTCGGTCGAGACGGTCGAGGAAGCGCGGACGGCGATCCGGCAGCCGGGGGTGGTCTCGGTCCAGATCATCTACAACCTGTTCCGCATGAAACCGGCCGAGGTTTTCTTCCCTGAGGCGACGGCGGCGAATGTCGCGGTGATCGCGCGGGTGCCACTGGCCTCGGGTCTTCTGACGGGGAAGATGAGCCGGGAGAGCACCTTTGCGGCCGACG
The DNA here is from genome assembly GCA_029289325.1 of Alphaproteobacteria bacterium. Lineage (GTDB taxonomy): Bacteria > Pseudomonadota > Alphaproteobacteria > Rhodobacterales > Rhodobacteraceae > Tabrizicola. The sequence goes on from JARFTV010000057.1 coordinate 18,838, forward strand.
ACCACCGCAGCTTCAACCGCAATGGCGAGGCTTTCGACAAGGGTGAGACCTTCTCGGGCGTGCCCTTCGAGGTGGCGCTGGAGGCGGTGGAGGAGCTGCGCGCGCTGGTGCCCGAGGGCGTGACCATGGCGGCCTTCGCGCTGCGCTGGATCCTGATGGAAGAGGCGGTGACGGTGGTGATTCCGGGGGCAAAGTCGCCGGCGCAGGCCCGGGCCAATGCAGTCGCGGCGGGGCTTCCGGCCCTGTCGGGCGAGGTGATGGCCGCCGCGCGGGAGGTCTATGACCGCCGGATCAAGGCGCATGTGTACGGGTCTTGGTGACGGGGCGATTTCTTTGAAGAAATCGCTACGGAGCCTTTGAAGGCTCCGGGCCGGAGCTTTCGAAAACTCCGGCGCCTCAGTCCACCGGCAGGAGTGCGACGGCCACCCGCCGCCCCTCACCCAAGAGAACGTTGTAGGTGCGGGCGGCGGTGGGCGAGGCCATGACCTCGACGCCGATCCCCTGCCCTTCCAGCGCCTGGCGGAAGGCGGAGGGCACATGGGCGATGGCGGCCCCGGTGCCGACGAAAAGCACGTCGATCCGGTCCACGAGTGACAGCGGTGTGGCGGTATCCTCGAACCCGCCCCAGGGACCGGCGTCCCAGGGGGTGATAAGGCAGGCCCCGCGCAACACATGCCCGGCCACGCGGAAAAAGCCGGGGCCGTAGCCCTCGATCGCCTTGGCGGACCCGTAGCTGACCTCGGTCAGGCGCATCAGGCGTCCACATCGGCGAATTCGCCCTTGCCGCTCTTCTTCGGCTTGTCGCTCCGGTCGAGGCCGATGAAGAGCACCAGGTTCTTGGCGACGAAGACCGAGGAATAGGTGCCGAGGATCACGCCGACGAAGATCGCGAAGGTGAAGCCGCGGATCACATCACCGCCCCAGATCAGCATCGCCCCGAGCGCCATGAGCGTGGTGCCCGAGGTCATGATCGTCCGGCTGAGGGTCTCGTTGACCGAGAGGTTCATCACGTCCTTGAGCGGCATGCTCTTGTACTTCAGCAGGTTCTCACGCAGCCGGTCGAAGACGACCACCGTGTCGTTCACCGAATAGCCAAGAATGGTCAGCAAGGCCGCCACGATGGTCAGGTCGAACTTGATCTGGAAGATCGCGAAGAGCCCGATGGTGATGAAGATGTCGTGGATGATCGCGATGATGGCGCCGAGGGCGAACTGCCATTCGAAGCGCAGCCAGATATAGATCATGATCCCGACCGAGGCCGCGACCATGGCCAGCACGGCCTTCCAGATCAATTCGCCCGAGACCTTGGGGCCGACCGATTCGACCGACGGGAAGGTGATCGAGGGCGCGACCTGGCGCAGGTTTTCCTCGACCTGAGCGATGGTTGCGGGGGTGACGGATTCTTCGCCGTCCAGTGGCGCGATGCGGATCTGCGCGACATGCTGATCCTCGGCGAAGGAGGGGTCGAAGACCTGGGTGATCGCGACATCGCCAAGCTCCAGCCCCGAAAGGGCGGCACGATAGGCGGCAACGTCGACGGGCTCGCTCGCTTCGGTGCGGATCGTGGTGCCGCCGCGGAAGTCGATACCGAAGTTCAGCCCCATCGCGATCCAGGCGACGATGGCCACGACGGTCAGCATCATGGAGCCGCCGAAGGTCAGCCATTGGGCGCGGAAGAAGTCGATACTGGTCTTTTCGGGGACCACACGAAGACGGAAGGCCATGGTCAGTTCCCCTTACACGACGACGGTCGCCGGCCGACGCCAGCCGTACCACAGCTCGACGAAGACCCGCGTCACGAAGATGGCGGTGAAGACCGAGGTGACGATGCCGATCCCAAGCGTGATCGCGAAGCCGCGCACCGGGCCGGCGCCGACAGTGAAGAGCACCACGGCGGTGATGAAGGTGGTGATGTTCGCATCGATGATCGCACTCAGCGCGCGTTCATAGCCCAGCTCGATCGCACGGCCGGCGTTCCTGTTGCCGCGCAATTCCTCGCGGATGCGTTCGAAGACCAGCACGTTGGCATCGACCGCCATG
>JARFTV010000058.1:0-6453 GCA_029289325.1 Alphaproteobacteria bacterium
CCCCCCCCCCCCCCCCCCCCCCCCCCCCCCCCCCCCCCCCCCCCCCCCCCGGCTCCCCACAAGGCGCGCGGCAAGACAGCAGCGCGCAAGGCACAGCTTCACCGCCACAGGACCCTGGAATGAACCTCATCATCGGCACCCGCCACGTCACCCCCGAGGCCATCACCCGCACCGCCGAGGGTGTCGAGGCCGTCCTCCGTGGCGAGGCGCTTCTGACCCTGCTCGACAGCGCCTTCCACGGCACGGGCACGATCGAGGTTCTGGGCGGCGACCTTGACCGCTGCCCGATGGAGGTTGTCGGCATCGCCATGCACGGCGCGGAAACCCGAGTCACCCTGACAGCCCTGGGCGCGGCGCGGCGTCTGAACTGAAGGCGGCGAACGCCCCGCTGCCACAGGGACGGCTCCCCCAGGCCTTGGCCATGCCCCGCCGGATGCTTACCTGTCCCCGGACGGAGGGCGCGATGCAGCACTATTCCTTTCTCGACCTGGCCCCAATCCCCGAAGGCCAGACCGCGACCGAGGCGCTTTCGGCCACGGTCGATCTCGCCCGCGCGGCAGAGGCGGCGGGTTATCACCGCTACTGGCTGGCCGAGCATCATAACATGCCCGGCATCGCCAGCGCCGCGACCGCCGTGCTGATCGGCCATGTCGCGGGCCAGACCCGCTCGATCCGCGTCGGTGCGGGCGGGATCATGCTGCCCAACCACGCGCCCCTGATGGTGGCCGAGCAGTTCGGCACGCTGGCCACCCTCTATCCCGGCCGCATCGACCTCGGCCTCGGCCGCGCGCCCGGAACCGACATGGTCACCGCCCGCGCGCTGCGCCGCCACATGGCGCCCGAGGACAGCTTCCCCCAGGATGTGCAGGAGCTTATCCACTACCTCGGCGACGCCCCCGGCCCGGTGCAGGCCATCCCCGGCGCAGGCACGAATGTTCCGGTCTGGATCCTCGGCTCCAGCCTCTTTGGCGCGCAGCTCGCGGCCTGGCTCGGCCTGCCCTATGCCTTCGCCTCGCATTTCGCCCCCGCCATGCTGGGCGAGGCGCTAGACATCTACCGCCAGAGCTTCCGCCCGTCCGAGCGGCTGGACCGGCCACATGCAATGATGGCCGTCGGCGTCTGCGCGGCCGAGACGGATGCCGAAGCCGCCTATCTGCGCTCGTCCCAGATCCTCGCCTTCGCGCGGCTGCGCACGGGCCGGGCCGGCAAACTGCCCCGCCCGACGCAAGAACTTGACCGCGAAATCCCCGCCTCGGTGATGGCCCAGGTGCAGCAGGCCCTCTCCTGCTCGGCCACCGGCGCGCCCGTGACGGTCCGGCAGCGTCTGGCCGACCTCATCGACCACTACCGCCCCGACGAGATCATGGTCACCGCCATGATCCACGACCCCGCCGCGCGGCTGCGGTCGGTCCAGATCGCCGCCGATGTGCTGAGCGACCTTCGCGCCCCGGCCCCGGTCGCCTGACGCACCCCGGAAAAGCCGCCTGACAGCGGAAAGGCGCATGACGGACGGCAGAGCGCCGCCCGCCCCCCGACCCTAAAGCCAGATGGGAGGAGGACAGTGGGCCGGACCGTCCTCCCCAATCGTTAAGACCAGGTAAACGTGTCAGGCCAAGGCATTGAGATCAAAAGGTTTGCCGATCTTGTCCACTGTGGACAGGATCAGTTCCCCAGGATCCCCGGCAGCCGCAACCCATGCTCCCGCGCGCAGTCCAGCGCGGTTTCATACCCCGCATCCGCATGTCTCCAGACCCCCGAGGCCGGGTCGTTCCAGAGCACCCTTTCCAGCCGCCGCGCCGCATCCGGCGTCCCGTCCGCCAGGATCACCACACCCGCGTGCTGGCTGAACCCCATCCCCACGCCGCCCCCATGGTGCAGCGACACCCAGGTCGCCCCCGAGGCGGTGTTGACGAGGGCGTTCAGCAGCGGCCAGTCGCTGACCGCGTCCGACCCGTCCCGCATCGCCTCCGTCTCGCGGTTCGGGCTGGCCACGGATCCCGAGTCGAGATGATCCCGCCCGATCACGATCGGCGCCTTCAGCTCGCCGCTGGCCACCATCTCGTTGAACATCAGCCCGGCCCGGTGCCGGTCGCCCAGCCCGATCCAGCAGATCCGCGCCGGCAGCCCCTGAAACGCGATCCGCTCCCCCGCCATGTCCAGCCAGCGGTGCAGGTGGGCGTTGTCAGGGAAAAGGCGCTTCATCGCCGCGTCAGTCTTGCGGATATCCTCGGGATCGCCACTCAGGGCGCACCAGCGGAACGGCCCGATCCCCTTGCAGAACAGCGGGCGGATATAGGCCGGGACGAAGCCGGGGAAGGCGAAGGCATTGTCGAACCCTTCCTCCTTCGCGACCTGGCGGATGTTGTTCCCGTAATCCAGCGTCGGAACCCCGGCATTCCAGAAGCCCACCATCGCCTCGACGTGGCGACGCATCGAATGCCGCGCCGCCGCCTCCACCTCGGCCGGGGCGGTCTCCTGCTTCGCCCGCCACTCCGCCACGGTCCAGCCCGCCGGGCAGTAGCCATGCAGCGGATCATGGGCCGAGGTCTGGTCGGTCACGATGTCCGGCCGGACACCCCCCGCCTTCATCCGAGCCAGCAGTTCCGGGAATACCTCGGCGGCATTGCCCAGCAACCCAACCGACTTCGCCTCGCCCTTCGCGGTCCACTGATCGATCAGCGCCAGCGCCTCATCCAGCGTCTTCGCCTTGGCGTCCAGATAGCGGGTGCGGATACGGAAATCGATGCGGGTCTCGTCGACCTCGACCGCAAGGCAGCAGGCCCCCGCCATCACCGCCGCCAAGGGCTGCGCGCCGCCCATCCCCCCAAGGCCGCCCGTCAGGATCCACTTGCCCGTCAGGTCCCCGCCATAGTGCTGGCGGCCCGCCTCGGCGAAGGTCTCGTAGGTCCCCTGCACGATCCCTTGCGTGCCGATGTAGATCCAGGACCCGGCGGTCATCTGGCCGTACATCATCAGACCCTTCCTATCCAACTCGTTGAAATGCGCCCAGGTCGCCCAGTGCGGCACGAGGTTGGAATTCGCGATCAGCACCCGCGGCGCGTCGGCATGGGTCCGCACGATGGCGACCGGCTTGCCCGACTGGACGACGAGCGTCTCGTCCGCCTCCAGGTCCTTGAGGCTGGCCACGATCCGATCAAAATCCTCCCAGGTCCGCGCCGCCCGCCCGATCCCGCCATAGACCACCAGCTCATGCGGGTTCTCGGCCACGTCGGGGTGCAGGTTGTTCATCAGCATCCGCATCGCGGCCTCGCCGGCCCAGGTCTTGGCGGTCTTCTCCGGCCCGGTCGGCGGGTAGATGTCGCGGAGGTTGTGGCGGGGGTTCGTCATCTTCGGCTCCATCGCGGGGTGGAGGACCCCGGGGCGCTTCGCCCCCCGGACCCCCAGAGGATATTTTCAGACAGAAAATGGGGTGAGGTCGGGCAGGGTGACGCCCGTGGCCTTCGAGAGCGCGCCTTCGGCCACCAACGCGGCGGCCTTCGCGAGGTCGGGAGCGAGGAAGCGGTCCTCCTCCAGCGCATGGACCTGGGCCCGCAGCGCCCGGACCGCGGCCTGCAGGGGGACGGACGTGCGCAAGGGCGCGCGGAACTCCACCCCTTGCGCCGCACACATCGCCTCGATGCCCAGGATGACGTTCAGGTTCTTCACCATCCGCCGCAACCGCCGCGCGCCGTGGGCGGCCATGCTGACATGGTCCTCCTGGTTGGCGGAGGTGGGGGTCGAGTCGATGACCGTCGGATGCGCCAGGTGCTTGTTCTCGCTCATCAACGCCGCCGTCGTCACCTCGGCGATCATCAGGCCGGAGTTGAGGCCGGGCTTCGGGGTCAGGAAGGCGGGCAGGTCGAAGGAGAGCGTCGGATCGACCATCAGCGCCACCCGGCGTTGGGCGATGGCCCCGATCTCGGCGACGGCCATGGCGATCATATCCGCAGCAAAACCAACGGGTTCCGCGTGGAAGTTGCCACCCGAGACGATCTGGCCATCGGAGAGGACAAGCGGGTTGTCGGTGGCCGCATTCGCCTCGATCTCCAGGGTCCGGGCGGCCATGCGGAGGACATCCATCGCGGCCCCGGTGACCTGCGGCTGGCAACGGATGCAATAGGGATCCTGGACGCGGGTGTCGCCCTCGCGGTGGCTTTCGCGGATTTCAGAGCCAGCGAGCAGCGCGCGCATCGTTGCGGCGGCGGCGATCTGGCCCGGCTGGCCGCGGAGCGTGTGGATTTCCGGCTCCAAGGGTGCGGTGGAGCCCATGATCGCGTCGGTCGAAAGGGCCGAGATCACCAGAGCCTCGCGCGCGGCTGCCCAGGCCTGGAACAGTCCGGCGAGCGCGTAAGCGGTGGAGAACTGGGTGCCATTGATCAGGGCAAGGCCCTCTTTCGCGCCAAGCGTGATCGGCGAAAGTCCTTTCAGTACGAGGGCCTCAGCGCCGTTCTTCACCTCACCATCCACCGTCGCCTCGCCGTGGCCGATCATCACGGCGGTCATATGGGCAAGGGGCGCAAGGTCCCCACTGGCCCCGACGGATCCTTGGTCGGGGATGACCGGGGTCACGCCCCGATCCAGCATCCCCTCGATCAGCGCCACGACTTCGGGCCGGACGCCCGAGGCACCGCGGCCGAGGGAGAGGAGTTTCAGCACCATCATCAGCCGCGCCACGTCCTCGGGCATCGGCGCGCCGACGCCGCAGCAATGACTGAGGATCAGGTTTTTCTGAAGCGTAGCAGTATCTTCCGGCGCTATCTTGATACTGGCAAGCTTGCCAAAGCCGGTGTTCACCCCATAGACCGCCGCGCTGCCATTGGCCGCCGCGGCGATATGGCTCGCGGCGCGCTCGATACCGGGGCGGGCGCTGTCATCCAGCCGCGCGGGCAGCTTCTGGCGGAAGATGCGCTCCAGCTGGGCAAGGGTGACCTGGCCCGGAACCAGCACTTCAGGGATCAGGATCTCAGTCAATTCGGCCTCCGAAGATGCGGGTATTCAGGGGCGTGGCCCCGATGCGATAGGACAGTTCGGCCGGATGATCGGCGTCCCAGATGCCGAGATCGGCACGCAGGCCCGGCGCGACGCGGCCCCGGTCGGCCAGGCCGAGGGCGCGCGCGGCATGGGCGGTGGTGCCGAGGAGCGCCTCTTCCGGCGTCAGTCGGAAGAGCGTGCAGGCCATGTTCATCGCGAGCGGGAGCGAGGCCATCGGCGAGGAGCCGGGATTGAGGTCGGTCGCCACGGCCATCGGAACGCCCGCCTGGCGCAGAGCCGCGATCGGGGGCAGCTGGCTTTCCCGCAGGGTGTAGAAGGCGCCGGGAAGGATCACGGCGACCGTGCCGGCCTTGGCCATGGCGGCGATACCTTCGGGCGAGAGATATTCCAGATGGTCGGCTGACAGGGCCCCATGGCCGGCGGCGAAGGTGGCACCGTCCTGATCGGTCAACTGCTCGGCATGAAGCTTGACCGGCAGGCCAAGCGCGCGGGCCTCGGCAAACAGCGGGTCAAGCTGATCGGTCGTGAAGGCAATGGTCTCGCAGAAGGCGTCGACCGCGTCCACCAGACCCTCGGCATGGGCGGCGCGCAGGGAGGCAAGCGCGATGTTCTTGATGTAACCCGTTGCATCGCCCTTGAATTCCGGTGGCACGGCATGAGCGGCGAGATGGGTGGACCTGACCGTCACCGGGCGGTGCTGCGCGATCCGGCGGGCGGCGCGGAGCATCTTCAGCTCGTCCCCGATGGTCAGGCCGTAGCCGGATTTGACCTCGATCGTCGTGGCGCCCGAGGCGATGAGCTGGTCGATCCGGGGCAGCGCGCTGGCCAGAAGCGCGTCCTCGGAGGCGGCGCGGGTGGCCGTGACTGTCGAGAGGATGCCGCCCCCGGCGCGGGCGATCTCTTCATAGCTGGCGCCCTTCAGACGCAGCTCGAACTCCACCGCGCGGTGCCCGGCAAAGACGGCGTGGGTGTGACAGTCGATCAGGCCCGGTGTGACCAGACGGCCGCCGCAGTCGTGGTCGGGCAGCGAGCGGTGGGTGGCAGGCAGGTCGGCCATCGGTCCGGCCCAGGCGATGCGGTCCCCCTCGATCACCACGGCGGCCTCGGGGATCAGGCCGTAGCCATCGGTCATGGTCGCAAGGGTGGCATGGGTCAGGAGCATCGGCTTGCCTTATGGCTGATGTATTGGCTAATATGTCTAGACATAATTCAAGTCAAGCGAGTCGCCATGATCCTTCACGCCGCTACCGCGCTTCTCCCCAACGGCTGGGCGCGGGATGTCCGCATCCGCATCGAGGCGGGCCGGATTGCCGAGGTGACACCGGGCGTTGCGGGGTCGGGGCCGGCGCATGGGGTCATCCTGCCCGCGCCGGTGAACCTGCATTCCCACAGCTTCCAGCGCGCGATGGCGGGGCTGACCGAGGCGCGGACGGCGGGGCAGGACAGTTTCTGGACCTGGCG
>JARFTV010000058.1:6463-12567 GCA_029289325.1 Alphaproteobacteria bacterium
GGCCATCGCCGCGCAGGCGATGGTGGAGATGGCGGAGGCGGGTTTTGCGGCGGTCTGTGAGTTCCACTACCTCCACCACCCCGTCGGCGGCGGGACCTATGCCGATCCGGCCGAGCTTTCCCGGCGGATCATCCAAGCCGCGGGGGAAACGGGGCTGGGCCTCACGCATCTGCCGGTGATCTATGAACAGGGCGGGGTCGATGGTCGGGCCCTTGCCGGGGGGCAGTTGCGGTTTGGCTCGACGCCCGAGGTCTATGCGCGGGTGCTGGAGGGCGCGGGACGCGGGCTGGCGGACCTGCCGGATGCGGTGCTGGGCGTCGCGCCCCATTCGCTTCGGGCGGTCAGCCGGGGCACGCTGGACCGGGTGGCGGGGATGACCGGGGGGCCGGTGCATATCCATATCGCCGAGCAGGTCGCCGAGGTGGACGAGGTCCAGTCGGCCTGGGGCGCGCGTCCGGTGGCCTGGGCGGTGGAGAACCTGCCACTGGACCGGCGCTGGTGCATGATCCATGCGACGCAGATGGAGCCGGCGGAGGTCGCGGCCCTTGCGCGGACGGGGGCGGTCGCGGGGTTGTGCCCGATCACCGAGGCAAATCTGGGCGACGGGATCTTTGACGGGCCGGGCTGGCTGGACGCCGGGGGCGGCTTCGGGGTGGGAACGGATTCCAACGTCCGTATCTCGCTGGCCGAGGAGCTGCGGGTGCTGGAATATTCGCAACGCCTCGGCCGGAAGGCGCGGGCCGTGCTGGCGGACGGCCGCTCTACCGGGCGACTGTTGTGGGAGGAGGCAGCGAGGGGTGGCGCGCAGGCAGCAGGGCGCGGGACGGGGCGGATCGAGGTGGGGCAATGGGCGGACCTTCTGGCGCTTGAGACCTCGGACCTCCGGCTGGAGGGGCTGGCGGGGGACCAGCTGCTGGACGCCTTTGCCTTCGCCGGGCGCGACGGGCTGGTGAGCGACCTCTGGTCCGCCGGACGCCACATCGTCCGGGGCGGCCGACATATCGCGCGCGAAAGCGTGGAGACCCGGTTCCGCGCCACGATGCGCCGGCTGCGCGAGGGCCTTTGAATGCTGGGCTGGGAGGAGATCCGCGCCGAGGTCCTGCGTCGCATCCGCGCCCGCGACTGGCCGCCCGGCGCGCTGATTCCGGGTGAGGAGGCGCTGGCCGAGGAATTCGGCGTCGCGCGGGCGACGGTGAACCGGGCCCTGCGCGACCTTGCCGAGGCCGGGGTGATCGAACGCAAGAAGCGCGCGGGGACCCGCGTGGCCGAACTGCCGGTGCGCCGCGCGCGGCTGGAGATCCCGGTGATCCGGCTGGACGTGCTGGGGCGTGGGCTGACCTATGGCTTCAAGCTCTTGACCGACCGCACCGCCCCTGCACCCGTCCCGGTGACAGCGCGGCTTGGCCTGCCCGAGGGCACGGCGATGCGCTATCTTGAGACGCTGCATCTGGCGGGGGGGCGGCCCTATGTGCTGGAGACCCGATGGCTCAACCCGGCGGTCCTGCCGCCTGCCCCGCCGGATTTCGCGCAAGTCAGCGTGAACGAATGGCTGGTGACGCAGGTGAGCCTGGTCTCGGGCGACATCGCCTTCACCGCCGAGCCGGCCAGCGCGCGCGAGGCCGAGGTGCTGGGCGTCCCCCCCGGCACGGCGCTTCTGGTCGCGGAGCGGACGACGCATGGCACGGCGGGTCCGGTGACGCTGGTGCGACTGGCCCATGCGCCGGGACACCGGGTGCAGATGGTCTTCTGACGTAGGGTGGGCGATATCGCCCACCCTACCCCCGCGCGGGACGCAAACGGCTTTCCTTGCGACAGGCCAGGGGGTAAAGCGGGCGCTGAGAGCACCCTTCGGCCTTGAGGAACCACCCATGAGCACGATCATCGACATTCACGCCCGCGAAATCCTGGACAGCCGGGGCAACCCGACGGTCGAGGTCGACGTCACCCTGGAAGACGGCAGCATGGGCCGGGCCGCAGTGCCTTCGGGGGCCTCGACCGGCGCGCATGAAGCGAACGAGCGGCGGGACGGCGATGCAAAACGCTACAAGGGCAAGGGCGTCCTGGAGGCCGTCGCGGCGGTGAACGGCGAGATCGCGGAAGAGCTTGTCGGCTTCGACGCGACCGAACAGGTCGGCATCGATCGCACCATGATCGAGATGGATGGCACCCCGAACAAGTCGCGCCTTGGCGCGAACGCGATCCTCGGCGTCTCTCTGGCGGTGGCGAAGGCCGCGGCGGAATACACGGCACAGCCGCTCTACCGCTATGTCGGCGGAACCTCGGCCCGCGTTCTTCCGGTCCCGATGATGAACATCATCAACGGCGGCGAACACGCCGACAACCCGATCGACATCCAGGAATTCATGATCATGCCGGTCGGCGCCTCCGACATCCGCGAGGCGGTACGGATGGGCGCGGAAGTGTTCCACACGCTGAAGAAAGAGCTTCAGGCGGCCGGGCACAACACCGGGATCGGCGACGAGGGCGGCTTCGCCCCGAACCTGAACTCGGCCCGCGATGCGCTGGATTTCATCCTGAAGTCCATCGAGAAGGCGGGCTACAAGCCGGGTGAGGACATCTATCTCGCGCTCGATTGCGCCGCGACCGAATACTTCAAGGGCGGGCTTTACGAGATGAAGGGCGAAGGCAAGTCGCTGTCGATCGAGGAGAATGTGGACTTCCTTGCGGGCCTTGCGGCGGATTACCCGATCATCTCGATCGAGGACGGCTGTTCCGAGGACGACTGGGACGGCTGGAAGCTGCTGACCGACCGTCTGGGCAGCAAGATCCAGCTGGTGGGCGACGACCTGTTCGTGACCAACCCGCGCCGTCTGGCCGAGGGCATCAAGGCGGGTTGCGCGAACTCCATGCTGGTGAAGGTCAACCAGATCGGCACCCTGACCGAGACACTGCAGGCCGTCGATATGGCCCACCGCGCGCGCTATACCAATGTGATGAGCCACCGCTCGGGCGAGACCGAGGATGCGACGATTGCCGATCTCGCCGTGGCGACGAACTGCGGGCAGATCAAGACCGGCTCGCTCTCGCGCTCGGACCGGCTGGCGAAATACAACCAGCTGATCCGCATCGAGGAGCTTCTGGGCGAGACGGCGGAATATGCCGGTCGTTCGGTGCTGAAGGGCTAAGGAGGAAGGGGACCTTCGCGGGTCCTTGCAGCTCTTGCGAAAGGATTGGCGGGCGCCCGGAGACGGGCGCCCGTTTCAATGACGGTGGGCGGAGGGCGCAGCTGGCAATCGCCTTCCCCGTCCCGCGGCGGTCCTGTAGGCTGACGCCATGACCCTGATCCTGCTGAACAAACCCTATGACGTTCTCTGCCAGTTCTCGCGCGAGGGGGAGCGGGCGGTGCTGGCGGATTTCGTGCCGGTGAAGGGGGTCTATCCGGCGGGGCGGCTGGATCGGGACTCGGAGGGGCTCCTGGTGCTGACCGATGACGGGAAGCTGCAGGCGCGGATCGCGGATCCGAAGTTCAAGCTGGAGAAGACCTATCTCGCCCAGGTCGAGGGGGTTGTCACCGAGCCGGCGCTGGAACGGTTGCGGCGGGGGGTGGAGTTGAAGGACGGCCCGACCTTGCCTGCGGCGGCGCGGGCGGTGGAGGAGCCGGGCTGGCTCTGGCCCAGGGTGCCGCCGATCCGGGTCAGGAAGACGGTGCCGGATGGCTGGATCGAGCTGACGATCCGGGAGGGGCGGAACCGGCAGGTGCGGCGGATGTGCGCGGCGGTGGGGCTGCCCTGCCTGCGGCTGATCCGCTGGCGGGTCGGGGACTGGACGCTGGAGGGGCTGTCCCCCGGGGAATGGAGGCAGCTGTGACGGATATCGAGGTGGCCGAGGCGATCATCCGGCGGCTGGAACTGCAGCCGCATCCCGAGGGGGGCTGGTACCGGCAGACCTGGATCGGGCCGGAGGTCGCGGGCCGGGCAAGCGGGACGGCGATCCTGTTCCTGCTGCAGGCCGGGGAGCGGAGCCACTGGCATCGGGTCGATGCGGACGAGATCTGGCTGTGGCATGCCGGGGCGCCGCTGCTTCTGTCGCTGGGTGAGACGCGGGCCCGGGAGGTTCGGCTGGGGCCGGACGTGCTGGGGGACGAGGTGGTGCAGGCGGTCGTCCCGGCGGGCTGGTGGCAGGCGGCGCGGTCGACCGGGGCCTGGACGCTGGTCAGCTGCACGGTCAGCCCGGGGTTCCGCTTCGAGGGCTTCGAACTGGCCCCGCCGGCGTGGGAGCTGCCCGGCCTGGGCTGAGCTGTCCAGCGTGGACAGATCTTGGATCCCAGCAAAAACAGGGGCTTGGGCGCGACCCTTCAGGTTTCGTTAAGGTTTGGGCGCTTCGTGGTAGGTGGTGCGGGTCGAGGCGCGGCGGCGGTGCAGGCGGCTGACGGCGGATGCCTCCGGCGGGGATATTTGGGCAAAGATGAAAGGCCGGGCCGCCAGGGTGCGGGGAGATCGGAGGCTCTGTGCGCCGCTTCGGCAAGGATCGACGGACAAGGCTGGCATGGCGGGCGATTGAAGATCGGCTGCCAGGTGGGAGGGCGCGGCGGCCGCGGGCCGGATTGTGCGGGGCACAAGATCGGGGTGGTTCGGGCGGGGCGCTTTCGCTAGGGGTGGGGCATGAGCGACACCCCTGCCCTGCCCCGACCGGCCACCCAAGGTGGCGACAGTCTCTCCGGCTTCTTCTATGCGCTGTCGGCCTATCTCTTGTGGGGCTTCCTGCCGCTTTACATGAAGGCGCTGGCGCATGTGCCCCCGGTCGAGGTGATCGCGCATCGCGTGCTCTGGTCGGTGCCGGTGGCGGTGGCAGTGCTGCTCTGGCTTGGGCGGACCGGCGATCTGAAGGCGGCGTTGCGCAGCCCGCGGATGCTGGGCATGGGGGCGATGACCGCGGCGCTGATCAGCATCAACTGGGGGATCTATGTCTGGGCCATCGGCTCGGGCCATGCGCTGGATGCGGCGCTGGGGTATTACATCAATCCGCTGTTCTCGATCTTCCTTGGCGCGGTTCTCTTGCGCGAGCGGATGGGGAAGACGCAGGGCGTGGCGATTGCGCTGGCGGCGGTGGCGGTGGCAATCCTGACCTGGGAGGCCGGGCGGTTGCCGGTGGTCGCCCTGGGCCTGACGGTGACCTGGGGCTTTTACGCCTTCCTGAAGAAATGGCTGCCGATCGGGCCGAACCAGGGGTTCGCGCTGGAAGTGCTGATCCTGCTGCCGCTGGCGCTGGCCTATATCGCCTGGACCGGGGCGACGGGGGGCGGACATTTCCTGACCGGGGTGGCCTGGGACAATCTTCTCCTCTTCGGCTGCGGGATCGTGACGGCGGTGCCCTTGATGCTCTATGCCAACGGAGCCAAGCGGCTGCGGCTGTCGACCATCGCGATCATGCAGTACATTGCGCCGACGATGATCTTCCTGACCGCGGTCTTCGTCTTTGGCGAACCGTTCAGCGGCGTGAAGCTGGTGGCTTTCAGCCTGATCTGGGCGGCGCTGGTGGTCTATTCCTTGCCGATGCTCACGGCCCAGGCGCGGGATCGGGCCGGCTGATCTGGCCGCCGCCGACGAGGGTGGGCGCGCCGGTCGTGTCGGGGCCGGAGGTCGGCAGCTTGCGGGCCACGCGCACGGCGAGATAGGCGAAGGCCTGCGCCTCCAGCATGTCGCCGTCGAGGCCGACACTCTCCACCGGCTGGATCGGCACGGGGATGCGCCGGCGAAGTTCCTGCATCAGGACGGGGTTGTGCCGCCCTCCGCCGGTGACGAGGATTCGGGCGACCGGGGCCGGGAAATGGATCTGCGCCTGGGCGACGCAGGCGGCGGCAAGGGCCGTGAGGGTGGCCGCGGCATCGGCATCGGAGAGGTCGTCCAGCGCCTCGACGAGGTCGGCAAAGCTGTTGCGGTCCAGCGATTTCGGCGGGGCGGCGTCGAACCAGGGATGGGTGAGGACCTGCTGGATGAAGTCTTCGTCCGCCGCGCCTGCCGCCGCCAGCGCGCCATCCTTGTCCTGGGAGAGGCCCCGGCGGCTGTGCATCAGGTCGTTCACCGGGGCATTGGCAGGGCCGGTGTCGAAGGCGAGAAGCGCGCCGGGAGTCTCGGGCGTCTCGG
>JARFTV010000058.1:12604-20797 GCA_029289325.1 Alphaproteobacteria bacterium
ATGTTGCCGACGCCGCCGAGGTTGAGGAAGGCCAGGGGTTCGGTCGCGCCGATGTAGCGGGCGAGCGCGTGGTGGAAGAAGGGGGCGAGCGGCGCGCCCTGCCCGCCCATGGTCACGTCCGAGCTCCGGAAGTCCCAGACGGTCGGAAGCTCCAGCACCTGCGCCAGAAGCGCACCATTGCCGCATTGGTGGGTGCCGCGCCCCTCGGGGTCGTGGGCGAGGGTCTGGCCGTGGAAGCCCACGACCTCGGCCCCGGTGAAGCGGGAGAGAAGCTCGGCATGGGCGGTTTCGACCACCTCGGCAGCGGCGGCGACGGCAGGGTCGCCGGGCCATTGGCCAAGGGCGGCGCGGAGGCTGGCCTGTTCGTCCGGCGTGTAGGGGCAGTAGGCCGAGGGGCCGAAGGCGTGGATCGTGCGGCCGTCAGTCTGGACCATGGCGGCGTCCACACCGTCGAGCGAGGTTCCGGACATGGCGCCAAGCGCCCAGAGAGGCCCTTCCTTCCGCATCTTCCCTTGGCATCCTTGCAAAGCTATACCGCGCGCATCCTAGACCGAGGCGGCCATGCACTACCATCCGAAATCCGATTTCATGCGCGTGATGTTCGAGCGCGGCTTTGTTGCCGATTGCACGGATTATCAGGCGCTTGACGAGGCATTGTTGAAGGGTGTGGTGCCAGCCTATATCGGCTATGACGCGACCGCGCCCAGCCTGCATGTGGGCCACCTGATGAACATCATGGTGCTGCGCTGGCTGCAGAAGACGGGGCACAAGCCGATCACGCTGATGGGCGGCGGGACGACCAAGGTCGGCGACCCTTCGTTCCGCAGCGAGGAGCGGCCCCTGCTCACGCCCGAGGCGATCGACCGGAACATCGAGGGGCTGAAGCAGGTCTTCGCGCGCTATCTGGCCTATGGCGAGGGCAAGACCGACGCGATCATGCTGAACAATGCGGAATGGCTGGACGGGTTGAACTACCTGGACTTCCTGCGCGACATCGGGCGGCATTTCAGCGTCAACCGGATGCTGTCGTTCGAAAGCGTGAAGTCGCGGCTGGACCGGGAGCAGTCGCTGTCGTTCCTGGAGTTCAACTACATGATCCTCCAGGCCTACGACTTCCTGGAGATCCACCGCCGCTACGGCTGCCTGCTGCAGATGGGTGGGTCGGACCAGTGGGGCAACATCATCAACGGGATCGACCTGACGCGCCGGGTGATCGACCAGGAGATCTATGGCCTGACGACTCCGCTGCTGACGACGAGCGACGGGCGGAAGATGGGGAAATCCGCAAGTGGCGCGGTCTGGCTGAACGGGGACATGCTGAGCCCTTACGAGTTCTGGCAGTTCTGGCGGAATACGACCGACGCGGATGTGGGGCGGTTCCTGAAGATCTTCACCGAGCTGCCGGTCGAGGAATGTGACCGGCTGGGCGCGCTGGGGGGGTCGGAGATCAACCAGGCGAAGATCCAGCTTGCGAATCTGGCGACCTGGCTTCTGCACGGGGCGGAGGCGGCTGCGGCGGCTGAGGCCACGGCGCGGGAGGTGTTCGAGAAGGGCGGGATCGGGGATGATCTGCCGACCGTGACGCTGGAGGCTGCGGAGCTGGCCGATGGCGTGGGGATCGTGCAGCTCTTCGTGCGCGCGGGACTGGCGGCGAGCGGCAAGGATGCCAAGCGGCTGATCGCGGAGGGCGGGGCCAAGGTGAATGACGAGATCGTCACCGATACCGGGCTGCGCTATGGCGCGAGCCATCTGGTCGAGCCGCTGAAGCTGACCGCAGGCAAGAAGCGCCACGCGCTGGTGGTGCTGGGGTAGGATCGTAGGGTAGGCGATATCGCCCACCCTACCATTGTCAGTTCTGCACGGAGACCTTGGTCATCACGTCCGGGGTGCCCGCGACTTCGCCATTCCGGCCCTCGCCGCGCTTGATCGCGTCGACGACCTCCATCCCCGAGATCACGTTGCCGACGATCGTGTACTGGCCATCGAGGAACTCGCCCGGCGCAAACATGATGAAGAACTGGCTGTTGGCGCTGTTCGGATCGGCGGACCGGGCCATGCCGACGACGCCACGCTGGAAGCTCAGGTCATTGGTGAACTCGGCTGGGATATCGGGCTTCGACGAGCCGCCCATGCCCGCCATCGCGGTGTCGCCGTCGGCCTTGCCGTACTGCACGTCGCCGGTCTGGGCCATGAACCCGTCGATGACGCGGTGGAAGACCACGTTGTCATAGGCGCCTTCCTGCGCGAGGGCGGTGACCTGGGCCACATGCTGCGGCGCGACCTCGGGCAGGAGGTCGATGACGACGGTGCCATTGGCCTGGCCTGCGACCTCGATCACGAGGTTCGGGCCGGGGCCGTCCACGACCTCTTGCGCGAGGGCGGGGGTGGCGGCAAGCGTCAGGGCGACGGCCATCTTGCGGATCATGTCTTGTCCTTTCGAGACGTTGGATGCCGGTTTGTCCCCGGCTTGCCACGCGGCGTCAACCGGGAGGGCTTCACATCCGCGGGTGTCAGCCGGTCTTGTCTCCGGTCCATTTGAAGCCACCCTCGGGCCGGTCATGGCGGCCTTCGATCGACCAGTCGTACCAGCTGCCCTCGAATGCGCTCCGGTCGGCGTTGAAGCGCACCACCCAGGCACCACTGCCGTAAGCGTCGGTCCATTCGCAGGTGAGGATCAGCGCGGCGAAACGGCAGTCGTCAAGCGTGCCGTCGGCCGGGGTCCAGCCGTCCATGTAGCGGTATGTGCCGGAGATGCTCCCATCCGCCGCGACGGTGAGGGTGGTGAAGCCGGGCCCGTCGGAACCGGAGGACCAGATGATGCCCTTGTAGCGGCCGGCCAACTGCGGATCTGCCAGCGCGGCGCTGGCGGAAAGGAAGATGAAGGTGAATGCGAGACGCATGGGGACCCCCGGAAATGGCATCGGGGCAAGGCATGACCTGCCCTGCCCCGCCTGTCAGGTCCGGAAATCCGTTACTGGACGTCGGCCGCGACGCGCACGGTGATCATCCGGTCCGGCGTCGCCGGCGGCTCGCCCCGGGTGATCTTGTCGACATGCTCCATCCCCGAGATCACGCGGCCATAGACCGTGTACTGGCCGTTCAGGAAATGGTTGTCCTTGAAGTTGATGAAGAACTGGCTGTTCGCGGAATTCGGGTTCTGCGAGCGCGCGGCACCCAGCGTGCCCCGGTCATGCGGGAGCTTGGAGAATTCGGCAGGCAGGTCCGGGTATTGCGACCCGCCCGTGCCCGAGCGGCGCGGGTTGTAGTTCGGGCTTTCCATGTTGGCGTTCTCCACGTCGCCGGTCTGGGCCATGAAGCCCTCGATCACGCGGTGGAAGGCCACGTTGTCATAAGCCTTGTCACGGGCGAGCTGCTTCATCCGCTCGCTGTGCTTGGGGGCCACGTCGGGCAGAAGCTCGATCACCACTTCGCCGTCCTTCAGCGTCATGATGATGGTGTTTTCGGGATCCTTGATCTCGGCCATCGGAAATCTCCTGATTTGGTCGGGCGCGACCGTAGCGGCGGCATCCGGCCAAGGGAAGGGCAAAGCGTCTTAAGCGGTTGACGCGGACGTGATCCGGGGGCCAAAAGCGGTGAGGCTGCCGTGAAGGATGGAGGACGCGATGCCCTGGAAAACGCTGGACGAGATGGATCTGGCTGGAAAGACGGTGCTGGTGCGTGTCGACATCAACGTGCCGATGGAGGCGGGCCGGGTCACGGACATGACCCGGATCGACAAGATCAAGCCGACGGTCGAGGATATCGTGGCAAAGGGCGGCAAGGTGGTGCTGCTGGCGCATTTCGACCGGCCGAAGGGCAAGGTGGTGCCGGAGATGAGCCTCGGCCATGTGGTCGACGCCCTGGCGGGTTCATTGGGCCGCAAGGTCGTGTTCGGCGCGGATTGCGTGGGGGAGGCTGCGGCCTCGGCCATTGCGGGTGCGGCGGCTGGCGAGGTGGTCCTGCTGGAGAATACCCGCTTCCACCCCGGCGAGGAGAAGAACGATCCGGAGTTGGCGGCGCAGATGGCGAAGCTGGGTCAGGTCTATGTGAATGACGCCTTCTCGGCCGCGCACCGGGCCCATGCCTCGACCGAGGGGCTGGCGCGGCTGTTGCCGGCGTCGGCGGGGCGGCTGATGGAGGCCGAGCTGCGTGCGCTGGAGGCGGCTTTGGGCAGCCCGCAGCGGCCGGTGGTGGCGGTGGTGGGCGGGGCCAAGGTCTCGACCAAGATCGAGCTTCTGGCGAACCTGGTGACCAAGGTCGACCATCTGGTGATCGGCGGCGGGATGGCAAATACCTTCCTCGTGGCCGAGGGGATCGAGGTGGGCAAGTCCCTGGCCGAGCGCGAGATGGCCGAGACGGCGCGCGAGATCCGGCTGCGGGCGCAGCGGGCCGGGTGCAGGATCCATCTGCCGGTGGATGTGGTCGTGGCGCGCGAGTTCAAGGCCGGAGCCGAGAACCAGACGGTGAGCGTCCACAAATGCCCACCGGATGCGATGATCCTGGATGCGGGGCCGGAGACGGTGGCAGAGCTGGAGGGCGTGTTCGCGGGGGCGAAGACGCTGATCTGGAACGGACCGCTGGGGGCCTTCGAGATCGAGCCCTTCGATGCGGCGACCAATGCGGCGGCGAAGGCGGCGGCGCGGCTGACGCGCGAGGGCAAGCTGATTTCCGTGGCCGGCGGCGGCGATACCGTGGCGGCGCTGAACGCGGCCGGGGCGGCAGAGGATTTCACCTTCATCTCCACCGCCGGGGGGGCTTTCCTAGAATGGATGGAGGGCAAGGAACTGCCCGGCGTGAAGGCGCTGATGGGTTGAGTGGCGGGGCCCGGAGGGCTATGCCAGCGGTGACATTCGGGAGACGGACATGACCAACGCGAAGATGACCGAACAGGTGAAGAACGGGCGGGGCTTCATCGCCGCGCTGGACCAGTCGGGCGGCTCGACCCCCAAGGCGCTGAAGCTGTACGGGGTGGCGGAGAGCGAATATTCCGGCGAGGAGCAGATGTTCGACCTGATCCACGCGATGCGGGCGCGGATCATCAAGTCGCCCGCCTTTACCGGCGACAAGGTGGTGGGCGCGATCCTGTTCGAGCAGACGATGGACCGGACGATCGACGGTATCCCGACAGCGACCTATCTGTGGGAAAAGCGCGGCGTGGTGCCGTTCCTGAAGATCGACAAGGGGCTTGAGGCGGAAGCCGATGGCGTCCAGCTGATGAAACCGATGCCAGGGCTGGATGCGCTGCTGGACCGGGCGGTCAAGGCGGGGATCTACGGGACCAAGGAACGTTCGGTCATCAATGCGGCGAACCGCAAGGGGATCGCGGCGATCGTGGCGCAGCAATTCGAGGTGGGCCGTCAGGTCGCGGCGCATGGGCTGATGCCGATCCTCGAGCCGGAGGTCACCATCTCGATCGCCGACAAGGCCGAGGCCGAAGCGATCCTGCAGGAAGAAATCCTGAAGCATCTGGACGGGATTGACGGGCAGGTCATGCTGAAGCTGTCGCTGCCCACGGTGCCGGATTTCTACCAGCCGCTGGTGAACCATCCGAAGGTGCTGAAGGTGGTGGCGCTGTCGGGCGGACATTCCCGCGACGAGGCGAACCGGATCCTGGCGCAGAACCACGGGATGATCGCAAGCTTCAGCCGCGCGCTGAGCGAAGGGCTGTCGGCCCAGCAGTCGGATGCCGAATTCGACGCGGTGCTGAAGGGCGCTGTCGAAAGCATCCACGCGGCCTCGATCACCTGACTGCGGCGGGCCTCGGCCCCCGCAAACCTTTGCCCGGCGCGCATTTTCGGGATTCACAAGCCCGGCGCGCTGTGCGATGCTTCGACCAACGCCCCCGGCTGAGAGGGGTTGTCGAGGCGGACATGGCGGTTCAGAACAGACGCGGTTTGGGCGGGGTGATCTATCTGGTCCTGGCGGTATTTGCCGGGTCCTACTTCACCTTTGCGGCCGTGCAGGGCGATTACGGCACCTTCGCCCGCGTCGCCATCCATGCCGAAGCCGCCACCCTGACCGAGGAACGCGATCGGCTTGCGGCCGAGTTGGCCGAGATGCAGAATCTGACCCGGCGGCTTTCGGACGAGTTCCTGGACCTTGACCTTCTGGACCAGCAGACGCGCGACGTGCTGGGCTACATGCGGGCGGACGAGATCGCCATCCGCTGATCCGCGCGGCGCCCAGGCCATCCATTAGCCATGAAATTTCAGCATTGGTGAAAGGCGAAGCCAGGGTTTCGCAGGGCGCATGGGGACATTCCGCCAGCGCATGGCGCTTGCGGGAATTTTATTTTGCCCAGTAAAGCCCGATGCTGTATGGATTGTTTAACGCTAAACCATTTTCGTCGCCCCTGGGAGGAGCCCGATGGCCAAGAAGCCGGAGACGAGACCGAATGTCTCGAAGGAAGACCTGCTGAAATACTACCGCGAGATGCTGCTGATCCGGCGGTTCGAGGAGAAGGCGGGGCAGCTTTACGGCATGGGTCTGATCGGGGGCTTCTGCCACCTTTATATCGGGCAGGAAGCGGTGGTCGTGGGCCTGGAGGCCGCGGCGAAAGAGGGCGACAAGCGTGTCACCAGCTACCGCGACCACGGGCACATGCTGGCCTGCGGGATGGATGCCAAGGGCGTCATGGCCGAACTGACGGGCCGCATCGGGGGCTATTCCAAGGGCAAGGGCGGCTCGATGCACATGTTCTCGAAAGAGAAACATTTCTACGGCGGGCACGGGATTGTCGGCGCGCAGGTGCCTCTGGGGGCCGGACTGGCCTTTGCAGACAAGTACCTGGGCAATGACAACGTGACCTTCACCTATTTCGGTGACGGCGCGGCGAACCAAGGCCAGGTCTACGAGACCTACAACATGGCCGAGCTTTGGGCCCTGCCGGTGGTCTTCGTCATCGAGAACAACCAGTATGCGATGGGGACCAGCGTGAAGCGGTCGACCAAGTCCACCACGCTTTATGGCCGGGGCCTCGCCTACGGCATCCCGGGCGAGCAGGTCGACGGGATGGACGTGCTGGCGGTGAAGGCCGCGGGCGAGAAGGCGGTGGCGCACTGCCGGGCGGGGAACGGGCCGTATATCCTGGAGATGATGACCTATCGCTATCGCGGACACTCGATGTCCGACCCGGCCAAGTATCGGACGCGGGAGGAGGTCGAGAAGATCAAGACCGAGAAGGACTGCATCGAGCATGTCCGGGACCTGCTGACGCAGGGGGGGCTGGCCTCCGACGAGGAGCTGAAGGCCATCGACAAGGAGATCAAGGCGATCGTGAACGAAAGCGCCGAGTTCGCCAAGGAAAGCCCGGAGCCGCCGATGGACGAGCTCTGGACGGATATCTACGCGTAAGGGGGGATAATCATGGCAACCGAAGTTCTTATGCCCGCGCTCTCCCCCACGATGGAGGAAGGCACGCTGGCCAAGTGGCTGGTGAAAGAAGGCGATACGGTGAAGTCCGGCCAGATCCTGGCCGAGATCGAGACCGACAAGGCGACGATGGAGTTCGAGGCGGTCGACGAGGGTGTGGTGGGCCGCATCCTGGTGGCCGAGGGCACGGCGGGGGTGAAGGTGAACACTCCGATTGCGGTGCTGGTCGAAGAGGGCGAAACCGTTTCGGACGCGCCGAAGCCCACTGCGGTGGCGGCTGTGGCCACGGCGGCCGAAGTGCCGGCGACGGTGGCTGCGGCCCCGATGGCCCCCGCCCCTGCCCCGCAGCCTGCCGAGGTGCGTGGCTGGCCGCATACCGACCTGCCCGAGGGTCCGACCAAGACGATGACGGTCCGCGAGGCGCTGCGCGAGGCGATGGCCGAGGAGATGCGGGCCGATCCGACGGTCTTCCTGATGGGGGAAGAGGTTGGTGAGTATCAGGGGGCCTACAAGATTTCGCAGGGCCTGCTGGACGAGTTCGGGGCGCGGCGGGTCGTGGATACGCCGATCACCGAGATGGGCTTTGCCGGGATCGGTGTTGGTGCCTCGTGGGGCGGGCTGAAGCCGATTGTCGAGTTCATGACTTTCAACTTCTCGATGCAGGCCATCGACCACATCATCAACTCGGCCGCGAAGACGCTGTACATGTCGGGGGGACAGATGGGCTCGCCCATGGTGTTCCGCGGCCCGAACGGGGCGGCGGCGCGGGTGGGGGCGCAGCACAGCCAGGACTTCGCGGCCTGGTATGCGGCGATCCCGGGG
>JARFTV010000059.1:0-5337 GCA_029289325.1 Alphaproteobacteria bacterium
GCCGGTGATCTTCGCCCGGCGTGCCCCGCGCCAGAGTTTCATGGCCGCGCTGACCGAGGTGCAGCCGCAGGCGACGGTGGTCCTTGCCGATCTTTCCCGTGACGAGGAGTGCCGCCGCGCGGTGGCCGAGGCACGGGCGCGCTTCGGGCGGATCGACGGGCTGGTGAACAATGCCGGGACCAATGACGGCGTGGGCCTTGAGGCGGGGCCCGAGGCGTTCCGTGCCTCGCTGGACCAGAACCTCCTGCATTACTACACGCTTGCGCATCTGCTGCTGGCGGATCTGAAGGCGGCGCGGGGGGCGATCGTCAACATCTCGTCCAAGACCGCCTTGACCGGCCAGGGCCAGACCTCGGCCTATGTCGCGGCGAAGGCGGCGCAGCTCGGGCTCACGCGGGAATGGGCGGCGGCGCTGGCACCGGACGGGGTGCGGGTGAATGCGGTGATCCCTGCCGAGGTGATGACGCCGATGTATCGCCAGTGGCTGGACGGGTTCGACGACCCTGCGGCGCAGGAGCGACTCATCACGGCGCGGATCCCGCTGGGGTCGCGGATGACCACGGATGACGAGATCGCGGCGACGGTGGTGTTCCTGATGTCCGCCAGGGCCAGTCATACGACGGGCCAGTGGCTGTTTGTGGATGGCGGCTATGTGCATCTGGACCGGGCGCTGGGACGCTAGGCGGGCTGCGCCGATCCAGCCCTAACGCGCCCGGATCGGATCGGCGAGAAGGCGGAGGCCGTTCAGGACCACGAGCAGCGTGCCGCCTTCATGGCCCACCACCGCCAGCGGCAGGGGCAGCTCGAAGAAAAGGCTGCCGATCACCAGGACCAGCATCGCGCCAAGCGCCAGCGTCAGGTTCTGCCGGATCACCCGCGCCGCGCGTCTGGCCAGCGCCTGCGCGGCGGCGAGCTTGCGCAGGTCCTCGGCCATCAGCGCCACATCGGCGGCTTGGAGCGCCACTTCGCTGCCCGCCACCCCCATCGCCACGCCGACACCCGCCCGCGCCAGCGCGGCGGCATCGTTCACCCCGTCGCCGACAAAGGCCACCTTGCCCCGCTGCGCCGCCTGATCGACCAGCCGGACCTTGTCGGCCGGCAGGAGCCCCGCGTGGATCTCTTCGGGCGCGAGGCCGAGCCGCGCACCGATCCGCTGCGCCACCGCCGCCCGGTCGCCGGTCATCATCAGCAACGCCGCGCCCGAGGCTTTCAGCGCCGCCACCGCCTGGGCCGAGGTCTCACGCGGGGCGTCGGCGACGGTGATCGCGCCGAGGATCCGGGTCCCGCGGCCAAGGGCGACCAGCGTCTCGGCCCCGTCGGCCATCGCGGCAAGGGCGGGCGGCAGGGTCGCGCCCTGCGCCGCCAGCATCCGGGCGTTGCCGGCCCAGACCAGACCCTCGGCATCCTGGCCGGTGATCCCCTCGCTGGGATGGGCGCGCATGTCCTGGACCGGGATCGGCGTCAGGCCAAGGCCCGCCGCTTGGGCGCGGATCGCCCCGGCGATCGGGTGCTCCGACTGCGATTCCAGACCGGCGGCGAGAGCGAGGAAACCGGCCTCGTCGCCCTCAAGCACGGTGACGCCGGTCACCACCGCCTGCCCGGTGGTCAGCGTTCCGGTCTTGTCGAAGGCGAAGGTCCTGACCTCGGCCAGCTGCTCCAGCGCCGCGCCGCCCTTGAAGAGGACCCCGCCCCGCGCCGCTGCCGAAAGGGCCGACAGGATCGCGGCCGGGACCGAGATCACCACGGCGCAGGGGCTGGCTGCGACAAGCAGCGTCGCGGACCGATACAGCGCCTCGCTTCCGTCATGGCCCATGGCGCGGAAGCCGAACCAGGACAGGACCGAGCCCGCCAGCACCAGGATCGTGTATCGCTGGCCGAACCAGTCCGAGAACCGCTCGGAAGGCGATTTCATCGCCTGCGCCTCGGTCACGAGGCGGATCATCTGCGCCACCGTGCTGGTGGCAAGCGGGCGCAACACCTCCACCGTCAGAATGCCGTCAAGGTTCACCGTGGCCTCATGCACCGCCGCGCCGGGGGCCTTGCGGATGGGCAGCGATTCGCCCGTGACGGTGCTTTCGTCCAGATGGCCAGTGCCCACCACGACGCGACCATCCACCGGAACCCGCGCGCCGGGGCGCAGGATCACGCGGTCTCCGGGAACCAGATCCTCGACCGGGACCTCCTCGATCCCGCCCCCCGGCCCCTCGCGCAGGGCCGTTTCGGGACGAAGCTGCATCAGCGCCTCGACCGCGCGGCGCGCCTTGCCCATCGCGCGATGCTCCAGCGTCTGCGAGAGCGAGAAGAGCGCCAGCAGCACCGCCCCTTCCAGCGCCGCGCCCACCGCTGCCGCCGCCAGCGCCGCCACCACCATGAGAAGATCGATGTCCAGCCGGTGGTCCTGCCAAAGCTCGGCCAAGGCCGCCCGCGCGGCAGGCAGGCCCCCGGTCAGATAGGCCAGCCCCAGCGCCGCCCAGGTCAGGCCCGCCGGGAGCGGCTGCAGGAAAGCATCCAGCGTCGCCACCGCCAGCCCGATCCAGCACAGGACCGTCAACCAGAGGCCGGAGTCATCCTGGGGGTGGCTTGCGACCATCGCCGTCTCCTTCGGCGCCACCCTTGCGCGGCGGGCAGGCAAGCTCAACCCCCGGCGCGGTCGCATCCGAGGTTTTCCCTTGACCACGACACGCGCCCGGCCGAAACAAGCCGCCATGTCGACTGCAACCCTGACGATTGATCTTGATGCGATTGCCGCCAACTGGCGTGCGCTTGACCGGCTGAGCGGGTCTGGCGTGCAGACCGCCGCGGTGGTGAAGGCCGATGCCTATGGGCTGGGCGTGACGCGGGTGGCCCGCGCGCTGGCCCAGGCGGGCGCGCGGCGGTTCTTCGTGGCCTATGCCGAGGAGGGCGCGGCCGTGCGGCAGGCGCTGGGGCCGGGGCCGCAGATCGCGGTCCTGTCGGGCCACATGGCGGGCGACACCGAGATGATCTTCGATCTCGACCTGACGCCGATGCTGAACAGCCTGGACCAGATCACCCGGCATCTGGAATCGCTGCCCGGCCATCCGTTCGGGGTGCAGCTGGACACCGGCATGAACCGTCTGGGCGTCGAGATGCTGGAATGGCAGGCCGTCGCGCCGATCCTGGTGGAGGCCGGGCCAGAACTTCTGATGAGCCATCTCGCCTGCGCCGACGAGCCGGACCATCCGTTGAACGAGGCGCAGCTCCGCGCCTTCCACGAGATGACCGATGGCACCGGCCTGCCCCGCAGCCTTGCCGCGACCGGGGGGATCCTGCTGGGCCCGCGCTATCACTTTGACCTGACCCGTCCGGGCGTCGGGCTTTACGGCGGCCTGCCCCATGCCGGGGCACATCCGGTGGTGACGCTTTCGCTGCCGGTGATCCAGACGCGCGAGGTCAGCCCCGGCGAGGCGGTGGGCTATGGCTGCACCTGGGTGGCCGAGAAACCCGCGCTGATCGCCACGGTCTCGGGCGGCTATGCCGACGGGCTGCCGCGCAGCCTGTCGAACAAGGCCCAGCTCTGGGACGGCGAGACGCCCTGCCCGCTCGTCGGGCGCGTCTCGATGGACCTGATCACGGTGGACATCACCCATCTGCCGGAAGTGCCGCGTTACCTCGACATCCTTGGCCCGATGCAGGGGGTGGACGCGCTGGCCGAGGCCGGGGGCACCATCGGCTATGAGATGCTGACCTCACTGGGCCAGCGCTATGCGCGCCGCTATCAGGAGGGGGTCGCTTGACGGCGGTGCTTGGCGCCATCGGCCGACCGGTCCTGCAGGCACTGGCCGCGGTCGGGCGGGTCGCGCTCTTTGCCGCGCAGGTGCTGGGCCATATCCTGCGCCCGCCCTTCTATCTGCGCGAGTTGGGCCTTGCGGTGCTGCAGATCGGCTGGTTCTCGCTGCCCGTGGTGGCGCTGACCGCGATCTTCACCGGCGGCGCGCTGGCCTTGCAGATCTATGCCGGGGGCAGCCGCTTCAACGCGGAAACCGTGGTCCCCTCGATCGTCGCCATCGGCATCACGCGGGAACTTGGCCCGGTCCTTGGCGGGCTGATGGTGGCCGCGCGCGTGGCAAGCTCCATCGCGGCCGAGATCGGCACGATGAAGGTGACCGAGCAGATCGACGCCCTTGTCACGCTGTCGACCAACCCGCTGAAATACCTGGCTGTTCCGCGCGTGCTGGCGGCGACGCTGTCGATGCCGGTGCTGGTCGCGGTGGGCGATGCGATCGGGATCATGGGCGGCTGGCTGGTGGGGATCACCCGGCTTGACTTCAACTCGGCCGTCTATCTGAAGAACACCGTGGATTTCCTTGAAGGCTGGGATATCGGCTCGGGCCTGGTGAAGGGCGCGGTCTTCGGCTTCATCGTGGCGCTGATGGGCTGCTATCACGGCATGAACTCTGCCCGCGGCGCGCAGGGCGTGGGGGCGGCGACCAAGGCGGCGGTGGTCTCGGCCAGCGTGCTGATCCTTGCCTCGAACTATGTCCTGACCGAGGTCTTCTTCACCTCATGATCGAGCTTCGGGGCGTCCATAAGCGGTTCGGCGAGAACCGGGTGCTGCAGGGGGTCGACCTGACCGTGGCCTCGGGCACGTCGATGGTGATCATCGGCGGGTCGGGGACCGGGAAATCGGTCCTCCTGAAATGCATCCTGGGTCTGGTCCGCCCTGACCAGGGGACGATCACGCTGGACGGCCAGGACGTGACCAAGGCCGACCGCGACGCCTTTCTCGCCCGCTTCGGGATGCTGTTCCAGGGCGGCGCGCTGTTCGATTCGCTGAAGGTCTGGGAAAACGTGGCCTTCCGCCTTGTCCGCGGCGCAAAGCCCCTGCCCAAGGCCCAGGCCCGCGAGGTCGCGATCGAGAAATTGCGCCGCGTCGGCCTCAAGCCCGAGACCGCCGACCAATTCCCGGCCGAGCTTTCGGGTGGGATGCAGAAGCGCGTCGGCCTTGCCCGCGCCATCGCCGCCAACCCCGAGATCATCTTCTTCGACGAGCCCACCACCGGGCTTGACCCGATCATGGCGGGCGTGATCAACGACCTGATCCGCGAAATCGTGACCGAGATGGGCGCGACGGCGATGACCATCACCCACGACATGTCCTCGGTCCGCGCGATTGCGGACAATGTGGCGATGCTCCACGGCGGGGTGATCCGCTGGACCGGCCCGGTCTCGGAGATGGACGCAACGCCAGACCCTTACGTGCAACAGTTCATCCACGGCCGGGCCGAGGGGCCGATCGCCAGCGTCCGCTAGACTCCGCCGCAACAGTCTTTCCCTTCCGGAAATATCCCACGGGAGGTCTGGAGGGTGTGAAACCCT
>JARFTV010000059.1:5412-6689 GCA_029289325.1 Alphaproteobacteria bacterium
GGGGGGCGGCCCCCCCCCCCCCTCCGACGCCAGCCAGGGGGCCCGGCCGATGAAATACCTCAACCTCGCCCTGCTGATCCTGTTCCCTGTCGCCTGGTTCGCCCCGATGCTGCGCGCCGCGCTGCTGCCGGTCTTCGGGATGGACGAGATCAGCGTGATCACCGGGCTGCAAAGCCTGTGGGGGACCGACCCGGCGCTCGCCTTGATGGTCACCTTCCTTGCGATCTTCGCGCCCTATGCCAAGACCATCGGTCTGGCCCTTCTGCACTGGAACCTCCTCAGTCCCCGGACCCTTCCGGTGCTGGAGCTTCTGGGCAGGCTCGCAATGGCCGATGTCTTTCTCATCGCGCTTTACATCGTGGTCGCAAAGGGTGCTGGCATGGTGACGATCGAGACGGCCTGGGGGCTTTACCTCTTTACCGGCTGTATCCTGGCGCAGATCCTGATCTCCTGGCAGTCCAAGCGCCCCACATGAAGGCTCCGCCCTCGAGGTTTCGAAAACTCCGGCTCGCGCCCGGCCTTGATGCAGGCGGGCATTCGGGGCACTGTCCCGGCCCATGAAACAGACCGCCTCCTTCACCTGCAGCGCCTGTGGCGCCTCCTACCGGAAATGGGCGGGCAAATGCGACGCATGCGGCGGCTGGAACACCATCGTCGAGGAGGCCCCACTGTCCACCGGGCCGAAGGCACTGGGGGCCAAGGGCCGCACCATCCCCCTGACCGACCTTGCGACCGAGGAAGCCGCCCCACCGCGCGCCTCGTCCGGCATCGACGAACTGGACCGGGTGCTGGGCGGCGGCCTTGTCCCGGCCTCGGCGATCCTCGTGGGGGGCGATCCGGGGATCGGGAAATCGACGCTCCTGCTGCAAGCGGCGGCGAGTTTCGCCCGCAGGGGCCTGAAATGCCTCTATATCTCGGGCGAGGAAGCCAGTGCCCAGGTGCGGATGCGCGCGCAGCGCCTTGGCCTGACCGATGCGGCGGTCCATCTTGGGGCCGAGACCAACCTGCGTGACATCCTGACCACGCTGGATGCCGAGCGTCCGGCCCTGGCGGTCATCGACTCGATCCAGACCATGTGGCTGGACAGCGTGGAAGCGGCCCCCGGCAGCGTCAGCCAGGTCCGTGCCGCCGCGCATGAATTGGTGACCTTTGCCAAGCGGCGCGGCGTTGCGGTTATCCTTGTCGGCCATGTCACCAAGGAGGGCCAGATCGCCGGCCCCCGCGTCGTCGAGCACATGGTCGACACCGTGCTCTATTTCGAGGGTGAACGCGGCCAC
>JARFTV010000059.1:6699-20125 GCA_029289325.1 Alphaproteobacteria bacterium
GGCCCGGCGGACGAGATCGGGGTCTTCGAGATGACCGGCGGCGGGCTTGCGCAGGTCGCCAACCCCTCGGCCCTGTTCCTGGCCAACCGCGACCAGCCGGCGCCCGGATCCGCGGTATTTGCCGGGATCGAAGGCACGCGGCCGGTCCTGACCGAGATCCAGGCGCTTGTCGCGCCCTCGACCCTCGCCAGCCCGCGGCGCACCGTGGTGGGCCTCGACTCGGGCCGGGTCTCCACGATCCTCGCCGTCCTCGAGGCGCGGTGCGGCATCCCCTTCACCGGGCTGGACGTGTTTCTGAATGTCGCGGGCGGGCTAAGGGTCAACGAGCCCGCCGCCGACCTTGCCGTGGCGGGGGCGCTTCTCTCGGCGCGGGAGGATATCGCAATCCCGCCCGAGATGGTGCTTTTCGGCGAAATCAGCCTCTCTGGCGCGCTGCGGCCGGTGGGCCAGACGGAAAACAGGTTGAAAGAAGCCTCGAAACTTGGTTTCTCACAGGCGACCGTGCCCTCCGGCTCCAAGATCGAGGGGGCGGCCGGGATGGCGGTGCGGCAGATGCCGGATCTCACGGCCATCGTGGGCGAAATGTTCGGGGCGGGATAAGCCCTTGCGAAAAAAGGGAATGGGGACAGAAGATGGAAAACCTGACCGCGGTTGACGGTGGTGCGGCGCTGATCATCCTTGTCTCGGCGATCCTCGCCTTCTCACGCGGAGTGGTGCGCGAGCTCATGTCGATCCTGGGCTGGATCGGCGCCGCGATTGCCGCCTATTACTTTGCCCCCGGCGTCCAGCCGCTGGTCAAGGAACTGCCGGTGGTGGGCGAATTCCTGGCCGACAGCTGCGAATTGTCCGTCGTCGCCGCCTTCGCGGGCGTCTTCGTCATCGGCCTGATCGTGGCCGCGCTCTTCACGCCGCTTTTCTCGGGCGTGGTGCAACGCTCGGCCCTGGGCGGGATCGACCAGGCGCTCGGCTTTCTCTTCGGGGCGGCGCGCGGCATCCTGCTGATCGCCATCGGCTTCATCGTCTATGACCGCGTCCTCTCGGACCAGGCGATTCCGATGATCGACAACAGCCGCACCGCGCTGGTCTTCGCCAATTTCCAGGCCCAGATCGACAACAGCATCCCCAGCGACGCACCGGGCTGGATCGTGGATCGTTACAACGAGCTGACCAATGTCTGCGCCACCGGCACCGCGCCCGAGCCGGTAACCCCCGCGGCCCCGACCACGAACGGGTGATCCACTTGCCCGATCGGCGTTTCAGGGCGTGACAGCCCCGCGCGGCTGCCGTAAAGGGACCGGCAACCGCGCCCCGAACGCTAAGGACAGGAATCGGCCGATGACCCCTTTCCGCTCGCACCCCTTCGATGATGACAAGCTGAAGGAGGAATGCGGCATCTTCGGCGTGATCGGCGTGGCCGATGCGTCGAACTTCGTGGCCCTTGGCCTGCATGCGCTGCAGCACCGCGGGCAAGAGGCGGGCGGTATCGTCGCCTACCACCCCGACCACGGCTTCAACTCGGCCCGCCGCTTCGGCTATGTCCGTGACAACTTCACCAAGGCCGACGTGATGGACACCCTTCCGGGGTCGCTGGCCATCGGACATGTCCGCTATTCCACCGCCGGATCGAAGGGCGCGACCGCGATCCGCGACGTGCAGCCTTTCTTCGGCGAATTCTCGATGGGCGGCTGCGCCATCGCGCACAACGGCAACCTGACCAACGCCGCCGCGCTGCGCCGCGAACTGATCGAGCGCGGGTCGATCTTCCAGTCCTCGTCCGACAGCGAATGCATCATCCACCTGATGGCGCGATCCATCCAGAAGACCCTGGCCGAGCGGATCAAGGACGCGCTGCGCCGGGTCGAGGGCGCGTTCAGCGTCGTCGCCATGACCCGGACCAAGCTGATCGGCGTGCGCGACCCGCTGGGCGTCCGCCCGCTGGTGCTGGGCCGGATCGGCGACTCGGGCTGGGCGCTTTCGTCCGAGACCTGCGGTCTCGATATCATCGGGGCCGAATTCGTGCGCGAGATCGAGCCGGGCGAGATGGTGGTGATCGAGGGGAACAGCGTCAACTCGACCCGCCCCTTCGCCCCCGCAAAGTCGCGCTTCTGCATCTTCGAGAACGTCTATTTCAGCCGCCCCGACAGCATCATCGGCGGCCGGTCCGTCTATGAAACCCGCCGCCAGATCGGCGTCGAACTCGCGCGTGAGGCTCCGGTCGATGCCGACCTGGTCTGCCCCGTTCCCGACAGCGGGACACCCGCCGCCATCGGCTTCAGCCAGGAATCCGGCATCCCCTATGCGATGGGAATCATCCGCAACCAGTACATGGGCCGCACCTTCATCGAGCCGACCGACCACATCCGCAACATGGGCGTGCGGCTGAAACTCAACGTCAACCGCGCTTTGATCAAGGGCAAGCGGGTGATCCTGGTGGACGACTCGGTCGTGCGCGGGACGACCAGCCGCAAGATCAAGGACATGATCCTCGAAGCCGGCGCGGCGGAGGTCCATTTCCGCATCGCCTCGCCCCCGACCGCCTGGCCCTGCTTCTACGGCGTCGACACGCCGGAACGGTCGAAGCTCCTCGCCGCGACGATGTCCGAGGATGAGATGCGCGACTGGATCGGAGTCAACTCGCTGAAATTCATCTCGCTGGACGGTCTCTACCGCGCCGCGGGTGAGGCGCAGGGCCGCGACCCCGCCAACCCGCGCTTCTGCGATGCCTGTTTCTCGGGCGACTACCCGGTCGCCCCCTCGGACAAGATCGAGGAAGGCTTCCAGATGAAGGCGGCCGAGTGACGGGCTCCTCCTGGACCACCCCCCTTGCCCTTTCATCTTTGCCCAAATATCCCCGCCGGAGGCTCCGCCGCCTCCAGAAGGACTGACGCATGACGCAGAAGACCGAACCCCGTGTTGCCCTCGTGACCGGAGCCTCGCGCGGGCTTGGCGCCGCCATTGCCGAGCAGTTGGCGCTGCGCGGCTGGCAGGTCGTGGCCGTCGCCCGGACCGTGGGCGGTCTGGAGGAACTGGACGATCGCGTGAAGGCGGCCGGACTTCCGGGGGCCGGGGCGCTGACGCTCGCGCCGATGGATGTGACCAATGACGATGCCATGCGCCATCTCTGCCGGTCGGTCCATGACCGCTGGGGCGGGCTGGGTCTCTGGGTCCATGCCGCGATCCATGCGGCCCCTCTCGCACCGGCGGGGCATCTGGACCCGAAGGACTGGGACAAATCCATCGCCACCAACATCCGTGCCACGGGAATGCTGATCCCGATGGTCGAGCCGCTCCTGCGCGCGCATCAGGGGACGGCGCTGTTTCTGGGCGACCCGCGCGGCGGACAGATGTACTTCGGTGCCTATGGCGCGACCAAGGCCGCGCAGATAGCGCTGGCCCGCAGCTGGCAGGCCGAAACCGTCAAACACGGCCCGCGCGTGGTCATCGCCACTCCGGCAGGGATGCCCACCGCCACCCGCGCCCGCTTCTTCCCCGGAGAGGACCGGAGCCCCCTCGCCGATATCCAGACCGAGGCGGCGCGGATCCTGGACCAGCTTTAGGACCGGGACCCAAAATCCTTAAGCAAGGATTTTGACAAATTTCTTGCTCAAGAAATTTGGCCCCTACCCGGCCAGAGCGCCCTCGATCCCGCGCCAGAGCTCTTCCACCGGCTCGATCCCGACCGACAGACGCAGGAACCCCTCGGGCACCGCATCGCCCCAGCGCGCCCGACGTTCGGCCGAGGAATGGGTGCCGCCAAAGCTCGTCGACTGGGCAAGGTAGGGACAGGCCGACAGGAACCGCTCGGCCACGCCCGCATCGGCCAGGGTGAAACCGATCAGGAAGCCGCCATTGGCCATCTGCGCCCCCACCATCCGGTGCGACGGATCGCCCGGCAGGCCGGGATAGCGCAGATCCGTGACCGCAGGATGGGCCGCGAGCCGCTCGGCAATGACTCGGGCGCTCGCACACATCCGGTCAAGCCGCAACTCCAGCGTCTCAAGCCCCCGATGCAGGAGCCAGGCCTCGAACGGCCCCAGCGTCGCGCCCGAAAGCCGCCGCCAGTCCCGCACCCGCCCCACCAGCGCGGCGTCCCGGCCCGCGACATGACCCGCCAGCAGGTCGGAATGACCGCCGGGCGCCTTGGTGTCGGCCGCGACCACCAGATCCGCGCCAAGGTCGAGCGGCCGCTGCAGGAAGGGGGTCATCGTGGTGTTGTCCACCACCACCCGCGCCCCGGCCGCATGGGCCCGCGCCGTCACCGCCGTGATATCGCAGACATCAAGGCCGGGGTTCGACGGCGTCTCGATATAGACCAGCGCCGCCCCGGTCAGATCCGCCGTGTCATAATCCGCCGTCGGCAGCATCCGCGCCTCGACCCCGAGGCCCGCCAGGAATTCGGTCGCCAGCACCCGCGTCACGTAATAGCCATCCGCCGGCAGGATCACCCGGTCGCCCGCCTTCAGGCAGGCGAAAAGCGCCGCCGAGATCGCCGCCATGCCCGAGGGGAAGGCCACCGTCTCGGCCTCCTCCAGAAGCGACAGCTGCGCCTCAAGCTCGGTCCAGCCGGGTGTGCCCGCGCGGGAATAGCCATAGGCCCCGGTCCCGTTCGCGGGCAAGTGAAAGGTCGTCGCGGGCACGATCGGCGGGGCGATCGGGTCGCCGGGCGTCAACCCGGCCTTGCGGTGGTGCAGAAGCTGTGCCGCGCGGCGGGCATTTGCGTCGGTCATGCTTACTCCAGCCGCGACGGAAAGCCGGGCGCGCGCAGATCGGTGCCGAGGAGGTCCTCCAGCAGTTTCGCGATCATCGGCGACTGCGCCTCGCCGCCGTAGGCGGCCCTTGCGGCGATATAGGTCTGGTTGGTGATGGAGGCGAGGTCGAGCGGCACGCCGAATTCCTTGCCGAATCCCAAGGCGAAGCCGAGGTCCTTGAGCGCCAGATCGACCGAGAAGGCAATGTCGTAAGACCCGTTCAGGATCAGCGCGCCCTCGGTCTCATGGACGAAGGAATTGCCCGACGAGGCCTGGATCGCGTGCCAGGCCTGGCCGAGGTTCAGCCCGCCGCGTTTCGCCAGCATGAGCGCCTCGGAGGTGGCTTTCAGATGGATGAAGGCCAGCATGTTGGTGATGACCTTGATGATCGCCGCCGACCCCAGGGGGCCCATGTGGAACATGCGGTTGCCGATCACCGACAGCGCCGGGCGGTGGAGGTCGATCAGCTCCTGCTCGCCACCCAGAAGCACCGTGATCTCACCCCGCGCCGCCAGATGGACGCCGCCGGTCACCGGAGCCTCCAGCAGCCGGATCTTGCCGGTCCGGGCAAGGCCCGCCAGCCGCAAGACATCGTCGCGGCTGAGGGTGGAGTTCTCGATCCAGGTGGCACCAGGCTTGAGGCCGGTCATCAGCTCGGCCAGCACCGCCTCCGAGACGGCGGGGCTGGGCAGGCAGGTGAAGACATGATCGACCTCTGCCGCCAGGGCCGAGACCGAGGGGGCGACGCTGGCCCCAAGCTCGCGGTGCCGTTCGGCAAGGGCGGGGTTGCGGTCATAGACCGTGACCTGATGCCCCGCCTTCAAGAGGCTGGCCGCGATGTGGCCGCCCAGATTGCCCAGGCCGATATATCCGTAGCGCATGATCCCCCCGTGTGGATGGGGCGGGGTCCGGCCCGCCCCGTACCGTCAGGCCTCGCCGTAGCCGACGATGCCCTTGACCTCGCAGAAGTCGTGAATGCCCCAATCGGCATATTCGCGGCCGTTGCCGGACTGCTTGTAGCCGCCGAAGGGCGCGAAGGTATCCCAGTCGGGGTAGTTCAGGTTCACCGTCCCGGCGCGCAGGCGGCGGGCCACGGGCTTGGCGTCCTCCACCGGGCCGGCGATATAGGCGGCAAGACCATAGACCGTGTCATTGGCTTGGCTGATCGCATCCTCGATGCTGTCATAGGGCTGGATCGCCAGCACCGGGCCGAAGATCTCCTCCTTGGAGATGGTCATGCTGTTGACCACGTCACCAAAGACCGTCGGCCGCACGAACCAGCCGCGGTTGAGATCGGCTGGCCGCCCTACCCCGCCGGTGACCAGCGTCGCGCCCTCGTCGATCCCGGCCTGGATCAGGCGCTGCACCTTCTCGAACTGGAGTTTCGAGATCAGCGGCCCCATCTCGGTGCCCTCGTCACGCGGGTCGCCGACGGTGATCTTCTCGGCCGCTGCCTTGGCCACGGCCAGAGCCTCGGCCTGTTTGGCACGGGGGACCAGCATCCGGGTCGGCGCGTCACAGGACTGGCCGGTATTCGACATGACCGCGGTCACGCCCGCGGCCACCGCCTCGGCGATATTGGCGGTGGGCAGGATGATGTTCGGGCTCTTGCCACCCAGTTCCTGTGCCACGCGCTTGACCGTCGGCGCGGCGGCGGCGGCGATGGCCGTCCCGGCGCGGGTCGAGCCGGTGAAGCTGACCATGTCCACCTCGGGGTGTTCGGACATGCGCGCGCCGACCTCCGGCCCCGCGCCGTGGACCAGGTTGAACACGCCCGGCGGCACGCCAGCGTCATGGCAGACCTGCGCGAACAAAGTCCCCGACAGCGGCGCGATCTCCGACGGTTTCAGCACCATGGTGCAGCCCGCGACCAAGGCCGGGGCGACCTTGCAGGCGATCTGGTTCATCGGCCAGTTCCACGGCGTGATCAGCGAGCAGACACCGATCCCCTCATGCACGATCCGGGTCGTGCCGCGGCTGTACTCCCAGGCGAACTCCTCGGCGGCCTTGATGGTGCTTTCGATATGGACCTGCCCCGCCCAAGCCTGGGCATTGCGGGCCCAGGAGATCGGCGCGCCCATCTCGGTCATCATGACCTGGGCAAAGTCCTCATAGCGTTCGTTGTAGATCTCCAGGATCCGCTTCACCACCGCGATCCGCTCGGCCACCGGGCGGTAGGTCCAGCCGTCAAAGGCCGCGCGGGCGGCCAGGATGGCGCGGTCGGCGTCCTGGGCGTTGCCCATGGCGACCTCGCAGACGATCTCCTCGGTCGCGGGGTTTTCCACGCCCATGCGCTTGTCGGACAGCGGGTCGACCCAGTGACCGTTTATGTAGAATTTCAGCATGTTGGCGGGGATCATTGCGACCTCACTTGAAGTAGATGTTGAAGCGGGCACGGATGGCGCGGTCGATCTCGGGATCGACGCGGCAGCCCGCCTTGGCGAGGATAGAGTTCTTGCGCGCGATGGCCGTGTCAAGGAGCAACGGTTTCCCGGCCTCGTTCCATTCCTTGGGCGACATGCGGTTGCCGACATTGGGATAGATGTACTCGGTCTGCATCAGCTTCAGCGTCTGGTCGGACCCGAGGTAATGCCCCGGCCCGCCGAGGCAGACCTCCTTCATCGCGTCGATGCTGGTGGAGTCGGGCGTCACGTCGATTCCCCGGACCAAGCGCATCGTCTGGCCCAGAAGGTCATCCCCCAGGACCAGGCTTTCCAGGCAGAAGCCCAGCAGGCTCGCGTGCATCCCCACGGCCTCGTAGCACATGTTCAGGCCCGCAAGCCCCGCCAGCGCATTGGTGATCCCCTGTTCCCATCCCGCCTGCATGTCGGGCAGTTTCGAGTCGCTGATGCCGCTCGCAGCCCCGCCCGGCAGGCCGTAGAACCGATGCATCTGGGCGCAACCGGCGGTCAGAAGAGCCTGCTCGGCGCTGCCGCCCGACATGGCGCCCGTTCTCAGATCGGAAACAAAGGGCCAGGTGCCAAAGATCGCCGGTGCGCCGGGCTTGATCGCGTTGACATAGACCACGCCGGCCAGACATTCGGCCACCGCCTGCACGATGGTCAGCGCGATCGGCGCGGGCGCGGTGGCCCCGGCCTGACCCGCCGACAGCAGCAGCATCGGCATCCCGCGCCGGATGCAATCCTCCATCGTGATGCAGGATTCCTCGGCGAACTTCATCGGAGGCACGACGAAGCAGTTGGAATTGCTGACGAACGGGCGCTCGAGCCATTTCTCCTCGCCGCCTGCCACCATGTAGAGCATTTCGAAACAATCGGCGACGTGGGAGGGGTCAGAGAAACTGGTGCCCACATGTTTCGTGGTGCCCGCAAGGCAGCCGTACAGCGTGTTGAGGTCCATCTCCTTGTTGTCGGGAATGTCCCGGCAAACCATCGTGCGCTGGTAGAAGTGGATGTTGTCCAGATTGTCGACCAGCCGCGCCGCATCATAAAGGTCCTGCGCCGTGCTGTCGCGATACTCCAGCGTGACCGGATCGACGATATGCACCGCCGCGCCTGCCGTCCCGTAATGCACATTGGTCCCGGTCAGATGCAGGTCGTGCTTCGGATCGCGGGCGTGAAGCGTGATGTCGCGCGCGGCGATGGCCAGCATGTCCTCGACCAGCGCCCGGGGAAAGCGGATGCGGCCGTCATCGCCCAGGATCGCCCCGGCCTCGGTCAGCAGCTTCACGCCCGAAGGGGGGGCCTGGCTCAGCCCGATCTGTTCCAGCGCGTCCAGCGCCGCCTGGTGGATCTGGCTCACGCCCGCTTCGCTCAGCGGCTTGTACTGGCCGCCCGGAAGGCCGGGACGGACCGGCTTCACGTCGTCGGCCAGCGGTGCCGCCCGCAGGGCCACCCGGGCCTGACGACCGCCGGAACGGCGGGCGCGCGCAGGTTCGCAGGTCTCGCCCGGAAGATCGGTGAGGTCGGTCATGCCTTTACCCTTTCGGAATTCGGATCATGCATCGGAACAAGGCTTGCGATGGCCGCATGGCGCTTGCCCGCGACCTCGATCTCATAGCTGGAGCCGAGGATGTCATCATCACTCTGGCCCCTGGACGGCACATAGCCCAGCCCGATCGCCCCGCCGAGGAAATGGCCGTAGTTGCCGCTGGTGACGGGCCCGACTATTTCCCCATCGCGAACAATCGCTTCATTATGAAACAGAAGCGGCTCTGGGTCCTGCAGCCGGAACTGAACCATGCGGCGATCTAGGCCCTGCTGTTCCTTCCGCAGCACCGCCTCGCGGCCCAGGAAGTCCGCTTTCTTGCGGCTGACCGTAAAGCCCAGCCCCGCTTCCAGCACGTGATCCTCATCGGTGATGTCATGGCCCCAATGCCGATAGGCCTTCTCGATCCGGCAGCTGTCCAAGGTATGCAACCCGCAGAGCTTCAGGTCCGGCGCGGCCTCCATCAGCGTCTCGAAGACATGGGTAGTCTGGTCGGCGCTGACATAAAGCTCCCAGCCAAGTTCGCCGACATAGGTGACGCGATGGGCCCGGGCGAGCCCCATGCCGATCTCGATTTCACGCGCCTGTCCAAAAGGATGTGCGGCATTGCTGAAGTCGTTGGGCGAAACCTTTGCCAGGATCTCGCGCGACTGCGGCCCCATCAGGCACAGGACCGATTCCGCCGCCGTCACATCGGTGATGACCGCGAAATCCTCCCCGACATGCGCCCGCATCCAGGCGAGGTTGCGTTGCAGCGTCGCCCCTGGCACCACCGCCAGATAGGCCGTCTCCGAGAGGCGCGTTACGGTAAGATCTGCCTCTATCCCCCCATTTTGGTTCAGGAACATGGTATAGACGATCCGCCCCGGCGCCACATCCATCTGCGCCGAGGCGATCCGGTTCAGGAAGGCACAGGCGTCGCGCCCCTCGATGCGGATCTTGCCGAAGCTGGTCATGTCAAAAAGACCCGCGCGCTCCCGCACCGCCATATGCTCGGCCCGTTGGTTGTCGAACCAGTTCTGCCGCTTCCAGGAATAGCGATACTCTCGCTCCTGGCCGGGATTGGCGAACCAGTTCGCGCGTTCCCAGCCCGCGACCTCGCCAAAAACCGCACCGCGGGCCTTGAGGTGTTCGTGGATCGGGGACCGGCGAACTCCGCGCGACGTCACCACCTGCCGGTAGGGAAAATGATCGGCGTAGAGGAGGCCGAGGGTTTCGGTGACGCGTTCGCGAAGGTAGCGGCGGTTCTTCTGGAAGGGTTGCGCGCGGCGGATGTCGACTTCCCAAAGGTCGAAGGGCGGCTCGCCTTCCGTGATCCAATGCGCCAGCGCCTGCCCCGCGCCGCCGGACGAGACGATGCCGATGGAATTGTATCCAGCCGCGATCCAATAGCCCTTCACCTCGGGCGCCTCGCCCAGATAGTAGCGGTCGTCGGGAGTGAACGACTCCGGCCCGTTGAAGAAGGTATGGATCCCCGCGGTCTGGAACAGCGGCATCCGGTTCATCGCATGCTCAAGGATGGGCATGAAATGGTCCCAATCCTCGGGCAAGGTGTCGAATTCAAAGTCCTTGCGGATTCCCTCCATCCCCCAGGGCTTGGCCTTGGGCTCGAAGGCTCCCAGCATCATCTTGCCGGCATCCTGCTTGTAATAGGCACATTCGTCAGGGACGCGGAGGACCGGCAGATCCTGAAGCCCGGCCACGGGCTCGGTGACCAGGTAGAAGTGCTCGCAGGCATGCAGCGGCAGCGTCACCCCGTTCTGCGCCGCAAGGTCCCGGCCCCACATGCCACCGCAGTTGACGATGACATCGGCGGCAATATGCCCCGGCCCTTCGTCCGTCTCATAATCCACCCCGGTGACGCGCCCGTTCGCAGTGGTGACCTTCGTGACCAGCGTGTTCTCGAAGATCCTCGCCCCCCGCATCCGCGCGCCCTTCGCCAGCGCCATCGCGATGTTCGCCGGGTCGCACTGACCATCCAGCGGCAGGGCCACCGCCCCCACCACGTCCGAGACATTCAGATGCGGATAGCGCGCCTTCACCTCGCCGGGGCTGATCTCATGCACCTCGACATCGAAGATCCGCGCCACCGTCGCCTGGCGCAGCAACTCCTCATGCCGCTCCGCCGTCAGGGCCACGGAGATGGAGCCGACCTGCTTCATCCCCGTCGCGACCCCGGTCTCGGCCTCCAGCCCCCGGTAGAGATCGGCGGAATATTTCGCCAACCGCGTCATGTTCGCCGACCCGCGCAACTGCCCGATCAACCCCGCCGCATGCCAGGTCGTCCCGCTGGTCAGCTTGCGGCGCTCCAGAAGCACCACATCGGTCCAGCCCGCCTTGGCCAGGTGATAGGCCACCGAACAGCCCGACACCCCGCCCCCGATCACCACCGCCCGTGCTGTCCTCGGAATCTCAGCCATCACTCAGGTCTT
Source organism: Alphaproteobacteria bacterium (assembly GCA_029289325.1). Taxonomy (GTDB): domain Bacteria; phylum Pseudomonadota; class Alphaproteobacteria; order Rhodobacterales; family Rhodobacteraceae; genus Tabrizicola. The sequence continues at coordinate 17,828 of JARFTV010000059.1, forward strand.
TCATCTTTGCCCAAATATCCCGGGGGTCCGGGGGCTGGCCCCCGGTCCGCCCTTCGTCACGCGCGGATGCGCTCGTTCTTCGCGTCCCAGGCCGGGCCGTCGGGCAGCACCACCGCCTTTACCCGCTCCCCGAAGATCTCCACCTCGACCTCGGTTCCCGGAACGGCAAGATCGGACCGCAGCATCCCCAAGGCCATCGAATGTCCCACCCGATAGCCCCAGGCGCCCGATGTGGTCTCGCCCACCACCTCCCCCCCGTGCCAGAGGGTCGACATATAGGGCGCGTCGCACTCCCCCGCCTCGACCTTCAAGGAGACGAAGCGCTTCTTCACCCCGCGCTGCTTCTCGGCCAGTAGCGCCGCCTTGCCGGGGAAGTCATGGTCCCAGTCGATGAAGCGCTCCAGCCCGCCTTCCAGCAGCGAATAATCGGTGGAAAGATCGCCCTTCCAGGCCCGATAGCCCTTCTCGATCCGCAGGCTGTTCAGCGCCTTCATGCCAAAGGGCTTCGCGCCCCCGGCGAGCAGCGCCTCATAGATCGCCGGGGCGTCGTCGCGGTCGCAATGGATTTCCCAGCCAAGTTCGCCTGCGAAGGAGACCCGGATCAGCGCCACGTCCTTGCCCGCCACCTTGGCCGCGAACTGGACCGAGAGCCAGGGCAGCGTCAGATCCGCCTCGCTGATTCCCGCCAGAAGGTCCCGCGCCTTCGGCCCGGTGACGATGAAGCAATGGATCCGGTCCGACCAGTCCTCCAGCACCACCCCGTCCGGCAGGCCCTTGCGCAGGATATCGGCGTCATGGCTCTGCGCCACGGCGGCGGTGATCACCCCCACATCCTCGTCGCTGGCGGGGATGCAGGTCATCTCGGTGACGATCCGCCCCCGCGCGTCGGCGAAATACAGAAGCCCCGTCCGCCCCGGCTGCGGCAATCTCGACGCCGTGAGCGAGGCCAGATGCGCCCGCGCCCCCGGCCCCACCAGCCGCAACCGCGTGAACCCGGGCAGGTCCAGAACCCCGACCCCGTCCCGCACCGCCTCGCATTCGGCGCGGATGCGCGCCTCCCACGGACCGGCGCGGCCCCAGGTCTGCGTCGCCTCCCAGCTGGTATCGTCGCCGGCCTCGGCAAACCACTCCGGCCGCTCCCAGCCATTGTAGGGCGCGAATTGCGCGCCCAGCGCCTTGAGCTTGTCATGCACGGGCGAGAGTTTCCGGTCGGGTGCCGCAGGCCAGCGCGCCATCGGGAAGTGCATCCCGTATTCGTGGCCGTAGACCTCCATCCCCTTCTGGACCAGATAGTCGTGATCCTCCCAGCCGGTGAACCGGCGCGGGTCGCAGGACCACATGTCCCATTCCGTGCCGCCCTCGGTCACCCATTCCGCCAGCACCTTGCCCGCGCCGCCTGCCTGGCAGATGCCGAAGGTGAAGACGCAGGCCTCGAACGCATTGGGCACGCCGGGCATCGGGCCGATCAGCGGGTTGCCGTCGGGCGTATAGGGGATCGGTCCGTTGATCACCTTGGTCAGCGCCGCCTGTTGCAGCAGCGGCACCCGCGCCATGGCGTCGTTGATATGCCACTCGATCCGCTCCAGATCGTCCGGGAACAGCTGAAAGCTGAAATCCTCGGGCATCGGATCGTCCGGCGTCGCCCAATGCGCCCGGCAGGGGTTCTCGTAGGGACCGAGGTTGAACCCCATCTTCTCCTGCCGCAGGTAGTAGGAGCTGTCCACATCGCGCAGCAAGGGCAGCTTGTGCCCCACCTCCTTGGTCCAAGCCTCCAGCTCGGGGATCGTGTCGAACAGCAGGTACTGGTGGCTCATCACCATCATCGGCACCCGGCGGCCGAACATCGCGCCGACATGGGCTGCGTAATAGCCGCCCGCGTTCACGACGTATTCGCAGCGCACCTCGCCCTTCGGCGTCGACAGCACCCATTCGCTGCCGGTCCATGTCGCGGCCGTCACCGGACAGAACCTTTCGATCCGCGCGCCCATCTGCCGGGCGCCCGCCGCCAGCGCCTGGGTCAGCTGCGCCGGGTCGATGTCGCCGTCATAGGGATCGTAAAGCGCGCCCTCCAGATCATGCGTCTCGACGAAAGGATAGCGCGAGCGGATCTCCTCGGGCGTCAGGATCGACAGGTCCATCCCCTGATAGCGCCCCATGCCCACGACGCGCCGGAACTCCTGCAGCCGCTCCTTAGAATGGCCAAGCCGCACCGAGCCGGTGACATGGTAATTCATCGGATAGCCGACCGCCTCGCCCAGCTCCCGGTACAGGCCCGCCGAATAGCGCTGCATGTTCATG
>JARFTV010000099.1 GCA_029289325.1 Alphaproteobacteria bacterium
ATTCCCCGCCGCATGCCAGGTCGACCCGGCCGTCAGCTCGTTCTTCTCCAGCAGCAGCGCATCCGTCCACCCCGCCTTCGCCAGGTGATACAGCGCCGAGGCCCCCACGGCCCCGCCCCCAATGATCACCACCCGAGCCGATGCAAATTCCGCCATCGCCGCCTCCCCTGAACCCCCGCCACTATCTGCCGCCACGCGCCCGCTTTCAATTCGGCCAGAGGCGGGCTATTGATCGACAAACCCGATCACGTCATCCTTTCTGCCCAAATATCCTGGGGGGGCCCGCCCCCCCGGGGCCTGCCACCTGTAAAAGCGGCCCGGAACATGCAGATCGACCTCCTCGACACCTTCCTCGACCTTGCCGAGACCCGCAGCTTCCACCGCACGGCCGAGCGTCTGCGGATCACCCAGTCCACCGTCTCGGCCCGGGTCACCGCGCTGGAGCAGGCGGTGGGGTCCCGGCTCTTCGACCGGTCTCGCGCCGGGACCGACCTCACGCCGGAAGGCAAGCGTTTCGAGCCGCATGCCCGCGCCCTGCGCCACGAATGGAACGAGGCCCGCCGCCGCATCCAGATCCCGCAGGGCGCGCAGCAGCTCTTGCGGCTCGGCATCCAGAACGACCTCGCCGCCGTCTATCTTGGCGAGTGGGTGGCCGAATTCCGCGCGGCGCTGCCCGAGACCGCCTTCTATATCGAGCCCGACTATTCCAACCAGATGTGCGCCGACCTTCTGACCGGGATCCTCGACTTCGCCGTGATGTTCTCGCCCAAACCTCACCCCGACCTCCATTTCGACTCGGTGGGCGAGGTCACCTACCGGATGCTCTCCACCGACACCCCGCGCCTGGACGAGGTGACGCCGTCCCGCTTCGTCTTCGCCCATTTCTCCCCGGCCTTCGCGGAGATGCATCGCCAGATGACGCCCGAGCTTGCCGCCGCGACGGTCTCGGTCGGGCAGTCGGGCTCGGTGGTCTCGCTTCTCACCGCGATGGGGGGCTCGGGCTATGTGCTGGAGAAGACGGCGGAAGAGCTGATCGCGGGCGGACGACTCATGGCGGTCGAGGATGCGCCGCTTCTGCGCCAGCCGGTCTATGCCGCGATTCACATCCGGCACCGCACCCTGCCCCTCCACCGCAAGCTCACCCAGCTCGTCGCCCGCCATTTCCGCGCGGCAAGGTAGGGTGGGCGATATCGCCCACCCTACGCCCGCGCTTGCCCGGCGCCCTTTGCCCGTGCCACAACCCCGCAGGCCAGGACAAAGGGGACAGGGATGCGCAAGGACCGGCTCGACGCCTTCGGAGGCGCGGTGCTCATGGGCGTCACGGCGCTGCTGGCCTTCAACCAGATCCTGATCAAGCTGGTGAACGCGGGCCTTCAACCCGTCTTCTTCGCCGGGCTCCGTTCGGCGCTGGCGGTCCTCTTCGTCTGGGCCTGGCTGGCCTGGCGCGGCCGCCCGCCCCGCCTGTCCCGCGCGGCCCTTGGCCCCGGCCTCCTGATCGGCGCCGTCTTTGCCGCCGAATTCCTGTTCCTCTTCCTCGCCCTCGACCTGACCACGGTCGGCCGCGCCTCGGTCATCATGTATTCCATGCCGGTCTGGTTCGCGATCCTCGCGCATTTCGGCCTCGGCGAGCGGATCACCCCCACCAAGGCTGCGGGTCTTGCCCTTGCCTTCGCCGGCTGCGCCACCGCGATCCTCACCCGCCCCGCCACGGGCGAGGCGAGCCTTGTGGGCGATCTCTGCGCGCTTGGCGCCGCCTGGGGCTGGGCGCTGACCGCCTATGTCGCCCGCCGCCCGGTGATGCGCGCCGAGGGACCGGAGCTGCAGCTTTTCTGGATGGTCCTCGTCTCGGCCCCGATCCTCCTTCTCCTCGCGCCCCTCTTCGGGCCGCTGGTCCGCGAGCTGCAGCCCCTGCATCTTGTGGGTCTCGTCTTCCAATCCTCGGTCGTGGTGGCGGGCGGGTTCATCACCTGGCTCTGGCTGATGTCGGTCTATCCGTCAGCGACGGTAGCCTCCTTCTCCTTCCTGACGCCGATCCTGGCCTTGGGGATGGGCGCGTTAATCTTTGGCGAATCCGTCACTTGGGCGATTCTCCTCGCAGCCCTTCTGGTGGGGGCCGGGATCGTCCTGATCAACCGCCCCGCGGCCCGTGCCCCCACTGCCCCCATGAGGGGATAGAATCGCGCGCCCCGGTTTTCCCGCCCGACCTGCCTGTCTCAGCCCCGGCCGCCAAGCGCCGCACTGGCCTTGCAAATCCGCCGCTCTTCACAAAGCGTGCGAAGTCTGTCCCCAGATCTGTCCACAGCCCCCGCCCCGGCAGGGTCTGCGGGGGGTGGTTGTGTCCGGCAAATCGTCAAGGCGCAAAATTTGCATTCGCGCCTAATTTTCCCGTTGATCGACGGGGATGATTACGACACTTTGACAACGCGGCGAGGGACACCACAAAATCTAGTGCCGCGACGGACAGGCAAGACCAAGGCTGATTGAAGCGCGCCCCCAAGGGCGCGGCCCCCCGCGTCCAGCGCCGTGGGGCCCGGTTTCTTGTTGCCGACCGCCGCGAAGCCTGTGGTCCCCGGCGTGGGTCAGAAATTGAAGCGGCGGAAATCGCCGCAAGAACGGAGGATCAGGGGCATGCAGATCGAGCGGAAGTTCACGCAGGAAGCCACCGGCGCCTATGGCGCGATGGACTTCACCACCACCGTATCCGAAATCCGCAACCCGGACGGCAAGATCGTCTTCCGCAACGAGGCCGTCGAGGTCCCCGAGGGCTGGAGCCAGGTCGCCTCCGACGTGCTCGCCCAGAAGTATTTCCGCAAGGCGGGCGTTCCGGCCGTCCTGAAGCGTGTCAAGGAAAAGGGCGTCCCCGAATTCCTCTGGCGCTCGGTCCCCGACACCGAGGCTCTGGCGCAACTGCCCGAGGATCAGCGTTTCGTCGGTGAAACCTCGGCCAAGCAGGTCTTCGACCGTCTCGCCGGCGCCTGGGCCTATTGGGGCTGGAAGGGCGGCTATTTCACCACCGAGGCCGACGCCCGCGCCTATTACGACGAGATGCGCTTCATGCTCGCGCGCCAGATGGCCGCGCCCAACTCGCCGCAGTGGTTCAACACCGGCCTTCACTGGGCCTATGGCATCGACGGCCCGTCGCAGGGCCATTTCTACGTCGACCACCAGACCGGCAAGCTGACCAAGTCCTCCAGCGCCTATGAACACCCCCAGCCGCATGCCTGCTTCATCCAGTCGGTGAAGGACGATCTGGTGGGCGATGGCGGGATCATGGACCTCTGGGTCCGCGAGGCGCGCCTGTTCAAATACGGCTCGGGCACCGGCACCAACTTCTCCTCGCTGCGGGGCGAAGGCGAGAAACTCTCGGGCGGCGGCAAGTCCTCGGGCCTGATGGGCTTCCTCAAGATCGGCGACCGCGCGGCCGGGGCGATCAAGTCCGGCGGCACCACCCGCCGCGCGGCCAAGATGGTGATCTGCGACATGGATCACCCCGATATCGAGCAGTTCATCAACTGGAAGGTCATCGA
>JARFTV010000100.1 GCA_029289325.1 Alphaproteobacteria bacterium
AACCGGATTCGACGCACTTTGAGGAAAGACTTGACGAAGGGGGTGTCCACATATGTCTTGCGATGCAAAGGCGGGGCTCGTCCCCGCCGGCGGAAATCAGTCGTCCCCCCGTCCTTGAAGGGGCGGCCTCTTTGACGGCCGCCTGCCCATCTCTTGAAGGCCGCTCGGGGGACGGGTGGATGAGATTGCCCGGGAAGAGGCAAAAGGCGACAATCCACAGCCACTACAGGGCTGCAGGACCCCTGCCCCGCTGTCCCCGACCGCCCCCGGCGCGATGCGGATCAGCCTGACAGGCGATGCCGATCCTCTGGCCCGATCTGCCCTGCCAGATGGTGGCGCAGCGCCTCTTTGCCGTACGCCCGGAGATCATCGTTGAAATCCCTGTGCCGCGGTTCCAGCACCCGGACGGCAATCCCGACCTCGGTTGCTCTGGCGCTCAATCTCTCTGCTGCGCGTTGCCCTGCGGGATCGCGGTCGATGGCGATGTAGAGGCGCTGCAGCCCATCCGGCAGCAGCACCGCTCCGAGGTGACCCGACGAAAGCGCCGCCCAGACGGGAAGGCCGGGCAGGGCCTCGACCAAGGATAGCATGGTCTCGATGCCTTCACCGACCACGAGGATGTCGTCATGCGGGGTCAGCCTGACGGCATTGCCAAGAAGGTGACCCATGGCACGCCGCTGCGTCTCGACCCGCGCCTTCCCCTGTCCGTCAGGCGCGAGCCAGGTGCGGTGCGCGCCCTGCAAGCCCCCTGCCCCATCGGTGACCGCGGCGATCAGCGCCGGTCTGGGGATGCTCCGGGTCTGGCCCTCATCCCGATGCCAGCACTTCGGGTGGAAGCGCAGCGCGCTCATCGTGCCGCCGTGGGTGAGGCCCCGGGAGCGGAGGTAGGTGTCTGCAAGCGTGCCTGCGATCGGCACGGAGGCTGCAAAGAGACGCGCCGCCGCGGCTGGCGTGCCACCGGGGGCTTTGGCCTTCTTCGGCACTGGTGTATCCGGGAGAACCGGCTGCGGACGGCCCAGATGCGCCCGGGCTTCAGCCAGAAGATCGGGAAAGCGAGAGATCCCGGTCCTCTCGCGGATGATGTCGAGAAGATCACCGTGCTCGCCTGTGGCACCGTCGGTGAACTTGCCTGCCGCGCCCGGCCCCGACGCGGGCCCGGCCAGCCGCACGAAGAGCGAGCGGCCGGGGTTGTTCTGCAGATCGCCCACGATCCAGTAGGACCCTTCCCGCCGTCCGGCGGGAAGGTAAGCGCGACAGACGCTCTCTGCATTTTGCGCCAGAGCGCGGATCACCTCTTCGGTCTCGGAATACATGGCTCAACAACCCCCGCGTGCATGTAGTCCCGTCACAGGACAACGTGCAAGAAGCCGCTCGAGAACGGCGATACCGCTGGCGTCGGTGGGGCAGAAGAGGCGCAGCTTCCAGCTGATGATCTCCGAGAAGAAGCCATCGGCCTTGAGCCGGTCTTTGGCGGCACCCGAAAATCCCGACAGTTCTATCCGGTTCACACCCATGACGCGGGACCGGAGCAACTCCATCCCCTCGGCCAGCCGCACGACGGTCTTGCCCTCCAGAACGAGGGCATGAACCTGCGCGGCTGTCAGCTGCGGCGCATCAGCGGCCAGCGTGGTCGCGACCCAAGACGGCGAGACGCGGCGACCGATGATGCGCTGGCCATCGTCGGTCTGCAGGCGGTAGACGTGGGTTTCGTCCTGGGGGAGCTGCTTCCAGATCGGCAGCAGGAGACCTGCCACGATGTGCAGCGTGGCTTCCGAAAACTCCGGCACCTCGGCCAGTTCCCCGGTCCAGGCTGCGGAGAAGGCCGAGCGGTCAGCGTCGAGCCAATGGGTGTCCTCCATCATCCGGGCAGGGACAGTGCTGGCCTCCGTTGGCCGGATCAGCCGCAAGCGGGGCTCGATGGTGCCGTCATCTAGCATCAGGCTGGTGGCGGGCACCTGCACCGCCGCCCGGCCAGAGCGGCTGTTGACCAGAAGCCGCGCCTTCGGGTCGTCAAGCCAGTCGAGCGCATCCGCCAGCGCAGTCGGCGTGTTCCGCCGTTTCTCCGCGATGGTCAGGAGCTGGGTTTCCGCGCCGGAGCCGGGATGTGTGTAGATCACCCGCGCATCCGTGACGCGGAAGCTCTCGGCGCGCAGCGTCTCGAGCCCGACGTCGTAGACCCCGGCGGCGATGGCGCCCTCGATCCGCTGGTCGAGCAATTGCTCGAAGGCCGAAAAGAGCACGGCCTGCATGTCGATCATCAGCGCGAGCAGGCGATTGAGGAAGGTCGTGATCGGCGGCAGGTCGTCTTTCAGCCCGTTGTCATCGGTCAGGCTGAGACCGGTGGCATCCTCGAACGCGCCAAGAGAGCAGCCCGTGACATCGCCGCGATAGATGCGGCGGTAGAGCTGGCGCAGGGCGTCGCGGGCATAGGGCGACGCGAGGTTGTCCTCGGGCCGGAACAGCCCCTGCCCACCGGTCTGGCGCTGGCCGCGGGTAATGGCCCCGAGCGTGTCGAGGCGGCGTGCGATGGTGGAGAGGAACCGCTTCTCCGCCTTTACATCGGTGGCGACGGGGCGGAACAGAGGCGGCTGCGCCTGATTGGTGCGGTTGGTCCGCCCGAGTCCCTGAATGGCCGCGTCGGCCTTCCAACCGGGCTCCAGCAGATAGTGGACGCGCAGCCGCTGGTTCTTCGCTCCGAGATCGGCGTGGTAGCTCCGACCCGTGCCACCAGCATCCGAGAAGATCAGGATGCGCTTCTGGTCATCCATGAAGGCGGCGGTCTCGGACAGGTTGGCAGAGCCGGCACGGCTTTCGACGACGAGGCACGCAACAGGACCCTCGCCCTTCCGCACGATGCGGCGCGACCGGCCCGTGACTTCGGCCACGAGGTCGGTGCCGAAGCGCTGGACGATCTGGTCGAGCGCCCCCGGCACCGGAGGAAGCGAGGCTAGCTTTTCGATCAGCGCGTCGCGCCTGCGGGCGGCCTCGCGGCATTCCACCGGCTGGCCGTCGCGCACGACAGGCCGCGACGACAAATTGCCTTCGCTATCGGTGAAGGGCTCGTAGAGCTGCACCGGGAAGGAGTGGGCGAGGTAGTCCAGGACGTATTCCCGCGGGGTGATGTCGACGCGGATGTCGTTCCACTCCTCGGTCGGGACCTCCGACAGGCGGCGTTCCATCAGCGCTTCGCCCGTCGAGACGATCTGGATGACGGCGGCATGGCCCGCCGCGAGATCGGCCTCGATGGCGGCGATTAGCGTGGAGGTTTTCATGGAGGTCAGCAGATGCCCGAAGAACCGCTGCTTCGCGGACTCGAAGGCCGACCGCGCGGCGGACTTGGCCTGGCGGTTCAGCGTGCCGCTGTCGCCCGTGATGTTGGCGGCCTCCATCGCGGCGGCGAGATTGTTATGGATGATGGCAAAAGCGCCGGCATAGGCATCGTAGATGCCGCGCTGCTCGGGCGTCAGCGCATGTTCCAGCA
>JARFTV010000060.1:0-7506 GCA_029289325.1 Alphaproteobacteria bacterium
GTCCATCGTTCAGCTCGTCGAAGTCGACCGAGGCCCGCTCTGCCCCGAACGCCCATTCCAGCGCCTGCCGCACGGAAAGCGCGCGCTTTGCCACCACAGGCACCGCCTGCCCATCCACCAATCCAAGCCGACCAATCACCGTCATGCCGCCGCCCCTTTCGCTGCCCGCTTGTCCTCACCCGCCCGCACCAGGGCCTCGCACTGGGCGAGGCGGCGCAGATACCAGTCCAGCCATTGCCGGTCCTCGCCCTTGGCGTGACCCTTGGCGATCCATTCCTCGATCCGCTGTCGGCGGCGCCCGTTGTCGGCAGCGGCCTCGCGGATCTTGCCCATCTCATAGCTGCCGGGCGGGCGACCGTGACGGCGCAGGAATTCGTGCAGCTCGACCAGGTAGCCACCCGACCGCGCGACCGGCCCCTCGATCGAGGCCAGCCAAGACGTCATGATATGGGCCTCATCATCCGGCGGCGGCATCAGCCGCATCGCGTTGTTCCAGATCGTGGCGAAGGCGGGCCAGCGGTTCAGGAGCGGACCCTCGGCCAGCCGCAAGAGCACCTCGGCCAGCGTGGACAAAAGTTCGGGCGGCAGGTAGCCCAGCCGATCCTGCAGCTTGTCCAGCATCGCCTCATGCTCTGCCGCCGTCATCTTCGGCGGACGGACCAGACCGGCCCGCTCCAATGGCTGGATCAGATACTCTCGCACCTTCGCCCGGCGCGGCAGGTCCTGGTGTGCGGTTTCCGCCTGGTCCATCTTCTCAGCCCTCCTTCGCTTCAACAGGCGCTGCGCCTGGTCTCCGTCCACACAGCCCAAGTTCTTTTCTTATCTTCTCTCTTCTTCTCTTCTCTGGCCCTCCACAGTGGAGAACTGTGCATCCACAGTGTTCCACTGTGGTTTCCACAGTGACGCCGAATTTCCCTTTGTTTTCAGACGGGGCGCTTCGGCCCCGCCCATCCCTCCGGCCGGGGACGACCCAGCCAACCCTGCCGCGCGGCGTGATCCAGAGCCTTCTGATAGGCCACCGCCTCACGGCGGCGCTTCCAGTTGGCCGTCAGCCAGTTGTCCATCCGGTCGATCAGGACCTCATCGGCCAGCATTTCCTCATCACAGCCCATCGACCGCAGTGCAGCCACCATGCGGTCCCGCCGTGCCGCGATGGCCTTGGCATTGTTCGCCAGCGCCTTGGCCTCGCGCCGATCGAAGGCGTCACGGATCTGTTCCAGCACGACGGGGTGGAAGAGCCGGGTCTCGCCATCCTCGGTCACGCAGGGCTGCCAGCCGCGCAGCGGGCCATAGGGCAACCGGCACAGACCGTCGAAATGGTGCGCATCGGCCCCCAGAAGCCGGGCGATGACGCCACGGTCGACCGGCAGCGTGCCGGGCGGGCTTTGGGTCTGTGCAAGGTCGAACAGGTCGCGCGCCATGCCCTTGACCTCGAACGTGGCCATCAGGCGCATGTCGCTGGCCAGCCACCTGTGATGCTGCCACTTGACGAAGCTGTTGCCGTCCAGACGCTCATGGCGCGGGATCGGATAGACGAATGGGCCGTCATCGCGCACGGCGGCGAGGTAGGTTGCGGTCATGCCTCCCCCCCTCTGTACCGCCCGCGCCGACCCTGCAGGCCAAGTTCGGCCACCATGCGCTGGACCGTGCTGCGGCTGATCTTCAGGATCCGGCTGATCTCGGTATCGGTGTCACCCCGCAGGACCATCGTGCGGACCAGCTCGGCCTGGGCGGCGTGGCGCGCGGCAAACTCGGCCCGGCGGCGGGCGCGAGCGGCGCTGTCCAGGTCGACACGCTCGGCCGCGGCGATGGCCCAGACCGTGCTGAGCTTGCAGCCCCAATGCGCGGCGATCTCGGGACCGCCCATCCCACGGGCAACCAGGACGGGTAGCTCCGCCCGCCGCTGGTCGGCAATGACCTGACGCCAATCGCGCATCTCGACCCCGGCCCGGCGCAGGACCTTCTGCACCCGGCTTGGTCCAATGCCCCGATCGGCGGCGATTTGCGCGACCGTGCGGCCCGCGCGATAGGCGGCACTGATTTCGGCCTCTGTTTCCAGACAGCGCCGCTCGACCTGGACCTTGCCGCGACGGGCGCGGGTGGCGCGAGCAACCTCGGCCGGAATGGCGCCGGCCTTCTGCATCCGGCGCACGGCAGTCTGGACCTGACAGCGCGTCAGGCTGAGATCGGCGGCAATCTCGGCATAGGTCTTGTGCTGCAACAGCGCAGCGATCTGCGCATCGCGCTCACCCAGGGCCGAACCGGCGCGCTTCGGCTTTGGACGCGGCAGATCGGGCACCGCCCAGCGGATCAGCCTGCGCAGGTGGCGCAGATTGACGACACCAAGCTCTGCCCCGATCTGCGCCTCATCCGCGCCCGCGACCACCATCGCACGGATCCGCTCCTGCTTTGCCGCGCGGCGCTGCTGCAGCGTCATCGAGCGGACCTTGCCGGCAGCCGCATGGTCGGCCTTGGTGCGGCCCGGCGGCGGCGGCAGGGCCTCACCCGGCATCGAGCGGCGCATGAAATGGTACAGGTACTGCACCTTTGCGAATCCAGCGGCCTTGGCGATGGCGTCCCGCCGCTCGCCCTTGGCGATCAGGTCGCGGACCAGGGCGATGCGGGCAAGGGTCTCGGGCTTCGGCCCGGGCTCGACCTGCATCTTCAGCCCCTCGCGCGACAACAGCGAGCGGCAGTAAGGCATCGAGATCCCGAGCGCCTCTGCCATGGCAGCGACCGCCATTCCCTGGGCGTGCATGTCGCGCAGCCGCTGCAGCTTGTCCTCGGCCTGGGCGCGCACCGTATCGGCGCGCTTGCGGCCCATGCGGACGGAGGCTCGGTGCATCCGTGCCTTTTCCTCTTTCCAGTCCGGCACGATCAGTTGGCGCTTGCCCTCATCCCAGACCGGATACGGCCGGGACGAGACGCCGGTGGGAAGGCGTTGGACGGTGGCGCCCGGCGCGACACTGGCACCATAGCGAGAGGCAATTTCGGCGATCAGATCAGGGGCGGTGGCGGTCAATTCACCCTCCGTCCCATCTCGGGCATGTCGATGTCCTGACTGTCGTCCAGAAGGATGGCGGCGAGGAATTCCATCACGTCCGAGGCCTCGTTGCCGCGGATGAAGCTCGCCCCATAGCCGTCGCCCTTGTGCTCGGTGCACCAGACCACAGCGAATGTCTGCATCTGATGCCCCTGCCGCTGCGATGCTTCGCCCATGGCGCGCCACAGGACATCGACCGCCTCCTGTACTGCAGGATCAGCCCCCACCGGCTCCAGAAGATCGCTCACCGCGTCGTTCACCACAGGCCCCCTTTCAGATCGTGCAACAGGCCGCGCACCGCATCGCCGCAGCCGAGATCGTCGGCGGTCAGCAGCATCCAGGCTTCGGCCCGCTGCCAACCGGCGCCGGGCCGGTCATATTCACGCGGATTGCTGTGCAGCACCCAGGCTGCGCTTTCGATCCGATCGATCAGCTTCAGCCAGCGCACATCATCCCGCGTCAGCTCGGGATCCGGTCCGCAGATCGCGGCGCGCGCCCGATCCTCGAAAGCGGCATGGGCGGCAGCGATGCCGGGATTGGCCTGCTTGAAATCATAGGACAGATCGCCCGCCGCCAGCTCGCCCACGTCATGCGTGGCAACGGCCCGAGCCAGGGCGGCACTGGGGCCGGGGTGCAGCGCGAACAGAAGCTGCACACAGCGGCCCTGGTGATCCGCATCGGTCTGCCCGGTATGAGCCATGGCTGCGTTCTGGTGCCAGCGCCGCACGCTGCCCGACAGGTAAAGACAGACCAGATTCACGCCGCGCACCCCCGATTGACCACGTTCACCGTCCACCACTCCGGCCAGCAATTGGCATCGCGGTTGTCTTCCAGAGTCGCGGCGCAGGGTCCGGCCAGCGCCGTCTCGCGCAGGATCTGATGGACCAGCAACAGCGTGGCCATCCGGCTGAAGCCGGGGTGGCGGCACGCGAAGTCCTTTGCCACGACAGTGGCCTCGGTCCCGGCCAGGACGCGGCGCAGGATGACCAGCCGGTCGTTGTCGCCGAGGCGCGCGCCCTCCAGCTGGAAGACCGCATCGCGAACCCGCTTGATCACGCCCAGAATCGCGTTGCGACTTGTGTTGAAGGCCAGCGCGATCTGCTGCGCTGACTGCCCCAAAACATCGGTGCGCCACATCACCTGCAGGATTTCATCATCGGACCAGCCCGCCATCATGCTGCCCCCGAAAAGGCGGCGCGGGCCGGGGGCTTCGAAGCCGCCACGCACCCGCGCCAGTCACGAGGCAGGGCGCGGCTGTCGCCAGACGACCGCGCACAGGCACCGGCGACACGCGCCGGATGGGAAATGGGTCCGGCGGGGGAAAGGGGACCTGAAAAACCCCCGCCGCTTGCCCCGCGCGCCTGGGAGGACCGCGCGGAACGAGTATGGGACGGCGCTGCGGGCCAAGCCTTGATGGGCCTCCCCGCTCTCGGCCGCGCCGGGCCGCCGGTTCCGCCCTTGCCTGCGAATGTCCACGCTGCCGCGTGCTGGTGGGCCAGGACTTCAGGGACGGCTTGCTTGCAGGACAGGTCGGTCACCCGCCCCAGGAAACCCACCAGACCTTCGGAAGAGAAGTGACTCATGACAGCCACCACAGGAACGTGCCGACGCTCCAGAACGCTGACGCCAGCGCGAGGGCGATGAAGGACCGGACATTTGTCGCGCGCGCCGCGGCCAGCAGCTGTTCGGCCCTGGCCTCCTGCGCCTTGGCATTGGCGGACAGAACATTGGCCTCGGCCAGCATGGCGCGTGACAGCTCGACCCGGCGAGTGCTGTCGGCCTTGCGCTCGGCATGGGTGCGGTCGACTTCGATCGCCCATTCCAGCGCCCGGCCCAGGGAACGCGCCGCGCCCACCGTGAGTGGCAGGTTGAAACTGCCCTCTGCCGGATGCACCGCCGAGGCGACGATCAGCGTGCGCGCAAGGTTCTCCACCGTGTCGACCTTGCCACGATAGGTCGGGGCGGGCGGGCTCATGCCTCACTCCGCCGCAAACAGGAATTCGGCCGCGCCGGGCCAGGTGCGCACAGCATAGGCGACCTTGCCGCCATTCACGCCGCCGATACCGTCCCACCATTTCTGCGCCGCCCGCTCGGACACGCTGAACGCCCGTGCAACCTTGCGCGCATCGGCGAAGTTGCGGTGTAGCCAGCGCATCCAGCGATCGGGAAAGCGCTGATAGCATTCCTCGGGATCCATCGCGCGCAGGGCCTTCAGGAAGGCCGCGCTTTCCAGGTGCTGCGACTTAAGGTCGGAGGTTGGTCCATACTCGGGACCGGACGCGAAACCGAACGACTGTTCGGCACGAATCTTTTTAACGTCACCCATGGAGATGCCCTCCGAGAAAGGATTGGCGATGAAGGAAGCTGCAACTTGCCGGAGACCGCAGGAATGACCCGGTCATGCCGCTTCCCCTTGATCTGGTTTGTCTGCAGGCTCGGAAATCGGAATCCACGACGATGCCGAAACCTCGCCAGCGGTCGCCCGCTCGATCTTGGCCGCCAGCGTCAGACTCGGCGTTGCTGCGCCGTTGATGAGACGCGAGACCATGCTCTGGGTCGTGCCTATGCTGGCAGCGAAGTCCGCTTGCTTGATTCCGCGCGCAGTAAGGAATGCCTGGAGCTTGTTCATGGCGAGCATTTATGCGCCACACGAATATTCTCGTCAAGAATGAATATTCGGCTGGCGATTTGGCCCGCGCCCTCGATTCGTAGGATGATCAGGCCATGAACATTGACACTATTCGCCGTTCGCGCGGCTTGAACCAAGAACAGCTTGCCGAGATGGCCGGCATCAGCCAGGCACAGGTGTCACGCGCCGAGAAGTGCGACGACGGCGTGACACTCGGAAAGTTAAAGGCGATCGCTGCCGCCCTGGATGTCCCGCTGCAGGATCTATTTATCGATCGCAGCCGCACCGAGCATGAGATCGTCCAGATGTATCGGCGCCTGAATCCTGATCAGCAGGCGGTATGGCTGGAGCTGTCGCGCACATTTGCCGCATCTCACCCGAAATAGCCAAGACGAAGGCGGCAAAGGCCTCGTTCGACATCGAACGCAGATTTTCTTGGAATTCATCAGACATACCACCACCTCCGCCTGGTAGAACGCAGCAAGAACACAACCAGGACCTCTAGTCACGTCAGTTAATGCACGCACAAGGAAGGTGAATGCGCATGAATTTGGCAAGGTATTCTAAAGAAACATTGTTTTCCGCTTCCGCCGTCTTGTTTATGGGCGCCTGCGTCCCAGAAGAGCCGTGGACGAGGGAGCGCCAGATCCAAGTAACGGAGTTCAACATAGCGGCCCGCCCCGAGGTAGTGCGTACGGCGGCAGAGCGCGCAGTCCGCGAGCTGGATCCACGGTCCACGTCCTTTGACTATGCGCCGAACGGGTTTAGGGCGGCACGTCAGTATATGAGCTATATGGTCGTTGCCGCCATGCAGGGCACCTACATTTATGACGTTGAGGTCAGGCCTGCCGGCGCCGGATCGACGGTAACAACGAAGATCTATGCTGACGGGTCCGCAATCACTGCGGCCGGCGTAACCCCAACAGGCAGCTCCATGTGGCAAGGCGTGGACGCCTATCAACTGCTGCACGACCGCATCCGTTACCATGCGGGGGTCATACCCGACTGGGTCACCTGCCAGGAAGCGGCGACTCGGTACAACACCAGAGGTGCGATCGAACCTATGTGCCTGGGAACCACAGCGCGAAAGCCGCGCCAATAAGTCGCCCACCAACACGAACATAAGCAACCGGCCTGCAGTAGCTGGCCGGCGATCCCTATTCTCAACGCGCATAAATATTCTTGACGTGAATATTCGTGACGCGTATAAGCTGACCCCATCCAACCGATGGAGGCAGCGATGCACACCCACCGTTTCATTCGGATCGACGAGCTCGACACCGGCAAGCATTTCATTCGCGAACTCATGGCGGGCGACGCGGCGCGCCTCTACTCGGCCGAGCATCTTTCGCTCTTGGCCCGCGGGCAGACCATCCGCATCGGCAACACGCTCCACTGTGACCTGAATGCCTTTCTCACGATGCGGCGCGAGCTGCCGGACGTGATGACCCGTTTGCCGAAGCGGCGGGCGATCTTCGGCGTGCCCCTTTCGCCGGTGCCACCGATCAGCGTCGCGACCGACGATGACACTTTGACCGACTGCGTCGTGAATCTCGCGGCGCGGCGGCACGGCCTGCACCAACTGAAGCAGGTCTAGCCCATGGCCACCTCCATCCTCACCCCGTCCGACGCCCGCGACGCGATGATCCCGCTTGCCCAGGTCAAGGCCTGGGCGGCCGAGGCAAACCACAAGGCGCTGGTCAATCTGACCGGCGCACTGGAACACGCGCCGCTCGACGCGCTGATCTTGGCCCTGCAGCAGGCCTGTCGGAACGGCTTTGGCAGCTGGCTGGTGCCCGAGACCGACGCCGATCAGCAGATCCGCCCCGCCACC
>JARFTV010000060.1:7516-18789 GCA_029289325.1 Alphaproteobacteria bacterium
CCAGGTGCTGGGCGCGCAGGGGATTGGCCTGACCGTAGAGGAAGCCGCCCGCAACTGGCGACGCTGCGCCCTGAACCTGATCCAGGCGGAGGACGCGGCATGACCGCCGCTCCCCGCCATCCTATCCTGACCGAGGAACGGGCGCTGCATGTCGCCGCCTTCTCGTCCCTGATTGACGCCACGCTGTTCGGGGATGAATCCCTGATCCCAGGCTATGCGGCACAGAACCTGTTGGCCCGCCTTTCGACCTGCGGCATCGCCCAGGTGAACGCCAGCCATGACGGTCTGCGGATGGTGATGTTCGGCATCGGGGCCAGCAGCACCGGCTCGGCCTATGGCCTGTTCCGCGACTGGCAGGAGAAGGCAACGCTGCGACTGCAGGCGGGGGTGCAGCGATGAGCCGACCTACGCCCTTCTGGATGGTCTGCCGCAGCCCGCGCGGCCCCGGCGCCAAGACCGAACCCCGCCAGCGCTATTCCACTCTGGAAGACGCGCGGCGCGCCGCATCCGACCTCGCGAATGCGAATGACGCCCCGTTCACCATCCTCGCCGCTGTCGAGACCGTCTGGCCCGGCCAGGCGCTCTCCGACCGCCTGATCTGAAAGGCCCAGACATGACCGCCACTCCCTTCCCGAAAGGAAAATCCATGGCGCGGACGCCCGCCCCCGAACAGCCGATCACCTTCCTGCAGCTCCTGCAATCGCACCGCCGCGGCGAGATCCCGACCGAGGCCGATCAGGCGCTGACGGACATTCTGGCAGCGCTGCGCGAGCACGGCGGCAAGGGCAAGCTGACGCTCACCCTGAACATGAAGCTGAACAAGTCCGGCCAGATCGAGCTGACGCCAGACCTCAAGGCCGAGAAGCCACGCCGGGCCATGTCGCAGGGCCTCTACTTCGCCGACGACGATGGCAACCTGTCCCGCCGGGACCAGAACCAGGGCGACTGGGTCGATGACATCGCCGCCCGCCGCGACCTGGACAGCTAGGCCACACCCACCCCCGAAGACTCACAAAGGACAACCCATGGATACCAAGTCTTTCGACATGAACGAGGCGCTGAAGACGGTGATGAAAGGCGCCACCTTGGCAAAGCCGACCGTCAGCGCCGCCGATGGCCGTGAATACGCACTGGTCCCGAAGGATTTTGAGCTGAAGGACATCAGCGATCCGCACCGCGTCGCGCCGCGACCGCCGGAGGGTGTGATCAAGGTCGACGACCGGGCCAGCCTGGTCAGCTATGCGAAGCGGCACCAGAACCCGACCTCGATGATCTTTGCCGACTACAATGCCGGCACGATTACTGCCACGCTGGATTGGCACCCTCACAACCAGATCAAGGGGGAGTACGGCAAGGCAGGTCCGCGCCGGCACCACTGCATCCTGACCCTTCTGCCCTCGGAAGAGTTCAGCCGCTGGGACGCCATGCAGGGCAAGCTGCACCGGCAGGCGGATTTCGCCCTATTCCTTGAAGAAAACGCCAGCGACATCTGGTCCCCGGAGCCCGCAATCATGCTGGAGCTGGCCCGTGATCTGGAAGGCGTGACCGGCCAGACCTTCAAGTCGCGCACCCGCCTGACCGATGGCAGCCACGGCTTTCGCTTCGAGACCGAGAACAAGATCGTTTCCGAGGTTCAGGCCCCGGAGGAATTCCGCCTGTCGATCCCCGTCTATCACGGCGAAGAGCCGGAGGTCCTCACAGCCAAGTTCCGCTGGCGCCCCTCGGCCGAAGGCCTGTTCCTCGGCTTTGTCTGGCACCGCGTCGAATACATGCGCCGCGCCCGCTTCAACCAGATCGCGACCCAGGCTGCAGAAGACACTGGCCTTCCCTGGATCGCAGGACGCGCCTGACCCCACCCCCGGCCGCGCGGGGGATGGCGCGGCAACCTCCCTGTTGGAACTACCCCGGCGGTCCACGTCTCGCACAGCCGCCGGGGGCTTTCAGGACCGCATCGGCAAGCCAGCGCTTTCCCGTGCGATCCGCACGATCCCGGCACCCCGCCGACCAACCCGAAAGGACGACCATGAAGAAAACGCTTCTCCTGACCGCCGCGCTTCTGGGCGGCATTGTGCTGCCCGCCGTGGCATTTGCCGAGACGCCCGTGTTCCCCGGCGCGCAGGCAACCCCCTGCGATCCCGACCGTTTCTCGCCGATCTTCGGCAAGGACGGCGTGACCGTTCTCTACTGGAACAACCCGACCTGCCGCTCCGTCGGTGGCGGCGCCCAGATCGATCCCGACAAGCTCGCCGAGCTGCTGAATCCGTCCGTCGATGAGGGCGAGGACGAAGGCGAAGATTCCGACGCCTGACCGGCCGCTTCGTCCGGCCCGCCGCCATCCTCCCAGGGCGGCGGGTCCACCAAGCGACCGAGAGAGAGCCACGATGATCCGACTGCTGCCCATCCTCGCGATTGCCGCCGTCGCGGGCTGCCAAGAACAGCCGAAACGGCCGCTCACGCCCGAGGGCCTGGTCGATTTCAACGAGTGCCTCCTGGGCATCACTCCGGTGCCCATAAGCGGCTGGCAGAACGAAGTGCCACGCCGGTGTCGGCTCTATGCCGAAACGCAGGACATGAAGCGAGCCCTTAAGCCATGACCACCCCCGCCGACATCCTCCACCGCCTTATGGCCCTTGCGCCGCACCTGCATCCATCTGTGTCCCACCGGGCGCAGTGGGAGGCGTTTCTGCGGGATGTGCGCGCCGCCGACATCCCAAGCGACAAGGAGACGCCCAAATGAACCGGGACGAAACGACAAGCATCTGGCTTGACGACGACCGCATTAAATTTTTTGCGGACCGGACGCTGGAGGTTGCCCGCATCCGGGCAGCCGCCGAACCCAGCGACGACGAAAGCGACAAGGAAGACTTGGCCAGTTATGCGGGAGAGGTCGTGTCACTGCGCAAGAAACTCCTCGCCCTGATGGCGCAGCTTGAGGACGCCAAGGCTGCGCAGGCGCTGGTGCTGGAGCGGGCGGCTAATCTGGTTTCTGGATGCCATTGGGGAGAATACTGGCAACTGAACGGAGAAGCTGTTGAGCCTTCCCATATTGCAGAGGCCATCCGCGCCCTCGCCGACCCTTCCGGGGTGGAGGCATTGGCGGCGCTGCGGGATCAGGTCGCCAGATCGGCCAACGGCATCGAAGGATTTCAGGAATTGGCGCGCGAGAACATGCGCCAGTGGGGCGTTGCCACCAGTCGCGCCGAGAGGGCCGAGGCTGAAGCCGCCGACCTTCGCGCCCGCCTTGCCGCCGCCGAGGCCGGGGTGGGGGCGCTGCGGGAGGCGCTGAAAATGTCGAGCGAAGGGTGGCGCAACGCCTTGGAGTTGGACCTTCTGCCGCGTCAGCACCGGCACTCGGCAAAAACTATGGCAGATGTTGCAGAGGCCGCGCTCGCCTCCGCGCAGGGAGGGGCTGCCGATGCCTGACCTCGACCGCATCCTCGTTGCCCTGAACAGCCTGCACTCCGCCGCCACCACGCTGACCGAACACGCGCGCGAGCTGGCGACCAGCCCCGAGGCCCGGCTGTCCGACTTCGAGGACGTGACCGAGAACCTGGCCGACGCCCTCACCACCGCGCTGGAGGCATTGCCGGAGGACCGGCTGACCGAAGATCGCGCCCAGCTGCTGGGCGCCCTGCGCCGCTATCTGGAAGGATGGACCCCATGAGCACCCTGGCTGAACTGAACAAGCATCTTTTCGCTGCCCTCGATCGCCTGGACGTGGAGAACCTGTCGCCCGAGCAGATCGAGGCCGAAGTGTCGCGAGCCGGTGCCATCGTCGATGTGGCCGACCGGATCACCGAAAACGCCAAGGTGCAGCTGCAGGCGGCGAAGCTCTTTGCCGAGCATGGCGACAAGATCCTGCCCACCTTGCCGATGATCGGAAAGGCCAAGGAATGAGGGGCAGCCCCATCCGCTACAGCGCTGAGGAACTGGCCTGGATCAAGGCATGCTCCGACCTGCCGCGCGTCGAGCTGCACCAGCTGTTCGTGCAGATCTTCGATCGGCCGGAAGTAACTTTCGACAACATCAAATCCCTTTGCTCCCGCCAGGGCTGGAAGGCGGGCCCCGACCGTCGCCGCCGCAATGCCGGGAAAAGCCGGATCTTCACGCCCGATCAGGTCGCCTGGCTGCATGCCAATGCGACCCTGACTCGGCCCGAGGAACATGCAGCCTTCCTCGCCGCCTTCCCTGGCAGCCAGATCACCCACGCCCAGATCATCAGCTTCCGCAAGAACCACAAACTGAAGACGGGGCGCACCGGCCAGTTCGTCAAGGGGGTGAAACGTGCCGACAATCCGGCGCGCAAGGGATATGCCCCGCCCGGGTGCGAGAAGGGCTGGTTCCGCAAGGGCCACGTCCCGCACACGGCGCGCGGCGTCGGGCATGAAAGCATCGACTCCAAGGACGGCTACGTCTGGATGATCGTCGACGAGACCAACCCCTACACCGGCGCACCGACCCGCCGTGTGATGAAACATCGCTGGCTTTGGGAAAAGGCCAATGGCCCGGTGCCAGAGGGCTATGCCCTCAAATGCCTGGACGGCGACAAGACGAACACCGACCCGTCGAATTGGGAGGCCGTCCCGCGCGGTCTGTTGCCCCGTCTGAACGGCCGCTCACGGCGCGGTTACGACACCGCGCCCGCCGAGCTGAAGCCGACCATCCTGGCCATCGCCAAGCTGGAGCACAAGGCGCGGGAAGTCAGGAGGGGGCGCGATGGGTAAACGCAGTACCTTCGAGCGCATCCCGCGCGACTTCTACCCGACTCCGGTCGAGGCGGTGCAACCGCTTCTGCCGCATCTGCCTGCCGACTTTTCCTTTGTCGAACCCTGCGCAGGTGCGGGCGATCTGGTGCGTCATCTGGCCAGCCCCGATCGGCGCTGCGTCTGGTCGTTCGACATCGCCCCGCAGAGCGACGATGTGGCGTTCTTCGATGCCTTCGAGATGCGCCTGTTCGGCTGGGGCCCGCCTGACCTGATCATCACCAACCCACCCTGGGATCGCCGCGTGCTGCACCCGATGATCAGCCACTTCTCGGCGCAGCGACCGACATGGCTGCTGTTCGATGCGGACTGGATGCACACCCGGCAGGCCGCCCCGTTCATGCCATCGCTGCGCAAGGTGGTCTCGGTCGGGCGGGTCAAATGGATTCCCGACAGCAAGATGACCGGCAAGGACAACTGCGCCTGGTATCTGTTCGACCAGCGCAGCCGCGGGGAAACCACCTTGATTGGGAGGGCGGTGGCATGACCAACAACCGTGTCCTGAAAACCGTGCCACCGAAGGAACGTCAGCGCCTTCTGGCTCTGGAACGCAAGTTTCGGGCAAGCGGCGACTGGGGACCTTGGGATACCATCCAGCTGCAGCCCGGACAGGGCGGCGATGGATGGGCCGGCGCTTGCCACCAGTGCCGCCGCAACCGAGTCTTCGCGGTGCTGATCCGTCTCGATGCCTCGGGCGTCGTTCATCTGGCAGTGTCCAGCCTGTCCGGTGTCCGCCCCAGTTGGCCGGAAATGCAGCGCATCAAGGATGAAATCGCCGGGCCGGATGCGACGGCGATTGAGGTCTATCCGCCCAAGGCTGAAATCGTGGACGAAGCCGATATGTTTCACATCTGGGTGTTGCGAGGCGGGCTGCCGTTCGGCCTGCACAGAATGCAATGACCGTCCGCGCCCCATCCCAAGCCGCGCTGATGCGCGCCGCAAAGGTAGCGGCGGCCGAAGGCGTGTGCATCGAGTGGAAAGACGGGGTTTGGAGAATCACGCCAGCCAGCGCAGTCTCGCCTCTTGCGACCAGCGAGCAAGAGGCGGCGGAATGCGACAAGGCTTTCGGGGTAGCGCGCTGATCATGCGCGGTCTGTGGGTCCAGCCAAGGGACGGCCGCGCCTTCTACCGCACCAGGCGCGGCGGCAAGGTGACGCTGATTCCGCTTCCCGATCTGCCCCACGATCATCCCGACTTCATCGCGGCATGGGCCGAGGCGGCGCGCACGTTGCAGCCGCAGGAGAAGCCAAAGGCAGGCACCATCGCCTCGATCTGGGCCGCTGCGATGGACACCGACGATTTCCGCTCCCTGAACCCGGACTACAGCCGCAAGCTGGCCCTGCAGGCAAAGCTGATCTGCGCCAAGGCAGGGCATGTGAAGGGCGCGGCGGTCAAGCCGGTGCATGTCGAGCGGGACGTGAACGACGCGCCAGATCCACGAGCCCGGCGCAAGGCGTGGCGGTTCTGGGCGAAATACGCCAAGCGCAGGGGCTACATCAGCGACGATCCCACGGATGTGGACCTGCCAAAGCTGCCGAAAGGGCAGGGGCACCCGGCCTGGACGGCGGACGATGTTGCGAAGTTCCGCGCCCGCTGGTCGATCGGCACCGCACCACGGGCGGCGATGGAGCTCATGCTGCACTCGGGGCTGCGCGTGGTCGATGCCGTCCGGGCAGGCCCGCAGAACGTCCAGCGCGACGGTGTGCTGGTGATCCGGCAGAGCAAGACGGGCGGCGAGGCCTATGTTCCCTGGACCTGCCCTCTGCCGAGCTGGTCTGGCCCGGACGAGCGTCCCACCATGTTCGCCGCACTGGCGCCGTTCGCGGGACACCTGACATTCCTCGCCACCCTGCAGGGCAAGACCCGGTCCGCGAAGGCGCTTGCGACGATGATGCAGGACGCCTGCAAAGCAGCCGGGATCGCTGTTTCGGCCCATGGGCTGCGGAAGGCCCGGGCGGTGATCCTGGCCGAGAACGGCGCGACACCACACCAGATCGGCTCCTGGACCGGCCACGAATCCCTCGGGGAAGTGGCTCGCTACGCCCGATCGATGGACCGCCGCCGGGCGGTTATCGGAACGGTTCCAGAACAGGAAGTGGAAACGGGTGGGGGATCAAGTGGAAACGCAACGGCATAAGACGTTGCTTTTGTTGCGTTTATCTTGATTACTGGCGGGCCCAGAAGGACTCGAACCCTCAACCTCGGACTTAGAAGGTCCTTGCTCTATCCAGTTGAGCTATGAGCCCGCACGCCCGCCTTTTGCGCCACCGCAAAGGATCAGGCAAGTATCTTCGTCATGAAGACCGAGTTCGGGTCGTCCCAATAGCCCTCGAACGGCGGGCATTCCTCGAAGCCCGCCCGGGCGTACAGCGCACGGGCCGCGACGAAGGTCGGCTGGACGCCGGTTTCCAGCGACAGGCGGGTGAAGCCGTCCTTCCGCGCCTCGGCGACCAGATGGTCAAGCATCGCCTTCGACAGCCCGCGCCCCCGTGCCTCGGCCAGGACATGCATCGACTTGATCTCGGCATGACCGGCGTCGATCCGCTTGAAGGCCCCCATGGCCAAGGGCGTCCCGCCCTCCCGCAAGACGAAGAAGCGGATGCCGGGGTCGGCCAGCGCGCCCTTGTCCATCATGTGGATCGATTCGGGAGGCGTATCAGCATGCATGTCCGCCGTGTGCCGCTCGAACAGCAGCGCCAGATCAGGCGTCAGCGGATGTTCGTCCCCGATCACGACCGCCATTCAATGCGTCCACGCGCCCTTGCGGTCGGTCGCGAAATTTTCGCCATAGCCGCGGGGGCGGACGTTCGCCCGGCGCGGCTTCGGCTCGACCAGATCGTATTCGATGCCCTTTTCCGCCGCATAAGCCTCGGCCGCGGCCCTCGTCTCGAAGCGCAGCCGGACTTGCGACTGGGTGTCGTCCGACGAGGTCCAGCCCATCAGCGGGTCGATCCCCCGCGCACTGGCCGGAGCGAATTCCAGAACCCAGGTATGGGTCTTGGCCGTGCCGGACTGCATGGCGGTCCGGGCGGGCTGGTAGATGCGGGCGCGCATGGGCAAAACCTCCGAAGAACGTCCCCGTTTTGTCCAACCTTTCGGGAAAGCGCAAGCGGGACCTGAGGGGGAAAGGACTGTCGGCCGGTCCCGGGGGTGTGGGTGGGGTGTGGGTGGGACCGACCGACAGCTTCAGTTGCTGCTTGCCCGGTCAGCATGCCGCAGTCAAAGTTGCGATTCAACCAAAAGATGTGCGAGCGGCGATGAAATTACCGCAGGTGGTGTCAGCCCTCGGCCTTTCGCTCCAGCCGCAGCATCAGATAGCGGTTGAAGCGGCGGAAGACCTCGGCATTGCGGTCCGTCGCGGTCAGCCGCCGCATCAGGTTTGCCCGCCGCCTTGCGCTGAGAAACAGCCCGATGAAGCGCGACAGCGTCCAGTGTGCCGCAGGCTTCTTCTCCCGGATCTCGGCCGAGACCCGCGTCACCCCGTGGCCCAGCACGTTGAACAGCTGCTGCTCGAGGTCGATCGAGGGGGCCACCGCATCGGTGATGTCCTCTTCGGCCGCCACCCGGAAGGCCGAGGCGTCCAGCGCCTCGCGGAAGGCTGCCAGCCGGTGCCCGCCGCCGGGCTGCGGTCCATGCGCCTTGCGCCCCTTGTAGGCCTCGGTGCGGAAGCAATCCGCGATCACCACCTGCCCGCCGGGGGCAAGAAGCGAGGCGCATTTCGGCAGGCTTTCGACCATCGGGATGTACTGGAAGCTTTCCGAGAAGAGGCACAGATCGAACGGCCCGGTCCCGGCGAAATCCTCGAAGGTGCATTCATGGACGGTCGCGCCCTTCGCCGTCTCGCGGCAGCGCGCCGCCAGGAAGGCCGAGGGCACGACGATCTCCACCTGATGCCCCAGCGCGAGGAGCTTCCGCGCCGTCTCGCCAGCGCCGCCGCCGATGTCGAGGATCCGCAGCGGACCCTCGGGCAGATAGCCGAAGAGCTTGGCCGTATAGGCCTCCTGCGCGGCCTTGAGGTTGGCGGCCGTCACATCCAGCCCGGTCCACAGCCCGTAATGCAGGTTCTCGGCCCCGGTCAGCCAGCGGATGAAGGCCAGCCCCACATCCAGCCCCACGGCCCGCGTGTCGATCTTTTCCGCCATCTTGCACCTCTCGCGCCTGCCTTAGCCGCTTGGGCCGGTCTGGGCAACCTTGTGCCCCAGGGGTGATCCCGCGGCGATCCCGGCTTGAACTGGAACAAAAACGGATCAAATGTGCTGTTTCCCGACTCCCCGGAGGCGCGCGATGCCGCACAACAACATCAACGCCCTGACCGAACGCCCCGACGTCCTGACCAAGCCCAAGCTGGAAGGCGGCCGCCGCTTCGTCATGCAGACGCCGTTCCAGCCCGCCGGCGACCAGCCGACCGCCATCCGCGAGCTGACCTCGGGCGTCCTTGCGGGTGAGCGGGACCAGGTCCTGCTGGGCGCCACGGGGACGGGCAAGACCTTCACCATGGCCAAGGTGATCGAGGAAACCCAGCGCCCCGCCATCATCCTTGCGCCGAACAAGACGCTGGCCGCGCAATTGTATGGGGAATTCAAGGGCTTCTTCCCCGACAACGCGGTGGAGTACTTCGTTTCCTACTACGACTACTACCAGCCCGAAGCCTATGTCGCCCGGACCGACACCTATATCGAGAAGGAATCCCAGATCAACGAACAGATCGACCGGATGCGCCACTCGGCCACCCGGGCGCTGCTGGAACGGGATGACGTGATCATCGTCGCCTCCGTCTCCTGCATCTACGGCATCGGCTCGGTCGAGACCTATTCGGCGATGACCCAGGACCTGATCACCGGCCAGCTTTACGACCAGCGCAAGGTGATGGCGGAACTGGTGGCCCAGCAATACCGCCGTCTGGAAGCCGCCTTCCAGCGCGGGTCCTTCCGCGTGCGCGGCGACAGCCTGGAAGTCTGGCCCGCCCACCTCGAGGACCGCGCCTGGCGCTTCAGTTTCTTCGGCGAGGAACTGGAGTCGATCACCGAATTCGACCCGCTGACCGGGGCCAAGACCGACACGTTCAAGCAGATCCGGATCTACGCGAATTCCCACTACGTCACCCCGCGCCCGACGCTGGCCCAGGCAATCAAAGGCATCAAGGACGAGTTGTTCCACCGCCTCAAGCAGCTGGAATCCGAAGGCAAATTGCTGGAGGCGCAGCGGCTGGAACAGCGCACCAACTTTGACCTCGAGATGCTGGAGGCGACGGGAAGCTGCGCCGGGATCGAGAACTACTCGCGCTATCTGACCGGCCGCGCGCCGGGCGAGCCGCCGCCGACGCTGTTCGAATTCATCCCCGACAACGCCATCGTCTTCGCCGACGAAAGCCACGTCTCGGTCCCCCAGATCGGCGGGATGTACAAAGGCGACTTCCGGCGCAAGTTCACCCTCGCCGAACACGGCTTCCGGTTGCCCAGCTGCATGGACAACCGCCCGCTCAAGTTCGAGGAATGGGATGCGATGCGCCCGCAATCGGTGTTCGTGAGCGCGACCCCGGCGGCCTGGGAGCTGGAGCAGACCGGCGGCGTCTTCACCGAACAGGTCATCCGTCCCACCGGCCTTCTGGACCCGCAGGTCGAAATCCGGCCAGTGGAGATGCAGGTCGACGATCTCCTGGACGAGATCCGCAAGGTCTCGGCGCGCGGTCTGCGGACGCTGGTCACGGTGCTGACCAAGCGGATGGCCGAGGACCTGACGGATTATTTGCACGAACAGGGCATCCGGGTGCGCTACATGCATTCCGACATCGACACCATCGAACGCATTGAAATCCTGCGAGATCTTCGCCTCGGGGCCTTCGACGCGCTGGTCGGCATCAACCTCCTGCGCGAGGGGCTGGACATCCCGGAATGCGGGCTGGTGGCGATCCTTGATGCCGACAAGGAGGGCTTCCTGCGGTCGGAGACCAGCCTGATCCAGACCATCGGCCGCGCCGCGCGGAACAGCGAGGGCCGCGTCATCATGTATGCCGACCGGATCACCGGCAGCATGGAACGCGCCCTGGCCGAGACGAACCGGCGCCGCGAGAAGCAGATGGCCTACAATATCGAACACGGGATCACGCCCGAGACGGTGAAGAAGAACGTCGAAGATGTGCTGGCGGGCCTCTGGCAGGGTGATACCGACCAGTCGCGGATCACCACCAAGGTGGACAAGCCGCTGGTCGGCTCGAACCTCGCCGCCCATCTCGACGCCCTGCGCACCGCGATGCGCAAGGCGGCCGAGAATCTGGAGTTCGAAGAGGCCGCCCGCCTGCGGGACGAGGTCAAGCGGCTGGAAGCGGTGGAGCTTGCCGTGGCCGACGACCCCTTCGCGCGGCAGGAGGTGATCGAGGAAGCGGTGATCGAGGCGGTGAAGATGTCGGGCCGCTCGACCGCGGGCCGGGCGGGGCAGAGGGGCGGAAAACGCTCACGCCGCGGCAGGTAGGGGCGGTGGGCGAATCGCCCACCCTACGGGGGCGAATCGCCC
>JARFTV010000101.1 GCA_029289325.1 Alphaproteobacteria bacterium
GCCTCAACGCTGCTGTGCGTCAGATCGTTTCGGCTGACCCGCGGCTTCGGACCTTCGATGGCCTCGCAACCCTCGTCGCCTCGACCGACGACGAGGGCGATCTGGTGGGCCGGGTCCGGGAATGGGGGCAGGGGGGTAGGCATGGCTGGCTCTTTGGCCCGGGCGCCTCCTCGGAAATCAGCCTTTCCGAAGATGTGGTCGGCATCGACATGTCCGAGATCCTCGATCTTGGAACTGAACGCTCGGCGTTTCTGGCCTATCTCTTCCGACGCATCGAACGTGTGATCGAGGATCGCCGTCCCACCCTCATCGTCATCGATGAAGCCTGGAAGATGCTCGACGATCCCATCTTCGAAAAGCGCCTGCATGACTGGCTTGTCACCATGCGGAAGAAGAACGCCGTGGTGATGATGCTGACCCAGACTCCGACCCATCTGACCCGGGTCAAGGTTGGCCAAATCATCGCAGAAAGCGTGGTGACCCAGCTTCTCTACCCAAACCCGCGCGCCAACCCCGAGGACTACCGGATCCTGCGGCTGAACGAGAAAGAGGCCGAGTTCCTCTGCACGCCGACAGGTGGCCTGCGCCTCGCCCTCCTGCGCTCGGCCGGTGACTCGGTCTTCGTGAACATGGACCTCGCCGCCCTCGGACCCGCGCTCGCCGTTCTCGGCGGCGGCCGATCCGGCGAAGACCGCGCCCCCTATGGCTGGCGCGATACTCCCGATTTCTGGAAGGACATGACGTGACACGACGCAACCGCTTGATCCCCCTTTCCCTTCTCGGAATCACCCTCCTTTCCGCCTGCGCTGGCGTCGAGACGGGGACCGTCTCTCCCTGTCACGGCCAGTTCCGGGCCGAGGGCAAGTACTTCGCAGCGCGCGAGCAAAGCGACGGTTCGACCGTCATCGTCTCGACGATGAACGCGCCCGACGCGCCTTGCGCGGACTGAGCCACCGCATGCGTCGAACACCCCTCCTTCTCGGACTTCTCCTCGGCACGGCGGTGCCCATGGGCCTTCTGGCCCAAGGCGTGCCGATCATAGACGGTTCGCGGCTCTCGAACTTCATCTCGCGTCTTGTCGAACAGGCCGAGGACGCCGTGAAGCAGGGCGAGAAGCTCTCCACCCGCTCCAAGCTCAACGAGATCGAAGACGATCAGTTGGCTGCCTATGAGCGTTTCCTCGCGGATACGACTGGCGTGACCGATCTCAGCGGCTTCGAGATGGGGGCGGGTACCTTTCCACCTGCCGACGAGGTCTACCCCCTTGAGGAGGCAAGCCCGGAAAGCCAGCGGCTCTTCGGGGAAGGCGAAACGGTCGAGGCGATGATCATCGCCACGGCGGCGCGCTATGAGACCCACCCCGGCGTCGTGAAGGTCGGGCTCACGCCAACGACCTGGCGCATCCTTTTCCAGTCGCTGGTGAAGCAGGAAAGCGGGTTTTCCAACGCGGCGGTCAGCCCGGTCGGGGCCATGGGCTTTTGCCAGTTGATGCCCGGCACCGCCGCCGATCTCGGTGTCGATCCGACCGACCCGCTGCAGAACCTCGATGGTGGCGCGCGCTATCTCGCGACCCAATTGAACAGCTTCGGCCGGATCGACTTCGCCCTCGCGGCCTACAACGCTGGACCCGGCAACGTCCAGAAATACGGCGGCATCCCCCCTTTCGAGGAAACCCAGAACTACGTCCGCAGGATCTCGGGCTACTACGACGCCTACCTCTCGGTGATCACTGGCGCGGACGTAACCGGCACTTTGGCGGGGGTGGAGGGTGCAAGTGCCGAATGGGGCAACATGTCCTCGGCCTTCATCGGCTATTCCGGCCAGCAGTCGGGGCAGATCGAGGCGGCCATGGCCCGGATCAAGGGGTTCCTCGAAGCGGCCAAGCCCCAGACCCCGAAAGAAGCGGTCGACCAGAACACCTACATGCTTGCCGAGCGCGCGCGCCTCATGGCCCTGACGCTGCGGCTGCGAGCCGGTGCCGTCAAGGTCGAGTCGGCCCGTGGGCTCTCAGACGCCGCGCAATCCCTGCAATACACCACCTTTTGGGAGTACACTCCGTGAGACCTTTCGTCCTTCGAACGAGGGCGCGTCTCGCGCTCGCCGTCTGTGCAATGCTTCAGGCATCACCTCTTCTGGCTCAAGGCGTGCCCGTCATCGACGGCACCAACCTCGCCAAGAACATCGAACAGCTGCAGGCAGCACTTCGCGATGCCGAAAACCAGATCGCGCAGATCGAAGAATTGAAGAAGCAGGTCGAGACCGGTCTCGAGCAGCTGACCAACCTCGAAGGCATCCTCGGATCAATCTCAGGCCTGAACGAGATCGCAAGCCTCTACAACTCGGTGGAGGACCTGCGCTCGCGGGCGGCCAAGATTACCGATCTGTCCGGTTTCCAGAATGCACTGACCATCGGGGATTTCGACGGGCTCCTGGACAACCTTCTCGATGGCAACGTGACCATGGGCGACAAGATGGCCGCCGAATACATGCGCGACACGCTGGAAGGGGCCGGACTGACCTCGGAAACCCTGGCCGGGCTGTCGTCATCGGAGAACCCGCAGGACAAGCTCATCGCGACGACCGCGGCCACGAGTGCCACGGCCATGGGCGTGGCGCAGCTTTCCTACGAGGAAGCCGCCCAAAGCCTCGCGCGGATCGACGGCCTTGTCGATGAGATCGCCAAACAGGACGGCCTGAAGGAAAGCATCGACCTCAACACCCGGATGGCCGCCGAAACCAACTACATGCTTGGCCAGATGTGGCGGCTGAACGCGGCTGCGGGTCTGGCAGCCGGGCAGACGGGCGTGAACTGGGCCGCAGAGCAGGCCAAGGAGAAGAGCTTCTTCGACTATTCGGGGGCCGAATGATGCGGCGGTCATCTCATCAGGTCGCGGCGGTTGTTGCCCTCGTCTGCCTTACCAACTTCGCGGTGGCGGAAGACCTGACCTCGTTCAGCGACGTACAGCTGGCCGAAAGAGCCCGGGAAGCGGTAGTGGCGCAGGATGCTGAAGCCGCGCTGGACCTTCTGACTGAAATGCAGCGACGCGGGACCGGTGTCTTTGCCGGGGCGGAGAGGAGTTCTTGCGAAGAGGTGATCGACCTGCCCGAGGGGATCACCGACTGGCGCTTCAAAGGTGCCGCGCGGCAGGCCTACATCACAGCGGCGAAGAGGAAGGCCCTGGAGGCGGGGGCATGCGGTTGCCTCTTCGACGGATTCAGCTTCGACAGCTTCACGTCTCAATTCTTGGGCAAGTCGGCTGCCGACCTCATCAACGATGATAGGGGAGACCTCGAGGCCTACCTCACTCAGCACCAACGCGAGACCGAGGCGCGCTATCGCGACCTCGAGACCGTCTGCCGGT
>JARFTV010000102.1 GCA_029289325.1 Alphaproteobacteria bacterium
GCCTCAACGCTGCTGTGCGTCAGATCGTTTCGGCTGACCCGCGGCTTCGGACCTTTGATGGCCTTGGAACCCTCGTCGCCTCGACCGACGACGAGGGCGATCTTGTGGGCCGGGTCCGGGAATGGGGGCAGGGAGGCCGACATGGCTGGCTCTTTGGGCCCGGAGCCACATCCCAGATCAGCCTATCCGAGGATGTGGTCGGCATCGACATGTCGGAGATCCTCGATCTTGGGACCGAGCGCTCGGCACTTCTCGCCTATCTCTTCCGCCGCATCGAGCGGGTGATCGAGGATCGCCGTCCGACCCTCATCGTCATCGATGAAGCCTGGAAGATGCTTGACGATCCGATCTTCGAGAAGCGCCTGCACGATTGGCTTGTCACCATGCGGAAGAAGAACGCCGTGGTGATGATGCTGACTCAGACACCCACCCATCTGACCCGAGTCAAGGTTGGGCAGATCATCGCGGAAAGCGTGGTGACGCAGCTTCTCTACCCGAACCCGCGCGCCAACCCCGAGGATTACCGGATCCTGCGGCTGAACGAGAAAGAGGCCGAGTTCCTCTGCACGCCCACCGGCGGCCTGCGCCTCGCCCTCCTGCGCTCGGCCGGGGACTCGGTCTTCGTGAACATGGATCTCACGGCCCTCGGACCTGCACTCGCTGTTCTCGGCGGCGGCCGATCCGGCGAAGACCGCGCCCCCTATGGCTGGCGCGACACCCCCGATTTCTGGAAGGACATGACGTGACCCGAAACACCCGCTTGATCCCCGCTTCCTTATTCGGGATCACACTCCTCTCCGCCTGCGCTGGCGTTGAGACAGGCGCTATTTCCCCCTGCCATGGCCAGTTCCGGGCCGAAGGCAAGTACTTCGCGGCGCGGGAGCAAAGCGACGGCACGACAGTCATCGTCTCGACGATGAACGCCCCCGACTTGCGTTGCGCGAACTGAGCCACCGCATGCGTCGCACCCCCCTCCTTCTCGGGCTTCTCCTCAGTACCGCCATGCCCGTGGGCCTCCTGGCCCAAGGCGTGCCGATCATCGACGGCTCGCGGCTCACAAACTTCATCTCGCGTCTGGTCGAACAGGCCGAGGACGCCGTGAAGCAGAGTGAGAAACTCAGCACACGCTCCGAGCTCAGCGAGATCGAAGACGACCAGCTGGCCGCGTATGAGCGTTTCCTCTCGGATACGACCGGCGTGACCGACCTCAGCGGCTTCGAGATGGGGACGGGCTCCTTTCCGCCTGCCGATGAAGTCTATCCTCTTGAGGAGACCAGCCCCGAAAGCCAGAGGCTATTCGGGGAAGGCGAGACGGTCGAGGCGATGATCATCGCCACGGCGGCGCGGTATCAAACGCACCCCGGCGTCGTGAAGGTCGGGCTCACGCCCACGACCTGGCGCATTCTTTTCCAGTCGCTGGTGAAGCAGGAAAGCGGGTTTTCCAACGCGGCGATCAGCCCGGTCGGGGCCATGGGCTTCTGCCAGTTGATGCCTGGGACTGCCGCCGATCTCGGTGTCGATCCGACCGATCCGCTGCAGAATCTCGATGGCGGCGCACGCTATCTCGCGACGCAATTGAACAGCTTCGGCCGGATCGACTTCGCGCTTGCGGCCTACAACGCCGGGCCAGGCAACGTCCAGAAATACGGCGGCATCCCACCTTTCGAGGAAACCCAGAACTACGTCCGCCGGATCTCGGGCTACTACGACGGCTACCTCTCCGTGATCACCGGCGCGGACGTGACGGGCACGCTGGCCGGGGTGGAGGGCGCCAGTGCCGAATGGGGCAATATGTCCTCGGCCTTCATCGGCTATTCCGGCCAGCAGTCGGGGCAGATCGAGGCGGCCATGGCCCGGATCAAGGGGTTCCTCGAAGCGGCCAAGCCCCAGACCCCGAAAGAAGCGGTCGACCAGAACACCTACATGCTTGCCGAGCGCGCGCGCCTCATGGCCCTGACGCTGCGGCTGCGAGCCGGTGCCGTCAAGGTCGAGTCGGCCCGTGGGCTCTCAGACGCCGCGCAATCCCTGCAATACACCACCTTTTGGGAGTACACTCCGTGAGACCTTTCGTCCTTCGAACGAGGGCGCGTCTCGCGCTCGCCTTCTGTGCATCGCTTCTGGCATCACCTCTCTTGGCGCAAGGTGTGCCCGTCATCGACGGCACCAACCTCGCCAAGAACATCGAGCAGTTGCAGGCGGCACTCCGCGATGCCGAAAACCAGATCGCGCAGATCGAAGAGCTGAAGAAGCAGGTCGAGACCGGTCTCGAACAGCTGACCAACCTCGAAGGCATCCTCGGGTCGATCTCGGGCCTGAACGAGATCGCAAGCCTCTACAATTCGGTTGAGGACCTGCGCTCGCGGGCGGCCAAGATCACCGATCTTTCCGGCTTCCAGGATGCGCTGACCATCGGGGATTTCGACGGGCTTCTGGACAGCCTTCTCGATGGCGACGTGACCATGGGCGACAAGATGGCCACTGAGTACATGCGCGACACGCTGGAAGGCGCCGGGCTGACTTCGGAAACCCTTGCTGGGTTGTCCTCCTCCACCAATCCGCAGGACAAGCTCATCGCGACGACCGCTGCCACGAGTGCCACAGCCATGGGCGTGGCGCAGCTCTCCTACGAGGAAGCCGCCCAAAGCCTCGCCCGGATCGACGGTTTGGTGGCCGAAATCGCCAATCAGGAGGGCCTGAAGGAAAGCATCGACCTCAACACCCGAATGGCCGCCGAGACCAACTACATGCTCGGCCAGATGTGGCGGCTGAACGCGGCTGCGGGTCTCGCTGCCGGGCAAACAGGCGTGAACTGGGCTGCCGAACAGGCCAAGGAAAAGAGCTTCTTCGATTACTCGGGGGCCGAATGATGCGGCGTGCGTCTCACCAGGTCGCGACGGTTGCTGTCCTCGTCTGCCTTGCCAGCTTCGCTACCGCGGAAGACTTCGCCTCCTTGAGCGACGTCCAACTGGCCGAAAGAGCCCGGGAAGCGGTAGTGGCGCAGGATGCGGAGGCCGCGCTGGACCTTCTGACCGAAATGCAGCGGCGCGGGACCGGGATTTTCGCAGGCTTGCAGAGCGGCAACTGCGACGAGGTGATCGTTCTACCGGACGGCATCACCGACTGGCGCTTCAAGGGGGCCGCGCGGCAGGCCTATATCACTGCGGCGAAGAAGAAGGCATTGGAGGCGGGGACATGCGGTTGCCTCTTCGATGGCTACAGCTTCGACATATTCACCTCGGAAATCTTGGACAAGCTGGGTGCAGACCTCGTCAACGATGATCGTGCCGAGCTTGAGACTTACCTCACGCAGCACCAACGCGAGACCGAGGCGCGCTATCGCGACCTCGAGACCGTCTGCCGGT
>JARFTV010000061.1 GCA_029289325.1 Alphaproteobacteria bacterium
AATGGTCCCGATGTTAACGTGCGGTTTCGTCCGTTCAAACTTTGCCTTCGCCATCGCGTTTTCCGCCCTTGTCCAAAAGGGGCCGGGAGGGGCCCTTGATTACACGCGCGGCGACTTAGCCCGGGGAGCCGGGAAATTCAAGCCTGATTGGGCCGCCTCCTCATGCGACTTCGTCTTCTCGTCGGGAGGTCCGCAACGAGTGACGAAGTCATCGACGAGCGTTGCCTCAGGTGAAGCGGTTGTCCCGAGGAAAGCCGCGCGGAGCCATCTTGCCGGCGCTGGCGCGGGCACCGGTCCATTCGAGGAGATCCGTCTCGCTTCGCGTCCGTCCGGCGGGGTCCTTCCAGGACAGTCCCTCGGCCTTGGCGAAGGTGGTCACATCGGAAAGCCCACCGTCCTTGTACTTCTGCAACCGGACACCTTTGCCCTTGGCCATTTCGGGCAGCTCGGACACCGGGAAGACCAGCATCTTCCGGTTGTCGCCCACCACGGCCACCATGTCGCCAGTCACCTGGGTGCAGACGGCCGTCTTGACGTCGTCCCGCACCGTTAGCACGGCCTTGCCGGCCTTGGTCTGGGCCAGAAGCTCCTCGGACGGAACGATGAACCCGTCCCCGGCGGTGGAGGCAAGGAGGTATTTCCGCCCCGGCTTGTAGACCAGAAGATCGGTGATCCCGGTGTCATTCGGCAGGTCGATCATCAGCCGCACAGGCTCGCCCATGCCGCGGCCACCGGGAAGGTTCGCGCCGAGGAGCGTGTAGAACCGGCCGTTCTCGGCCACGATCAGGATCTTGTCGGTCGTCTCGGCGTGGAAGGCAAAGCGCGGGCCGTCGCCGTCCTTGAACTTCTGTTCGGCGCTCAGGTCGACATGGCCCTTCATCGCGCGGATCCAGCCCATCTTCGAACAGATCACGGTGATCGGCTCGCGGTCGATCATTGCCTCGTAGGGGATTTCCTCGACCTCCGTGGCATCGGCGAACTGCGTGCGGCGCGCGCCGAGGACGGTGTGCTTGCCGTAGATCTTGCGGACCTCGTCCAGCTCTTTCCCGATCCGCTTCCACTGGCGGCGCTCGCTGTCCAGAAGGTCGGCGAGGTCGGAGCGTTCCGTCTGCAGGGCGTCCCGCTCGGCGTTCAGCTCCATTTCTTCCAGACGGCGCAAGGACCGCAGGCGCATGTTCAGGATCGCCTCGGCCTGCACCTCGGTCAGGACGCCCTGCCCCTTGGCGGGGGGCACATAATCCTTTTCCGACATCGCCCGGACATGCGGTTTCGACCAGTCCTCGGCCATGAGGGCGGCCTTGGGGTCGTTGTCGTAGCGGATGATGTCGATCACCCGATCGAGGTTGAGGAAGGCGATCAGCAGGCCCTCAAGCACCTCGAGACGCGCGTCGATCTTCTCGATCCGGTGCTGGCTGCGCCGCCGCAGGACATCGCGCCGGTGGTCGAGGAAGGCGCGGAGCACTTCCTTGAGCGAGCAGACCTTCGGCACCTTGCCGTCGATCAGCACGTTCATGTTGAGCGAAATCCGTACCTCAAGATCCGAGTTCCGGAACAGGCTGCCCATCAATACCTCGGGGTCCACCGTGCGGGCGCGGGGTTCGAGGATCAGGCGGATATCCTCGGCGCTTTCGTCGCGGACATCGGCAAGGAGCGGTACCTTCTTGATCTGGATAAGCTCGGCCAGTTTCTCGATCAGCTTGGATTTCTGGACCTGGAACGGGATCTCGGTGACGACGATCTGCCAGGTGCCGCGGCCCAGATCCTCGACCTCCCACTTGGCACGGGTGCGAAAGGCGCCCCGGCCGGTGCGGTAGGCTTCAAGGATGGATTCGCGCGGTTCCACGATGACGCCGCCCGTGGGAAAATCGGGGCCAGGGATCTTTGCCACCAGCGCCTCGTCCGAAAGGTTCGGATCGTCCAGAAGGGCGTGGCACCCGTCGATCAGCTCATCGAGGTTGTGCGGCGGGATGTTGGTGGCCATGCCCACCGCGATGCCGCTGGAGCCATTGGCCAGCAGGTTCGGGAAGGCCGCCGGCAGGACCACGGGCTCTTCCAGGCGGCCGTCGTAGTTCGGGCGGAAGTCGACGGCGGTCTCGTCGATCCCTTCCATCAGCGCCTCGGCGGCGGCGGTGACGCGGGCCTCGGTATAGCGGCTTGCCGCCGGGTTATCGCCGTCGATATTGCCGAAGTTGCCCTGCCCGTCGACCAGCGGGTAGCGCATGTTGAAATCCTGCGCGAGACGCGCCATCGCGTCATAGATCGCCTGGTCGCCGTGGGGGTGGAAATCCCCCATCGTGTCGCCGCTGATCTTGGCCGATTTCAGGAAACCGCCCGTCGGCGTCAGTCGCAGCCGCCGCATCGCCCAGAGGATTCGGCGGTGCACCGGCTTCAGCCCGTCGCGCGCGTCGGGCAGCGCCCGGTGCATGATGGTGGACAGCGCATAGGTCAGGTACCGCTCGCCAATGGCGCGGGACAGCGGTTCCGAGACGGTCAGGCCGTCCCCCTCGATCTTGGGTTCGTCATCGTCTGCGGTCATGTCTGCCCGTGTAGGGAAAAGCGCCGCTCCGGTCCAGATGGGTTTCGCGCCGACCATGGAACCGGGGGGCAGCGGTTGCGTTTTGGACTCAACCTGCTCACGAAACGGTGTTATGAGCGGGTCAGTTGCCCTAGCGGAAAATCCCATGCTGCGCCTGACGTTACTCCTGTGCATCGGCCTCTATCTCGCCCTGGTGACCCTGGGCGAGGATCGCGGGCAGCTGCGCCCCGGCCTGGCACTGGCAGCGTCCGAGGGGCGGCTTGACGAGGTCTGGGCCGAGGCGCAGGCAAGGGCCGAGCGGGCGGTCTCCCCCGCCCCGGTGCGCAAGGCCGATCCTGCGCCCGCCATGGCGGCCCTTGCACCGAAGCCCGCGGCGCCGCCCCCGCCTCCGGTCACGGTGGCCGAACCGATCCAGCCGGCCGTCGAGGTCGAGCCCGGCCGCGAGGTCGTGGCGATGGTCGAGGAGCCGATCTTCTCGCTGGCGTCCTACGGCAACGAGCCCATGCCGGGCCAAGACGGCGCGCCCCTGCCGGACGGTGCCGAGCCGGTGGCAACCGCGGGCTCGGTCTGGTATGTCGATGCCAGTGCGGTGAACGTGCGTGCGGCTCCGACCACCAACTCCGAAGTGGTGGGGCGGCTTGCCAATGGCGAAGCGGCCCTTCTGGTGGCCGAGGTCGACAATGACTGGGTGCGGATCGTGATCGAGGGCGATGGGCTGGAAGGCTATGTCGCACGGCGGTTCCTGACCTCCGAGGCGCCCTGAACCCTTGATGCGGTCGATCCTGATCACGGGATGCTCTTCGGGCATCGGACTTGACGCCGCCCGCACGCTGCATGCGCGCGGCTGGCGGGTCTTTGCAACTTGCCGCCGGGAGGAAGACTGCGAACTGCTGCGCGGCGAGGGGTTGGAGAGCTTCCGCCTCGACTATGCCGACGAGGCCAGCATCGAAGCCGCCGTCGCCGAGGTGGTGGCCCGCACGGGCGGGACGCTGGACGCCCTGTACAACAACGGGGCCTTCGCCTGCCCCGGCGCGGTCGAGGATCTGCCGCGCGGGGCGCTGCGCGAGATCTTCGAGACCAACCTCTTCGGCTACCACGACCTTACCCGACGGGTGATCCCGCTGATGCGGGCGCAGGGGCACGGGCGGATCGTGAATTGCTCCTCGGTCCTTGGCCTGGTCGCGCTGAGTTGGCGCGGGGCCTATGTCGCGACCAAGTTCGCGATGGAGGGGCTGACCGACGTGCTGCGGATCGAGATGCGGGGCACCGGGATCGAGGTGATCCTGATCGAGCCGGGCCCGATCACCACCAAGATCCGCGAAAATGCGATCCCGCAGTTCGAGAAATGGATCGACTGGGAGAATTCGGCCCGGCGTGAGGACTATACCCGGTTGCGCGGGCGGCTTTACGGCCCGAAGACTGGGAAGGACGCCTTCGAACTCGGCCCCGAGGCGGTGACGGCCAAGCTCATCCACGCGCTGGAGGCGAAGCGGCCGAAGGCGCGGTATTTCGTCACGACGCCGACCTATCTGATGGGCCTTGCCCGCAGGCTTTTGCCGGTCCGGGCGCTGGACTGGCTGATTGCCAAGGGCTGAAGGCCCAGGTTGCGGCTGAAAGTCGTGGTTGTCGGGCATGGCGAATTTGGGCTTCGCTTTTCCCGGCCAGCCGCCTAGATCAGGCACAAAGGGAGTGCACCCATGTTTTCCGACCCGCTTTTCGTGTTTGCGGCCATCGCCTGCCTTGTCGTGCTTGGCATCCTGCTGTTCGGCATCGGCACCTTCGCGAAGGGGGGAGAGTTCAACAAGCGGAACGCCAACAAGATCATGCGCTGGCGGCTTGGGGTGCAGTTCGTCGCGGCGGCGCTGATCGTGGCCCTCGCCGGGCTGCGCAGCCGCCCGTAAGCAACGGGAGAAATCATGGTCGTCCTGTCGAAGATCTACACCAAGACCGGCGATGCCGGGGAAACCGCGCTTGGAAACGGGGCGCGCGTCGCGAAACATTCGCTGCGCGTGTCGGCCTATGGCACGGTGGATGAGACCAACGCGACGGTGGGCCTCGCCCGCCTCCATGCCGACGGCGAGATGGGCGAGGCGCTCAAGCGCATCTCGAACGATCTGTTCGACCTGGGTGCCGACCTTTGCACGCCCGACCGGCATCTGGACGCGACCCTGTCCTACACGCCCCTGCGGATGATCGAGGGCCAGGTCGCGCGGCTGGAGCGGGAAATCGACGCGATGAACGACCGGCTGACGCCGTTGCGCAGCTTCATCCTGCCGGGCGGCTCGGTGCTGGCGGCGCAGTTGCACCTCTGCCGAACCGTCTGCCGCCGGGCCGAGCGGCTGGTGGTGGAACTGGCGACGATGGAGGATGTGAACCCCGAGGCGGTGCGCTATCTCAACCGCCTGTCGGACTGGTTCTTCGTCGCAGGCCGGATCGCCAACAACGACGGCAAGGACGACGTGCTCTGGGTGCCAGGGCTGACGCGCTGAAGGCTTCGCCCGTCGAGCACTCCGTGGATACACGACGAGTGCACGAAGTGTGCGAGGAGCGCCACGGCAAGCACTGATCGACCGCGACGATCAAAACGCGGCGTCGCGTCGCTGGAACCTGTCGCATTTGGTCTGTTCCGCGGCCCCCCATTCCGGTAACAGGCGGGGCGAGAGCTTGTGCGCCCTAGCGGCGTTTCGGATGAGGAGTGCGGCCGATGAAGGTGCTGGTCCCGGTCAAGCGGGTGATCGACTACAACGTGAAGGTTCGGGTCAAGGCGGACGGGTCGGGGGTTGACCTCGCGAACGTCAAGATGTCGATGAACCCCTTTGACGAGATTGCCGTGGAAGAGGCGATCCGCCTGAAGGAAAAGGGCGTCGCGACCGAGGTGGTCGTCGTCTCGATCGGCGTCAAGCAGTCGCAGGAGACGCTGCGCAACGCGCTGGCGATGGGCGCTGACCGGGCGATCCTGATCGAAGCCGCAGCCGACGTGCATACCGACATCGAGCCCTTGGCCGTGGCGAAACTGCTGGCGGCCGTGGTGAAGGAAGAGGCTCCGGGTCTTGTCCTCTGCGGCAAGCAGGCGATCGACAACGACATGAACGCGACCGGGCAGATGCTTTCGGCGCTGCTCGGTTGGAGCCAGGCGACCTTCGCCTCGGAGATCGCCATCGAGGGCGACACGGCCAAGGTCACCCGCGAGGTGGACGGCGGTCTGCAGACGATCAGCGTCAAGATGCCGACGATCATCACCGTCGACCTGCGCCTGAACGAGCCGCGCTATGCCTCGCTGCCGAACATCATGAAGGCCAAGGCCAAGCCTCTGGCCACCAAGACGCCGGCCGATTACGGCGTCGACGTCGCGCCGCGCCTGTCAGTCGTGAAGACCGTGGAACCGGCGGGCCGCAAGGCGGGCGTTAAGGTCGGCTCGGTCGAAGAGCTGATCGCGAAACTGAAAGACGAAGCGGGGGTGCTGTAAGATGGCCGTTCTTCTTCTTGCCGATGTCGTGGGCGGCGCGCTTGCCACCGATCAGGTCGCCAAGGCGCTGACCGCAGTCAAGTCGCTGGGTCCGGTCACGGTGCTGGTCGCGGGTCCCGATGCCGCTGCGGCCGCAGCCGAGGCGGCGACGCTGGACGGCGTGGCCAAGGTCCTTCTTGCCGAGGATGCGGTCTATGCGCACGGCCTGTCCGAGCCGACCGCCGCCCTGGTCGTCTCTCTGGCTGGCGATTACGAGCATATCGTCGCGGCTTCGGGCGCGCTGTCGAAGTCGGTCCTGCCGCGGGTTGCCGCGCTTCTGGACGTGATGGTGATCTCGGAAGTCCTTGCAGTCCATGATGCGGCGACCTTCGATCGGCCGATCTATGCCGGGAACGCGATCCAGACGGTGAAGACCTCGGATGCGAAGAAGGTGCTGACGATCCGCACCGCGACCTTCGACGCGGCGGGCAAGGGTGGCTCGGCGGCGGTCGAGAAGGTCTCGGCCTCGGCCGATGGCGGGCTGTCGTCCTGGGTTGAGGACAAGGTGGCGTCTTCCGACCGTCCCGAGCTGACCTCGGCCGGGATCGTGGTCTCGGGCGGCCGTGGCGTTGGCTCTCAGGCCGACTTCGCGCTGATCGAGAAGCTGGCGGACAAGCTGAACGCGGCTGTCGGAGCCTCGCGCGCTGCGGTCGACTCGGGCTATGCGCCGAACGACTGGCAGGTCGGCCAGACCGGCAAGGTCGTGGCACCGGAGCTGTATGTCGCCGTCGGGATCTCGGGTGCGATCCAGCACCTCGCGGGGATGAAGGATTCGAAGGTCATCGTCGCGATCAACAAGGACGAAGAGGCGCCGATCTTCCAGGTCGCCGACTATGGCCTGGTTGCCGACCTGTTTACCGCAGTGCCGGAACTGATCGAGAAGCTCTGACCCGTAAGCTGGGCGATACCGCCCACCCTACGCCCGCGCAGAAGTGACGGGGGTCGTCCAGGACGGCCCCCGTTGTCATTTCCGGGGGCGGCAGGCGGGCTTGATGCGCCTCCATCCGAGGTGCTTCGCCGGAGGCCCTGCCTCCGGTCCGGGATTTGCAGAGGCCAGAATTCCGGGCGGTTGCCTGAAGGTCCCTGCCTCTTCCCCGTCCTTGCGCGGGCCCGTCCGGGCGGGCATAACCGGGGGCGACAGACGGAGGGACGGGCGATGGAGATCAGGCTGGTGGGCGTCGTGGGCGCCGGACAGATGGGGAACGGGATCGCCCATGTCTTCGCCCTTGCGGGCTATGACGTGCTGATGACCGATATCTCTGAGGAAAGCCTGACGAAGGCGCTTCAGACCATCGAGAAGAACCTTGAGCGGCAGGTGTCGCGCGGCAAGGTGCTGGCTGCCGACAAGCGCGCGGCGATGGAACGGATCCAGACGACGCTGAAGCTGACCGACCTGGGCAAGTGCGATCTGATCATCGAAGCGGCAACCGAACGCGAAACGGTGAAACAGGCAATCTTCGAGGACCTGCTGCCGCACCTGAAGCCGACGACCATCCTGACCTCGAACACTTCATCGATCTCGATCACCCGGCTGGCCTCGCGCACTGACCGGCCGGAAAAGTTCATGGGCTTCCACTTCATGAACCCGGTGCCCGTCATGCAGCTGGTGGAGCTGATCCGCGGCATCGCGACCGATCAGGAGACCTGGGACACGCTGCATGAGGTCGTCCGCAAGCTGGGCAAGACCGCCGCGTCAGCCGAGGACTTCCCGGCCTTCATCGTCAACCGCATTCTGATGCCTATGATCAACGAGGCGGTCTATACCTTGTACGAAGGCGTCGGGTCAGTGAAGTCGATCGACGAGTCGCTGAAGCTGGGCGCCAACCACCCGATGGGCCCGCTGGAGTTGGCGGATTTCATCGGGTTGGACACCTGCCTTGCGATCATGAACGTGTTGCACGAAGGGCTGGCGGATACCAAGTACCGGCCCTGCCCCCTGCTCACCAAGTATGTCGAAGCCGGCTGGCTGGGCCGCAAGACCCAGCGCGGCTTTTACGATTACCGGGGCGAAGTGCCGGTGCCGACGCGGTAAGGCGCTAGGCTTGCACCACGGCGACAGCTTCGATCTCGATCCTGAACTCCGGCCCGGCGAGGGCGCTTACGCCTATGCCTGTGAGAGCAGGGGCCTGCCCGCCAAATCTCGCCGCGACCAGGGCCATCAGCGGACCGACCTGCACAGGGTCAAGATCGACGACGTAGATCCGGAGCGAGGCAACGTCGTCCACCGTTGCGCCCGCCGCGGCCAGCGCCGTTTCCAGGTTCTCCAGAACGATACGGGTCTGGTCTTCCAAACCCGCTGGAACGGGCGAGCCGTCGCGGGGGATCGCGACCTGGCCCGAGATGAAGACCATCCGTCCCGTCGCGGCAATCGCCACCTGCGAATATCCAAGGGGACCGGCATCCGGCATACCCGGCGGGTTCAGTTTTACGACGCTTGGCATATCCGCTTCCCTGCTGCTTGCCAGACCGAGCTAAGGTCTCACAGCCGGTATTTTAACCCCCATGGGGTCGGATGTTCAGGACCGCCCGGCCAGCGCCAGCGTATGTTCCCGCAGCCAGGCCAGGAAGCCGCGCGGGTTGCCTTCCCACTTCTTCAGCTCCTCCGCCGGGATCGGCTCGCCGATCACAGGGCGGGTGGGTTTGAAGAGGCAACGTTTGATCTCATAAAGCAGCAGCCCCTGCCGCACGGTATCTGACAGCTGGTTGGCGATCTGGAACGACCGGCTGTTCTGGCCGGGGAAGAAGATCGGCACAATGGTCGCGCCGGAGGAGCGGACGATCTTGTGGGTGAAGACGTTCCACTCGCCCTCGACCGCCGGGCCCCACCAGCCTTCGGACATCGCGACCTTCCCCGCGGGGAACAGGATGATGACCCCCCCGGCCTTCAGGTGCTTCATCGTCTCGTCCCGCATCTGCAGGCCAAGCTCCCGCGCATTGTCTTCGTGCGGGAAGGGGACGGGGATCATGAACTCCTCGACCTCGGGGATGCCGGTCAGAAGGCTTCGGGTCAGGATCTTGAAGTCTGATCGCACGCGGTTGACCATCTCGGCCAGGACCATGCCGTCCACAAGGCCCGAGGGGTGGTTCGAGACCACGACAACCGGCCCCGTTGCCGGGATGCGGGCGATCTCCTCGGCGGGGGTGTCGATGCGGATGCCCATGTGGCGGATCGCCTTGGGCCAGAAGGGCGCGCCATGCGGAGCGCCGGACTTTTCGAAGCTGCGGATCAGGCGGAGGAGCTGCACCTTCGCGGTCAGCCATTCGATCGCGCGGATCGTTCCAGCCTTCCAGGGGTTCTTGAACGTGCCGGCATAGCTGAGCCGACGCATGTCATACTGACGCTCAGCCGGACCGGCCGCAGACGACGGCGTCTCGGATACGATCTGGCTGTGGTCGGTCACGGAACGGCTATCCCCAGGGCCCCGGACAGAGTCGGGGCATCACTGCTCAATAGTCTTCTCCGAACCGGGCCGCAACAAGCGCCTCCAGCGCATCGGCGAGTTTCACCGCCTCGGCCCCGCTGGTCGTAACGTCAATCACCGTCCCGCGGGAGGCACCAAGCATCAGGAGGCCCATGATCGAATCGCCCGAAACCTCCATTCCGTCCTTCGCAACCGTGGCACGGGCGTCATGCGCCTCGACCACCTCGACGAACTTCGCAGAGGCGCGGGCGTGAAGGCCCTTCTCGTTCACGATGCGGAAGCTGCGGCTGGACGACATCCTAGGCTCCGCCACCAAGGTCCAGCGCGTTGATATACTTGCGGCCGGCATCCAGCGCGGCGGCGACCGCCTCGGGGACGGTCAGGTCGCGCGACTTGGCAAGTTTGATCAGCATGGGCAGATTTGCCCCGTAAAGGATGCGTCGGCCCGTGGTGGCGCAGGCGGGCAGCGAGAGGTTCGAAGGCGAGCCGCCGAACATGTCGGTCACCAGCACCACGCCGTTCCCGCTGTCCACGGCATCGGCGGCGGCGCAGATTTCGGCCTGTTTGGCGC
Organism: Alphaproteobacteria bacterium; assembly: GCA_029289325.1. Classification (GTDB taxonomy): domain Bacteria; phylum Pseudomonadota; class Alphaproteobacteria; order Rhodobacterales; family Rhodobacteraceae; genus Tabrizicola. Next base: position 10,035 of record JARFTV010000061.1, read on the forward strand.
TGCGGTCGTGGTCGTCCTCGATGGCGATGGCCAGCATCCCGGCCTGCTTGCCCACGACATGTTCCACCGCCGAGAGATATTCCCGCGCCAGACCGCCATGTGCCACGATCACGATACCGATCAAGCGCCTGTCACCCTCATTGCGTCGGACTGCGCCTCGGCGCTCCTGCGTTCCAGTTCCCGATGACGTTTTGACACCGCCCAGCCGTTTTCTGCAAGCGCATTGGCCATCATTTCCGCGACAGCAACCGAGCGATGTTGCCCCCCCGTACAGCCGAAGGCGATGGCAAGATGGGACTTGCCCTCGTCCAGCTGGGCCGGAAGAAGAAACAGCAGAAGGTCGCGCAACCTTTGGAAGAACTCGGCAAAGCGCGGGTCTGCGCGGACGAACTCTTCCACCCGGGGATCGCGGCCGTCCAGCGGGCGCAGCTGCGGCTGCCAATGCGGATTCGCCAGAAATCGGCAGTCGAAGATCATGTCCACCCCGCGCGGGATGCCGCGCTTGTAGCTGAAGGACTGGACCGAAACCGGCAGCGGATGCGCATGCGTGGTATCGAACAAAGCCGCGAGTTCGGCCTTCAGATCATGCTGGTTCAGTTCGGTCGTGTCGATCAGGTGGTCGGCCCGGATCCGGATCGGGGTCAGAAGGTCGATCTCGCGCTCCACCCCCTGCGCCGGGGTCTCGTTCGGCGCCAGTGGATGGCGGCGGCGGGTTTCCGAGAAGCGGCGGATCAGGACGGCGGGCGCGCAGTCCATGTAGACCACTTCCAGGACGACGCGGGGGTCGCGGGTCAGGGTGTCGATCAGCTCGATCAGCGCGGTGGCGTTGAAGTCGCGGTTGCGCACGTCGAGACCCAGGACGATGGGCCGACCAAGTGGGGCGCCATCGACCAGCCGGGGGACCAGCGACAAGGGGATGTTGTCGATGCCTTCATACCCCAGATCCTCCAGCACCCTGATCGCCGTTGTCCGGCCGGCGCCCGAGGGGCCGGTGACGAAGATCAGGCGGTGGTCGGGTTCGGGTGTCATCCTTGGTCCGGGGGTGCAGGTCAGTCCTGCCTTCCATGGCGAAGATAGAGCATCAACGCTGCGGGGAAATGGTCATTCGGCAGGCCAAAGACAAGGTCAATCTCGCAGCCAAGGATGGTGATCCGGCGGCGCGGGGGCAGGCGCTGGTCCTCGACCTGCGCGAGGTCGGCCACCAGGGCGATTTCGGCCTGGTCCAGCGTCGGCGCGCGCAGCAGGCCGATACCGCGTGCCTCGATCAGGCCCTTGATCGCAGCGGGGCAGCTGGCGGTCAGGCGGCCAGTCGCGGCGGTCACTTCCGTGCGGTCATCGGCCACCAGCCGCGCCCCCAGCGCGATAAGACGCAGCGCAAGCGTAGACTTGCCCGCGCCCGAGGGGCCAAGGATCAGGAGACCCCGCCCCTCGACCGCGATGCAGGAGGCGTGCAGGATCTGCGTCGTCACACCGGCAGGCCGACGACAAACCGCGCGCCCAGCGGATCCGAGGTCGGGTCGGCGGCGGTGGGGCGGATGTTCTCGGCCCAGATCACCCCGCCATGCGCCTCGACGATCTGCTTGGAGATCGCAAGGCCAAGGCCGGAGTGCTTGCCGAAATCGATCTGCGGACGCTCGGAATAGAAGCGTTTGAATACCTTGGTCAGCGCCTGTTCGGGGATGCCGGGCCCGGTATCCTCGACCACCACCAGCACGCGGTTTTCCCTGCGGCGGGCCCAGACGCGGACGGCGTCGCCTTCCTCGCAGAAGGAAATCGCATTGGTCACAAGATTGACGAAGACCTGCGCCAGCCGCGCCTCAAGCCCGTGGATCACGATGGGATCAGAGGGCAGGTCGATGATGAAATCCACCCCCTTCTCGCCCGCCTGCTGCGACAGGTACTGGCACAGGTTTGACAGGGTCTTGAGCAGGTTGAACTCTTCTTCGTCCTCCTTCACCAGCTCGCTGTCCAGCCGCGAGGCGTTGGAGATGTCGCTGACCAGGCGGTCCAGACGCCGGACGTCATGTTCGATAACGTCCAGCAGCTTGTCGCGCTGGTCGTCCTTCTTGACGAAGCGCAGGGACCCCACCGCCGACCGCAAGGAGGCCAGCGGGTTCTTGATCTCGTGCGCGACATCGGCGGCGAACTGTTCGTTGGCATCGATCCGGTCATAAAGCGCCGAAACCATGCCCCGCATGGCGACCGAGAGGCGGCCGATCTCGTCGGGGCGGGCGGCAAGGTCGGGGATGCGGACCCGCGACGGCGCCACGCGGCGCGTGTCACGGTCCCGGCCCAGTTCGGCTGCGGCGGCAAGGTCGGACAGGGGGTTCGAGATGGTCGAGGCCAGCATGAGGCTCAGCCCGATCGACAAGACCACCGCCACAAGGAAGACTTGCAGGATCTGCTCGCGCTCATAACGGACCAGCCGGTCGATCTCGAACGAGTTCGAGGTCAACGCCACGGCACCCACCACGTCGCCGCCGACGATGATCGGCGTGGCAACCGAGAAGAACAGGCTGCCCTCGCTGTCGCGGCTGGTATGGCTGACGCTGTCACCCTTCAGCGCGCCCTGGGCCACGCCCAGCGCCTTTTCTGCCGCGTCGATGGTTTCCGTGCGGATCCCCCGCCCCTGGCGCAGGACCACGGTCACTGTATTCCAGACGCTTTCCAGAAAGTCGGTCAGGATCGTCGGCTGGGCCGGATTGGCGACCAGGGTCTCGGTCCCCTGCCCGACCTTCGAGGCCAGAAGCCGCCCGGTCGGATCGAAGACGAAGACTTCGACCACCGGGTCGACCTTGATCGCCTCCAGGGGCCTGCGGAAGTCAAAGCCGTTGGTGCCGGGGCGCAGCTGGCCTTCGTAGATCAGGGCGATAAGCTCTGCCTGCCGTGCCATCCCCTGCTGCCGCTGCAGCGCCAGGCTGTCGCGGAACGGGTTCATGAACAGGACCCCGATCACCAGCATGACCAGCGCCATCAGGTTGAAGACGATGATCTTCCGCGCCAGCGGCGAACGGTTGAGCGCAACGATGCTGCGGCTGCTCCGCCCCTCTTTCAGCCGCTCGACCGTGGCGTCCGGGGAAACCCAGTCCTCGCCCAGAAGGACGTCACCCGAGCGTTTGGGACGGTATTCCTCCATGCTGGCGATCTTCGGGGCGGAGGTCATTTCAGGGCAGCGTCACTCTTCGTTGTAGCGGTAACCGATACCGTAGAGGGTCTCGATGGCCGAGAACGTGTCATCGACCGAGCGCATCTTCTTGCGCAGCCGCTTGATATGGCTGTCGATGGTGCGGTCGTCGACATAGACCTGGTCGTCGTACGCCACATCCATCAGCTGATCGCGCGATTTCACGAAACCGGGCCGCTGCGCCAAAGCCTGCAACAGCAGGAACTCCGTCACGGTCAGCGAGACCTCGCGGCCCTTCCAGGTGACCGAATGGCGCAGCGGGTCCATCCGCAGGTTCCCGCGCTCCATCATTCGGGTGTCTTCGGTAGCCGCGGCCTCACCCGTGCTGATCGCCTCCTGCCGGCGCAGAAGCGCGCGGATACGTTCGACCAGAAGGCGCTGGCTGAAGGGTTTCTTGACGTAATCGTCGGCACCCATGCGCAGACCGAGCACCTCGTCGATCTCGTCATCCTTGGAGGTCAGGAAGATCACCGGGATCGAGGTCTTCTGCCGCATTCGCTGCAACAGGTCCATCCCGTCCATCCGGGGCATCTTGATGTCCAGAACCGCCATGTCCGGCATCCGGCGACTGAATGCCTCCAGCGCGGACTGGCCGTCATTGTAGGTCTCGACCTCGAAGCCTTCGGCTTCAAGGGTCATGGCGACCGAGGTGAGAATGTTCCTGTCGTCGTCCACCAGGGCGATGCGCGACATCGTCGACCCTCCCGTTAACTGCTACTGCCGCATTAATATTTTGTCCGGATTTTCCGCCCGGAACGCGGGAATATCAACAGGAAAGCGAATCAGAGTGGCATAACCGGGGCAGAGGGTGGCAATTTGGCCGACATCCGCGGCAATTTCGCCGTGTGTCGGCGGAAGGGCGCGGATGGTGGCGCTAACGCCAAAATGATTGCGCTAACGCATTGAATTTGATCCTATTATGCGCCGAACCCATCATGGTATAGCGGCCGTGCGGGCGGGCCCCTCAAGGGCTTGTTCGCGGCATTCCGGCCCGGATGCCATCGGAAGAAACCGCCGCTGCCGGGGGGCCGCGGCCTTTCGGAGCTTGCAGGATGACCCAGGAAACGACGCGCGGACGCGTGAACCCCGACCAGACCCTTGCGCATCAAGGGATCAACGGTGTGGCGGTCGCCCACTACAACTATGTCGAGGCGGCGCTGGTCGAAGCGGCTGTCGCGCGGGGCGAAGGGCGTCTGGGCAATGGCGGCGCCTTCTTATGCTCCACTGGCCAGTTCACCGGCCGCTCGCCCAAGGACAAGTTCGTCGTCCGCACCCCCGCCACCGAGAACACCGTCTGGTGGGACAACAATGCCGCCATGTCGCCCGAGGCCTTCGCCCGCCTCAAGGCCGACATGCTGGAACATGCCAGGGGCCGCGAGCTTTTCGTGCAGGACCTTTACGCCGGGGCCGACCCGATCCACCGGCTGGACGTCCGTGTGGTGACCGAACTTGCCTGGCACGGGCTGTTCATCCGCCACCTCCTCCGTCGTCCGGGCCGGGTCGAGCTGGACAGCTTCACCCCCGAATGGACGATCATCAACCTTCCGTCCTTCAAGGCCGACCCCGCGCGTCACGGCTGCCGGACGGAAACGGTCATCGCGATGAACTTCGACGAGAAGACCGTGCTGATCGGCAACACCGCCTATGCCGGCGAGAACAAGAAATCGGTCTTCACCATCCTGAACTACCTTCTGCCCGAAAAGGGCGTGATGGCGATGCACTGCTCGGCCAACCACGCCATCGGCAATCCCGTCGACGCGGCCGTCTTCTTCGGTCTTTCCGGCACCGGCAAGACCACTCTTTCCGCCTCGCCCGACCGCACGCTGATCGGCGATGATGAACACGGCTGGTCCGATCGTGGCATCTTCAACTTCGAGGGCGGCTGCTACGCCAAGACCATCGACCTGTCCCCCGAGGCCGAGCCTGAAATCTATGCCACCACCCACCGTTTCGGGACCGTGGTGGAAAACATGGTCTTCGACGCCGAGACGCTGGAACTCGATTTCTCGGACCGCAGCCTGACCGAGAACACCCGTTGCGCCTATCCGCTTGAGGCGATTTCCAACGCCTCGCCCACCGGGCTTGGCGGGCATCCCAAGCATGTCGTCATGCTGACCTGCGACGCCTTCGGGGTCCTCCCGCCCATCGCGCGGCTGACCCCGGCGCAGGCGATGTATCACTTCCTCTCCGGCTTCACCTCCAAGGCCGCCGGGACCGAACGTGGCATCACCGAGCCGCAGCCGACCTTCTCCACCTGCTTCGGCGCCCCCTTCATGCCGCGCCGACCCGAAGTCTATGGCAAGCTCCTGCAGGCCAAGATCGCCAAGCATGGCGCGTCCTGCTGGCTGGTGAACACCGGCTGGACCGGCGGGGCCTATGGCGAGGGCAGGCGGATGCCGATCAAGGCGACCCGCGCGCTCCTGGCTGCGGCGCTGGACGGGTCGCTGAACGGGGTTGCGTTCCGCAAGGACAAGAACTTCGGCTTCGATGTGCCGGTCGAGGTTCCGGGCGTCGAGACCGCGCTGCTTGATCCCCGCTCCACCTGGGAGGATCCGGCCGCCTATGATGCCCAGGCGCAGAAGCTGGTCGGCATGTTCCAGAAGAACTTTGCCCAGTACGTCCCCTATATCGATGCTGACGTGAAGGCCGCCGCCATCGGCTGACGGGAACATCCCCCGTCCTTGCCGGTTCCTGCCCGAAAGGAGCCGGCCATGTCTGAAACCCATCGCGCGCGCCGTCCGCCCCCGGTCGGGGCCGGTCTGCTTCTGGGCCTTGGCCTTGGCGGGTTTCTGGACGGGATCGTTCTGCACCAGATCCTGCAGTGGCACCACATGGGTTCCAGCGCCGGGGTGCCGGTGGATACGGTCGCGGGACTGCAGATCAACACGTTGCTGGACGGCCTCTTCCATGCCGCGACCTGGCTTATGGTTCTGATCGGACTGGTCCTGCTTTGGCGCGCCGTCCGGCGCGGGGCGGCGCTTTCCTCACGCGCGCTGTTCGGCAGCGGGCTGGCGGGCTTCGGGCTTTTCAACCTGGTCGAAGGGCTGGTGAACCACCACCTTCTTGGCCTGCACCATGTCAATGAGACGGTACCACACGACCAGTGGATGTGGTGGGACCTTGGCTTTCTTGCCTCGGGCGTCCTGCTGCTGGCGCTTGGCGCCCTGATGATCAGGACAGCGCCTGCCTGACCATGTTCAGCCCTGTCAGAACCAGCAAGCCTTGCGTCCAGCGCCGGAAGCGGGCCTGGTCCAGCCGGTCCTGCACCGCATAGCCGAGGTAAAGCCCCGCCAGGGCCGGAAAGCAAAGCGCGGCCGAAAAGCCAAGGCTCTCAGCATTGGCCACCCCGGTCCCCAGATGCGACAGAAGCAGAGCCACCGCCCCGATCAGGAACACCACGCCCTGCGCCCGGATCATCTGCACCTTCTCGGCCCCGGTGGACAGGAGCAGCACCAGAAGCGGCGGCCCCCAGATCCCCGAGACGCCGCCGTAAAGCCCGCCGATCACCCCCAGCAGCCACTCTGCCCGGTCGCGATGGTGCAGGCGGATCGCCAGGCTCCGCCCCATAAGCTGCAGCGCGGCAAAGGCGGTGATCGGCAGCCCCAGCATCAACAGATAAACCGTGCGTGGGATCGCCTCGGCAAAGGGCGCGGACAGCACGATGCAGACCACCGTGGCGATCAGGAAACGACGATATTTCCGCATCGTCTCCCACATCGGTCCGGGACCCTGGCGGAAGGCCTGGCTGATGTTCGTGACCAGCGTCGGCAGCATCAGCCCGGCCAGCGCCAGCTCTTGCGGCAGAAAGACGGCAAAGCCCGAAACTAGGATCATCGGCATCGCGAATCCCACCGCGCCCTTCACGAAGCCCGCGAACAGCGTGATCGCCAGCGCGGCGGCAAACAGATGCACGGGCAGACCCGCAGAGACCAGTTCCAACATGTCGCTTCCTTTTCGGCCGCCCCTTTTCGCCCAGCCGCCGGGCCGGGGAAAGCCGAATCCTCCGCGACACTTTCTGCGCTTTCGTGACGCATGTTTTGAAATCTTGTTGCGCCGCCATTGCAAAGGCTCTACCTCTTCGCAGATGCAGAATCCTGTTGGAGCCCAAGATGCCGCATGATGGACAGGCGATGACCCAGACCCCGATCCTTGCCGATCTGCGCAGCCTTACCGCCGCTGCCCTGCCCGAGGTCGAGCACCTGTTCACCCAGGCGCGCGAAGGGCTGCGTGCCGAAGTGACAGTCGGGGGCAAGCTCTCGGCCCAGGCACTGGAGGAACGGCAGTTCCAGGCCCATGCGCTGGCCTGGCTGGCGACCTACCTGGAATCGCTGCGCCAGCTTGACGCCTGGGCCGGCCGGTTGGATCAGGCTGGCCAGTTCGGCGCGATGGAGGCGTTGATCCTCCAGATCGGCTATGGCGAATACCTCGCCCAGATCGCCGGCGGGATCGCGATGAGCCAGGGCGAAGTCGCCCGTCTGGCCGACCTTGGCGTCAGCTGGACCCCCGGCCCCTCGGCCGCGCGCCTGATCGCGCAGGGCAACGCACCCGAAGCCCGCATGGCCCTTGTAGCCCTGATGCGTGACAATCAGGGCCGCGCGACTTTTGGCGCCACCGGACTGGACGAAGAACTGGAGATGATCCGCGACCAGTTCCGCCGCTATGCCGACGAGAAGGTCATCCCGCACGCCCATGACTGGCACCTCAAGGACGAGCTGATCCCGATGGAGGTGATCGAAGAGCTTGCCGGCATGGGCGTTTTCGGCCTGACCATCCCCGAGGCCTATGGTGGTTTCGGCCTCTCAAAAGCGTCGATGGTCGTCGTGAGCGAAGAGCTTTCGCGCGGTTACATCGGGGTGGGCTCGCTCGGCACCCGGTCGGAAATCGCGGCCGAGCTCATCCTTTGCGGCGGCACAGAGGAGCAGAAGGCGAAATGGCTGCCCGG
>JARFTV010000103.1 GCA_029289325.1 Alphaproteobacteria bacterium
CGGGATCGGGTGTCAACACCGCCCATTTCATCCCGAACGGGTCGACCAGCAAGCCCCAGGTATCGCCCCAGAACTGCCGTTCGAACGGGGCCACCACCGTGCAGCCCGCCGCCAGGGCCCGGTCCCACCAGGCCTGGCCATCGGGGACCACAAGCTGCAGATGGCCCTGCGGCATCGGATTGCCGGTCCCGTCGACGCTGGACATGCCGCCCTCGTCGGTCAGCATCAGCGCCCCGCCGTTGATCTCGACCTGGATATGCATGAAGTGACCGGGTCGGCCGTCAAAGGGCATCCGGCCGATATCCTTCGCGCCGAAGGCCTTGATGTAGAAGTCGGCCGCCGCGCCCGCCTTTCCCGGCAAGGCGAAATAGGGGATCACGCCCTGCATGACACGGTCTTCCGGCCGATAGCGCTGGTCCTGCGGTATGTCGTCCATTGGAACTCTCCGGTTCAGAAGCTGCCCGTGCGCATTGCGCCGGCGGGCTTGTAGGTTGAGATGATGACGCCCGAGGGCACCGACTTGCTGTCGATCAGTTCAAGTCCGCTTGGCGGAAACTCGTCCGAGAACAGGCGCTTGCCGCGCCCGATCAGCACCGGAAAGACCAGCAGCACCACCTCGTCCGCCAGCCCCTCGCTGATCAGAAGCGACGTCAGGCTGGAGCTGCCCCAGACAATGAGATCCGGCCCGCCCGCTGCCTTCACCCCTTTGATGCCCGTGGCGACATCCTTCCCCAGGCTTTCCACCGGCCCCCAGTCCAGGCTGTCCGGCCGGTGGGTCGCCACGAACTTCCGCGCGCTGTTCAGGCTGTCGGCCATCGGACCTTCGTGCTTCGGCCAGTAGCCCGCGAAGATGTCATAGGTCGTCCGGCCAAGGAGAAGGTCGAACCCCTTTCCATGCGCGGCATCGACCGCCGCGCCGACCTGGGGGTCGCGGAAGGGGAAGGCCCAGCCGCCATAAGCAAAGCCGCCTTCCCGGTCCTCCTCCGGCCCACCCGGGGCCTGGATGACGCCATCAAGCGAGACATGCTCGATGATCCTGACCTTGCGCATCTCAGGCCGCCTCGACTGCCGCCGCAGCCTCGACCGCGGCGATGTCGATCTTGCCCATCTGCATCACGGCCGCCAGCGCCCGCTCCGCCCGCGCCTTGTCGGGCGCGGTCATCAGGGCGTAGACTGCCTCGGGCACGACCTGCCACGACAGGCCGTAGCGATCCTTGAGCCAGCCGCAGGGCCCGTGACTGCCACCATCGGAGGCCAGAGCCTCCCACAGCCGGTCGGTCTCGGCCTGGTCCGGCGTCGCCACGCAGACCGAAACACATTCCGACAGCGGGAACATCGGGCCCGCGTCAAGGATCTGGTAGGGCACCCCGTTCAGGCGGAAATCCACCACTTCAAAATGGCTGTTCCCGTCAGGGCCGCCGTTGTCGCTGGCGTAGATGCTTTCGATGCGGCTGTCCGGGATCTGGCCGCAATAGAACTCGGCCGCCTCGCGGCCACGGCCGTTGAACCAGAGCACGGTGCGAATGGCATGGGTCATCTCTGTCCTCCTCCTGTCAGGCAAGTCCTCCGACTCGCCCGCCCGAACAATACCAACCAGTCGGTATGCAATCAACGAGAACCTTTGGCCAAAGCAAAAACCCGCCACTGGGGCGGGTTTCTGGTCGTCAAACTGGAAAGGCGTTCAGCCCATGCCGCCTGCGATCAAGCGGTCGGCAAGTGCGAGATAGGGCTGGGCCAGAGGGCCATCCGTGGCCGCAACCGGCGTCCCGCTGTCCCCCGCGACGCGAACGTCCAGCGCCAGCGGCAGCTCGCCCAGGAAGGGAAGGTCCAGCTTCGCCGCCTCGGCCGCGACACCGCCGTGACCGAAGATATGGCTCTCATGCCCGCAGTTCGGGCAGACAAAGGTCGACATGTTTTCCACCAGCCCCAGGACCGGGGTCTTGAGCTTGACGAACATGTCCAGCGCCTTGCGCGCATCCAGCAGCGCCACGTCCTGCGGGGTGCTCACGACGATGGCCCCCGTCAGCTGCGTCCGCTGGCACAGCGTCAGTTGCACATCCCCCGTCCCCGGCGGCAGGTCGATGATCAAGACATCAAGCTTGCCCCAGGCTACTTGCCCCAGAAGCTGCTGCAGCGCGCCCATAAGCATCGGCCCGCGCCAGACCACCGCCTCGTTCTCCTTCAGCATCAGGCCGATCGACATCATCGTGACGCCATGGGCGACAAGCGGTTCGATCGTCTTGCCATCCGGGCTTGAGGGCCGCTGGTTCACCCCCATCATCTTCGGCTGGCTCGGCCCGTAGATATCGGCATCCAGCAGCCCGACCCTCCGGCCGCGCCGCGCCAGCGCCACCGCCAGGTTCGATGCTACCGTGGATTTCCCGACGCCGCCCTTGCCCGAGCCGACCGCGATGATCCGGTCGATCCCCGAGATCTTCTGCGGCCCGCCCTGCTGCGGCGTCGGATGCTGGCCGATCTTCAGGCTGGGAGGGGCAGCCTTCGCCGCCGGACCATGCGCCGTCATCACCACCTGGACCGAGCTTACGCCCGGCAGCGCCTTCAACTTGGCCTCGGCCTCGGCCTGTGCCGGGCCGAGCGCCCGCGCCTCATCCGGGGTGGCGGCCTCGATCACGAAGCGCACGACGCCCCCGTCGACGGACAGGGCGCGAATCAGGTCCCGACTGACAAGGTCGCCCCCGCCAGGGTGCGTGACCCCTGCCAGGACCTGCATGACCGCGTTCCGATCGACCGACATCCGTTCCCCCGTCGCACAGAATTCATCCTAACGTCGTGATCTCTGCGCAGAAGGGCAAGGCCTCTTGACCAAACGCTCAAAAATTCGGCGAAAGGATTAAAAATCAATGACAAATTCGTGACTGGAGCCATGCGGACGCTGCATGGCGGCATTGCGACGGGGCGGTATTGTGCAAGTGCAGCATTGGGCCCATCTTGGCCTCAACAGCGCAACAGAACGTTGCTGACGAACTGATAGAGGCTTCGAACACCATGGCTTATGTCAACACCACCCGCGCCGTCCGCAAGGGCCTTCTGGCCGACCTGAAGGACATGGTCGTTTCCGCGATCCAGGCTCGCCGGGTCTACACCCGCACCGTGACCGAATTGAACGCCCTGTCCGACCGCGAGTTGAACGATCTCGGCATCAGCCGCATCTCGATCCCCGCCGTCGCCCGTGAGGCCGCTTACGGCAAGTCAGTTTTCGTGAGGTCCCGATCCTCCTCCCCGGGACCTGTGCGATCGGCGGCGAT
>JARFTV010000104.1 GCA_029289325.1 Alphaproteobacteria bacterium
GCCGGGCCGAGGGGTATGACCGGCTGACCGGGCGCAGCGTGGTGATCGACGGGATCACCTTGCAGGAAACCGAGGTCGACTTCACCGAATACGACGAGGCCGGCAATGTCCTGCGCCGGTCGCGCGGCAACGAATACCTGCACCCCGACTGGCGGCTGTTCTTCGCCGGTCCGGGTGAAACCGATCTGGGCGACGGCCGGTGGCTGCCAATCGACGGCAGCCCGGTCGAGTTCGTCTTTCCCGGCGAAAAGGGCTTTCTGGCCCGCCAGCCGATCCATGACTGCGACGCACTGACGGCAGAGGCCGCGCGTCCCCTGATTCTTCCCGCCAGCCTGAAGGAGTGAGCCATGACGAAGTATGATGCCGCCTGGGTGAAGGCCGAGGAAGAAAAGCGCGCCTGGCTGGACGCGAACGGGCTGTACAAACTGGAGGATGAACATTCCTCCTGCGGTGTGGGTCTGGTCGTTGCGATCAGCGGCAAGCCGAGCCGCAAGGTGGTGGAGAACGGGATCAACGCGCTGAAGGCGGTCTGGCACCGGGGCGCGGTGGATGCGGATGGCAAGACGGGCGACGGGGCGGGGATCCATGTGCAGATCCCGGTCGGGTTCTTCGAGGACCAGGTCCGGCGCACGGGGCATGAGCCCGACACCTCGAAGCTGATCGCCGTCGGGCAGGTGTTCCTGCCGCGCACGGACTTTGGCGCTCAGGAGCGGTGCCGGACCATCGTCGAGACCGAGGTCCTGCGGATGGGCCATTACATCTATGGCTGGCGGCATGTGCCGGTGGATGTCTCGGTCCTGGGGGAAAAGGCCAATGCGACGCGGCCCGAGATCGAGCAGATCCTGATCCGCTGCGAGAAGGATATCGACCAGGAGCAGTTCGAGCGCGAGCTGTACATCATCCGCCGCCGGATCGAGAAGGCGGCGACGGCGGCGGGCATCCAGGGGATGTATCTGTGTTCGCTGTCCTGCCGGTCGATCATCTACAAGGGGATGATGCTGGCCGAGCAGGTGGCGACCTTCTACCCCGACCTGATGGACGAACGGTTCGAAAGCGCCTTTGCGATCTATCACCAGCGGTATTCGACCAACACCTTCCCGCAGTGGTGGCTGGCCCAGCCTTTCCGCATGTTGGCCCATAACGGCGAGATCAACACGCTGAAGGGCAACATCAACTGGATGAAGAGCCACGAGATCCGCATGTCCTCGGAGGCGTTCGGGGCGGCGGCCGAGGATATCAAGCCGATCATTCCGGGCGGGACCTCGGACAGCGGCGCGCTGGATGCGGTGTTCGAGGCGCTGGTGCGGTCGGGGCGGTCGGCCCCGATGGCCAAGACGATGCTGGTGCCGGAGGCCTGGTCGAAGCAGACGGTGAACATGCCCAAGGCCTGGGCGGACATGTATTCCTATTGCAACTCGGTCATCGAGCCGTGGGACGGTCCGGCGGCCCTGGCGATGACCGACGGGCGCTGGGTCTGCGGCGGGCTGGACCGCAACGGGCTGCGGCCGATGCGCTATGTCATCACCGGCGACGGGATGCTGATCGCGGGGTCCGAGGCCGGGATGGTGCCGGTGGACGAAACCACGGTCCGCGAGAAGGGCGCGCTGGGGCCGGGGCAGATGATCGCAGTCGATATGGCGGAGGGCAAGCTCTACCACGACACCGAGATGAAGGACAAACTCGCCGCCGCGCAGCCCTATGGCGACTGGATCGAGAAGGTTGTCGACCTGAACAGCCTGCTGCGCGACATTCCCGAGACGCAGACCTTTACCGGGTCCGACCTGCGCAAGCGCCAGATCGCGGCGGGGTTCACGGTCGAGGAGCTGGAGCAGGTGCTTGCTCCGATGGCCGAGGATGGCAAGGAAATGGTCGCCTCGATGGGCGATGACACGCCGCCGGCGGTGCTTTCCAGCGTCTACCGGCCGCTGAGCCACTATTTCCGCCAGAACTTCAGCCAGGTGACGAACCCGCCGATCGACAGCCTGCGGGAAGGCCGGGTGATGTCGCTGAAGACGCGCTTCGGCAACCTGCGGAACGTGCTGGATGAGAACAACAGCCAGACGGAAATCCTAGTGCTGGAAAGCCCCTTCATCGCGAACCGCGAGTTCGAGGTGATGGTGCAGCGCTTTGGCGATCAGGTTGCCTTCATCGACTGCACCTTCCCGGTGGGCGAGGGGCTGGACGACCTGCGGCAGGGGCTGGAGCGGATCCGGGCCGAGGCCGAGGATGCCGTGCGGTCCGGTGCCGGGCAGCTGGTGCTGACGGATGAGCATCAGGGGACGGAAAAGGTCGGGATGCCGATGATCCTGGCGACTTCGGCGGTGCATAGCTGGCTGACGCGCAAGGGGCTGCGGACCTTCTGTTCGATCAACGTGCGGTCGGCGGAATGCATCGATCCGCATTACTTCGCCGTGCTGATCGGCTGCGGGGCCACGACGGTGAACCCCTATCTGGCGCAGGATTCCATCGCGGACCGGATCGACCGGGGCCTTCTGGACGGCACGCTGACCGACGCGATGCGGCGGTATCGGGATGCCATCGATGCGGGTCTTCTGAAGATCATGTCGAAGATGGGGATCTCGGTGATCTCCTCCTATCGCGGCGGGTTGAACTTCGAGGCCGTGGGTCTGTCCCGCGCGATGGTGGCCGAGTATTTCCCCGGCATGCAGTCGCGCATTTCGGGCATCGGTCTGACGGGCGTCGAGCAGAAGCTGGAAGAGGTGCACCGTCGCGGCTGGCTGGGCGGCGCGGATGTGCTGCCCATCGGCGGCTTCTACAAGGCGCGGCGGTCGGGCGAAAAGCACGCCTGGGAAGCGCAGACGATGCACATGCTGCAGTCGGCCTGTGACCGGGCGTCCTATGACCTGTGGAAGCAGTATTCGGCAGCGATGCGGTCGAACCCGCCGATCCATCTGCGCGATCTTCTGGACATCAAGACGCTGGGCAAGCCGGTGCCGATTGAGGAAGTGGAGTCGATCACCTCGATCCGCAAGCGGTTCGTGACGCCGGGCATGTCGCTGGGGGCGCTGTCGCCCGAGGCGCACAAGACGCTGAACGTGGCGATGAACCGGATCGGGGCGAAGTCGGACAGTGGCGAGGGCGGCGAGGATCCGGCGCATTTCGTGCCGGAGCCGAACGGGGACAACCCGTCCGCCAAGATCAAGCAGGTGGCATCGGGTCGCTTCGGCGTCACGGCGGAGTATCTGAACGCCTGCGAGGAGCTGGAGATCAAGGTCGCCCAGGGC
>JARFTV010000012.1 GCA_029289325.1 Alphaproteobacteria bacterium
GTAGGGATGCGTTTCTTCCGCCCAATATGATCAAATACGGGGATGAACTGGGGGTATCCGTGGCCGATGCGGTAACGATCTCGGCCCGGAATGTCGTGAAGGCATTCGGGCTAGGCGCAGGCACTGTGCGGGCGCTGGACGATGTTTCGGTCGATATCCGGCAGGGGGAGTTCTTTACGCTGCTCGGTCCGTCCGGCTGCGGCAAGACCACGCTGCTGCGGCTGATCGCGGGGTTCGAGATGCCGACCGATGGCACGATCCTGCTTGACGGGGCCGACATCACCACCCTGCCGCCGAACAGGCGGCCGGTGAACACGGTGTTTCAGAGCTATGCGCTGTTCCCGCATCTGACGGTGGCGCAGAACATCGCCTTCGGCCTTGAAATGCTTGGCAAACCGGCCGCGGAGGTGAAGGCGCGGACGGCGCAGATGCTGGCCTTGGTGAAGCTTGAGGCGATGGCGGGGCGCAAGACCAGCCAGCTTTCGGGCGGCCAGCAGCAGCGGGTCGCGCTGGCGCGCGCCCTGGCGCCGCAGCCGAAGGTGCTGCTGCTGGACGAACCGCTCTCCGCGCTGGACCTGAAGCTGCGCAAGGAGATGCAGATCGAGCTGAAGCGCTTGCAGACCGAGACCGGGATTACCTTTGTCTTCGTCACCCACGACCAGGAAGAAGCCCTGACCATGTCCGACCGCATCGCGGTGATGAGCGCGGGCAAGATCCAGCAGGTCGGCACGGCGAAGGAGATCTACATCCATCCCCGGAACCGCTTTGTCGCCAGCTTCATCGGCGAGACGAACTTCCTGACCGGCACGGCCGAGGAGGGCGCCCTGCGCCTTGCCACCGGTGAGCGGATCGAGGTGCCGGGCCTGAAGGCCGGCGGACATGCGACCGTGATCGTGCGGCCCGAACAGCTGCGGCTTGGCCCGGCGGCCGAGGGCGTGTTGCGGGCTAAGGTCGGCTCGCTGGTCTATTTCGGCACCGACACGCATTGCCATCTGGCCTTGGCCGACGGGACCGAGCTTGTCGCCCGCCTGCAGAACCCGGTCTCGGGCGAGGCGGGGCTTGCCGAGGGCCAGGAGGTCGGCATCCGCTTTGCCGAGGGCGCCGTGCAAAGGGTGGAAGACTGATGAGCCCCGCCGAGCAGAATGCCGTCAGACAATCGGCCCGCAACGGCTGGCTTCTGTCCGTTCCGGCGCTTGTGGTGCTGGCGCTGGCGGCCTCGGGGCCGCTGCTGATCGTGGTCTATTATTCCTTCCTGACGGCGAACGACACCGGCGGGGTGATCCGGCAATTCTCGCTGGAGGGCTGGCGCGGCATCTTCCTCACCTACGACATCTTCGACGAGGAATACCGGCTGGCCGATGCGCATCTGACGATCTTCTGGCGCTCGGTCTGGCTGTCGCTGACCACGACGCTGGTGACCTTCGCCGTCGGCTTTCCGACCGCCTGGTTCATCGCCACGCGCCCCGCGCAGCAACGCGCCATGTGGCTGTTCCTGATCACGATTCCCTTCTGGACCAACCTGCTCATCCGCACCTTCGCGATCAACGAGGTGATCCGGAACGAGGGTATCCTGAACACCGCGCTGATCTGGCTGGGGGTGATCGACCGGCCCCTGCAGATCGTCTACACCGAAACGGCGGTGCTGATCGGCATGGCCTATGTCTACCTGCCGCTGATGGTCCTGCCGCTTTACGCCACGATTGAACGGTTCGACATGCGGCTCCTCGAAGCCTCATACGATCTTTACGCCAGCCGCTGGCGCACCTTGCGCCGGGTGATCCTGCCCATCGTCAAGCCGGGCATCATTGCCGGGTCGATCCTTGTCTTCGTGCCCTCGCTGGGGGCCTATGTCACGCCGCGCGTCCTGGGTGGCGGCAAGAAGATGATGATCGGCAACTTCATCGAGCTGCAGTTCCTGCAGGGCAAGAACTGGCCGCTTGGGGCCGCGCTTTCGGTGACGCTCTTGATCATCGTGATGGGGGCGCTTCTGATCTATGTCCGGGTGGCCAACCGTGACAGGAGTTCCGATCATGGCTGAGCGCAGCTTCGAGATCTCGCGCCTTCCCGGCTTTGCAACCATCGCCATCGCGGCCTTCGCCCTGCTTTATCTGCCGATCTTCACGCTGGTGATCTATTCCTTCAACGCCTCCAATTCGGTGGCGGTCTGGGGCGGCTTCTCGCTGCACTGGTATGCCGACGCCTGGGCGAACCAGGCGGTGAAGGATGCCACGGTGCGCTCGCTGGTGATCGGGGCCTCGGCCGCCGTGCTGGCGACGACACTGGCGACGCTGGCCGCGCTGGGGACGACGCGACGCAAGGCGTTCAAGGGGCAGACCTTCATCTATGTGATGATCAACCAGCCGCTGATGGTGCCCGAGGTGGTGACGGCCGTCGCCCTGCTGATCTTCTTCGGGATCATCAAGGTCGCAACCGGCTATCAGGGCCTGGGCTATCTGATCGCGGCGCATACCGCCTTCTGCATCCCCTTCGCCTATCTGCCGATCCGCGCCCGGCTTGAAAGCATGGACCTTGCGCTGGAGACCGCGGCCGCGGACCTTTACGCCAGCCCCTGGCAGACCTTCCGCCGGGTGACGCTCCCTCTCCTCGCGCCGGGGATCATGGCGGGCGCCATGCTGGCCTTCGTGATCAGCCTAGACGACGTGGTCATCACCGAATTCGTGAAGTCCGGCGGGCAGGACACGCTGCCGACCTACATGCTCGGCCAGCTGCGCCGCGCCTTCACGCCCGAGGTCAACGCGATCTCGACCATGCTTCTGGGGGTGACGGTGGTTCTCCTGACCGCCTTCTTCCTTCTGACGCGCAAGAAAGACTGAAACCTAACGGGGAGACGACCGATGAAACACCTTCTGTCCGCGACCGCGATGGTCCTGGCCACGGCGACACTCGCCGCAGCCGAGGGTCAGCTGCAGCTTTACAACTGGGGCAACTACACCAGCCCGGAACTCCTGGCGAAGTTCCAGGCCGAAACCGGGATCAAGGTCACCGTGACCGATTATGACAGCAACGACGTGGCCCTGGCCAAGGTCGAGGCGGGCGGGTCGGGCTTCGACCTGGTGGTGCCTTCGGCAAGCTATGTCCCGATCTGGGTCGAGAAGGGCCTTGTGCAGGAGCTGGACCTGTCCCGGCTGCCGAACCACAAGAACATCGCCCCCGAATGGCTGGACGTCGACTGGGATCCGGGTCGGACCCATTCGATTCCGTGGCAGTGGGGTTCGACCGGCATCGCGGTGAACACCAAGGTCTATGGCGGGGACATCAACACCTCGGCCGTCTTCCTTGAGGTTCCGCCCGAGCTGGTCGGGAAGATCAACGTCGTCCCCGAGATGGTCGATATCCTCTCGCTGGCCACGATGTATGTCGGCGGCGAGCCCTGCTCGACCGATGCCGAGGTGATGAAGAAGACGCGCGACGTGCTGCTGGCCGCCAAGCCGAACTGGATCAGCATGGACTATGGCGCTACGGAACGCCTGTCGAACGGCGACTGGGCGGCGAGCGTGAACTGGAACGGCTCGACCATGCGCGTGCGGCTGAACACCAATGGCGACGTGCAGTACGGCTATCCGCGCGAAGGCTATCCGATCTTCATGGACTCGGTCATGCTGCTGCAGGACGCCAAGAACGTCGATGAAGCCTACAAGTTCATGGACTTCATCATGCTGCCCGAGAATGCCGCGATGATCTCGGCCTTCGCGCGCTATGCCAATGGCATCGCCGGGTCGGAGGAGTTCATGCCGGAAGACATGAAGACCGCGCCCGAAGTGGTCGTCCCGGAAGAGCACAAGGCCGCCGGCGTGTTCCTGCCCACCTGCACCGGCAAGGGGCTGGAATACATGACCGCGATCTGGACCGAATTGCAGAAGTAAGGTCCCGGTTGATCTGACGGAGCGGGGGGTTTCACACCCCCCGCCATACCAGCGGTTGCTTGAACCAATGGCGCAACCGCTGGTACACCCATGGGATACTTGCAGAAGAGAAAGCCATGCTGGATTGGTCGGCGACGGAACTCTCGGCGGCAATCCATGCACGGAAACTTGCCCCGTCCGAGGTCATGGCAGCCTGGCTGGCACAGGTCGCCACGGTCAATCCTTCGGTCAATGCGGTGGTCTCGCTGCGCGACCCGGACCTCCTGATGGCCGAGGCACGTTCCCTCGATGACAGGACGCCGGCAGGATGGCTGCACGGAATTCCCTTTGCGGTCAAGGATCTGGTGGCCACCCAGGGGCTGCGGACCACCTGGGGCGCGCCGCTGCACCGCGATCATGTGCCCGCGAAGGACGATCTGGTGGCCGCGCGGCTGCGGGCGTCGGGCGCGGTGATCGCGGCCAAGACCAATGTGCCGGAATGGGGCCAGGGTTCGCATTCCTTCAACCCGGTCTTCGGGGTCACGCGGAACCCTTATGACCTTGAGCGAAGCGCGGGCGGATCCTCGGGCGGGGCGGCGGCGGCGCTGGCCGCCCGGATGGCCTGGGTGGCGGACGGATCGGACATGATGGGCTCGCTGCGAAACCCGGCCGCCTTCTGCAATGTCTACGGCTTCCGCCCGACCTGGGGCCTTGTCCCGCAGGATGCCGAGGGCGACACCTATCTTGCGACGCTCTCCACCGAAGGGCCGATGGCCCGGACCATCGAGGACCTGGCGCAGCTGCTTCTTGTCCTTGCGGGTGAGAACCCCGAGGTCCCGTTCCCCCGCGCGGTGCCCGCGCTTGCGCTGGACCGGGACCTCAGCGGCTGCCGGATCGGCTGGCTGGGCGACTGGGGCGGCGCATATGCGATGGAGCCGGGGATCCTTGCGCTCTGCGAGGCGGCCCTGCGGCAGATGGAGGAGATGGGCGCGGTGGTGGAGCCCCTGCCCCCGCCCTTCCCGGCCGAAAAGCTCTGGTCCGCCTGGGTCACGCTGCGCGCCATGCTGAACGCCGGGGGCAAGCGGGCCTTGGCCGAGGACCCGGCCAGGCGCGCCCTGACCAAGCCCGAGACGATCTGGGAGATCGAGCAGGGCATGGGGCTTTCGGCGCAGGCCGTCTATGAGGCCAGCGTGATCCGCAGCCGCTGGCACGCCCATGCGGCGCGGCTTTTCCAACGCTATGACGCGGTGGTCCTGCCGAGCGCGCAGGTCTGGCCCTTCCCCGCTGACTGGCGCTGGCCGCAAGAGATTGCGGGTCGGAAGATGGACACCTACCATCGCTGGATGGAGGTCGTGGTCCCGGCCAGCCTGATCGGTCTGCCCGCCCTGTCGGTTCCGGTGGGCTTCTCCGACATGGGACTGCCGATGGGGATGCAGATCATCGGCCGCTCCGGGGATGACGCGGGAGTGCTGGGGATCGGCCAGGCCTGGCATCGGGCGACGGATTGGCCGGGGCGGCGGCCCCCTCTGGTGGCAGGCGCGGTTTCGCGCTAGGGCTTGCACATGCGCGTTCTGGTCATCGGCTCGGGCTCTATCGGGCGCCGGCATCACGACAATCTGCAGGCGCTGGGGGCCTCCTCCCGGCTGGTCTCGTGGCGCGAGGCGGGGCTTGGTGGTGCCTTGGCGGCGATGACGGATGCGCAAGCCGTGGTGATCGCGACGGCGACCGACATCCGCCTGCCGCTGATCGAGGCGGCAGCGGCGCGGGGCCTGCCGCTTTACATCGAGAAACCGCTCGCCTTCCGGCCGGAGGAGGTCGAGGCCATCGCCTCGGTCGCCGCTCCGGTCGCCGAACGGTCGATGCTGGGCTACATGATGCGCTACCACCCGGCGGTGCGGGCGCTGGCGGCGATGGACCTGTCCGATGTCTTTCAGTTCGTGCTGACGATCGGGCATGACGTGACCCAGTGGCGGGCGAACTGGCGCTTTTCCGAAAGCTATGCGGCGCGGGCCGAGGGCGGCGGGGTCCTCCTTGATCTCTGCCACGAGCTGGACCTTGCGGCCTGTCTGTTCCCGGGGCTGGAGGTGACGCGGGTCGAAAGCCTGGCCCATCCGGCCTTCCCCGGCGTGGACTTCGCCAGCCGGGTTTCCCTGCGCCGACAGGGGCTGGTGGGCGATGTGTCGATGGACTACCTGACCCCCCTCCTCCACCGCCGCACCACCCTGCGCGGGGCCGAGCGGATGCAGGACTTCGACTTTGCAGCCCAGGTCTACCGGGTCACCGAACCCTCTGGCGCCCGCCTTCTGGACCTGCCGCTGGAGCGGAACGCGATGTTCCTTGACGCGATGCGGGACTTTCTGGCGCTGGCCTTCGGGCAGGAGACCTCGGGCAATCCGCTGCTGCCAAGGCTGGACCTCTGCCTGCCCTCGGCGCGACTGGTGGCCGATGCCTGGTCGCAGCGCGCCTTCATCGGCGAGATCACGAAGGAGATCCCATGATCCTGGGTCATATCGGCGCGCGCAAGGGCTCCAAGGGCGTGCCGCGCAAGAATTTCCGCCCGATCCACGGCAAGCCGCTGATCGACTGGTCGTTGGACCAGCTGTTGGAGCATCCGCTGGTGGATGCGGTCGTGGTCAGCACGGATGATGAGGAGATCTATGATCATGCGGTTGCCAAAGGCTGCCTGAAGATCGGACTGCGTCCCCCGCATCTGGCGATCGACACGGCGGGGAAGTGGGGCGTCTGGCAACATGCGCTGGAGGCGTCCGAGGCGCTGGTTGGGCCGGTCGATGCCTTCCTCGACCTCGACTGCACCTCGCCCCTGCGGCTGCCGTCCGACATCACTGCCGCGGTTGAGCTGTTCCGGGCCGAGCGTCCGGACATGGTGATGAGCTGCTGCGAAGCGCGGAAGAACCCCTATTTCAACCTGGTCGAGCCGGACGCCACCGGGGCGCTCCATGTCTCGAAACCTCTGCCCGGTGGCGTGGTCGCGCGCCAACAGGCGCCGGTGGTCTATGAACATGCGGCCTCGACCTATGTGGTCGATCCGGCCTATCTGAAACGGTCGAAGGGGCTGTGGGAGGGGCGGGTGATCCCCTACCTGATGCCGCCGGAACGCTGCGTCGACATCGACACGCCCTTCGATTTCCGTCTTGTCGAATTCCTGATGCAGGAGGCCCAGCATGGCTGAGCAACTCAAAGGCCGCACCGTCTTCATCACCGGATCGGGAGGCGTGCTGGGATCCACCTACGTCCGCCGGATGCTGGCCGAGGGCGCGCGGGTCATCGCTTCGGACCTGCCGGGGAAGCGGGCCGAGGCGCTGGTCGAGGCGCATGGCGGAAACGAGAACTTCCGTTTCTACCCGCTGGACGTGGCGAACGAGGACGAGGTGACGGGGATCTTCCAGCGCATCCTGAAGGATGGCTGGGAGCCGAACGTCGTCCTGAACAATGCCGCGATCACGGGCGAGCTGCTGATGGGTGCGGGGCAGCCCTTTCCGGACTTTGCCGACCTCAAGGTCAGCGACTGGGAAAAGACCCTGCGGACCAACCTGACGGGGCCCTTCATGGTCGCCCGGCAGATGGACCGGGATATCGTCGGGAAATGGCCCTGCACGCTGATCAACGTGGCCTCGATGTATGCGCTGAACGGGGCGCATCACCGGATCTATGAGGGGATGCCGTTCAAGAATTTCTCGGCCTATGGGGTGACGAAGGCGGGGATTCACGGGCTGACAGTGTGGCTGGCAGGCTACTGGGCCCCGCGGGGGGCGACGGTGAACACGATCGCGCCGGGGGCGGTCTTCAATGGTCATTCCGAGGAATTCCAGCGTCGGGTGGGTGAGCTGATCATGCTGGACCGGATGGCGAAGCCGGACGAGATCGCGGATGCGATGCTGTTCCTTGCCAGCCCGCAGGCAGGCTATATGACCGGGCAGATGATCAACGTCGACGGTGGGTTCAGCGGCTGGTGAGGCGGGATCTGTCCACGGTGGACAGTTTCCTATTATCCAATTATATCAACGTGTTATCATTTTCCGTTAACCTGGCCTTAACTTCTGCATCCAGCGCCGCGAGGGTCTTTTGCGCCGCCCCGGAATGGGCGGTGAAGAAGGTCTCGATCGCCCCGGTCCCCGGTCCCGGCCAGTCGGTCAGCGCGGTGGTCAGAGCCTCGGGCGTCTCTACCCGAAGGCAGACGCCAGCGGCGATGGCCTCGACCGCCGGATATTCGATGGTGTGGATTTCCGGGCCAACGATCACCGGGCGCTTCAGAGCCAAGGGCTCGATGATGTTATGCGCGCCGTGAGGGGTGAAGCCGCCGCCTGTGACCACGCGGTCGGAGAGGGCGATGTAGAAATACATCTCGCCAAGGGAGTCGCCGAGGAGGATGTCTGGCGGTGGCCCCCCCCCCCCCACCCCGCCCCACGGGGGGGAGGGGAGGCTCTGGGGTGCCAGCGGTGCGCCCAGGGCTTGGCTGCGGCGCAGGAAGCGGAAGCCCCGCGCAGCGAGCAGTTCCGCCACCTCGTCGAACCGTTCGGGCTTGCGCGGGACGTAGATCACGAAGGGCCGGGCGGGGTGGCGCAGCGCGGCGGCGATGGCGTCGAGGTAAAGCCCATCCTCACCCTCGACCGCCGAAGCGAAGGTGATGACCGGGCGGCCACGCGTCAGCACGGGACGGATCGTCTCGGCGGCGGCCACCAGATGCGGCGGGACGGGCTGATCGAACCGCAGCTCTCCGGTGACGCTGATGTTCTCCACGCCCACCGAAGCAAAGCGCCGCGCCTGCAGGTCGGATTTGACGAAGGCTCCGGCATAGCCCTGCATCAACTTGTGACGCAGCTTGAACTTCGCGTCACGAGCCATTGATTTCGTGGGATATTGAGCGTTGCACATGAAGAGCGGCACACGGGCGTTCCGTGCCGCGAAGATCATGCGCGGCCAGATCTCGATCTCCATCACCAGACCGGCGCGGGGGCGGAAGGCGCGGAAGAACCCGGCATAGGCCCAGGCGGTTTCGAACGGGACCCAGACGGCGGCCAGGCGGCCTGCGGCGATTTCGGCGGCGAAGACCCGTTCCGCCTCACGCCGACCGGCGGGGGTGAAATGGGTGGTGACGACGCTTTCCCCCCGGTCGAGAAGCGCGCGGATCAGGGGAACGGCCGAGCGGAGTTCGCCCAGGGAGACGGCATGGACCCAGGTTGCACCGGGCAGGCGCTGGCGGTAGCGGCCGAAGCGTTCCGCAAGATGCTGCGCGTAAAGCGGATCCTTCCGGCCGCGCCGCCAGAGGTAGACCAGCACGACAGGCAGGCCGAGGTGCCAGAGGAGCGACCAGAGCCGGAGGAAGAGCCAGAGCCTCATGCGAGGCCCGCCAGGGTGAGAAGCTCCTCGGCCAGGGGGGCGAGCGCGCCTTGTGCGGCGCCGGACAGCGCCTTGGCCCGCGCGGCCATCGCGGAATGATCGGCCAGCAGGGCGGCGGGCAGATCCTCGGGCTGGACCGGCAGGGCGGCCCCGGCCTGATGCAGGGCGGCGAAATCTGCGGCGAAATTGGCGGTGCGGGGGCCGTGCAGGATGGCCGAGCCAAGGGCCGCGGCCTCCCACGGGTTGTGGCCCTCGGTCGGGCCGTAGCTGCCGCCGATCAGGGTGGTGGGGCAGAGGCGGAACCAGAGGCCCATCTCGCCGAAAGTGTCGACGATCCAGAGATCGGCGGTCGGCCCCTGCCCCGCGCTGCGCCGTGTGACGGTGAGGCCGTGATCGGCGGCGCGGGCGGCGATCTCGGCCCCGCGATGCGGGTCGCGCGGCGCGAGGAGGAGGAGCGGACGCGGATGGTCGCGGAGCGTGGCAAAGAGGGCGAATTCATCCTCGACATGCGAGGAGGCGAGGAGGACGGGACGGCGGCCCGCCAGCGCCGCCCGCGCCTCGGCCAGGGCGGCAGGGTCGGCAGAGAGCGGCGGGGCTGCGGCCTTGAGCGAGCCAGTCACGCGGACCTGCCGCGCGCCAAGCTGGGTCAGGTGGCGGGCCGTGCCATCATCCTGGGCGGTGATCAGGCGGAAGCGGGCGAAGAGGTCGGCATAAAGCGCGGTCCAGCGGGCACGGCGGGCGAAGGCCGCGGCGTTCATCCGGGCGTTCACCAGAGCGAGCGGGATGCCACGGGCGTCGCTGGCGGCGACGGCGCCGGGCCAGAGGTCCTGCTCGGCCCAGACCGAGAGCGCGGGGCGCCAGTGGTCAAGGAAGCGCGCCAGATAGGCGGGCGCGTCGAGGGGCAGGAACTGGTGGATCGTGCGCGGCGGCAGGTTGCGGGCGATCACCTCGGCCGAGGCGCGGGTGGTGGAGGTGACAAGGAACCGGGCGTCGGAGCGCGCGGCCATTGCAGCGATGAGGCCGCGCAGGGCCAGCGTCTCGCCGAGGCCCACGGCGTGGAGCCAGATGAGCGGGCCTTCGGGCCGCGGCGCGCCGGGCTGGCCAAGCTTTTCCTGCCAGCGGTCGGGGAGTTCCTTGCCGCGCGCAAGGCGACGTCGGATCAGCGCCGGCGCGACCAGCGGGATCGCCCGCGAGGCGGCGAGATAGGCCGCCAGCGCAAGGCCCGGCCTAGTCACGGAAGGCCTTTTGCAGGCTGAGCGACCAGAATTCGGGCCGGGCCAGCGTCTCGACAAAGTGCTGCGCGGCGGTGCCCTGACCGAAGCCTTCATGCGGCACGGCCTGCCGGCCCCAGTGGTGTTCGAGGAAATCACGGATGGTGGCGCGGTCCTCGGCCTCGCAGGCGGTGACGGAGGGGGCGTCGGAGCGGTTGGACTGGCGGGTGCCGATGTCGAGCGAGGGCAGGCCGAGGAAAGGTGCCTCGCGCACCCCGGCGGAGGAATTGCCGACCATGCAGGCGGCGTTCTTCATCAGCTCGGAGAAATGGGCGAAGCGCATGGAGGGAAGGAGGCGGAAGCGGTCTTTCGGCAGCTGTTCAAGGACCTGGAAGATCGCCTGGCTGCCGGGATCGTTGTTCGGCGCGATGGTGACGAAGTTGCGCCCGGACGCCTCGAGCGCGCCGAAGAGGTCGGCGGCCTGCCTGCCGATCGTGTCCTGTTCGCTGGTAACGGGATGGAAGGTGGCGATGCCGTAGTCGGCGAAGGGGATGGCATAATGGGCGCGCACCTCGTCGATGGTGACGCCGGAGGGGCGGGCGTGGAAGTCAAGCTCGGGCGAACCGATGGCGTGGATCGTCTCGTCCGGTTCACCCAGGGCGCGGACGCGGCGGGCGGCGGCCTCGGAGGAGACGAAGTGGTGGGTGCAGAGCTTGGTGTTGCAGTGGCGGAAAACCTCGTCGATGGTGCCCGAGACCTCGCCGCCCTCGACATGGGCCGAACGGAGGTAGTTGGTGGCGGCCACCAGCGCGCCGGCCAGCGCCTCGATCCGGTCGCCGTGCAGGATCACCAGATCCGGCCGGGCGGCGGTGGCAAAGGCGGAAAAGCCGGTGACGGTGCGGGCGAGGATGAGGTCCTGCGGGTCGCCTTCCTGCTGGTTGACGAATTCCTGGACCGCGACGCCGGGCATGCGGCGCACCTCGTTCCGGGTGAGACCGTAGCGGTCCATCATGTGCATCCCGGTGACGAAGAAGGTGACCCGATGCCCCGCATCCCGCGCGGCGGCCGCAAGCGGCTCCAGCTTGCCGAAGTCGGCGCGGGTGCCTGTGAGGAAGAGGAGGTGGCGGGTCATGGGGACCTATTGGGGCGCTTTTTCCCCGCGGATTTCATTTCCGATTTAACCTCCGGCAGAATGTCCGGGAGAGCACCGTCTTGAACCGCTTTCAAGAATTTATCCCGCATTTGGGCGTGGAGCGATTTGCCGTCGCCTCCGGTAGAGCCCACGGATTTTTTCAGGAAGTCCATCCCAAACAACTGGTCGCATGGAAAGGGAAAAACCGCGTTGAAGCGGCGTCGACGCACCATCCGATCCATGAAGTTCAACGCCTTGGCGCGCCACTCCGGATCTTGACCGAAGCCGTCGACAAGTGAATCGCTTTCCGCCTGATGGTCGGCCTCGACATAAGCGCCGTACTGCAACGACAGATACAAGGTACGGTCGTCGCTGGCAGCTACCGCATCAACGAACTTCTGCGCTGAGAAAAGTCCTTCGACAGTAAACCCCATGTCTTCGAGTGCAGAGGTGAAACGGCGCTCCCCCTTTCGGACGGCATTAATACTGTGGCTGGAAGCAGGAAACCGAAGCCAGTAGCGGACAAAAAGCTCGCTATGGACGGCGTGGCCAGACAGCAGAAATAGATATGATTCAAGATACCGCGACTGCAAAATCGTGGACCGTCTCAACGAGGCCGGGTGCATCGTCCCGCCAGCCAAATCTGTGTCCAGTGCTTCAAGCCGTTCGATCAGAGTGGAGGTTGCACGCGTTGGTAACCAGACGCTGTCATTCAGAATCAGTACTCTGTCAACTTTGACACCCCACGCATCAAGCAACAGCACACCATCGCGGTAGCCGCCAAAGTCATAACCGAAGTTCGGTCGTTCAAAGATACGCCACACCAGTGGTTCCAATTTGGAACGGTCGTCGCCCGATATGGGAGCGTTCGAAACAACCAAGGGCGCGTAACCATTCTGGACCAACCAACGCAATGTGCACAGGATTGACGGAGACACGCCCCTTGGCTGATATATCAGGAAAATAGCAACCTTTGGCGTCAGCTGCACCCCAAGATCTGGCGGCACTGGCTGCCGGACGCGCCAGAGATCATGTCTGCGCTTCAGAAGCGGCTCATAAAAGTTGCCGAGCCAAGCAAGCGACCTTTCGCCTATCCGATTGATTTCTCGCCTGACTTTCCAGAGAGGTATTAAGACCATCTTTCCGACCGTAACCTGTGTCTAATATTTTTCTGGGCCAGCTCTCCACCGTCCAGGGGCACGTAGTAATCGTTAAGGAGGAAACTGAGAAAAGCACCGCGAACTTTGGAATCGAAGGTCAGAGATTCCGGTCGCGAGAACACGGCGTCGAGGGACGCTTGATCGGGGGCAGTTTCGGCAGCGCCGCGTATGGCCCAGAAACACTGGCCACAAGCGACAACTGGCTTGTCGAAGAACATTGACTCGAGGCCAACTGAAGAATTCACCGTCACCACACCTGACGAAGCGGCAACGAGCGCGAAAGTGTCAGTCCGGTTGTCCAGCACCACACGGGCTGTGCGGCCGACAATATGGTCGGCGAAAGAGATTTCGGCTGTCGGATGTTCCTTGATCTTCAGGTGCCAGCCAGTCGGGAGGTGCTCAGCGGCTTTTACGAGCGCATCGATAAAGTCGGGAACGGTGAGGAAATGCCCGCCGAACAGGCGAAGCTGTGAGTCCCCTGGAACCTGTAACGGCGCGAAAAGGTATGGGCCAGTAGTCTCGGCACGTCCGGGATCCGAAGGCTTGTCGCGGGTAGAAGTGCGCTGGAGGATGTTGGTGCGGTGGTCGCGCCACGCCTCTGGTGGAAGCCCTGCACTCTGCATCCAGTCAAGATAGAAATCCGGGGTACGCGGTAGAGAATTGGCCTGATTAACGCCGATCGGATCGCATGTGATCTTACCTTTGAACGGGGCCAATTCGAAGTACAAAGTGCGGGCCCCAGCATCACGTGCGGCGTCCATGAATACCCGGCGAGAGCCATTCAACCCGTTCCAGGCTACTGCGATCTGTTCGGGGTGGCGAGTGAACCAATTGCGGGTTCCGTTGTACTGCAAAGCGTAAAGGCGCTTCTGCAAGCACGCCGTTACAAAGCTGCGCGCCGGTCGGCGCGCGGCCTCATAGGCGGATCTCGCCCGCGCCGCAGTTTCTGGATATGATGTCAGTCGCATCGGAGGGAAACGCGTCCAAGCAGCTTCGCCCAAGGGCTTTATCAGCCGTTCGATCATGCTGCGTTTGGCCTTCCGGGGATCGAGGCCGAAAAACGCGAAGTGTTCATTCGCGTTCGGTTCTTCGCTCACCCTAAATCCCCCCACTTCAACTGCGTGTTCCGCACCACCGCCCGTTTCAGCCGCTTGCCGACCACCTTGTCGAAGTCATAGGCCGGGATCTCTCCCGATCCGGGGCGGCGGGCCCAGATGTCGGCTTCGGTGATCACATGGCCCTCGGGCAGGTCGCGGTCGGCCACGACCGAGCCGCGGGCGAAGCGGTAGACGTCTTCCTCGGGTCCGGTGCGCTGTTTGGGGTTGTTGGCGGCGATCCAGATCTCGCGGCTGCGGTCGATCAGGTGGCGGAGTTCCGACGGGTCCATCGAGTTGATGATGTCCGGCCCCTTGCGGTAGCGCGTGTCGGTGTAGTGGCGTTCCAGGATCGAGGCGCCGAGGGCGACGGAGGCCAGCGCCATCTCTGGCCCGATGGAATGGTCGGAAAAGCCGACGACGGCCCTGGGGAAAGCCTCGCGCAGGTCGGTCACGCCGCGCAGGGAGACGATCTCGGGTGGGCTGGGGTAAAGGTTGGTGCATTCCAGCAGCGCATAGTCGATCCCGGCCTCGTCGAGGATCGCGACGCTGGCGCGGATCGTCTCGATCGTCTGCATTCCGGTCGACAGGATCACCGGCTTGCCCTTGCGGGCGATGTGGCGGATCAGCGGCAGGTTGTCAGCCTCGCCCGAGCCGATCTTGTAGGCGGGCACGTCGAGGGTTTCGAGGAAATCGGCGGCGGCGCGGGAGAAGGGGGTGGAGATCCAGATCATCCCGAGGGATTCGGTATACCGCTTCAGCTCCGCCTCTTCGTCGCGGGAGAGGGCGCAGCGTTCCATGACATGCCAGATCGAGACATCGGCATTCGGCGGGAAGATCGACTTCGCCTCGTCGGTCATCTCGTCTTCGATGATGTGGGTCTGGTGCTTGATCATCTCGCAGCCCGCCCCGGCGGCGAGGCGGACCATTTCCTTGGCGACGGAGAGGTCGCCGCCGTGGTTGATGCCGATCTCGGCGATGACGAGCGGCGGGTGGTTCGGGCCGATCTCGCGGTGGGCGATCTTCATGGGGCACTCCTTGAGCTTGCCCCGTGGTGCGTCAGGGCGGCTGGCCTGTCAAGCCAGCGGGTAGCGGGCAAGCACGTCGTAGCGCGCGCCCTTGGCGGAGAGGTGGCTTTGCCAGAGCGTCAGCTCGATGACGTCCCAAGGGTCGGTGCGGAAGCCCTGCCCCATCGCGATAGCGCGTTCGAGGCGCAGGGCCTCGGCCGACAGCGGGGGTGGGAAGCGGCCAAGGGTGACATGGGGGGTGAACTTGCGGCCGTCGACCGGGCAGCCGGCGCGGCGGGCGATGGTCTCGACCTTGGCTTGCAGGTGGAGGAGGTCGGGCGAAGGGGCGACCCCGGCCCAGGCGGTGCGGGGCTTGTCCTTGCCGAAGAGGCCAAGGCCCTGCAGGGCGAGGGAGAAGGCGGGGGCGCGGAGCGCCTCGAACCCCTCATGCGCGGCTTCGAGGGAGGGTTCGGGGCAGTCGCCGAGGAAGACCAGCGTCAGGTGCAGGTTTTCAGGCTCCACCTTGCGCGGCAGCGGCAGGAGGAACTGCTGGACCTGAAGCGCGCCCCGGACCTCGAGCGGCAGGTCGATGCCAAGGAAGGCGCGGATCATCGGCGGGCCAGAAGGGCAAGGCGGTCGCGGAGCTCGGGCCGGACCGGGCCTTCGCGGGGCGGATCGAGGAGCGTGGTCAGCAGCGCGGGCTCGGGTCCCGGCCGTGCGCCGCCGCCCCAGCCAAGCCCGCGCAGGACGGCCGAGGCGGCCTCGGGCAGGCGGTCGGGCAGTTCGCGCCCGGAAAGCCAGCCCCAGATCGCGGTCCAGAGCCGGCCGACCGACCAGGGATTGTAGCCGCCGCCGCCGCCAAGGACCATGACCCGCGGCGCGAGCGGGACCAGTGCCGCCAAAGCCTCCAGATAGGCGCGGTTGGAGAGCGTGAGGCGGGAGAGCGGGTCCTCGGTCAGGCTGTCGGCGCCACATTGCAGGACCAGGGCCTCGGGACGGAATTCGGCCACGCGCGGCAGGATCAGCCCGTGCATGACCGCCCGCGCCTCGCTGTCGTTATAGCCCCTCGGGACCGGCAGGTTGAAGGCGCTGCCGCGCCCCGTATCGGTCAACCGGCCGGTGAAGGGCCAGCGCCCCTCTTCATGGACCGAGATCATGCGGACGCCGGGATCGCCCCCGAAGGCCAGTTCGACCCCGTCGGAATGATGCGCGTCAAGATCGACATAGGCGATCCGCGTCAGGCCCGCGCGTTGCAGCACCTTGATCCCCAGCACCACGTCGTTGAGGTAGCAAAAGCCGTTGGCCCGATCCGGCAGCCCGTGATGCGTGCCTCCGCCGGGGACATGCACCACGCCGGGGGTCGCGGCCAGAAGCTCGGCCGCGAGCATCGTTCCTCCGGCGCCGGTGGCAGGGCGGCGGTAGACCTCGGGAAAGACGGGATTCGAGAGGGTGCCAAGGTTGTGGCGGGCGCGCATCTCGGGCGTGGCTTCGCCCAGACCCTCTGCCGCTTGCAGGGCCGCGATATAGGCCGGATCGTGCCACAGGGACAGGGCGGCGGGTTTCGCCCGGGGACTGGTACGGAAGCGGTCCGAGGGCAGCCAGCCCAGCGCGCGGGCCAGGTCCATCACGGTGGACACGCGCGGCACACGCAGGGGATGGGCCGGGCCATAGGAAGAACCGCGATAGATCTCGGACCCGATGAACAGGGGCGCCACCGCAGCCGGGGCGCGCGGCGGCCCCTGGATCATGGCAGCATGGCCGCGATCCGGCCGGCGATCTCGGGCCCTTCCGGCGCGGTTCGCGCGCCCCAGGTTCCCGCGATCGTGCCATCGGGCGCGAGGAGGACCTTGTTGAAATTCCAGCGCGGGGCAAAGCCGGTTTCGGCCCGCACCCAGCGGTAGAAGGGATGGGCGTCGCCGCCACGGACGGAGGTGATCTCGGTCATCGGCAGGGTCAGGTCGAAGGTCGTTTCGCAATATTCCTTGACCGCCGCCTCGGACTCAAGCTCCTGATTGAAGTCGTTTGACGGGACGGCGAGGATCAGCGCCCTTTCGCCAAAGCGTTCATGCAGGTCCTGCAGCGCGTTGAACTGCCCGGCATAGCCGCAAAGCGAGGCGGTGTTGACCACGAGGACAGGCTTTCCGGCCCAGTCGGCCAGGTCGATCTCGCCCCCGTCGATGGAGGCGAAGCGGAACCTCTCGGCCGCCGCGAGCGGCCATGCCATGAGAACTGCAATCACAAATGCCAGAACCTGCCGCATCGCCGGCCTCTTCCTGCCTACTTCACTGACAGATCAGATAATCCTGACCGGCTTTCGGTCAATCCGGGACAGATTTCCCGTGATTTTCCGGGCAAACGTGCCATATTAAAGGTAGAGGCAAGAGCAGTGGCCAGACCCGGTAATCGGGCGGCCAGGATGGCAAAAGATGGGTTGGCAAGACAAGATCGCCGCCCCCATGACAAGCGGGGGGACGGGCGCGAAAATCCAGTATGCGGCCTTGTGCTGGCGCAAGGGCGACCAGGGGGTGGAAATCCTGCTGATCACCAGCCGCGACAGCGGGCGCTGGGTCATTCCCAAGGGCTGGCCGATGACCGGCCTTTCGCCCGAGGCGGCGGCGGCGCAGGAGGCCTGGGAAGAGGCCGGGGTCGAAGGCGTGGTGAACCCGATGAGCCTCGGGCGCTTTGGCTATCACAAGGCGCTTGGCGATGCGGTGCGGGTTCCTTGCGCGGTGGCTGTCTATGGTTTGCGGGTCAAGCGTTTGGCCGACAAGTTCCCCGAGGTGAAGGAACGCCGCCGGGACTGGTTCCCGCCGGATGTCGCGGCCGACCTTGTGCAGGAGCCCGAGCTTGCGCAGATCATCCGGGGCTTCATCCCCCCGGCCGAGGGGCGGCCCGCGCCGATCGCGGGGGAATAGCGCCGGGGGATTGACCTCGGCCCGCGAACTCATAGCTATGCGCTGTCAGTCTTGGGGACCGGAATGATCCGCTACAGTCTGAAATGCGCGTCGGGGCACGGCTTTGAAAGCTGGTTCCAGAGTGCCGAGGCCTTCGCCACCCTGCAGGGGGCGGGGCAGGTCTCGTGCCCAGTCTGCGGCGCGACCAAGGTCGAGAAAGAGCTGATGGCCCCAGCCGTCCGCCCCGCCCGCAAGGCGGCCGCGGCCGAGCGTCCTACCCTGGCCGAACCGGCGAACGAGCTTGAGGCGGCCATCGCGGCGCTGAAGAAGCAGATCGAGGAAAACTCGGAATATGTGGGCATGAACTTCGCCGCCGAGGCCCGCCGCATCCATGCCGGGGAGGCACCGGAACGGGCGATCCATGGCGAGGCGAAGCCCGAGGATGCGCGCAAGATGCTGGAAGAGGGCTTGCCCGTCGCCCCCCTGCCCTTCCTGCCCGCCCGCAAGGTGAACTGAGGGCTGTCCACGCAGGACAGGTCAGGCCGCCCGCTGAAAATCAAGGGCTTGGCCGTGAGCGTTTAGCATTCGTAAACCATTGTCGCCGGTCAATAGATGTAGCGGATCTGTTCGGTCCAGAACCGCTCCATCCGTTTAAGCGCGGTGTTGATCTCATCCATGCCGGAGGTATCGACAAGACCACGGCGTTCGATCCCCTCGGCATGGCGGGCGAAGAGGTCGGCGATCAGGCCGCGCACCTCGCGGCCCTTGTCGGTCAGCCGCACCCGGACCGAGCGGCGGTCGATTTCCGACCGCTGGTGGTGCATGTAGCCCAGATCCACCAGCTTCTTCAGGTTGTAGCTGACATTCGAGCCCTGATAATAGCCGCGCGACTTCAGCTCACCGGCCGTCACCTCGTTCTCGCCGATGTTGAACAACAGAAGCGCCTGGACCGAGTTGATCTCAAGAATGTTCAGCCGTTCGAATTCGTCCTTGATGACGTCCAGAAGCAGCCGGTGCAGACGTTCGACCAGGGCCAGGCTGTCCAGATAGCAGGACAGGAAAGCCTTCTGCGATCCGTCCAGCACGGGGGCGTAATGGGTCATGCCGTTCTCTCCACCAGGGCAACTGGCAGGAGAATCGGCACAAAGCCCAAACATTCAGTAAACTTGCGGCGGACTTTGTCAGGTTCCGCGCTGAAGGCGGGCTTCGGCGAAGGCGGCGATGCGCGCGAGGAGCGGCGCGATGGCCTGCGGCGCGGGGGATTGGCCAAGGACCCAGGCCATGAGGTCCTGGTCGTTCTCGGCCAGGAGCGCGTCATAGGTCACGAGATCCGCCTCGGAGAGCCCGTCCAGATGCGCATCCGCGAAGGGGCCGAGCACCAGATCCATCTCCTTGGT
Organism: Alphaproteobacteria bacterium; assembly: GCA_029289325.1. Lineage (GTDB taxonomy): Bacteria > Pseudomonadota > Alphaproteobacteria > Rhodobacterales > Rhodobacteraceae > Tabrizicola. Next base: position 19,117 of record JARFTV010000012.1, read on the forward strand.
GCCACGCCGCCAGGACCGCATCCGCATCCGCTTGAGCCGCGCCTCTGCCGTTTCCATCACCACCCCCGCGCCTTGCCTCAGGCGGCCGACCGCATCGCCTGCCGCATCTGCTGTTCCACTTGGCGCAGATTCTCGGCCAAGGCAATCGCCCCCGCCCGCAGGCGCTGCAACTCGGCCAGGGCGGCCTCGGCCTCGGGGGTGAGGGGGCGGGGATCGGTCGGGGCGGCCAGCCCGTCGCCCTCGGCCGCGATCAGCCAGGCGAGCGAGACATTCAGCATCCCGGCGAGCATCTGCAGCCGGTTGCCGCGCGGCTCGGCCAGATCGTCCTCCCAGTTCTGCAGGGTGCTCAGCCGCACGCCAAGTCGTTGGGCAAGCTGTTCCTGCGTCAGGCCCGCCGCTTCGCGCGCCCCTGCCAGCCGGTCGCCGAACGTGGCAACTTCCGCCGCAAACCACCGTGTCTCGGGGCTTGTTTCCGCCATCACGCCTCTCCTTCTTTCGATATCGCTTGTGTCGGTTGGGGGGCCAGCCTAAGACCTGCAGCCGACAATCGCAAACCGCCTGACGGAGTGTTTATCGATGGCCTTCCTGTCCGACACGCTGGCGCGTGTGAAGCCCTCGCCCACCATCGCGGTGACGACCAAGGCGCAGGCGCTGAAGGCCGAGGGCAAGGATGTGATCGGCCTTGGCGCGGGCGAGCCGGATTTCGACACGCCGGAAAACATCCGGGCGGCGGCGAAGCGGGCGATCGACAGTGGCAAGACGCGCTATACGGCGGTGGATGGCATCCCCGAGCTGAAGGCGGCGATCTGCGCCAAGTTCCTGCGCGAGAACGGGCTGACCTATACGCCGAGCCAGATTTCGGTCGGCACGGGCGGCAAGCAGATCCTGTACAACGCGCTGATGGCGACGCTGAACCCCGGCGATGAGGTGATCATCCCCGCGCCCTATTGGGTGAGCTATCCGGACATGGTGCTGCTGGCCGGGGGCACGCCGGTGCCGGTGGTCGCGGGCATCGAGACCGATTTCAAGCTGACGCCCGCGCAGCTTGAGGCCGCGATCACGCCCAAGACCAAGTGGTTCATCTTCAACTCGCCCTCGAACCCCACGGGCGCGGGTTACACGCGCGAGGAGCTGAAGGGCCTGACCGACGTCCTGATGCGCCACCCGCATGTCTGGGTGATGTCGGACGACATGTACGAACACCTCGTCTTCGACGATTTCAAGTTCTGCACCCCGGCCGAGATCGAGCCCGGCCTCTATGACCGGACGCTGACCTGCAACGGCGTCTCGAAGGCCTATGCGATGACCGGCTGGCGGATCGGCTATGCCGGGGGGCCGGTGGCGCTGATCAAGGCGATGGGGACGATCCAGTCGCAGTCGACCTCGAACCCCTGTTCGGTCAGCCAGTATGCCGCGCTGGAGGCGCTGTCGGGTCCGCAGGAGTTCCTCGCGGACTGGCGGAAGGTCTTTCAGGGCCGCCGCGATCTGGTGGTGTCGATGCTGAACCAGGCCGAGGGCATCCGTTGCCCCAAGCCCGAGGGGGCGTTCTACGTCTATCCCGACATTTCGGGATGCATCGGCAAGGCCACGCCCTCCGGCACGGTGATTTCCAATGACGAGGTCTTTGCGACCGCGCTGCTGGAGGAAACCGGAGTCGCCGTGGTCTTTGGCGCGGCCTTCGGCCTGTCGCCGAATTTCCGGGTCAGCTATGCGACCTCGGACGAGGTCCTGCGCGACGCCTGCGCCCGGATCCAGCGGTTCTGCGCCAGCCTCGTGTGATCGCCTTTCATGTGACCGCTTGACGGCGGCCCGCGCCTTGGCAAGGAATGGCGCGGTGCCAGTGCGGAGTGCCTGATGAGTGCCGATCTTCCCGATTACTATTTCCGGGTGCGCGAGAACGGCGCGGCCGTGTTCCGTATCAGCACGGAAAACCGCCAGCGCCGGATCGAGATGGACGAGATCGCGGTGGTCAATATCCGCAACGGCAACATCAAGCCGCATGGCGAGGTGGAGCTGACCGCGGCCGATCTGGACGCGATCCGCGCCTGGATGGAGGAGCGGCAGGCCCTGCTGGCGGCGCGCGAGGTGGACGACATCCTGCGCACGGTCGATCATCTGAACCTGACCGCGCAATGGGCGCAAAGCCGGGCGACGGATGATCAGCTTGAGGCGGTCACGGATGCGCTTCTGCTGACCATGCACGATCTGCGGAGCGTGCTGGTGCGGCGCAAGGCGGACCGGCTGGGCAAGGCGGAAGGCTGACCTCCTCGTGCGACTTCGCATTCTCGTCGGGGTGGACCCGCGCGAGGAGAGACGAAGCCAACGAGGAGCGGGCCCTCAGATCTGCTTTTCCGGCATCTGCACCCGCAGCCCGTCCAGCGCATCGGTGACCTTCAGCTGGCAGGTCAGGCGCGAGCGGACCGGATCGGGGTTCCAGGCGAAATCCAGCATGTCCTGCTCCATGCTGTCGCGGGCGGGCAGCCGGTCGACCCAGGCCGGATCGACATAGACATGGCAGGTGGAACAGGCGCAAGCGCCGCCGCAATCAGCCTCGATCCCCGGGATGCCGTTGTCGCGCGCGCCTTCCATCACGGTCAGGCCGTTCGCGACCTCGACGACATGCTCCTTGCCGCCATGTTCCACGTAAGTGATCTTCGCCATTTCCAAGGGTCTCCGGGGATGTCCTGCCCCCGACATAGGCCAAAGCCCGACGCTTTGCCAGAGGGAGCGGGGGTTGCATGCGCGGGCAAATGTTCTACACTTGTTCTCATGCTGGACCGTTCCATCTACCGCGATCCCTGGCCGCGCCCGCCCCGCGCGCTTCCGGCCGCCCGGTTGGGCGAGCCGCCCTCGGGCGCGCGGGTGACGGTGGCGGGGCTGGTGCTGGTGCGACAGCGGCCGGGCACGGCCAAGGGGGTGATCTTCGTCACGCTGGAGGATGAGACCGGCACGGCGAATGTCGTCGTCTGGGCCAAGGTATATGAACGCTTCCGCCGCGCGGTCATCGCGGGGCGGTTGCTGCGGGTCACGGGGAAGCTGCAGCGCGAGGCGGGGGTGGTCCATGTGGTGGCCGAGCTGATCGAGGATCTCTCACCGCTTCTGGACCGGCTGCTGGAGCCGGGGTTCCGCCCCGATGGGGTGCGGGCGGGCGACCAGCCCTGAACGGCGCCGATATTGGACCAGAGCCTGCAAACGGACCTTTCGAAAGTTCCGCGTCCAAGGAAACGGCGGCAGGGCAGGCCCGCCGCCCTGCGGTAATCAGACAGGACCCTAGTCGATCGACAGCGCCACGAAGCGCGGGTCGCCGCCCCGGCGGATCAGGAGGAGGATCGACTTCCGCCCGCCATCCCTGGCGTCCTTGATCCGGTCCTGCAGGTCCTGCAGCCGCACCACGCGCTGCTGGCCGGCCTCGGTGATCAGATCGCCCTCGCGCAGGCCCTTGGTGAAAGCCTCGGAGGCCGGATCCACCGCCATCACCACCAGCCCCTCGGCCCCCGCATCCAGCCCAAGGCGCGAGCGGATGTCGTCGTCGAGGGGGGCGAGCGTCAGGCCGAGAGATTCCATCTCTTTCGGCTCTTCCGGGGCGGGGGAAGAGGCGGGGAAGGTCGTGGCCTCGGCCTCTTCGCGGCGGCCAAGGGTCACGGCCAGCGTCTGCGTCCGGCCCCCGCGCTGGACGATCACCGGCACCGCCTCACCGATCGGGGCATCGGCCACGCGGCGGGTCAGGTCGCCGGCGCTGCGCACCGGCTGGCCGTCGAAGCGGGTGATCACGTCCCCGGCAGTAATGCCGGCGACCTTGGCGGGACCCTCCGGCACATCCGTCACCAGCGCGCCAGAGGCTTCGGCAAGGCCCATCGCCTCGGCCACATCGGGCGTCACGTCCTGGATCCGCACGCCCAGCCAGCCGCGCCGCGTCTCGCCGAACTGCTTGAGCTGATCCACTACCTTGGTCACCACCTTGGACGACATCGAGAAGCCGATCCCGATCGAGCCGCCGTTGGGCGACAGGATCGAGGTGTTCACCCCGATCACCTGCCCGTCCATGTTGAACAGCGGCCCGCCCGAGTTGCCCCGGTTGATCGCGGCATCGGTCTGGATGAAGTCGTCATAGGAGCCCGACAGTTCACGCCCGCGGGCCGAGACGATGCCCGCGCTGACCGAGAAGCCCTGACCCAGCGGGTTGCCCATCGCCATGACCCAGTCGCCCACGCGCATCAGGTCGGAATTGCCGAAGGTCACGAAGGGCAAGGGTTCGCCCGCATCGACCTTCAGGAGCGCGATGTCGGTCTTGGGGTCGGTGCCTACCAGTTTCGCGGGCAGCTTGCGGCCCGAGAAGAATTCGATGGTGATCTCGTCCGCGCCCTCGATGACGTGGTTGTTGGTGACGATATAGCCATCCTCCGAGATCACGAAGCCCGATCCCAGCGCTTCCGAACGCTGCGGGCCGCCGGGGCCACGGGGGCCGCGGAAGTCCTCGAAGAAATCCTCGAAGGGGCTGCCCTCGGGCACCATCGGCATCCCGTTGGCCGGGCCCGAGATCAGCGCCGAGGTGGTGATGTTCACGACCGCGGGGCTGACCTGTTCGGCCAGCTCGGCAAAACTTTCGGGGGCCGAGAAAGCCTCGGCCCGTTCGACGGGCGAGAGGCTGAGGCCAAGGCCCAGCACCAAGGCCAGCATCGTGCTGGAACGCAGGGCAGAGCGGATGGAATGGGTCAGGTCAGGCACGAATGGGACTCCTGTTCATCGGACGGGCGGAGGGCGGCGCCTGTCGCGCACGTCACGCCCGCAGGCAGAGAAACAGTTAGTGACCGCGGATCGCAATGCAAACCCCGTCACGCTGCTTCAAGGCGATGTGAAGGATTTTGTCGCCGCGCCCCGGTCAGAGCGGCCCGGCCAGCCAGAGCAGGAGGACCCCAAGGCCCAGCGCGCCGAGGCCGATCATCCGGCGCTGGTCGAGGCCGAGGGTGGCAAGGACGCGCAAGGCGTCCTCGACACGGCGAGGGGCCAGTGCAAGCACCAGCCCCTCGATCGCAAGCACAAGGCCGACGGCCAGGATCACCAGGCTCATGGAGCCGGAGCGGGTGCCGGAGCAGGAGCCGGAGCGGCCGCCGGGGCGGCGGCCCGGCCACCGGCCTGATCGCTGCGCAGATAGTCGAAGAACTCGCTGTCGGGCTGCATCACGATGGAGGAGTTGTTCCCCTTGAGCGAGGCTTCATAGGCCGTGAGCGAGCGGATGAAGGCGAAGAATTCCGGGTCGCGGCCGTAGGATTCGGCTAGGATCCGGTTGCGTTCGGCGTCCGCCTCACCGCGAACCACCTCGGCCTGCCGGCGGGCATCCGAGGTCAGTTCGACCACGGTCCGGTCGGCGGCCGCGCGCACGCGCTGTGCCGCTTCGCCACCGCGGGCAATCTCGTCCGCGGCTTCGCGTTCGCGCTCGGCCCGCATCCGGGCGAAGGTCGCTTCAAGGTTCTGCTCGGGCAGGTCGGTCCGGGTCAGGCGGACGTCGATTACCTCGATCCCCAGGGCGGCCGCCTGGCGGCGGGCGATGTCGCGGATCTGGTTCATCAGCGCGGTGCGGTCTTCCGACAGCACGCGGTTCGACGGGACGGAACCAAGGACTTCCTGGATCGCGGGGTTCACGATGCCTTCCAGCCGACGCAGCGCCTGCGCTTCGGCGCCGGTGCCGACGGCCTCGCGGAACTCGACCAGATTGACGATCCGCCAGCGCGAGAAGGCGTCCACCACCAGACGACGGTCGTCCAGCATGGTGACTTCCAGCGGGTTGGTCTGCAGGCCGAGGATCCGGTCCTCGTAATAGACGACTTCCTGCACGAAGGGGATCTTGAAGCCGAGGCCGGGGTCTTCCTTGACCTGGGCCACCTGGCCGAACTGGAGGACCAGCGCCTTCTTCCGTTCATCCACGATGAAGACCGATGAGAGCGCCAGCGCGCCCAGGATGACAAGAACCGGGACCACATACATCGCGCGCATCAGTTGTTCCCCCCCGTGGTGCTGGCGGCCCCGGGCGCGGCGTTGCCGCGGCCAAGCTCGTTCAGGGGCAGGTAGGGCACCACGCCCTGCCCGCCTTCGCCGCCCGAAACGCCGTCGAGGATGACCTTGTTCATGCCGCCGAGCACCCGCTCCATCGTTTCCAGGTAAAGCCGTCGCCGGGTCACTTCCGGCGAGTTGACGTATTCGTTGTAGACCGAGACGAAGCGCGCGGCCTCACCCTGGGCGCTGTTCACGGCCTGGGCGCGATAGGCCTCGGCCTCTTCCAGAAGCTGGGCCGCCGCACCGCGGGCGCCGGCGGTCACGCGGTTCGCGTAGGCGTCGGCCTCTTTCTCGAGCGTGTCGCGCTGCTGCTGCGCGGCCTGCACTTCGCGGAAGGCGTCGATCACCTCACGCGGGGGCTGGGCGCGCTGGAGGTTGACGCGGATCACGTTGATCCCGGCATTGTAGCTGTCCAGCGTGGACTGCACGGCGATCTGGACATCCGCGGCGATCACGCCCCGGTCGCGGTTCAGGATCGGCGAAAGTTCCGACCGGGCCACGATGTCGCGCATCGCGCTTTCGCTGACCGCGCGGATCGTGTCCTCGGGGTCGGCGAGGTTGAACAGATAGCCCTCGGGGTCGGCGATGTTCCAGACCACCTGGAAGCCGATGTCGACGATGTTCTGGTCGCGGGTCAGCATCAGGCCGGAATCGTTGATCGCGTCGCCGGTGCCGATGTCGGTGGTCCGTTCGCCGGTCACCTGGACCTTCTCATAGGTCACGACGGGCCAGGGCGCGAAGTTCAGGCCCGGATTGCCGATGCCCGCGCTTTCCCCCAGGAACAGCTCGACCGAGCGTTCTTCGGGGCGCACCGTGTAGAAGGACATGAAGGCCCAGAGGCCGAGCGCCGCCAGCGCGCCGAGCGCGATGCCCTGCCGGGTGATGATCGGACCGCCGCCGCCGGGGCCACCGCCGCCGGTGCCGCGCTGGCCGGGGCGACCGCCCATCAGCACGCGCAGCTGTTCCTGCCCGCGCTTGACCAGCTGATCGATCTCGGGGATCGGCGGCCCGCCGTTCGGACCGGGGCGCCCGCCACGACGGTCGTCGTCGTCACCGTTACCCCTGCCGCCCCGGTCATCATTGCCGGGACCGCCACCGCCGCCCCAGGGACCGCCACTTCCTGCCATGGATCAGAACCTCTCTTTTCGTATCACTGCCTTAGCTGTGCATCCTGAGGCGGAAATCAACCCGCCGCGATGCCGCAGTCAGGCAGTTCTTGTGGGTTTTCGCATCGTGACCAGCTCTTCCGCCATCGTCGGGTGCACGGCGCAGGTCCGGTCGAAGTCTTCTTTCGTCGCCCCCATGCCGATGGCGATGGCGGCCAGCTGGATCATCTCGCCCGCTTCAGGGGCCACGATATGGCAGCCAAGCACCTTGCGCGTGGCCTGGGAGACGATGAGTTTCATCATCACCCGGTCGGGCTTGCCCGCGAAGAGCGTCTTCATCGGGCGGAAGGCGGTGGCGTAGACCTCGATCGGCTCCTGCTCGCGCGCGGCCTCTTCCGAGAGGCCGACCGAGCCGAATTCGGGCTGGGTGAAGACGGCCGAGGCGATGAGCTCGTGGTCGAAGGTGGTGGGTTTGGCCCCGAAGACGGTGTCGGCGAAGGCGTGGCCCTCGCGGATCGCGACGGGGGTCAGGTTCACCCGGCCGGTCACGTCGCCCACGGCATAGACCGACGGCACGGCGGTCTGGCTGTAGCGGTCGACCGGGATTTCGCCGTGACGGCCCAGCTCCAGCCCCAGCGCCTCCAGCCCGAGGCCCGCGATGTTCGGGCGGCGGCCGGTGGCGTAGAGCACGAGGTCGAACTCGCGGTCGGTCCCGTCGGTGGAGACGGCGCGGATGCCCTCGGGCGTCTTTTCCAGCCGCATCACATCAGTGCCGCAATGGATCTGGATGCCGCGCGCCTGCATGGCATTGGCGACATGGCCGCGCGCCTCTTCGTCGAAGCCGCGCAGGATCTGCGCACCACGGTAGTACTGGCAGACCTCCACCCCGAGACCGTGGAGGATGCAGGCGAATTCGCTGGCGATATAGCCCCCACCCACCACCAGCGCGCGCTTCGGCAGCGCCGTGAGATGAAAGATCTCGTTCGAGGTGATGGCCAGTTCCTTGCCCGGGATGTCCGGCACGAAGGGCCAGCCGCCGACGGCGATCAGGATATGTCTGGCGGTGAATTCGGCGCCCGACGCCAGACGGACCTGGTGCGGCCCGGTGACAACGGCGCGTTCGTCATGGACGGTGACGCCCGCGTTCTTCAGCGTGGTGCGGTAGGCGCCTTCCAGCCGGTCAAGCTCGGCCTCGAGCTTGTTGCGGAAGGCGGTCCAGTCGAAGGGTCCGGGCGTCACGTCCCAGCCATATTCCCGCGCCTCGGCAATCGCCTCGGGGAAGGCCGAGGCGAAGACCATCAGCTTCTTCGGCACGCAGCCCCGGATCACGCAGGTGCCGCCCATCCGGCTTTCCTCGGCCAGGCCCACCCTGGCGCCGTATTCGCCCGAGGCGATCCGCGCGGCGCGGACGCCGCCCGAGCCGCCGCCGATGACAAAGAGGTCGTAATCGAAAGCCATGTCGTTCCCGTCTGCTGCCCCGCCCCCGGGGAGGCGATCAGTCACCCAGATCGGCGAAGATGTTGCCGCCTTCGGCCAGATTGACCTGGCCATCCTCGATCCGGCCGGAGTTGATGTCGCGCACCGTGACCCGCCCGTCGCCCGAGCCGATCACCACGATGTCGCAGATGTCGATGAAGAGCCCGTTCTCGACCACGCCGGGAATCTGGTTCAGCACCAGCGCCAGCTGGCGCGGATTGCCGATCCGCCTGAGGTCGAGGTCAAGGATGTAATGCCCCTCATCCGTCCGCAGGGGCTGGCCCTTGTCCAGCCGCAGCGCCACGTCGCGGTTGAGCACGTCAAGGCTGTAGAGCGTTTCCTCGATCAGCGCCTTCGTCGTCTGCCAGCCGAAGGGGACCACTTCGACCGGAAGCGGGAAGGCCCCAAGCTGCGCCACCTCTTTCGCGGCATCGGCGATGACGATCATCCGGTCACTGGCGGTGGCGACGATCTTTTCTTGCAGAAGCGCCGCGCCGCCGCCCTTGATCAGGTTGAGGTTCGGATCGAATTCATCTGCGCCATCGATCGTCAGGTCCAGCCAGCGCAGGTCATCCAGCGCGACGACCGTCAGTCCAAGTTCGCGCGCAAGATCGGCAGTGCGGCTCGAGGTCGCGACGCAGGTCAGCTTCAACCCCTCGGCCTTCACCCGTTCGGCCAGACAGCGCACCATCCAGGCTGCGGTCGATCCGGTGCCGAGGCCCACTTTCATCCCGTCCTCGACAAAATCCACCGACCGGCGTGCGGCGGCATATTTGGCCAGATCGATCGGCGAAAGTTCGGCGGTCATGGCGGCAACTCCCCTTCTTCGCCCCCGGCATAGCGCAAAGGTCCGCCAAGGGCGAGAGGGTTTAGCCGCCGCTAAACCTCGGGTGCGAGTCGCGCGAGGCCGGTGCGCACCTCTTCGGCCGTCAGGGCACCGTCACCATTGCCGTCCAGACGCAGAGCCGCGCGCAACAGGGCTGCCTCCGCCTCGCGCAGGCCCGTCAGGCCCGCCGCAAGCCCCGCCGCCGCGATCTCGTCCGGGGTGAGCCGGTCGTCGCCATCGGCATCTGCTGCCGCGAAATGCCGTTCCAGGCGGCCCCGTCCCGTGGCGCTGGCCGCGCGCTGCGTCACCAGAAGCTCTGCCCGCGTGACGCTGCCGTCGGCATCGAGATCCAGCGCCAATAGCCGCCGCAAGGCACTGGCGCGCGCCCCGGAGCGTTCCAGCGCGATATGCTCCTCGATCCCCTGCCCGGTCAGCCCCTCCGAGCCGCCGAACCCAGCCACGAGGTCAAGAAGCCGCGCCTCCAGCCGCCCGGGATTCCGCTCCGCCGCCTCGGCCAGGAGGTCCGCTGCCCCCTGCGCCATCGCCCCGTTCGCCGCAAACAGCGCAAACAGCGCCAGCACCGCCATGAACCGCACCATGCCATTCCTCCCTTCCGACCCGGACAGACTGCCGACCAACCGTTCAGGAAGGGTTAACGGCCGCCGAACCCATCGGGATCCGCCAATGGGGAGTCGCTTTTCAGCCTGCTCCGGGGCAAGACTTGGCCCAATATCGCCGCGACCGATGGAAAGGCCCGATGTACGTTCTGCATTACGCCCCGGACAATGCCTCGCTGATCGTCCGCCTTGTGCTGGACGGCGCAGGCCTTCCCTATGAAACGGCGCTGGTCGACCGCCGCCTGCGCCAGCAGGACAGCGCGGCCTTCCGCGCGCTGAACCCGACCGGGCTGATCCCGGTGCTGTCAACGCCCGCGGGCCCGATCTCCGAGACCGGGGCGATTCTGATCTGGCTGGCGGACACCCACCAGCTTGGTCCGGCACCGGGCCATCCCGACCGCCCGGTCTTCCTGAAGTGGATGTTCTTCCTGTCGAACACCGCCCATGCCGACCTGCGCACGATCTTCTATCCGCACCAGTATGCCCCGGCCGAGGCGCATCCCGCGCATGTCGAGATCATGTCGGCCCGGATGCTGCGCCATTTCGCGCTTCTGGAAACAGCCGCACTCCAGCACCCCGGGCTTTTCGCGGCCGCCACGCCGCTTGGCGCCTATGCCCTGGTCCTGACCCGCTGGGCGGCACTCTACCCCGAGGACGGGCCGCGCTGGTTCGACCTCGCGCATTATCCGACGCTGGAGGCGCTTGCCCGCGCGCAGGAGGCCCGGGTGGAAACCCCCGTGATCGCCCGGGCCGAGGGGCTTGGCGCGCGGCCCTTCACCCGACCGGAACAGCCGAACCCGCCCGAGGGGTCCGTCCTGTGACCCTGACCCTGCACCATGCGCCCGACTTCGCCTCGACCATCGTCCGCTTCGCGCTGGAAGAGCTGGAACTGCCGCATACGCTGGCGCTGGCCGATATCGACGGCGGGGCGCTGGCCAGCCCGGAATACCGCCGGGTTAACCCGGTCGGCCTTATCCCGGCGCTGGAGACCGAGGACGGTCCGATCTTCGAGACCGCCGCGATCCTGCTGTGGCTGGTGGACCGGACCGGCCGCCTTGGCCCCGGCCCGACCGACCCCGACCGGGGGGCGTTCCTGTCCTGGCTCTTCTTCACCTCGAACGCGCTGCACCAGGCGGCGCTGGCCATGTTCTACCCGCACCGACCCGCCGGAGAAGCCAATTCCGCCGCTGCGCAAGCGGCCGCGCAAGAGCAGATCACCGCCCGTCTCGGCCTGATCGAGGCGATGCTGGCCACCCAGTCACCGCGCTGGCTGTCCCCCGATCATCCGGGCGTGCTGGGCTATTACATCGGCGTGCTCGTCCGCTGGCTGATCCTCTTGCCGCCAGCCCCCTTTGGCATCAGGATCGACGACTTCCCCCGGCTGAACGCCGTCCTTGCCGCGCATGAGGCCCGACCGGCGGCGCTTCGCGTTGCGGCTTCGGACGGGCTCGGCCCCACCCCTTTCACCAATCCGGGTACCTGATGTTCCTTTCCGTCTTCGACATGTTCAAGGTGGGCATCGGCCCGTCGTCCTCGCATACGATGGGGCCGATGGTCGCCGCCGCGCGCTTTCTGGACACGCTGCGCGCCTCGCCCTTCCATTTCCACGGGCTGAGGGCCTCGCTCCACGGCTCGCTTGCCTTCACCGGGGTTGGCCATGCGACCGACCGGGCGACGATCCTTGGTCTTGCCGGCTTTGCGCCGGAGACCTATGACGCGGAAAAGGCCGAGGCCGCCTTCGCCCGCATCCGCGACACGAAGATGATCGAGGTCCCGGGCCTGCCGCCGCTGCAGTTCGACCCGGCAAAGGACCTGCATTTCGACTTCGGCCCCGCGCTGGCCGGACATGCCAACGGGATGATCCTGAAGGCCACCGATGCCCAGGGCGACGTGATCCTGGAGGAGACCTACTATTCCATCGGCGGCGGCTTCGTCCTGACCGCGGGCGAGCTTGCCGAGGCCGGGGGTGCGAGGTCGAGGGCGCGGGCCGAAGTGCCCTACCCCTTCGAGACCGCCGCCGAAATGCTTGAGATGGCGAAGAAATCCGGGCTGACCATCGCCCAGATGAAACGGCAGAACGAGCTGAAGTTCCGCTCGGCCGCCGAGCTGGATGCCGGGATCAACCGGATCTGGCAGGTGATGAACGACTGCATCGACCGCGGCATGAAGGGCGAGGGCATCCTGCCCGGCGGTCTCAAGGTGCGTCGGCGCGCCAAGGGGATCCACGATGCGCTGCTGGCGGAACGCGGGCTGAACCTGACGCCGCCGCATACGATCAACGACTGGATGAGCCTTTACGCCATGGCGGTGAACGAGGAGAACGCCGCCGGCGGTCAGGTCGTCACCGCGCCCACCAATGGCGCGGCGGGCGTGGTTCCGGCGGTCATCCGCTACTGGCTTGACCACGTCCCCGGCGCGTCCACTGCCAGGATCGGCGACTTCCTCCTGACCGCCGCCGCGATCGGCGGGCTCTGCAAGCACAACGCCAGCATCTCCGGCGCCGAATGCGGCTGTCAGGCCGAGGTCGGATCCGCCGCCGCCATGGCCGCCGCGGGCCTTTGCGCGGTGCTGGGGGGGACGCCGGAACAGGTGGAAAACGCCGCCGAGATCGCGCTGGAGCACCATCTCGGGATGACCTGCGATCCGGTCAAGGGCCTGGTGCAGGTGCCCTGCATCGAGCGGAACGGTCTTGGCGCGATCAAGGCGGTCTCTGCCGCCTCGCTTTCCCTGCGCGGCGACGGCCAGCACCTCGTTTCCCTCGACGTCTGCATCGAGACGATGCGCCAGACCGGCCGGGACATGCACGAGAAATACAAGGAAACCAGCCTTGGCGGCCTCGCCGTCAACGTCCCGAACTGCTGAACTCCACCCCTTCCCATTGCGGCAAATATCCTCCGGGGGTCTGGGGGTGGAAAACCCCCAGCCGCCGAGCTGCCTTGCGTCCTTCACGCAAGGCGGCGAGACAAGGGCTTGCGCGGCACGCGCGCATTTCGGAACGCGCCCCAATCCCGGCGATGTCGCTTTCAGACTGGCAGCTCCGCGCGGCCCAAGCTAGGCATGGGCATGGCCAAGGATACCACGCTTCGCGGCATCGTGCTGATGCTTCTCTTCTGCATGATCGCGCCGCTTCTGGACGTGTCCTCGAAGCTTGCGGCCGAAGGCGGGATGCCGGTGGGCCAGATCACCACCGCGCGCTTTCTGGTGCAGGGGATGCTGACGCTGCCCGTGGTGCTGGCGATGGGCGTCAGCCTGCATCTGTCGCCCCGCGCGCTGGCCTTCACCTGTCTCCGCGCGGTCTTCCTGATCCTGTCGACCTTCTCCTTCGTCTCGGGCATCGCCGTCATGCCGGTGGCCGACGCGCTGGCCATCGCCTTTGTCGAGCCCTTCATCCTCTTGATCCTCGGCAGCCTGATCTTCGGCGACCAGGTCGGGCCGCGCCGGATCGCGGCCTGTGCCGTGGGGTTCGGCGGTGCGCTTCTCGTGATCCAGCCCTCGATCCAGGTCTTCGGGCTGGTGGCGCTCTGGCCCCTGGGCACGGCCTTCTTCTTCGCCTTTTACATGCTGGTGACCCGCGCGATCTCGGCCTACATGCACCCGGTTGCGATGCAGTTCCACACGTCCTGGACCGGGCTCCTGATCTGCCTGCCGATCATGGCGGGTTTCAACGGCAGCGGGATCAGCCCGCTGGACCCGATCTGGCCGGGGGGGTTGAACTGGCTCTGGCTGTTCGGCGTCGGCTTCTGGGCCGCGGTCAGCCATATGAGCATGACCTATGCACTTAAATACGCCCCGTCCGCGACCCTTGCGCCGCTGCATTATTCGGAGATCGTCGTCGCGGTGATCCTTGGCTACCTGATCTTCGGCGACTTCCCCAATGCGCTGACCTGGACCGGGATCGCGATCATCGTCGCCTCGGGCCTTTACATCATCCACCGTGAGCGGAGCGTGGCCCGACAGAAGGCCCACCCCGCGACCGAGGGGCTTACCCAAGCGCCCTGAGCGCCGCATCCAGCCGGCGACGCGGCAGGATCACCAGCATTCCCGGCGCGTCGAACTCCAGCACCACGTGCCGCGAAGTCACCCGGTTCGAGGTGCCGATCATCCCGTCCGGCGCCAGTTCAAGCCTGTCGATCGGCCATTCCAGCCCCCGGCTGGCCCCGGTGACCCGCGTCATGGGGAACAGCGACAGCGGCTCGCCGGGGGTCAGCGTCAACTCCAGCCGGGCAGGCGCGGCAAAGGCCAGGTCCTTCGGCCCGACCAGGATGCAGCGCCGGTCCGGCCGGGTGACAAGCGTGTTCATCGCTGCCAGCCCGTGGTCCAGACGCGCCCCGGCAAAGCCCAGCGCCAGCACGAAGGGCGCCTCGATCGACCGCAGCGCCTTGTCGAAATCCGTGGTTGCCTGTTCGGGCACCGGATGCTGCCGCGCCGCCGGAATCGCCGCCCGGGCCGAGGCCGAGAGCGAATCGAAGTCCCCGATCACCGCTTCGGGCATCACCCCCAGCCGCAAAAGCCCGTCTGCGCCCGAGTCCGCCGCCACCGCGACCGGCGCACGGGACAGGCAGAAGTCCAGGTCGCGGCGCCCAAAAGGCCCGCCGCCAGCCAGCGTAACCCCCACCTCTGACTGGACAATCGGCGTATTCATGCAAAACTGTCTCCAATTAAGGCGGGATTCTCGGGCTACGGCCACAATCAATCCATCAAATTACCCATGTCTGTCCATGGATTAGGGCACGTATGGGGTAAACTACGCCTGTGTCGCAGGGAAAGGGTCCGGTCATGGCCAGTGAAAGCAAGATCCTGACGGTGTCCTACGGCACCTTCAGTTGCACGCTGGAGGGGTTCGACGACCCGTTCAACGCCATGAAGGCCGTGGCCGAATATTTCCGCGACCTCGCCGCTCAGGACCGTTACTTCGGCGCCGAACCGCCGCAGCCCGACGCCGCCATGCTTCACCGCATCGCCGAGCGGGAGGTCAACCGCCTCGTCGAAAGCAAGGTCCGCGACAATTCGGTGGTCCTGCGCCCGCAGGATGTGGCCGCCCCGTCCCCCCGTGTCTCGACCGGGCCGCGTCCCGACGCGTCGCAGGAAGGTGCCGCCACCGCCCAACCGACGGTCGAACCCGCGTTGCATGGTCTGATCCCCCCCGGCGTGACCGCCAAGCTCGCGCAGATCCGGCGGTCGGTGAACCCTTCGACCTTTGCACCCGGATATGTCCCCGGCGCGCCAGAGCCGGAAGCCCCGGTTGCCGAAGCCCCCGCCGCCGCGTCCGAGGCTCCTGAAATCGTGGAGCCGGCCGTTACGCCGATCGTGGCCGAAGCCGCAGCCTTCGAGCAAACCACGCCCGATGCCGCGTTGGCCGACGATGCCCCGGCGGACGTCCTCAGCCGCATTGGCGCGCTGGTCACCGACCCCGAGCCGATCGACGTCTGGCATCTGGATGAGCCCTCCGTCTCCATCGAAGCCGAAGTCGAGCAGGTCGCGGCCGCCGATGCCGCCCCGATGGTGGAACTCGATGACGTTACGGCCGAGGTCGAGGCGGATGTCGAAAGCTGGCTGGCCAACCATGCCGAAGCATCCATCCCCGAAGCTCCTGCCGCGGAAACCGTGGCAGTCGAGCCCCTTCCGCCCGAGGCTGCCGATCTTCTGCCCGAGGCGGAGGAACCGCCGATGACGCTGGCCGACGCCTTGCTGCAGGACCCCCTGCCCGAGACGGCCCCCGACGCGCCGCAATCGCTGTCTGAAGCCCAGCTGGCCGATCCGCTGCCCGAGGCTGTCGCAGACTCCGCCGAGCCCGAGCCGGAACCCGAACCTGCGCCCCTCGCCGAGGCCGCGCCCGCCAAGACCAAGGCCAAGCGCGTCAACTCGCGCGTTGTCCGCATCCATCCCGATGACGACGCCCCGGCCCCGCGCGACCCGAACGCGACCCGCATCCTCGACGGCGGCGACGAGGATTTCGCCCGCCTCCTGCGCCAGGCCGACGATGTCATGTCGGATTCGGAAAACCGCCGCCGACTGGATTCAATCGCCCATCTCAAGGCGGCCGTCGCCGCGACCGAGGCCGACCGCGCTGCGGGGACCGAGGCGAAACCCACACCGCGCGACGACCGCTACCGCGAGGATCTGGCCCAGTCCGCGCCGGACTCTGCCTCTGGGCCCGAGCCCGAGGCGAAGCCGCGGGACAAGACCATCTCGCAAGAGCCGCGCCCCGGCGTGGTCAGCCCGCCGCCGTTGGTCCTGGTCTCGGAACAGCGGATCGACCGCGTGGCCCCGCCCGCGCCAGCCCCCGCGCCGGAAGCGAAACCCATGGTCGCCCTGCGGACCGGCCGGCTTACCGGCGCGATCGGCGTTGGCGCCGCAGGGGCAAGCCCGGTCGCTCCGGCCCAGAAACTGGTCCTGGAACAGCGCTCCGGCGCGGCCGAGACCGAGGATGACGACGACCAGATCGATGATCTGACCCCCGAGACCGAGGCCGGTATCGCCCGCTTCGCCGACCAGATGGGCGCGAAGTCGCTGGTCGACCTGCTGGAAGCCGCAGCCGCCTATGCGACCTGCATCGAGAACCGCCCCCAGTTCACCCGGCCGCAGCTCATGCGCCGGATGATGGCGACGTCGGGCGGCAAGCAGGTCAGCCGGGAGGAGGGGCTGCGCAGCTTCGGCACGCTCCTGCGCACCGGCCGGATCGAGAAAGTGAGCCGCGGCCACTATATCCTGGCCGATCATTCGCCCTATCTGGCGGAAGCCCGCCGGATGGCCTGACCGCATCCGGGGCGAAGGGCGTGGTCCCTTCGTCCCGACCGCCGCAGGCTGTCAGCAGCAGCCCTTCCGCAGCGCCGGGGCCGATTACGTGTTGTGCGCGCTTAGCAGCCGTCCCGATCCGCCGCCGCGTCCGGGTCCGGCTGGCCGATCCCCCGGAAAATGAAACGGAACGGCAGCGCCCAAAGGAAGCCAAGGATCACATAGACCCCCAGTTCCACCAGGATCGAGGGGCGCTCGAACAGGTCGATGACGTTGACGGCCACGACGACATATAGCGGCATCCCGACCAGCAGGATCATCAGCGCCCAGCGTTTCCGGGCCTTGTAGCTTAGCGCCATGCCTTCCCCCGTTCCCGCCCGCGAAGAGCGGGCGCAGCGACATGATGAGCCGTCAGTCCGCGAAGGGATCGGTCACCAGGATCGTGTCGTCCCGCTCGGGCGAGGTGGAAAGTAGCGCGACCGGGCACTGGATCAACTCCTCGATCCGGCGGACATACTTGATCGCTGCGCCGGGCAGTTCGGCCCAGGAGCGCGCGCCGGCGGTGGTCTCGGACCAGCCTTCCATCTCTTCGTAGATCGGCTTGCAGCGCGCCTGTTCGTCGGCGGCGATCGGCAGATAATCCAGCCGCTCGCCGTCCAGATCATAGGCCACGCAGATCTTCAGCGTCTTGAACCCGTCCAGCACGTCCAGCTTGGTCAGCGCGATGCCCGACACGCCCGAGGTGGCGCAGGTCTGCCGCACCAGCACCGCGTCGAACCAGCCGCAGCGCCGCTTGCGGCCCGTCACCGTGCCGAATTCATGCCCCCGCTCGCCCAGACGCTGGCCGTCCTCGTCATGCAGTTCGGCCGGGAACGGGCCTTCACCGACCCGCGTCGTATAGGCCTTCACGATCCCCAGAACGAAGTCGATGGCCGTCGGCCCCACCCCCGTCCCGGTCGCCGCCTGCCCCGCGATGGTGTTCGAGGAGGTCACATAGGGATAGGTCCCGTAGTCGATATCCAGCAGCGAGCCCTGCGCACCTTCGAAGAGGATGCGCTTGCCCGCCCGCCGCGCCTCGTTCAGCACCTTCCAGACCGGGCCGGCATAGGGCTTCAGCTTCGGCGCGATCTCAAGGAGTTGCGCCTTCAGCGCCGCCGGGTCCACCGGCTCCAGCCCCAGCCCCGCCCGCAGGGCGTTGTGGTGGGTCAAGAGGCGGCCGATCCGCGTGTCCAGCGTCGCCGCATCGAAGAGGTCCGCGACACGGATCGCCCGGCGGCCTACCTTGTCCTCATAGGCCGGGCCGATCCCGCGCCCCGTGGTCCCGATCTTCGCCACCGTGGTCTGGGCCTCGCGGCCCCGGTCCAGCTCGCCGTGGATCGGCAGGATCAGGCTGGCATTCTCGGCCAGCATCAGGTTCTCAGGCGTGATCTCCACCCCCTGCCCGCGCAGCTTCTCGATCTCGGCAACCAGATGCCAGGGGTCCACGACCACGCCATTGCCGATCACCGACAGCTTGCCGCCGCGCACGATGCCGCTGGGCAGAAGCGAGAGCTTGTAGACCGTCTCGCCGATCACCAGCGTATGGCCGGCGTTGTGCCCGCCCTGGAACCGCGCGATCACATCGGCGCGCTCGGACAGCCAGTCCACCAGCTTGCCCTTGCCTTCGTCGCCCCACTGGGCACCCACCACGACGACGTTGGCCATTCGCATTTCCCCGAGTCAGGATCAAACGAGGCGCGGTATAGCCAGAGCCGCGCGCCGGGGAAACCCTGCAAATCGCCGCGTTCGTGCCGGAACCATGCCTGAGGGCCAGCCCCTTCCCCCGATCTCCGCGCGAAGCTAGACAAAAGGCCACCACCGGACCCAGAGCCAGATGACCGACACCTTCCTCTACCTCACCCTCGGTACCAACGACCTCGCCCGCGCCGCCCGCTTCTACGACGCGGCCCTCGCCCCCCTTGGCCTGGCCCGCCGCACGACGCTGGAAACCGAGATCGGCTATGGCCATCCCGCCGATAGCCGCGCCCGGCTTTGGATCACGCTACCCTTCGACGGCAATCCGGCCAGTGTCGGCAATGGCTCCATGCCCGCGCTCGTCGCCGCCAGCTCCGAGGCTGTGCGCGCCTTCCATGCCGCCGCCCTCGCCCATGGCGGCAGTGACGAGGGTGCGCCCGGCCCGCGCCCCTATGGCCAGGGCTTCTATGCCGCCTATGTGCGCGACCCCGATGGCAACAAGCTCTCAGCCGTCCACCTCGCCTGACCGCGGCCATTCCTCGCTGCGCGGCCTGCCCCGCGAAAGGCTCCCCGGCGGCGTACCGGCACCGCCACCTGCCAGCCCTGCCGCGGCAGCGCCGTCCGAGCGGGGCTCGATGCCCCCAAGGACGGCACCCCGGCAAACCGACGCCCCCAAGGACCGCACCCGTCCACGAACCCTTGCGCGCCCGGCCCCTTCCGCCTAGATAGGCGCGTCAGTTGCCGGGAAGCTCCATGGAAAACGTCGTCCTCACCATCCACCTGATCCTCGCGCTTCTTCTTATCGGCGTCGTGCTCCTGCAGCGCTCCGAGGGTGGCGGTCTTGGTATCGGCGGCGGTGGCGGCACGGTTTCGGCCCGGGGCGCGGCGACGGCGCTGACCAAGATGACCTGGATCCTCGCCGCGGCCTTCATCGTCACCTCGATCACGCTGACCATCCTTGCGACCCGCGGCCGTGACGGCGGCTCGGTCGTGGACCGCGTCGCGACCGAGGCTCCGGCCACGCCCGAGACCGCCCCCGCGACCCCCGGCCTGGGTGGTAACCTCCTGCCGCCGACCGCTGGCGATGCCCCGGTGACCCCGCCCCGCGCGGATGAGCCGGCGACCGCCCCGACCACAACGCCCTGATCCACAACTGCTTGGCCACCCTAGGCCAGGCCCCGCATGATCTAGCGGCAGGCGTTGCCTCCTGCCGTCGGAGTCGCTATACCTCAACTCCCGTGGTGCAGCGATTCCACCCACCCGAATCGCGTTCGAAACACGGGGGCAGCCCATGGCGCGCTATATCTTCATCACCGGTGGCGTCGTTTCGTCCCTGGGCAAGGGTCTGGCCTCTGCCGCCCTGGGCGCACTTCTGCAGGCCCGTGGCTACACGGTCCGGCTGCGCAAGCTCGATCCCTACCTGAACGTCGACCCCGGCACGATGTCGCCCTTCGAACATGGCGAGGTCTTCGTGACCGATGACGGGGCCGAGACCGATCTCGATCTTGGCCACTATGAACGCTTCACCGGGGTGCACGCCCGAATGACCGACTCGATCTCCTCCGGCCGGATCTATTCCAACGTGCTGGAGAAGGAACGTCGCGGCGACTATCTGGGGAAAACTATCCAGGTCATCCCCCACGTCACCAACGAAATCAAGGACTTCCTGCGCATCGGGGACGATGAGGTCGATTTCATGCTGTGCGAGATCGGCGGCACCGTCGGCGATATCGAGGGCCTGCCCTTCTTCGAGGCGATCCGCCAGTTCATCCACGAACGCCCGCGCGGCCAGTCGATCCTGATGCATCTGACGCTGCTGCCCTACCTCGCGGCCAGCGGCGAGTTGAAGACCAAGCCGACCCAGCACAGCGTCAAGGAACTCCAGTCGATCGGCCTTGCCCCCGACGTCCTTGTCTGCCGCAGCGAGCATCCGATCCCCGACCGTGAGCGCGAGAAGATCGCCCTGTTCTGCAACGTGCGGAAAGAGGCGGTGATCCCGGCCTATGACCTGAAAACCATCTACCAGGCCCCGCTGGCCTATCACGAGGCGGGTCTGGACCAGGCGGTCCTTGACGCCTTCGGGATCACTCCGGCCCCGAAACCCAACCTTGCCCGCTGGGAAGATGTGATGGACCGCATCGCCCACCCGGAGGGCGAGGTGCGTATCGCCATCGTCGGCAAGTACACCCAGCTGGAAGACGCCTACAAATCCATCGCCGAGGCGCTGACCCACGGCGGGATGGCGAACCGCACCAAGGTCCGCGCCGAATGGATCGACGCCGAGATCTTCGAGCGTGAGGATCCCGCCCCGTGGCTGGAGAACTTCCACGCCATCCTCGTCCCCGGCGGCTTTGGCGAACGCGGGACGGAAGGCAAGATCCGCGCCGCCACCTTCGCGCGGGAAAAGAAGATCCCCTATCTCGGCATCTGTCTGGGGATGCAGATGGCGGTGATCGAGGCCGCGCGGAACCTTGTCGGCCTCAAGGACGCCGGGTCCGAGGAATTCGACCACGAGAAGGGCGCCAAGCGGTTTACCCCCGTGGTCTACCATCTGAAGGAATGGGTCCAGGGCAACCACACCGTGCGGCGCAAGGCCGATGACGCCAAGGGCGGCACCATGCGGCTTGGGGCCTATACCGCGAACCTCAAGGACGGCTCGGCCGTGGCCCGCATCTACGGCACCAACACGATCGAAGAACGCCACCGTCACCGCTATGAGGTCGACATCCAGTATCGTGACCAGCTGGAGCACTGCGGGCTGATCTTCAGCGGCATGTCCCCCGACGGCCGCCTGCCCGAGATCGTCGAGGTCAAGGATCATCCCTGGTTCATCGGCGTCCAGTTCCACCCCGAGCTGAAGTCCAAACCCTTCGCGCCCCATCCGCTGTTCGCAGACTTCGTGCGCGCGGCGGTCGAGGTCTCGCGGCTGGTCTGATCCCGTCCGGGGCTCTGTGGCCTGCGGTTGAATGAGGCGACAACGGCTTGCCGTTCCTCGCAAGAACACGGCTTGCAGGACTCGGTCTGCGAGGTGCGGTTGACACCACCAAAGACCGAGAACTGACGGTTTGACCATAGACGGGCCTCGACACCGTGCGTCTGGGCTGGACCATCCCGCTGGGCGGCAATGGCACCGAGGCGCCGCTGAACAGCGTGGTCGACTCGATCTTCAACCCGCGCCACGGTGCGGTGAACACCGCCCTGACCGGCGCGTTCTGCTCGGGCGATCTTCAACGGACGGGCATTGGTTCAGCGGGGCGATGTTGCACTTGGGCAGACCCCATCCCATAGTCGCCATGCCGCCGAACCGGAGCCCAGAATGCGCCTTTCTCTTGTCGTCATGGCTTACAAGCAAGAGGCGTTCATTCGCGAGACCGTGACGGCCGCGCTGGCCCAAGACCACTCCGACCTTGAAGTTGTCCTCAGCGACGACTGTTCGTCCGACGGCACCTTCAGCATCATGTCCGAACTGGCCCAGAGCTATGCCGGACCGCACCGGATCGTCCTTAACCGCAACCCACAGAACCTGGGACTGATCGGCCATGTGAACCGGCTTTTTTCATTCGTCACCTCCGACTGGCTGATCTACAATGCAGGGGATGACATTTCCGAACCGCACCGCGCCAGCACCATTGCCGAAGCGATCAGGCGCGACGATCCGCGTTATGTCTATTCCAACGTGACGGATATGGATGCCGCAGGCGTGGCGCTGGCAAAACAGCGGACCCGGACGCGGCCGGAGGCTTTGCAGCAGAAACCGCTGCCCGCACTGGCAAAGGCCATCTCCCACGCCTTGGGTGCCAGCAGCGCCTGGCACCGCGATCTTTTTGCCCGCTTCGGGCCGATCACCGAAACGACGGTATTCGAGGACCAGGTCCTGATGTTCCGTGCGCGGTTGCTGGGGCGGGTGACCTATATCGACGAACGGTTGCTGCAGTATCGGCGGAACCTTGGCCTGTCCTTCCAGTCCAAGGAGGACCGGGTCAAGAAGCTGACCCAGGATCTCGCGATTATGCGGCAGCGGCGGGCGGATGTGCAGTCAGTCTGCCCAGACCGGCAGGACATTCTCCGGGCAATTGCACAGAAGGAGGGCCGCCGCCAGCGCGAGATGGATGCCTTCCTCGCCGGTCGGGAGACAGGCCACCTGTCGGCCGAGGATGACGAATAGCGAGATCCTGAAACATCCCCATGGCCATCGGCTTGACACCAAGCCACCTGCCACATTCGGCGCAACCGGGACGCAAGGGGAAGTCGAGGGCGATACAGTGGATTTGCGCAGTCCGGTTCGCCCGCGGCGCCATCGACGGGACCGTAAGTACAAGGCCGATGACCAGCTCACGCCAGCTCTGCCGGGAGGCCCGAAGCATCCGCAGGCATTCGCCGGAGGACCTGCGCGAGTCCAGGGCTGCAAGGTCCGTTGCCGCTTTCCAAGCCGGGGCCGTCGGGTTAGGCAGGCCCATGCTGTCGTATCAACATCTCTATCACGCCGGGAATCTGGCCGATGTCCACAAGCACGCCGTGCTGGCCTGGGTGCTGGATTACCTGACCCGCAAGGACAAGCCGCTCAGCTATATCGAGACCCATGCCGGGCGCGGTCTCTATGACCTGTCTGCCGATGAAGCGGTCAAGACCGGCGAGGCTGCGGCGGGGATCGCATTGGCCGAGCCGCTCTTCCCGAAGGACCACCCCTACCGCCAGCGGCTGGACGAGACCCGCGCCGCCCATGGGCCCGCGGCCTATCCAGGCTCGCCCCTGATCGCGGCGCTGGGGCTGCGCGAGTCCGACACGCTTCACCTGGCCGAGCTTCACCCCCAGGAATTCGCCCGGCTGGCCGAAACGGCAAAGCCCTGGGACGCGCATGTCTACCGCCGCGACGGGTTCGAGCTGGCGCTGGCGCTGACGCCCCCCACCCCGCGCCGGGGGCTGATGTTGATCGACCCCTCCTATGAGGTGAAGGCCGATTACGAGGCGATCCCGCGCCATATGGCCAACATCCACCGCAAGTGGAATGTGGGGCTGCTGATCCTGTGGTATCCCCTGCTGAAAGGCGGCGCGCATGGGCCCATGCTGAAGGCGCTGGAGGCGGCTTTTCCCGAGGGCCTGCGCCATGAGGTCCGCTTCCCCCCGGCACGGGAGGGCCACCGGATGGAAGGCTCGGGCCTCTTCATCGTCAACCCGCCTTTCGGCCTGGCCGAAGAGCTGGCCGCGCTCACAACCCGGTTCACACGGCTTTCCAAGCCGGGCCACAGGCCCTAAGTTCGCCCGATGATCGACCTTCTTCGCAAGCTCCTCGCCCCCGAACCCACCCGCCTGCCGGAACCTGACGCGCGGCTGGCGCTGGCCACCCTGCTGGTCCGCATCGCCCGCACGGACGGGCTCTATTCCGCCGAAGAGGTGGAGCGGATCGACCGCACGTTGGCCCAGTACCACGGCCTTGGCCCGTTCGAGGCGGCCAAGCTGCGGACCGAGGCCGAGGATCTGGAGCGCCAGGCCCCCGACACCGTCCGCTTCACCCGCGCGCTCAAATCGGCGATTGCGCTGGAAGACCGGGCCGACCTGATGGCCGCGCTGTGGTCGGTGGCGCTGGCCGACGGGGTTCGCGATGCCGAGGAGGACCGGCTTCTGAGACTGGTGGCAAGCCTGCTGGGCCTGACGGATGTGGAATCGGCGCAGGCCCGGCAACGGGCGGAACGGCGGGAAGCGCAATGATCGCCAGCCTGGGGATGTATGACTTCGGGGCCGCCCAGGCCGCGAACGACCGGCTTTGGGACCTGATCCGCGACGGGCTGCGCTTGCGCGGGATCGCGGCGCCCGAGGCGCTGACGCGGGGCGAGCACGCCTATTGGGACGCCTGGCAGTCGCCCGACCTGGTGCTGTCGCAAACCTGTGGCTACCCGTTTCGCGCCCGGCTGCACGACCGCGTCGCCTATGTCGGCACCCCCGACTATGGGGTGGAGGGCTGTGCGCCCGGCCATTACCGTTCGGTCTTCATTGCCCGCGCCGATGATCCCCGCGACCGGCTGCTAGAGTTCGACGGCGCCCCCTTCGCCTTCAACGAGGACCTGTCGCAATCCGGCTGGGCCGCGCCGCAGATCCATGCCGCCCGGCTGGGCCTGACGCTGCGGCCCGTCCTCCGGTCGGGCGGGCACCGTCTGTCCGCCCAGGCCGTGGCCGAGGGTCGCGCCGATATTGCCGCGCTGGATGCGGTCACCTGGCGGCTGATGCAGGGCGAGGCGGTGGCCGCCCGTCTGAAGGTCGTTGGCCTCACCGACCCCACCCCCGGCCTGCCGCTGATTGCCGCCTCGGACGCCGACATAGAGGCCACCTTCGCCGCCGTGGCCGAGGCGATCGCCACGCTGGACGCCGAAAGCCGGGGCGTCCTTGGCCTGAAGGCCCTCGTCCGCATCCCGCTGGCCGATTACCTTGCCGTGCCCAATCCCCCCTCACCGCCGTCGCTTCACCCGGCGGACTGACCAGATCGCCGCGTTCCAGTGCAAAAACTGGGCAAATCCACGTTGCAATGACGCGGAATCCCTGACCTACTCTGCCGGATCAAATGTCCCAAGTCCCGAACAAGATGCCTGACGCAGCCGACACTCCGGTCATCGAAATCCACGATCTGCACAAGAGCTATGGCCCGCTCGAGGTGCTGAAGGGCGTCGACCTTACCGCCAAGCGCGGCCATGTCGTGTCGCTGATCGGCTCCTCGGGGTCGGGCAAGTCCACGCTTCTGCGGTGCTGCAACCTGCTGGAGGACAGCCAGCAGGGCGAGATCCGTTTCGAGGGCGAGGCGGTGCGCTGGCGCGGCGCGGGTCTGGACCGCCACCCCGCCGACCGGGCGCAGGTCACCCGCATCCGCACCAACCTGTCGATGGTGTTCCAGCAGTTCAATCTCTGGTCGCATCTGACGATCCTGCAGAACGTGATGGAGGCCCCGGTCACGGTGCTGAGACGCGACCCCAAGGAGGTTGAGGCGAAGGCGCGCGAATATCTGGCCAAGGTGGGCATCGCCGACAAGGCCAACGCCTGGCCGGCGCAACTGTCGGGCGGCCAGCAGCAACGCGCCGCCATTGCACGGGCGCTGTGCATGGAACCCAGGGCGCTTCTCTTCGACGAGCCGACCTCGGCCCTGGACCCGGAGCTGGAACAGGAGGTGGTCAAGGTCATCAAGGCATTGGCCGACGAAGGCCGGACCATGATCCTTGTGACCCATGACATGAAACTTGCCGCCGATTGCTCGGACCATGTCATCTTTCTGCACAAGGGCCTGATCGAGGAAGAGGGTCCGCCCGCCGAGCTTTTCGGCAATCCGCAAAGCTCGCGCCTGCGCGGGTTTCTCTCGGCCACGGCGGGCTGATGGCCTGTGCCGGCACCATCGCGGGGGCAATGGCCGGGCTGATCCTGGCCTCGGCTCAGCCTGTTGTTGTCGGCACCGCGGCGCCCTTTCCCGATTATATCGACCTTGACGCCGAGGGTGAGGTCATCGGCTATGAACGCGACCTGATGGACGAGGTCTGCGCCCGCGCCACGCTTGACTGCCGCTGGCGGCTCGCGAACTTCGACGAGCTGATTCCCGGCGTCATGTCAGGCCAGTTCGACGTGGTCCTCGGCGGCATGGCCGTGACCGAAGAACGTCGCGCGCTAGTGGCCTTTACCCAAAGCTATTACACCACCGACCCCGAGGAATGGTATATCGGCCGCCCCGGCGCGCCGGAACCCGACCAGGCGCTGACCGCCGTCCAGTCCGGCACGATGCACGAGGCGCATCTGCGCCAGCTGGACCGCCGGCACCTGTCCTTCCAGACCGAGCCCGAGGTTCTGACGGCTCTGGCCGAGGGGCGCGTCGACCTTGCGCTCGGGCCGTTCAAGACGCGCGGCGCGGTGCAGGACTTTTTGGCCGCAAACGGAATTGACGCGCTTTATCCGGAACTGATCCCGGATGACGGCGTCGCCATGGCAGTCTGCAAGGGCAATCCGCTGCTTGACAGGCTGGACGCGGCGCTGGATGCCATGCGCCAGGACGGCGCGCTCGCTGCCATTGAATCCCGCTGGTTCCAGTGAACCGGCCAACCATCCGACAAGGAGACCAAGGATGAAAAACCTGCTTCTCGCCACCGCGCTGATCGCGGTTTCCGGCGCGGCCCAAGCCCAGGACGTCGTGCGCCTGGGGACCGAGGGCGCCTACCCTCCCTTCAACTTCATCAACGACGCCGGCGAAGTCGCCGGCTTCGAGCGTGAATTCGGCGACGAGCTTTGCAAGCGCGCCGAACTGACCTGCGAATGGGTCACCAACGACTGGGATTCGATCATCCCGAACCTGCAGTCGGGCAACTATGACGCCATCCTCGCCGGGATGAGCATCACCGAGGAACGTGACGCCGTGATCGACTTCACCCAGAACTACTTCCCGCCGGCCGCCTCGGCCTATGCGGCGATGTCGGCCGATGTCGATCTGACGGGCGTCGTCTCGGCGCAGGTCTCGACCATCCAGGCGGCCTATGTCGCCGAGTCGGGCGCAACCGTGCTGGAATTCGCCACCCCCGACGAATCCGTCGCCGCCGTGCGCAACGGCGAGGCTGTCGCGGTGTTCGCCGACCAGGACTATCTGGCGGCGATCGTGGCGGAATCGAACGGCGAGCTGATGTTCGTGGGTGAGCCGGTCCAGCTTGGCGGCGGCATCGGCGTCGGCCTGCGCGAAAGCGACACCGAGCTGAAGGAGAAGTTCAACGCTGCCATCCAGACGATGAAAGACGACGGCAGCCTGAATGCAATGATCGAAAAGCACTTCGGCGCGGAAGCGACGAAGTTCTAAGGACCAGGGGCGCGGTTCCGGCCGCGCCCCCCACCCCAGATGTTCGAAGCCTGCGCCGATCCCAAATCCATCGAGGGCCTGACCTGGGCCATGTGCTACCTGACCTCGGGTAAGCACATCGAGTTCTATTGGTCGTTCGTCACGGTCCTGCTTTTGCTGGCGCTGACTGCGCCCGCCGCGCTGGCCATGGGCTTTGCCGGGGCCACCGCTGCCCGCTCGCGCTTCATCCCGCTCAGTCTGCTGGGCAAGGGCTATGCCGCAATCGTGCGCGGCGTGCCGGACATCATCTTCTTCCTTTTCTTCGTCATCGCGCTGGATCAGGGGCTGGAATACCTGAAAAGCCTTGCCGTCTGCGAGAACCATAGCTGGCCGTGGCAGGGGCTTGAATTCCGCGTCTGTCCCGAGGCGAAGATCCCGCTCGGACGGTCCTCGGCCATCTGGCATCAGGCCTATGGCTTCGGGCTGGCCGTCTTCACCTTCGCGCTGGTCTTCGGCGCCTTTGCGGCCAACGTCCTTTACGGCGCGATGAATGCCGTCCCCCGCGCGCAACTGGAAACGGCCGAGGCCTATGGCATGAGCCACGGCCAGGTCTTCCGCCGCATCCTCGTGCCGCAGATGT
The DNA here is from genome assembly GCA_029289325.1 of Alphaproteobacteria bacterium. Lineage (GTDB taxonomy): Bacteria > Pseudomonadota > Alphaproteobacteria > Rhodobacterales > Rhodobacteraceae > Tabrizicola. The sequence goes on from JARFTV010000012.1 coordinate 47,090, forward strand.
GGGTCTATGCGCTGCCGGGGCTGTCGAACCTCTGGATGATCCTGATCAAGGCCACGCCGCTTCTGTTCCTGCTTGGGGTCCGGGACATCGTCTACTGGGCGCGTGAGCTTGGCGGGATGAAGACCCAGGCCTATGAATACCCGCATCCCGACTGGCGGCTGTGGTATTTCCTGGCGCTGCTCGTCTTCTACCTTGTCTTCACCAAACTGTCCGAGATCGTGCTGGCGCGCATTTCCGCCCGGTTGAACCACGGTCAGGCCACCGCCGGCGGTGAAGCCCTGCGAAAGGCTGCCGCATGAGAGCGCAAGCTTTTGCATGTTCCTTGGGAAAGCCCGCGCGGGGAGCAATCGCATGACCTGTTGGGAAACCGTCCAGGCCTATGCCTTCCGGTCGATCGGCTTTGGCGAGAACCTCTTGCCCCGGTCCGATTTCACACTTTGCCAGCAAATCACGCTGATCGGCTCGGGTCTGATCTGGAACGTCTATTTCGGGGTCCTTGCCCTCGGCTTCGGCTTCTTCTTCGCGGTGGCCGTGGCGCTGGCCAAATCCTCGCCGCGCCGCCTGCTGCGCAAACCGGCGGAATGGTTCGTCTTTCTCTTCCGCGGCTCGCCGCTCTTCATCCAGTTCTTCCTCGCCTACGAGGCGTTGCAGCTTCTGCCCAAGACGGGGATCAACCTCTTCGGCATCACGGTCGAGACCGCCTGGACCACCCGGGCCTGGGCCGGGGCATTGTTCGTGCTGTTCCTGAACACCTCGGCCTATGCCGCCGAGATCTTCCACGGTGCGCTGAAGTCCATCCCGAAGGGCGATCTGGAGGCGGCCGAGGCCTATGGCATCACCGGCTGGCACAAGTTCCGCCGCATCCAGTGGCCGACCATGCTGCGACTGGGCTGGCCGGCCTATACGAACGAGGCGATCTTCCTGTTCCACGCCACGACGCTGGTGTTCTTCAGTGGCTTCCCGGCCTTCCGGCAGATGGGCGACGCGCTTTATTACGCCAAGTACTTCGCCGACAAGACCTTCAACCCCTTCGTCGCCTATCCGATCGTCGCGGTCTACTTCATCCTGCTGACGCTGTTGCTGACCTGGCTCTTCGCGCTGGTGAACCGGCGGCTGAACCGTCACCTGCCGTCCAATATCCGAAGCAGAATTCGCTTGCGTCCGCAGTTGATCCGGTAGTAGGCTACTTTTGATCAAATTATCCGGGCACCCGCCCGGACCTCGTGGCAAAGCCGAAAAGAAGGCCCGCGGGGCAAGGCGATCGAAACCAGGGGAAGGACCAAGGGCATGGTCCCATCCTGCGCAGTGGGCGGCCTTTTCGGCTGCGGGCGCGGGCAGAGCGTGCTTTTACCTCGATGAACATGACGATGAAGGATTGGCTGAGAAAGCACCCCGACGTGCGGACCATTCGTGTGGCCGCCGTCGATCTGAACGGTCAGGCGCGCGGCAAGCGTGTCCCGGCCCGATTTGCCGAGAATGTCGTGAAGAACGGGACCCGTTTCCCCTTCTCGGTCCTGAACCTCGACATCTGGGGCGAGGATATCGACGACAGCCCGCTGGTCTTTGAACAGGGCGACCAGGACGGCGTGTTGAAACCCACCGAACGCGGCTTCATGCCGATGCCCTGGCTGGAAGCTCCGACGGCGCTCCTGCCGATCTGGATGTTCCGCGAGAACGGCCAACCTTACGAGGGCGACCCCCGCCACGCGCTGCGCGCCGTGGTGGAGCGCTACAAGGCCAAGGGTCTGACCCCGGTCTGCGCGATGGAGCTGGAATTCTTCCTGATCGACGACAGCGGCAAGACCCTGCAGGTCCCGCCCTCGCCCCGGTCCGGCAAGCGGCGCAAGGCGGCCGAGACGCTGTCGATCCGGGCGCTGGACGCCTTCGACACCTTCTTCACCGACCTCTATGATGCCTGCGAGGCGATGGATATCCCGGCCGACACCACCACGTCAGAAACCGGGCTTGGCCAGTTCGAGGTCAACCTGATGCATTGCGACGACGCCTTGCGCGCCGCCGACGATGCCTGGTTGTTCAAGATGCTGGTCAAGGGGCTCGCCCGCCGCCACGGCTTTGCCGCCTCGTTCATGGCGAAACCCTATGCCGATTACTCCGGCTCGGGCCTGCACACGCATTTTTCGGTCATCGACGAAAAGGGCGACAACATCTTCGACAGCGGCGGGCCAAAGGGCACGGCGCAGTTGCGCCATGCGGTGGCGGGCTGCCTTGAGGCGATGCACGATTCCACCCTGCTCTTCGCCCCGCATCTGAACAGCTTTGAGCGGCTGGTGCCCGACAAACATGCCCCCACGGCGATCAGCTGGGGCTACGAGAACCGGACCGCGGCAATCCGCATCCCGGCCGGGAACCCCAGCGCGCGGCGGATCGAGCATCGGGTGGCGGGGGGTGATGTGAACCCCTACCTGATGCTAGCCGCGATCCTGGGCGCGGCGCTGACGGGCCTTGAGGACCAGAAGGAACCCCCCGCACCGATCACCGGCAACGCCTATGCGATGGACCTGCCGCAGATCCCCGCCAGCTGGGAGGCCGCGATCGACGCCTTCGAGAATTCGGACATCCTCTATCGCTTCCTGCCGAAGGAACTGATCCGCAACCTGGTGCTGACCAAGCGGCAGGAACTGCACTATATCGCGGACCTCTCCCCGGAAGAGCGGGTGGAACTGTACCTCGACACCGTCTGACCGGTCCTCGGTTGCCTTCGGCCCTCTCGCGCCCCGCGAGAGGAAGCCGAAGGCGCAGGACCGGCCCCCTCTTGACCAAGACCCCCGAACGCACCCACCTTGAGGAAAACCAGAAGGGACCAAGATGCAGATCGGCATCCTTCAGACCGGCGAATCCCCCGACGCGCTGCGCCATCAGGGCGATTACCCGGATTTCTTCGAGACGCTGCTGGCGGGCAAGGGCCTGACCTTCCGCCGCTGGGCCGTGTTGCACAACGACTTCCCAGCCTCGGTCCATGACTGCGACGGCTGGCTGATCACCGGTTCGCGCCACGGGGCCTATGAGCCGCACCCCTGGATACCGCCGCTGGAAGATTTCATCCGCGCCGCCTATGCCGCGCATGTACCCGTGGTCGGCATCTGCTTCGGCCACCAGATCATCGCCCAGGCGATGGGCGGCAAGGTCGAGAAATACGCGGGCGGCTGGACCGTCGGGCCGACCGAATACGACTTCGGCGACCAGACCTATACCCTGAACGCCTGGCACCAGGACCAGGTGGTGGAAAAGCCGGAGATGGCCAGGGTCCTCGCCTCGACCGCCATGTGCGAGAACGCGGCGCTGCTTTATGACGACCGCATCTTCACCGTCCAGCCCCACCCCGAATTCCGCAAGGAATTCATGGCGGGGCTGATCCAGCACCGGGGGCCGGGTCTGGTCCCCGACGCGCTCCTTGCCGATGCCACCCAAAGGCTCGACACGCCCACCGACAGCCCGTCCATGGCCGACCGGATCGCGGAGTTCTTTCTGACCCACCAAGCCAAATCTGGGGCCGAGAAGCTCCGCGCCTGATCCTTCGGCCGCGGGGGCCACCCCCCAATGAACGTGTGACCAATGTCCAAATGGACCGACCAGCTGCCCGAGGCAGCGCGCGACTACATCGGCAACCGCCGGGTAGACGAGGTGGAATGCATCATCGGCGACATCGCCGGGGTGGCGCGCGGCAAGGCGATGCCGGCGACCAAGTTCGCCAAGCAGACCAGCTATTTCCTGCCGAATTCGATCTTCCTGCAGACGATCACCGGCGAATGGGCCGACAACCCGTTCGACGCCTTCACCGAACCCGACATGATCCTTGAACCGGACTGGAGCACGGCGACCGCCGCGCCCTGGACGGCCGACGTGACGCTTCAGGTGATCCATGACGCGAAGGACCAGCAGGGCAACCTCGTCCCCTTCTCTCCCCGCAACGTGCTGCGCCGGATCGTGGACCTCTACGCCGCGCAAGGCTGGCGCCCCGTCGTCGCGCCCGAGATGGAATTCTTCCTGACCGCCCGCAACATCGACCCGAACATGCCGGTGATCCCGCCGATGGGTCGCTCTGGCCGCCGGGCGGCGGGGAAACAGGCCTATTCCATGTCGGCCGTCGACGAATACGGCAAGGTCATCGACGACATCTACGACTATGCCGAGGCGCAGGGCCTGGAGATCGACGGCATCCTGCAGGAAGGCGGCGCGGGCCAGATCGAGTTGAACCTCGCCCATGGCGACCCGGTCCGGCTGGCGGATGACGTCTTCTTCTTCAAGCGGATGATCCGCGAGGCCGCGCTGCGGCACGACTGCTTTGCCACCTTCATGGCCAAACCCATCGCGGGCGAACCCGGATCGGCCATGCACATCCACACCTCGGTCGTGGACACGAAGACCGGCAAGAACATCTTCGCCGGCCCGAAGGGCGTCGAGACGCCCGAATTCACGCAGTTCATCGGCGGGCTGCAAAAGCACCTCGGTGCGGCCGTGGCCCTGTTTGCGCCCTATGTGAACAGCTACCGCCGCTACGTCCCCGACTTCGCCGCCCCCATCAACCTGGAATGGGGCCGCGACAACCGGACCACCGGCCTGCGGGTGCCGATCTCCTCGCCCTCGGGCCGCCGGGTGGAGAACCGCCTGCCCGGCATGGACTGCAACCCCTATCTCGGCATCGCCGCCACGCTGGCCTGTGGCTATCTCGGCTTGATGAACAAGACCGAGGCGCGACCCGAATTCACCGGTTCGGCCTATATCGACAGCGAGGATATCCCGGTAAACCTTGGCGATGCGCTGGACCTGCTGGACGAGGACGAGGCGCTGAAGGAGGTCATGGGACAGGAGTTCGCCAAGGTCTATGACAGTGTGAAGCGCAATGAATACAAGGAGTTCCTGCAGGTCATCAGCCCTTGGGAGCGTGAGCATCTGCTCCTGAACGTCTGATGCGGCTGAACCTTCTTCACGCCAACGACCGGCGGGGCGAATACCCCGCCAGCTATTACGCCGCCACAGCCGCGCCGCTTGATCCCTTTCCGGTCCTGAAAGGGCAGCAGAAGGCCGATGTCTGCGTCGTGGGCGGGGGCTATACCGGCCTCTCGGCCGCGCTGCACCTGGCGCAAAGGGGCTTCGACGTCGTCCTGCTCGAGGCGCATCGCGTGGGCTTCGGAGCGAGCGGCCGCAATGGCGGGCAGGTCGGATCGGGCCAAAGGCAGGACCAGGTCTGGCTGGAAAAGACCGTGGGCCGCGAGAATGCCCACCGGCTCTGGGACCTGGCCGAGGAAGCCAAGACCCTGGTCAAGACGCTGATCGCCGACCACGCCATGCCGGTCACCTTCCACCCCGGCATCGCCCATGCCTGCCGGACCGAGGCCGAGGTGCGCGACACCCATGCCTATGCCGAGAAACTCCGCCGCGACTACGGCTACCAGCATCTTGAAACGCTGGATCGCGCGGGCATCCGTCGCCTGATCGGCTCCACCGAATATGTCGGCGGCGAGATCGACCGCGACGCGGGCCATCTGCACCCGTTGAACTATGCCATCGGCCTTGCCCAGGCCGCGGCAAAGGCCGGGGTCCGAATCCACGAACTCTCGGAAGTGGACCGGGTCATCCCCGGCCCCCGCCCGCTGGTCCACACCCCCGCGGGCCAGGTCGACTGCGCCACGGTGATCCTTGCGGGCAACGGCTACCTTGGGCAACTCAGCCCGAAGGTTTCGGCAAAAGTCATGCCGATCAACAACTTCATCCTCGCGACCGAGCCGCTGGGCGACCGCGCCAGGGATCTCCTGTCCGAGCCCGTCGCCGTCGCCGACACCCGTTTCGTCGTGAACTACTGGCACCTCAGCGAGGACAACCGCCTCCTCTTCGGCGGGGGCGAAAGCTATGGCTATCGGTTCCCCGATATCGTCAGGACCGTCTCGAAACCCATGCTCCAGGTCTACCCGCAACTCGCGAAGACCCGGATCGACTATGCCTGGGGCGGGACGCTGGCCATCACGGTGAACCGGATGCCCTGCTTTGCAAGGCCGGGCCAGAACGTCCTGTCCGCCTCGGGCTACTCCGGCCACGGGGTCGCGATGGCAACGCTTGCGGGGAAGCTCATGGCCGAGGCGGCGGCGGGCCAGATGGAGCGTTTCGACCTGATGGCGTCGCTCCCACAATACCGCTTCCCCGGCGGCGCGCTTCTGCGCTGGCCGCTTCTGGTCACCGCGATGACCTGGTACGCGATGCGCGACCGGCTGGGCCTCTGACCTCCCCCGAGGGCGCTTTGCCCCCGGGGGCTGCACAGGGCGCGCGATCTGGTATAAGCGGACCCATGTCTCTGCCGAACGGATTCCTAGACGAGCTTCGCACCCGCGTAACCCTCTCCGCCATCGTCGGACGGAAGGTCACCTGGGACATGCGCAAGTCGAACATGGCCAAGGGCGATTTCTGGGCGCCCTGCCCCTTCCACCAGGAGAAATCCGCCAGCTTCCACGTCGATGACCGCAAGGGGTTCTACTACTGCTTCGGCTGCCACGCGAAGGGCGATGCCGTCACTTTCGTGAAGGAATCGGAAAACCTCGGTTTCATGGAGGCGGTCGAGACCCTCGCGCGGGAGGCGGGGATGCAGATGCCCGCCCGCGACCCCAAGGCGGCCGAGCGGGCCGACCGCCGGACCCTTCTGCAGCAGGTGATGGAAGAGGCGGTCAAGTTCTACCGCCTGCAGATCAAGACCAATGCCGGGGCCGAGGCACGGGCCTATCTGTCTCAGAAGCGCCGCCTGACCGAACAGGCCTGGGACCGCTGGGACATCGGCTGGGCCCCGAACAGCCGCCACGCGCTGAAGGATGTCCTTGCCGCAAAGGGCATCGCGCCCGAACTCATGATCGCGTCCGGCCTTATCGCCAAAGGGGAAGACGGCAGCCTTTACGACCGCTTCCGGGGCCGGATCATCTTTCCCATCAAGGACACCCGCGGCCGCCCGATCAGCCTCGGCGGCCGGTCGCTCGACCCCAATGCCCAGGCCAAGTACCTGAACGGGCCGGAAACCGAGCTTTTCGACAAGGGCCGCAGCCTGTTCAACCATTCCCCGGCGCGAGAGGCCGCAGGAAAGGGCAAGCCGCTTGTCGTCGCCGAGGGCTATATGGACGTGATCGCGCTGTCCGAGGCCGGCTTCACGGCCGCCCTCGCCCCGCTCGGCACTGCCGTCACCGAGGACCAGCTCCGGATGATCTGGCGCATCGCGGACGAGCCGATCATGGCGCTGGACGGCGACAAGGCCGGGCTGCAGGCCGCACAGCGGGTGATCGACCTGGCGCTGCCCCTGCTGGAGGCCGGCAAGGCGCTGCGCATTGCCATCCTGCCGAACGGCATGGACCCGGACGACCTCCTGAAGGCCCAGGGCGCACCCGCGATGCAGGCGGTGCTCGACCAGGCCAGGCCGATGGTCCAGCTTCTGTGGCAGAGGGAGACCGAGGGCCGCGTCTTCGACAGCCCCGAACGCCGCGCCGCGCTGGACAAGACCCTGCGCGGGCATCTGGCGCGCATCGCCGACCCCTCGATCCGCAGCCATTACGCCGAGGAGATGAAGCGCCTGCGGCAAGAGCTGTTCGGCACCGCGCAGGCCCGCCCCTTCCAGCCCGGTCCCTTCCGGCCGCGCGGCGGCAAGTTCGCACCGCCGGGAGGCGCGCTGGCCAGCACCCGCTCGTCCCTTCTGGCCCAGGCCCAGGGCGCGGTCGAGGAAACCCTGCGCGAGGCGGTGATCCTGGCCACGCTGATCCTGCACCCCACGCTGATCCACCGTTTTGAATCCGCGCTGGAGCGGCTGGACCTGACTGGCGAGGATCACGACCACCTGCGCCACCTGATCCTGACCCAGGCCGATTCCCCGGATCTTCACGCCCTGATCCGCGAAACCGCGCCTGCCGCCCTTGACGCGCTGCTTGCCCGTCCCCATGTCGCCATCGCACCCCCGGTCCGCAACCGCGAGGACGACGACCTGGCCGCGCTCTGCCTGGCCGAGGAACTGGCCAAGCTCGAAGCCCGCCGTGGCGCCCGGCGTGAGATCGAAGATGCCATGGAGGATTTCGAAGGCCTGCCCGACGAAGGACTGACCTGGCGCCTGACAAAGGCCGCCGAGGCGCGACATCGTTCGGAACATGGGGCCGCCCGCGACAGTTCGGATCTGGGCGAAGACCGCGCCGCATTGTCAAGACATCTGCAATCCCTGATCGATAGCCAGGTCTGGGTCAAGAAAAACCGCTGATTCGGCCTTTCCCCCAGTCTGATTCGCGTTATTGATTCGATCAAGCCTCGCCCGATTCGCGCCCCGATAGGAGACTCCATGGCCCTCAAGGACACCGACGACGCAAAACCGGAAGCGGAAGAGCCCGACGTTTCGCTCGACATGAGCCAGGCTGCCGTCAAGAAGATGATCGCCGACGCGCGTGAGCGGGGCTACATCACCTATGAACAGCTGAACACGGTCCTGCCGCCGGAACAGGTGTCCTCCGAACAGATCGAGGACGTCATGTCCATGCTGTCGGAGATGGGCATCAACGTCATCGAGGACGAAGAAGTCGAGGAAGGCGAAGCGCCCACCGGCGAACTGGTCGAGGCTTCGACCAGCCGCGAGATCGCCATCGCCGGGACCACGACCGAGACGCTGGACCGCACCGACGACCCGGTGCGGATGTATCTGCGCGAGATGGGCTCGGTCGAGCTTCTCAGCCGCGAGGGCGAGATTGCCATCGCCAAGCGGATCGAGGCCGGCCGCAACACGATGATCGCCGGGCTGTGCGAAAGCCCGCTGACCTTCCAGGCCATCATCATCTGGCGCGACGAACTTCTGAACGAGGAAATCCTCCTCCGCGACGTCATCGACCTTGAGGCCACCTTCGGCCGCAGCCTTGACGGCGATGATGAGCTTGATGGCCCGTCGCTTGACGACGTGGGCGTGGGCGAAGCCGCCCCCCGCCGCACGGCCAGCGCCGAGCCGGAGCTCGACGCCGACGGCAACCCGATCCTGCGCGAGATGGACGATGACGAGGATGACGAAGCCTCGAACATGTCGCTTGCCGCGATGGAAGCCGCGCTGAAGCCGCGGGTGCTGGAAACGCTGGACCTGATCGCACGGGATTACGACAAGCTGGCCGACATGCAGGAAAGCCGCATGAACGCGACGCTGTCCTCGTCCCAGCGGTTCTCGACCTCGGACGAGGCCGCCTATCAGAAGCTGCGGTCGGAAATCGTGTTGCTGGTCAACGAGCTGCACCTGAACAACAGCCGGATCGAGGCGCTGATCGACCAGCTTTACGGCATCAACAAGCGTATCATGTCGATCAACTCGGGCATGGTGAAGCTGGCCGATGCCGCCCGGATCAACCGGCAGGAGTTCATCCATGAATACCAGGGCTATGAGCTGGATCCGTCCTGGCTGGACCGCATGGCGCAGAAATCCGGTCGCGGTTGGCAGGCGCTGATCGAACGCAGCCGCGAGAAGGTGGAAGAACTGCGCAACGAAATGGCGCAGGTCGGCCAGTATATTGGCGTCGACATCAGCGAATTCCGCCGCATCGTGAACCAGGTCCAGAAGGGCGAGAAAGAGGCGCGTCAGGCCAAGAAGGAAATGGTCGAGGCGAACCTGCGTCTGGTGATCTCCATCGCCAAGAAATACACCAACCGCGGCCTGCAGTTCCTCGACCTGATCCAGGAAGGCAACATCGGCCTGATGAAGGCCGTCGACAAGTTCGAATACCGCCGCGGCTACAAGTTCTCGACCTACGCGACCTGGTGGATCCGTCAGGCGATCACCCGCTCCATCGCCGACCAGGCCCGGACGATCCGTATCCCGGTCCACATGATCGAGACGATCAACAAGCTCGTGCGCACCGGCCGCCAGATGCTGCATGAGATCGGCCGCGAACCCACTCCCGAGGAACTGGCCGAGAAGCTCCAGATGCCGCTGGAGAAGGTCCGCAAGGTGATGAAGATCGCCAAGGAGCCGATTTCCCTGGAAACGCCCATCGGCGACGAGGAAGACAGCCAGCTGGGCGATTTCATCGAGGACAAGAACGCGATCCTGCCGCTGGATTCCGCGATTCAGGAAAACCTGAAGGAAACCACCACCCGCGTCCTGGCCTCGCTGACGCCGCGCGAGGAACGCGTGCTGCGGATGCGCTTTGGCATCGGGATGAACACCGACCACACGCTGGAAGAGGTCGGTCAGCAGTTCAGCGTCACCCGCGAACGCATCCGCCAGATCGAGGCCAAGGCGCTGCGCAAGCTGAAGCACCCCAGCCGGTCGCGCAAGTTGCGCAGCTTCCTGGACCAGTAATGACAAGGGCGGGAGAAACTCTCCCGCCCCTTTCGTTTTGGCCCCACCGGGCGCACTACATTCCCTGATCCAGCGGCGTCTCGACCGGCCCGCCGCCTTCCTGCCAGTCCTTCAGACCGCCCAGGTTGTACACGGTCTTGAACCCCATCTCCTTCAGAAGCTTGCCCGCCAGCGCCGCCCGCCCGCCCGAGGCGCAGTGCAGGATCACCGGCCGGTCCTTGCGCAGTTGCGGGTCGTGATAGGGCGACTCCGGGTCGGCCCGGAACTCCAGCATCCCGCGCGGGATGTGGTGCGAGCCTTCGGCGCGGCCCGTCTTCTCCAGCTCTGGCGCATCCCGGATGTCCAGAAGCAGCGCGTCCTGCTCGGCCATCATCGCCCGCGCGCTCTCGGTGTCAATCCGCGGAACTTCCGCATTAGCACTCGCAAGCATGTCCTTGACCGTCCGATCCATACCGGCTCTCCTTCTGACAGCGTCAACATGAAAGCATGCGCCTGACCGCCGCCCCGGGCAAGCCGGATCTGCCTTTCCCCACCTAGTGCCCCTCCCCACCTGCCGAACGAAACGAGGGCCCTTCGTGGACGCAAGGCCGGGCCGGCCGGTTGCCTGGGTCCGCGAAGGGGACCGCTCGGCCGCCTGACCTGAGTCTCACACGCCACAGTGCCAACCCCATATTCTGGGCCGAAATTATTGGCCTTCCCCAAATCCGCGCCACTCTCCTATAGTCTGTATGGGCAAACCGGGGGAACACCGGGCCTAGAGGCAGGAAAACCATTGCAAGGAGGGGGCCGATGCGCTGCCCGTTCTGCGGCAACATCGACACGCAGGTGAAGGATTCCCGACCGGCCGAGGATCACGTCTCGATCCGCCGCCGTCGCTTCTGTCCGGCCTGCGGCGGCCGCTTCACCACCTATGAACGCGTCCAGCTGCGCGATCTTGTCGTCATCAAATCCTCCGGCAAGCGCGAGGATTTCGACCGCACCAAGCTGGAACGCTCGATCCGCATCGCGATGCAGAAGCGGCCCGTGGACCCGGAACGCATCGATCAGATGATTTCGGGCATCGTGCGCCGACTGGAAAGCCTTGGCGACACCGACATCCAGTCCAAGCAGATCGGCGAGATAGTGATGGAATCTCTCGCCCGGATCGACACGGTCGCCTATGTCCGGTTCGCCAGCGTTTACAAGAACTTCCAGGCGGCGGACGACTTCGACCGCTTCGTCAGCGAACTCCGCCCCGCCCCGGCCAGCGAAGAGTGAGCGACCCCGACCAGGATCGGGCCCTTATGACCCACGCCCTGCGCCTTGCGGCGCGGGGTCTTGGCAATGTCTGGCCCAACCCCGCCGTCGGCTGCGTTCTGGTCCGTGACGGCGTGGTCGTAGGTCGCGGCTGGACCCAGCCCGGCGGCCGCCCCCATGCCGAGGTTCGCGCCCTGCAACAGGCCGGCGCCTTGGCCGAAGGGGCCACCGCCTACGTCACGCTGGAGCCTTGCGCCCACCACGGCCACACCCCGCCCTGCGCGACTGCCCTGATCGCTGCGAAGGTCGCGAGGGTCGTCACCGCCCTTACCGACCCCGACCCCCGCGTTTCCGGCAAAGGCCACGCCATGCTCCGCGCCGCCGGGATCGCCGTGACCGAAGGCGTGCTGACAGCCGAGGCGACCCACCTCAACGCCGGCTTCCTGAAACGCGTGACGCAGGGCCTGCCCTTCGTCACCCTGAAACTGGCCGCGAGCCTTGATGGCCGCACCGCCACCGCGACAGGCGAGAGCCGCTGGATCACCGGCCCCGAAGCCCGCCGCAAGGTCCACGCCATGCGCCTGTCCCACGACGCCGTCATGGTCGGCTCAGGGACCGCCTTGGCCGACGACCCCGATCTCACTGTCCGCGACATGGGGGCGGTCCGCCAACCCGTCCGCATCGTCCTCGACCGGATATTGAAACACTCCCCCGAAAGCCGCCTCGGCCGCACCGCCAAGGCCCACCCCGTCTGGCTTCTCCACAGCCCCGCCGCGCCGCAATCAGCGCAAAGCGCATGGCAAGCCACCGGGGCCACCCTGATCGAGGTCCCTGAAACCAACGGCTATCTCGACCTGAAAGCTGCCCTCCAGATCATTGCCGGCAAGGGCCTGACCCGCATCCTCAGCGAGGGCGGATCGACCGTTGCTGCGGCATTGCTCAAGGCTGGACTGGTGGACGAGTTGGCGCTGTTTTCAGGCGCCGTCCTGATTGGCGGTGATGGTCACTCGTCCCTTGGCACGCTGGATCTGGAATTGCTGGGATCGGCACAAAGACCACGCCTTGACCAATTGCAAAAAATTGGCGCCGATACCTATTCCCTTTGGTCGCTGAATTAGCCTGCGGCCCAACATACAGTGCCGAGCCATTTGCAATTCCGGGACTGACGCTTGCCAATCCACAGGCTGCGCTGCGGCGCACCGCACCCCCTGCGCGGCCGACAGGCGTCTGGACACATGCCAGACGCCTGCCAGACGGATGACAGACGCTTAACCTTCCGGTAAGCTGTCACCAATGCCCGGTGTTGCCCATGCTCACCCAAGGCTCCGCCGGCTCCTTCGCCTCACCCGCCTGCAGCAACTCCACCGACACATTGTCGGGCGACCGCACGAAGGCCATCCGCCCATCCCGTGGCGGCCGGTTGATGACCACCCCGTTCGCCTGCAGATGCGCGCAGGTGGCATAGATGTCGTCCACCTCATAGGCCAGATGCCCGAAATGCCGGCTGTCCGAGGGCAGCCCCTCGTCCCCATCCCAGTTGTATGTCAGCTCCACCGGGCATTCCGGCTGACCGGGAGGCGCCATGAAGACCAGCGTGAACCGCCCGCCCTCGTTGTCATAGCGCCGCGTCTCCTCCAGCCCGAGCAGCCGATAGAAGGCCAGCGACGCTTCCAGGTCCTTCACGCGGACCATCGTGTGCAGATACTTGATCCCCATCTCATCCTCCATTCATCTAGCGAGTATCACCCGCCCTGACCCCAAGTTATAGTAGACCCCGACTCGCCACAACCGGAGGCCCCGATGCCCCTCACCCCCGACCAACTGTCCGAGATCGAGGCCGCCCGCGCCACCCCGCGCCCCACCCTTCGCGCCGTATCGGAGGGGATGGAGGAGCATCTCTACCGCGCCCATGAAGTGCTCGACCACGGTTTCATCCGCGTCATCGACTACATGGGCGACGACAGCGCCATCGTCCAGGCCGCCCGCGTCAGCTATGGCGCCGGCACCAAGCACGTCCAGAACGACGAGGGGCTGATCCGCTACCTGATGCGCCACTGGCACTCCACCCCCTTCGAGATGTGCGAGATCAAGCTCCACGTCAAACTGCCGGTCTTCGTCGCCCGGCAGTGGATCCGCCACCGCACCGCGAACGTCAACGAATACTCCGCCCGCTACTCGATCCTGGATCGTGAGTTCTACATCCCCGCGCCCGAACAGCTTGCCGCGCAAAGCACCGTCAACAACCAGGGCCGCGGCGAGGTCCTGACCGGCGAGGAAGCCGCCCGCGTCCTCGACCTTCTGAAATCCGACGCCAACCGCGCCTATGACCATTACGAGGCGATGCTTTCCCAGGACGGCCAACAGGGCCTCGCGCGGGAACTTGCCCGGATGAACCTGCCCGCGAACATCTATACGCAATGGTACTGGAAGACCGACCTGCACAACCTCTTCCACTTCCTGCGCCTGCGCGCCGACCCCCACGCCCAGTACGAGATCCGCGTCTACGCCGAAGCGATTGCGGCCTGCGTCCGGGACTGGGTGCCCCTGGCCTACGCGGCCTTCGAGGACTACCGGATGGGGGGCGTCACGCTCTCGGCGAAGGCGATTGCAGTGCTCAAACAGCGGCTGGCCGGGGAAACGGTGACGCAGGAAGCCTCCGGGATGAGCAAGGGCGAGTGGCGGGAATTTGTGGAGATCTGGGGTTAACAGGTACCGACGCGCAAGTTGACGATGGCGCAGCAGTTCATGCCTGCCGGCGCCATCGTTGCCGTCCCTTTCATGCAAGTAACGACAGACTCGGGCCTTCGCGACGCCGGCTGGCCGAGCCTTCCACGATACTGATCGGCCCCCCGTGGTTGGAGCCGTCGGCATGATAAGCCCTGCTCATCTCGTCCAATCGCTGATACGGCAGGTAAGCGAATAGGTGGCCCGCTCCCACGCAGGTAGCGTCATACCGGCGTCAGTCAGTCGAACCGGTATCGGTCGAGCCGGTGTCGGTCGAGCCGGTGTCGGTCGATCCGGCGTCGGGGCCGAAGATTATCCGCACGCTACCATTCTGTCCGCTCGCCGTACCCGCAACGCCCGAGGAGATCGCCCCCCCCGCCGTCGCCAGGGCAGACCCGTCGGGAGCAATGGAAGCAGACGCGACCGACTGATGGCCAATCGCGACCGTGACCGAAAAGGCTTGCAGGTCATAATGGGTACTGCCGGAGCTGCCCTCATGCAGCAACAGGTCGGACTGACCATTGACCTGCGCCACGAAGGCGATGCTGACCTTTTCGGCAAGACCCTTTTCGCCCAGGAACGCGCAGGCAATCAGCGCAAGCCAGAAGACCCCACGGGGAATTATTCCATTGTCGCGGCGAAATGTCATTTCTACCTGTCCCAATTCCGCACCCGATCATCTTCATTCCGCTGTATTTTGCGCGGATACCGCTTAACTTCAAGCAGGAAAGTGGCAAAGGGTATAAGATCGAATTTTCCGATTGTTGCGGATTCGATACTATAAATCAGAAGGCGTCATTCGCATTATCTTTTGATATCATACTTGGCTCTACGGACAAATATTTACCGAAAGAATTTGATCGAAGTCATTTACAGACATGCAAAAAAGCCTCAATCGTCGCGTGTGGACTTTCACACACGGAGAACCGAAAGATGAAAAAATACCTCGCTGGTTGCGCGCTTGTTCTTGCTTCGACCTTCGCTACTGGTGCGATGGCTGAAGCTGTTTCGGCCTCGCTGGGGGCTGTCACTATCGCGGCAGGCGGCACCGCCACCGCGGGTGGTACTGCCGAGACTGTGACCGGCTCGAACCTCCTCTCGATCGCCACTTCCGTGGCCACCGGCGGTGCAGCGCTTAGCGCATCAGCGGCGACCTCTACTGCGGCGTCGAGCGCGGCAGGCGGTATTGCAACCGCAGATGTTGCCAATTTCGGAAACCTGACGGCCGATGCCAAGTTGGATGGCACGTCCATCATTACTTTCGCAGTTGCGGAAGTGGAATAAGTTGGGGCTGGTTAGCCCTTCGAGCACAAACAATGGGCGCCTGTCGGCGCCCATCACTCACTAAACGGTGGAATCGGCCGAAATCAGAATGGCGAAGCGGTCGGCTTACCTCTCGTTCTTCTCCGCTATACTGTGCATCACGATCAGTATCGTTTCTGCACCGCTGCACGCTGGCGATGGTGTCGACGACGGCTGGCGCGTCCCGCAGAAGATCGTGCCACTGACGACTGCCGTTAAGCTCGATGCCTTTCCGCTGACAATCGCAACCAAGAACCTCTGGTCCTTGGGACTGGCCGATGGAACATCGCGCGGACCGACTGTCGATCTCTCCGCGATCACGGCGCTTCGAGCGAAGGTCGAGGAGCGCCTCAACGGCACGCGTTACGAGCGGCGTCAGACGGGATGGTATCTCTCCGGCCGAAGCATGGATCGCCAAAAGGTGGTAACGACGGTCCAGCACGACGCGGTGGACGTTTACGGTTTTCACTTGCAGCTTACGCTGACGGGCAGCTGCGTCGAACCGGGCGCGGAGCCGGGCGAGCTGTGTACTTACACCCCAGGACTTTCCATTCCAACCGATGCCTACGATCCGATGTGGGTACCGACGCGGTTTGACGTGAGTTCGAGGGTGGGCGACCGGATCAGCGCGGAAACCGCAGGAGCCTTGGCGGAGGATGGCTTTTCGCGTGGCGTGGAGGGACAACCGGCTGTGGGCCTTGATCTGTTGATCAGGAATTCGGGGTTCGAAGCGAACGAGGCGCGCAGCGCAGCAACCAATCGCATTGAGCGGACCGAACGGGTGCAGCAGACAGTCGTACCGTCCGTGATCCGTCTTGATCAGTCCCTTCACGCAACGGCCAACGAGGCCGAGCTCACCCATACGATCCGAGGCGCGGTGCTGCTGCCCGCCGAAGACTGGACAGCGGAAGCGGCGATCACGCAACTTCTGGGCTGGATCCTTCCCGCCAGGAAGCCTCGGATCAGTTCGACAGCGGGGATGCCGAACCCGGATGTGAACAACAACCTGTTCTTTGCGGCAACCAACGTGCGTACACCGGCGAACGGCTTGACGGTGTATCAGGCCGGTTCGGCCTATGTCCGCCATCCCGAGGCAAAGATAACCGACCCTCTCAAGCAACCCCCCGCCTGGTACAACGGGGTCTGGATCGGGTTCACACCAGCATCCGGCCACAGGATGACCGAAACGCGCTGGCTGACCGCTGCGGGCGCGCCCACGGTAATCGGCAGTGGACGTGGAGACGGCGGAAATCTTGGCACGGTGTCGCAAGAGGCCATCGAGCTGACCGGCTCCATCCAGGTGATCGGGGACAATGGCGGCCTGATACCGCTTGAAAACCTGGCCAACAGCTATGTCCAGGCGGGCGTCACGGCGACGCAGGAGGATGCGGTGCTTTCACATCTGCGGACACGCACGACCAACACGCGCCTGATCCCCCACCTGTCTTTCACCGGCAACCGCACAGCGCCGCGATCGGTCATGCGCTACTACGCGGGCACGATGGTCGGCGATGTCGAGAAGCCCACGGTCTATGTCGGGGCCGACGCAAAATTCTTCCTCGAGAACAAGACAAATCTCGCGCTGAGCGCGATCAGGTACCACGAGCCGGACAACGATTACTACAGCAACGCATCGGTGGCGCTGGATCGCACCTTCGAGCTGGGCAAGACCCAGCAGGTCACGCTGCGGGCCAGCTATTCGCATTCGTTCGACCGCCCCGCGGTTGACATCGGGTTGGATGAGAACCGTCGGTTCGAGGCGGACGCGCAGTACAAGCGGAACGACGTGGTGTTCTCCCTGGGCACCGCCTTCGTGCAGGCGGCGGACGGTGCCTGGAACAACAGCGTGACGCTTGGCACATCAAGGCGAGTAAGTGACCGCTTGGCCGTAGCGGCGGCAGTCACACCGATTTCCGACCTCGGAAACTACACGGCGGCCGATCTTCGAGTGAACTGGCGAACGGCCGAAAAGACCGATGCCTCGGTGCTCAGCGTCGGGTCACGCGTCAGCCGGTATGACTTTGGCCCCGATCAGTTCGGCAACGACAGGAAACAGGACGACTGGACGATCGAAATGACTCTGCGCAAGGGATTCTAGCCGCAACAAACCGGCAGATGTGCGGGCAGGGTTTCAATGGCTGAAACCGACGTCACGACCGTTTCGGCGAAGCTGATCGGGCAGTTCAGCGCGGATACGCTTTCGGGGCTCCGAGCCGACCCGCCGGTCACGCGCGCGGGACAGAATCCATTGATCATCCGTTCGCGGCGTCATTGAGGCACCGCAACTGACCGAAAGCAACCTGTACCGGACTTCCGAACGGAAGGGGCTTGGGAATCCACAAAGACGACCTATCGCGGGATAATTGAGCGCTTCCGGGCCGACCATGGCGACAAGCGAGTCGCGAAGATGGAACATCAGCACTCTGGAAGATCATCGGCGCAAAGGCCGAAACCCCGGCGGCCGCGAACACCCTTCCCCGCTACAACCTGGCATCTCTGACCACGGCCCAACGGACGCCCTTTGCCCCGCCCGGCTGCACGCCGGAAAGACATTAAAACCAACGGCACTTTCTGATGGTGGCGGACAGTGAGGGATTCGAACCCTCGAGACGGTTCCCCGCCTACACACTTTCCAGGCGTGCGCCTTCGACCACTCGGCCAACTGTCCGTGCGGCGGTGCTTAGCCTGCCGGCGGCGTGGGTTCAAGCACTTCCTGTCAGCCCACCAGACTGATTGTCACGCGGCGGTTCTGGCGGCCCTTGTTCTCGATCTTGCCAATCTCGACCCGGCCGATCTCGCCGGTGCGGGCGACGTGGGTGCCACCGCAGGGCTGCAGATCGACCTGGTCCGCCCCCTGCCCGATCCGCACCAGACGGACCCGGCCCTGGCCGCGGGGGGGGCGGACCGACATCGTCTTGACGAGGCCCGGGTTCGCGTCCAGCTCGGCTTCGGTAATCCAGTCCTCGGTCACCGGCAGATCCCGCGCGATCAGCGCGTTCAGGATACCGGCGATCACCGTGGGATCGCCCGGCGGCTCGGGCATGTCGAAGTCAAGCCGGCCGCGATCCTGGGCGATCGCTCCGCCAGTCACCGGCAGCGGGATCACAACTGACAGAAGGTGCAGTGCAGTATGAATTCGCATGTGGCGGTGCCGCCGCGCCCAGTCGATCACCTGAACGGCCTGCTCGCCGGCCGGGGGCATCGGCAGCGGCTCGGCCGGGACCAGTGCCACCTGCCCACTGTCAAGCTTCAGAGTGGTCGCGATCGGCAGACGGCCGCCGGACCAGTCCAGCACACCGCTGTCGCCCGGCTGGCCACCGCCGGTCGGATAAAAGACCGTCCGGTCGACCACGAGCCCGCCCTCCGGCGTATGTGCAAGGATCCGACAGTCAGCCGCGGTCTGATAGGCATCCGCCCTGAACAGAAGTTCGGTCACCGTTCCGCCCCCTTCACGTCGGTCGTCTGCTCCTTTCGGCCCGCCGGCCGCGCGACCGGCGGCCGCCCTTCCTGCACCAGATCCGCCAGTGCCAGCACGGTCTGCGCCGTCTTGATCGGGTCGGGCTCTGCCGGAGGCGGCGCGGGCGGCGCGGGTGGCAGGATATGGATACCCTCCTCCCGGAAACGCGCCATGATCTGATGATAAAGCTCGCTGCGGACCTGCACACCGAAATTCACGTCGCGCAGGATGATGCGCAGTTCGAAGGTCATCTGGTTCGTCGTATAACCCGCAAAGACCACCAGCGGGGGCGGATTCAGGATTGCGAGGGGCTGGGCCTCTGCCAGTTCCTTCAGAATGCGCTCGACCTGGCGGGTGTCCGACCCCATCGCCACCGCGACCGGCACGATGATCCGGCCCGACAGGTTGAACCGGGTCCAGTTCGTCACCCGACCGGTGATCAGGTCGGCGTTCGGCACGATCACGTCGTTGCGGTCGAAGGTCTCGATCCGGGTGGAGCGGACCGAGATCGCGCGCACCCTGCCCTGCACCCCACCAACCTCGATCCAGTCGCCTTCGGAGACCGGGCGCTCGACCAGAAGGATGATGCCCGAAATGAAGTTCGACACGATCTGCTGCAGGCCGAAACCGATGCCGACCGAAAGTGCACCGGCGACGATGGCAAGGCCAGACAGGTCGATCCCGGCCGCGTTGATCGCGACCAACCCGGCCAGGAAGATACCGACATAGCCGACCCCCGCGACCATGGCGGTCTGCCCGCCCTGATCCATCCGGGTCTTGGGCAGGATCGTGGTGCGCAGGGCGCCCTGGAACAGGCGGGTCAGCATGTAGCCGACGACGAACACCGCCGCAAAGATCAGGAAATCGGTAGGCGAGATCCGTGTCTCGCCGATCTGGAAGCCCTCGGTAAAGCGGGTCCAGAGCTCTGTCAGATCCGAGAACCGCGCGCCCCAGATCAGCGCAAAGACCGGTAGCGCGGCCAGTGTCATAGCAAAGCCCGCCAGCACCGGGACCAAGGTGTCGGCAGCCTTCTCGTCGGCCTTCACGATCAGCGCCCAGACATCGCTGAAAAGCCGCTGCAGGATGAAGAGAAGCGTGACCAGCCCCAAGGTCAGGATCGCCGGATAGATCAGCGCGGTCGCGGCTTGCACATAGCCCAGGCCCGCAAGCACCGGCCCGGCGACGCCGACGATCGTCAGCGCACGCGCAAAGACGAGGAGCAGACGGAGCACATAGTTCCGGTCATCGGGCGACCCCGCCTTGCGCAGCAGGCGCCCGGTCCACAGAAGCACCAGCCCCCCGGCCAACAGGATCGGGAAGGACATGACCCCGGTCGTCACGTCCGAATAGGCCTGCGCATCCATCGCGGCCGAGCGCAGCATGTCGGTCGCGATGACCAGCCCCATCAGAAGCGAGAGGAACCTCCCTTCGGCCCGGCTCTCGGGCGGCATCGGCAGGATCGCATTCTCGTTCTGCACCCGCGGGAAGGCGCGCGTGCCAAGCCAGGCGGCGGTGAAGACGACGAACCCCATCCAGGGAAGCGCAGCCACGACCTGCTGGCCAATCTCCCCCGGCATCCCGCTGGCCATCAGCGCACTGGCCAGAGAGAAGATGCCCAGCGTCGGCAACACGATCTCGCCCAGCGAGGCGAGGAACGCCCACACCTTCCGGCCCCGTGCCGTCGCACGCCCCTGCAGTCGTTCCGCAAAACTCCTGATCCAACGGCGGACATAGACCACCAGGGCCACGGCGACCGCCAGCAGGACGAGGATCAGGGGCAGGTTGTCAAAGAGCTGCGCCCGTGGCTCGGGTTCGGTCCAGGCGGTCGCGGCCTCTTCCCACAGGCGCTGCACGGTGTCCGACAGGCCGATCGCCGCCTCGGGCCAGTTTCCGGGGTTCAGTGGCGACGGCCAGAGTTGCAGAAGCTGGTCCGCCTGACGTTCGCGCAGCGTCCGGTCGATCTCGCGGATCAATCCGTCGGCGCGGCGATAGCCCTCTTCGGCCGCGATACCGGGGGCCTGCAGCTTGACCAGCTGTTGCGCCAGTTCCTGTCTCCGGCGCGAGATTTCATCAGCCTCGGTCTCGCCCTCTGCC
This sequence comes from Alphaproteobacteria bacterium, assembly GCA_029289325.1. Classification (GTDB taxonomy): domain Bacteria; phylum Pseudomonadota; class Alphaproteobacteria; order Rhodobacterales; family Rhodobacteraceae; genus Tabrizicola. Next base: position 68,206 of record JARFTV010000012.1, read on the forward strand.
GGGGCTGGGCCAAGCGCCGCGATCTGTTCGCGCACCGTGGCGATCCGGGCCGAGTTCGCATTCTGCGCCGTCAGCAGCGCCGCGCGCCATTGCGCCAGCTGCGCCCGGATCACCTCCAGCCGCTCGCTGGAGGTGCGGCGTTCGGCGATCTCGGCCTCGGCCCGCTGGGCACGGCGGTCCCAGTCGCCATAATCCAGCACCGAGCCGTCGCCGACGATGTCCTGCAACGGCGGCGGGGCAAGATCCTGCGCCGCCAGCGACCCGGCTGCAAGGACCAGGGCCAGCGCCAGCCATCGCAGGAGACGCGTCATGCGTCCTCGTAGACGGTCGGGATCGGCCGGGCAGGACGATCAAGCCATTCCGGCACCGGCAGGCCCTTCTCGCGCAGGAAGGTCGGATTGTAGATCTTGGACTGATAGCGGCTGCCGTAGTCGCACAGGATCGTCACGATGGTCTTGCCCGGCCCCATCTCACGCGCCATGCGGATCGCTCCGGCGATGTTGATCCCGGTGGAACCACCCATGCACAGACCTTCGTCCGTCAGCAGATCAAAGATGATCGGCAGCGCCTCGCTGTCCGGGATGCGATAGCTGAAATCGGGAGTCAGCCCTTCAAGGTTCGCCGTGATCCGGCCCTGACCGATGCCCTCGGTGATCGACGTCCCGGGAGCTTCCAGCTTGCCGGTGGTGTAGAAGCTGTGCAGCGCCGCGCCCTCGGGGTCGGCAAGGCCGATCTTCACGCCCTTGGGCTGCAGCGCGGCCGCCACCCCCGCGAGCGTCCCGCCCGAGCCCACGGCGCAGATGAATCCATCCACCTTGCCTCCGGTCTGCTCCCAGATTTCCGGCCCCGTGGTCTCGACATGGGCCTGGCGGTTGGCAACGTTGTCGAACTGGTTGGCCCAGATCGCGCCATTGGGCTCGGTCTTGGCCAGTGCCTCGGCCAGCCGGCCCGAATATCGGACATAGTTGTTCGGGTTGCGATAGGGCGCGGCCGGGACCTGCACCAGCTCCGCCCCCGCCAGTCGCAGCATGTCCTTCTTTTCCTGAGACTGCGTCTCGGGGATCACGATGACGGTGCGGAAGCCCATCGACGCCCCGACCAGCGCCAACCCGATCCCGGTGTTGCCGGCCGTGCCCTCGACGATGGTACCACCCGGCTTCAGCAGGCCCTTCGCGATGGCATCCTTGATGATGTACAGCGCCGCGCGGTCCTTGACCGACTGGCCGGGGTTCATGAACTCGGCCTTCCCAAGGATCGTGCAGCCGGTGATCTCGGAGGCCTTCTTCAGCTTCAGAAGCGGCGTGTTCCCGATGGTGTCGGCCAGATCACTGTGAATGCGCATGGGGCGGTCCTTCCTTGGTCCCGCAAAGGTGTATTTGGGTCGGGGGCCAAACTCAAGCCGGGGCGGACCCTCCGGCAGCGAACAGCCGTCGTGCAGCCGGGACCAGCGCGACCACGACGATAAGGATCGACACCAGGCACCAGATGGCCGGAGCCTCATTCGGGTTCGAGGTCAGCAGGTTGGCCGCCACGGGCCCGACCAGCGCATGGAACAGCGCGAACCTCCAGGCCCCATAGAAAATCGGCATGACGAAGACGGCAAGCACATAGGTCGGGAATCCGAAATTCGTTCCAAGCCAGCGGTCGGGACCCGACAGGATGTCCCCATAGGGCATGGTCCAGCCCAGATGCCACTCGCCGCTGATCGTGCAGAGGACGTCGCCACACAGCGGCTGCCCGATCTCGCAACGGCCAAGACCGGGCCAGAACATCTGCACCAGGATGAGTGCCGAGGCCAGCATGGCCAGACCCATCACCCAGCGCCGGACTCCCCCACCCAGTCCAGGGGCCAGCCAGGCCAGCATGAAGGCATTGATCACCACGGGCTGCAGCGCGATGTGCAGAAGCGACAGCGCCGTGACCGTCCGGTTCGCAGGCGTGCCGCACTGGTCGATCACCATGTAACCGGCCAGCTGCAAGCCTTCCATCGCGGCGAAGAACAGTAGCGTCAGCGGCACGGCGACGGGATCGCCCCGTCTTGCGGTCAGGACGGCCCCGGCAACGCCTGCGACCGTGAACCCCGCGGTGACCTCGATGCCCCAGCACATGCCCGCGCCCCGCCCTGCCTTGCGCCGCCAGCTTGCAGCGGCGCAAGGCCTTTGCCTAGCCCCTGTCTGCGGCTCAGGCCTCGACCCAAAGCCCCTCGTCCTTGACGATCTTGTAGGCCTCGTCCAGCGACGTCTTCGCCCGTTCGATCAGCACGTCGATCTCGGCCGGAGTGATGACCAGCGGCGGAGAGATGATCATCCGGTCGCCGACATGGCGCATGATCAGGTTGTTGGCAAAGCAACGCTCACGGGTCTTGAAGCCGACGGTCCCGGCCTCGCTGGCGAACTTCGCCCGCTTCTCCTTGTTCGGGGTCAGCGCGATCGATCCCATGAGACCGACCAGCTTGGCCTCGCCCACCATCGGGTGATCGACCAGCGCCTCCCAGCGTTCCTTCAGATAGGGATGGGCGACGTCCCGGACATGCTCCACGATCTTCTCGTCCTGCATGATCCGCAGGTTCTCCAGCGCCACCGCGCACGAGACCGGATGGCCGGAATAGGTGTAACCGTGGAAGAATTCGCCGGCAGACCCCACGACATTCGCCACCTCGTCACAGACGATGCTGCCACCGATCGGCGCATAGCCCGAGGACAGCCCCTTGGCGATGGTCATGATATGGGGCTTGATGTTGAAGGTCTGGGACCCGAACCAGTTGCCGGTGCGGCCAAAGCCGGTGATGACCTCGTCCGCGATCAGCAGGATGCCGTATTTGTCGCAGATCCGCTGGATCTCCGGCCAATAGGTCTTCGGCGGCACGATCACGCCCCCCGCGCCCTGGATCGGCTCACCGATGAAGGCCGCCACATTGTCCGGCCCGATCTGAAGGATCTTTTTCTCCAGCTCCTGCGCGCGGGCCAGGCCGAACTCGTCCTCGGACATGTCCCCGCCCTCGCCCCACCAGTAGGGCTGGTCAATATGCTCGATCCCGTCGATCTTGCCGCCATGCGCGTGGATCGGCTTCATCCCGCCAAGCGAGCCGCCGCCCATGGTCGAGCCATGATACCCGTTCCACCGCGCGATGATGGTCTTCCGCCAGGGCATCCCCTTCACATCCCAGTAGCGGCGCACCAGACGGATGTTGGTATCGTTCGCCTCGGACCCCGAGCCCGCAAAGAAGACGTGGTTCAGATCGCCCGGAGCCAGCTTGGCGATCTCGGCCGCCAGCGCGATGGCAGGCACATGGGTCGTCTGGAAGAAGGTGTTGTAATAGGCCAGCTCCTCCATCTGCCGCGCGGCGACCTGGGCCAGTTCCTTGCGGCCATAGCCGATGTTCACGCACCACAGGCCCGCCATCCCGTCGATGATCCGGTTGCCCTCGCTGTCGGTCAGCCAGACGCCCTCGCCCCGCGTGATGACCCGCGCGCCCTTGGCGGCAAGCCCCGCCTTGTCGGTGAACGGATGGAAATGGTGCGCCGCGTCCAGACGCTGCAGTTCGGCGGTCGGCATGTGGTTGGTGATCATGTTCATGGGGGTGACCTCGCGGAATCGGCAGGGCCGAATGCCCCGTCTTGGCGTCAGGATATGATCAAACGCGCCGCCGTTCAAGAAATTTGATCAAATTATCTGACACCTTTCTCTTCTCCAAATATCCTGGGGGTTTGGGGGTGAAACCCCCATCAGCCGAGGAGGAGGGCGCAAGCTCCGACGACGAGACAAAGCCTCGCGCGTCAGCGCTCCATTCGAATACCGTCAGTGGCCCTCGGCCAGCGCCTGCCGGACGTGATCCACGCCCTGCTGGATATCCTGCTCGATGGCCCGCGCCAGCGCCTGGGCATCCCCCGCCCGCATCGCCGCCAGCGCCTCGCGATGCAGGTCCGGCGCCGCCTCGCGGCCATAGCGGTCGATCACCGCGCGCAACGACGGGCCCGCCCGCAGCCACAGGGACCGCGCAAGGTCCAGAAGGACCGGGGCCTCCGCCGCCTCATACAGCGCAAAGTGGAAGGCATGGTTGGCCGCCAGATAGTCCGGCAGATTCCCCGCCTCGATGGCCCGGTTCACCGCCCCGTCGATCGCCTCCAGCCGGTCGATCTGCGCCGCCGTCAGCTTCGGCGCGGCCAGTTCCGCCAGCTTCGGCTCGATCGTCAATCGTGCGAAAGCCACCTGCTCCAGCAGATCCGCCGAAAGCTCCGGCACCGCCACCCGCCGGTTGCCCTGCGGCAACAGCGCGCCCTCGGCCGTCAGCCGCCGGATCGCCTCGCGCACGGGGGTCATTCCGGCGTCCAACTCGGTGATCAGGCCCTGTATCGTGACCGGAGCGCCCGGCGCCAGATGCCCGAACAGGATCATGTCGCGCAGCCGCGTGTAAGTGACCTCATGGCTTGGGATCTTGCGGGTCTCGGCGTCCATCGGGGCTCCCTTCCTTCTGCCCTTTATGACTTCATCCACCCGGCAATCAAGAGTTGATCAAATTTTCAGTCCAGCTTCGGCGCATAGCGGAAGCGGGTCACATCCGCCGTCCAACCCCGCCCCGTCAGGTCATGCGCCACGACACCCACGAAGGCCCCGGTGAACGAGGCATGTTCCCCGCGCCCGCCCTCGTCCGAGATGAGGGAGGCGTCAAGCTCCGGCCCCACCGCCACGCCATTGACGCTGAACCGCTGCACCGCCCGGTCCACGCTCACCGCCAGCGTCACCTTGCCCTCGGCCACCGGGAAGCGCCCGTGGAAGGTCAACGCCTCGCCCGGCCAGTCGCCCTCGCACGAGACCAACGTCACCACCCGTTCGCCGCCTTCCCGAGTCACCAAAGCCGCATGGAACTTGTGCCGGTTGTAATAGGTGATCAGCCCCGCCGCCCGCTGCCAGTTGGGCGGGTCGGCGATCACGTCACACTCGGCCTCATAGGCCGGTTCATCCTGTCGCCGCGCCACCAGCGACTGTTCGAACCACGACCCCAGGCTCTCCCGCCCGATCAGGCGAAGCGCGCTGCCAGTCATCTGGAAAATCCGCTCCGGACAGGGCGTCCGCAGCCACTGGAAATCGTCCGGCAAGGTCGAGCCCTTGAAGTCATACTCCACCGCCCCCGGAACCACCCGTTCCGCCGGCAGGTCCACGGTCGTGGGCGGCAGAATCCCGCCGTCCTTCAGCCACAGCCACCCGTCGCGCCAGACGACCTCGGCCAGCCCCGTCTCGCGCCCTGTCGCGCAGAACGGCCCCCGAGGCCCCTGCTGCGGCCGCCCGCACAGGAACGAATGCCAGAACCGCCCGTCATGCCCCTCGACATACTGACCATGCCCCATCCGCTGGATAGGGTTACGGGGATCGAACCGCGCCGTAATCACGTGCTTCTGCGGATGCGTCTCATAAGGCCCCCGGATGTCCTTCGACCGCGCCAGTGTAACCGCATGGTCATAGCCCGTCCCGCCCTCAGCGGTCGTGAGGTAGTAATAGCCGTCGTGCCAGAAAAGATGCGGCGCCTCGGTCAGGCCAAGGTCGGTGCCCACATAGATCGTCGTGACCTCGCCCAGAAGCCCTTGCTCCGGATGCCATTCCTGCAGCTCGATCCCGTCGAACAGGTCATTGGCCGGGTTCAGCCCAGTGCCCTTTCCCCGATGGTTCCAGCGCATGTTGACGAACCACTTCCGCCCGTCCCGGTCATGGAACAGCGACGGGTCGAAGCCCGAGGAATTGACGTGGACCGGATCAGACCAGTCGCCGTCCACCGTCTCGCAAGTGACGATGTAGTTGTGCGCGTCCTTGAAGGCGCCATCCAGCCGCTTCACATCCGTGTAGACCAGCCAGAACTTCCCATTCGCTTGGGACAGGCAGGGCGCCCAGATGCCGCAGCTGTCCGGGTTCCCCCGCATGTCCAGCTGCGCCGCCCGCCGCAGAGGGCGCGCCACCAGTCTCCAGTTCACCAAGTCGCGGCTGTGGTGGATCTGCACCCCCGGATACCATTCGAAGGTCGAGGTGGCGATGTAGTAATCCTCGCCAACGCGGCAGAAGCTCGGGTCGGCATTGAAGCCGCGGATCACGGGATTTTCCAGCATCATCAGACCTTTGTGAAAGCGCGGGCGGGGGGACCCCTCAATCCCCCCGCCCGCTGGGCCGCACCCGGCAGGGAGGCACCGGGCGCGGCTGTTTCAGACCAGAAGCGCCCGCGCCTCATCCGGCGACAGCGCCGCGGGGCGAGAGCAGGTGGTGGTCATCGTGACGAATTCCCCGGTTTCGCCGGATTTCAGGCAGGCGGTCATCACTTCGACCCCATGCAGCGTCCGCTCCAGCGAACAGCGCGCATCGCGCCCCGACATCAGCGCCGCGACCATGTCGGCCAGCCCCGCCGTGCGATAGTTCGCCAGCGGTCCGCGCTGGGGATGATCCTGGTTTGGGATGCCGAAGGGGTGGTCCCAGGGCTCCAGCACCGTGAGGCTGCCATCCTTGCCGCCGATCTCGACCGTGCCGCCAAAGAAGTTCGGGTCGGGGACGTAAAGCGTGCCTTCGGTGCCATAAAGCTCGAAGTGGTTGCGCTTGTGGTGCCAGACATCCCACGAGGTCGACAGGTTGATCGTCGCCCCGTTCTGGAACTCCAGCAACGCGTGGATGTTGGTCGGCGTCTTGACGGACACCGTCTCGCCAGTGCGCGGCCCGTTCGAGATCGTTCGCACCGCCTGCGCCGAAGAGGTCAGCGCGCCCACCCGGCGAACCGGACCGAGGAAGTTGATCAGATTGGCGATGTAATAGGGCCCAAGGTCCAGCATCGGCCCGGCGCCGGGCAGGAAGAAGAAATCCGGGTTCGGATGCCAATGCTCCATCCCGTGGTTCAGGACCGCCGCGCAACCCGCAGTGATCTGTCCGATCCGCCCCTCATCCAGAGCCGCGCGGGCCTGCTGATGCGCCCCGCCCAGGAAGGTGTCCGGCGCGCAGCCCACCGCCAGCCCCTTGGACTTGGCAAGGTCGCGCAGCGTTACCCCTTCCTCCAGAGTCAGGACCAGCGGCTTTTCCGAATAGGCGTGCTTCCCGGCCTCCAGGATGCGCTTTGTGACCCCGTAATGCGCATCGGGGATGGTGAGGTTGATCACCACATCCACGTCCTTGTTCGCCAGCAGATCCTCGACCGACTGCGCCCGGACTCCGAACTCAGCCGCACGGGCCTGGGCGGTGTCCATGTTCATGTCGGCGACCGCCCGCACCTCCAGCCCTTTGAACAGCGGCGCAAGCCGCAGATAGGCGCTGGAGATATTGCCGCAGCCGATGATACCAAGACCAAGATTTGCCATTGTCTCTTACCTCAGAAGGATTTGGCCGAAGCGATGGAGCGGCTTGCGAACCGCGCGTCATCCTTCGGATTGTCATGTTCCATGACGAAGTGCCGGACCCCGATCCCGCGCAGCGCCGCCATGATCGCCGGCCAGTCCAGCGTACCGTGGCCGACATCGGCCCAGCCATCCTCATCCGTGCACTCCCCGGCCGGGGCGATGTCCTTCACATGCGCCGCGGTGATCCGGTCCTTGTATTTCTCGATCCAGGCCAGAGGGTCCGCACCGCCCCGGACCACCCAGGCCACGTCGATCTCCCATTCCAGACCCGGCCCGCCCTCGAAGATCCGGTCCTGCGGGATCGAGCCGTCGGAGAGCGCCTTGAACTCGAAATCGTGGTTGTGCCAGCCGAAGCCGTAGCCGGCCGCCTTGTAGGGCGCGCCTACCCGCTGCAACCGCTCGCCAAAGGCGCGCCAGCCGGCCGCGTCGGTCGGCCGGTCCTGCGGCATGATATGCGGGCAATACAGGCGCTCCATCTTCAGCGCGCGGGCAATTCCCAGCACCTTCTCCACCTCCGTCTCCAGCTGCGCCAGACCGAAATGCCCGGTCGGCATGGTCAGCCCGGTGGCCTGAAGGCCCTCTTGCGTCGCCGCGACGGCTGCATCATCGGCGTAAAGCGCGCCATAGCCCTCGACCGCCGTATAGCCTGCCTCGGCGACCATCTCGAAAGTCCGCGACATGGGCGGGAAGTTGCGCGAGGAGTAGAGTTGATAGCTGAACATGGGTCTGCCTTTCGTCAGCCGCCACAGATGGCGGAATAAAGATCGCGAAGAGTGAAGGCCGGCGCGGCCGAGGGGTCCTCGGGGGTGAAGATGATCGTTGCGGTCTGGTCCGGGAACAGCGTCACGGCATTCGTGCTGAAGCGCCCCGGAACTTCGGATTCCACTGCAACAAAGGGTGCGAGCGCCTTGACCTGCAAAGTCAATTTCCACCTCTCGCCCTCCTGCCGGATATCCGCCGTCAGGCCCGAGGGGCGCAGATCATAAGCCTTCCACGGTTTCGGCGCATGAACATCCCCGCCCTGCGCATCGCCGCTCCAGCTGAAGGCCAGCACTTCATCCGCGCGCAGGGCCTCAGCGGCAAGTTCCAGCACCTGCACCGCCGCATCGGGGAAAACCGTGACCGTCGCTTCGGCCAGCTGCCGCGTGGTCCCATCCATGGCCGCCGCCCGAGCAGTCACGGTGATCGTCACCGCCTGTGACCGGTCATTGACTGCGCGCAGGACGATGCCCCCGTCCTTCGGCACCGCCACCACCGTCACCGGCGCATAGAAGCTGGCGGCCATGTGATGCAAAAGCTTCCAGTTCCCGCCGTGGTCAAGGCTGGACCAGGAACAGACCGGCCAGGTGTCATTCAGCTGCCAGTAGAGTGTCCCCTGGCAATGCGGCTTCAGGCTTCGCCAATGCGTGACCGCCGTCTTGATCGCCAGGGCCTGCTGCACCTGGCTCACATAGACAAAGTTCGGGAAATCCACCGGGAAGCGGAAGTAGCGGAACATTGTCTCGGCGATCCGCGCATTGCCGCCGGGGTTCTTCTGGTGACTCTCCATCACCGGGGCGGCGATGTTCCAGTCCTTCGGATCGGCAAAGCGCCGGATCGCGGACAGCGAGGGATAGGACTGGAAACCGAATTCTGAACAGAACCGCGGACTTACGTCGCGATAGTGATCAAAGTCGCGCCCCTCGTGCCAGACGGACCAGAAATGCATGTCACCCGACGAGTCATCATGCCAAGCGTCCCCGAACGCCAGCGGGCCGGGCGAAGGAGACGAAGGCCACCAGTTCGCCCCCGGCAAAGTGTCCAGCAAGGCCGCCTCCACCGTCCGGTTCAGACGGTCGTAGTTCACCAGATAGCGGTCGCGGTCCTTGCGGCTTTCGGGAAACCAGGTCAGCGCCCCGATCAGCTCATTGTCCCCGCACCACACCGCGAGGCAGGCGTGGTGGCTGATGCGTGCAACCACGTCGCGGACCTCGGCATCCACCTCGGCCAGGAACTCCGGTGTCGAGGGGTAAAGGTGGCAGGCGAACATGAAGTCCTGCCAGACCATAAGGCCCAGCTCGTCGCAAAGGTCGTAGAACCAGTCCGGCTCGTACCGCCCGCCCCCCCAGACGCGGATCATGTTCATGTTGGCATCGACCGCCGATTGCAGCATCGCGCGGACGCCTTCCACCGTGATCCGGCCGAACAGCGCATCCGCGGGGATCCAGTTCGCCCCCTTGGCAAAGACCGCACGCCCGTTGACCTGTACCCCGATGGACCGCCCCGCCGCATCAGGTTCGGAGACCAGTTTCATGTCCCGTAGCCCGATACGCTTCACCACGCGCGCGCCGCCGCCAGTCAGCACCAGGTCATGCAGCGCCTGCGCACCTTGCCCTGCCGGCCACCACAGGACGGGATCGCGGATGATCAGGACCATCTCGGCCACGCCATTCACCACTGGCGCGCTTTGCGAAACATCACAAAGGCTTGCCGTCACATCCTCAGATGTCGCATGAACTTTTAGCCGCAGCTCGACCTCGCCGGGTGAGTGCACCTGCTCCACCAACACGTCGCCGATACGGGGTGCCACCGCCTCCAGCCGGATCGCCCCGGAGACCCCGAAGATCCCCAGCGCGATGTTCCAGTCCCAACCGAAATCGCACTGCTGCTTGCGCAACATGTTGGCATGGGCAATCGGGCCGTTGACCTCCTGATAGGGGATCGGAAACGGCATCCGCGCCGCCCGCGCCAAAGCCTCGCGGACCGGAGACCGGAAGAGGATCTCCACCGAGTTCTCCCCCGCCTCCACCACCTGCGAGACATCCACCCGCCAGCGCCGATGCACGTTGGCCGCCGAAAGGACCGTCACCCCGTTCAGCCGCACCTCGGCCACGGTATCCAGCCCCTCGACCACCAGCTCTGCCGCCGATCCGTCATGCATGAAGCTGCGCCGCGCCACCCAGTCGCGTTCGGAAACCCAGCGGCAGCCGTATTCGTTCCGGCCCCAGTAGGGCTCCGGGATCACCCCCGCGCGGGCCAGCGCCGAGACGCCATCCCCCGGCAGCTCGAAGGGCACGACATGGGCGCCGCTTTCGTCCGAAAGCGTCCAGCACCCCGCCAGATCCAGCATGGTTCAGATCCTCTGTTCCGTCTTGGCGTCGAAAAGCGAAGCCTTGGGGATATCCAGCCCCAGATGCACCTTCGTTCCCGGCGGCAACCGCCCCTCCACCGGCACCCGCACGCTCATATTCACCCCCTCGGCCTTGAGCCAAAGCAGGCTGTCGGCACCCAGATGCTCGTCGATCTCGACTTCCGCGGGCATCGACGGGCCGGCCAGGGGGGTCGTCGACACGGTGATATGTTCGGGCCTGACGCCCAGGATCGCATCATCGCGCTCCAGCACCGCGCCCCCCTCATAGCCCGCCAGGTCGATCTTCGTGGACCCGAACTGGAAGGCCCGACCGCCATCGACCGTGCGACCTTTCAGGAAGTTCATCGACGGGCTGCCGATGAAGCCTGCGACAAAGAGGTTCGAGGGGCGGTTATAGATTTCAAGCGGCTCGGCCAGTTGCTGGATCACGCCGCCCTTCATTACCGCGATCCGGTCGGCCAGCGTCAGCGCCTCGATCTGGTCATGGGTCACATAGACCATCGTGTTGCCCAGCGCATTGTGCAGCCGCTTGATCTCAACCCGCAGCTCGCTCCGCAGCTTGGCGTCAAGGTTCGACAGCGGCTCATCGAACAGGAACACGTCCACATCCCGCACCAGCGCGCGCCCGATCGCGACCCGCTGGCGCTGACCGCCGGACAGCGCTGCCGGCTTGCGATCCAACAGCGGCTGGATCTGCAGGATCTCGGCCGCCCGGGCTATGCGCTTGTCGATCTCGGCCTGCGGCACGCGGGCGTTTTTCAGCCCGAAAGACAGGTTCCCCCGCACGGTCATCTGCGGATAAAGCGCATAGCTCTGGAACACCATGCCGATGCCCCGCTCCGAGGGTTCGGACCAGGTGACGTTCTTCTCCTTGATCCAGATCTGCCCGTCGGTGATATCCAGAAGGCCCGCCAGACAGTTCAAAAGCGTCGACTTCCCGCAGCCCGACGGCCCCAGCAGCACGACGAACTCCCCCTCCTCGACGTTCAGGTTCATGTTCTTGAGAACCGAAACCGAACCAAAGCTCAGCGTCAGGTCCCTGACTTCAATCGAATTTCCCATGGATCAGCCTTTCACGGCACCGGCGGCGATACCGCGCACAAAGAGTTTGCCCGAGACGAAGTAGACAACCAGCGGCACCAGCCCGGTCAGCAGAGTGGCAGCCATGTTGACGTTGTATTCCTTCACCCCCTGCACCGAGTTGACGATGTTGTTCAGCTGCACGGTCATCGGGTAGAGGTCGGGCTTGGTGTAGACGACGCCAAACAGGAAATCGTTCCAGATCCCCGTGACTTGCAGGATAAGCGCGACGACGAAGATCGGCAGGCTCATCGGCAGCATGATGCGGAAGTAGATGCCCCAGAACCCCGCCCCGTCGACCCTTGCGGCCTTGAACAGCTCCTCCGGGATCGAACTGAAGTAGTTGCGGAACAGCAGCGTCAGGATCGGCATGCCAAAGACGGAATGGACCAGCACCAGCCCCCAGAGCGACCCGTAAAGCCCCGCCTCACGCAGCAGGATCACGATCGGGTAGAGCATGATCTGATAGGGGATGAAGGACCCGAAGATCAGGATGGTGAAGAACACATCCGATCCCTTGAACTTCCAGTTGATCAGCGCATAGCCGTTCACCGAGGCGATCGCGATCGACAGGATCACCGACGGCACGGTGATGACGACCGAGTTCCAGAACCCCCGGCTAAGTCCGTCGCAGTTCAGGCCGGTGCAGGCCTCGGCCCAGGCCTTCACCCAGGGCTGGAAGGTGATCTCGACTGGCGGGGAAAAGATGTTCCCCATCCGCACTTCCGGCATGCCCTTGAGGCTGGTCATCACCATGACCCAAAGCGGCAGCAGGTAGTAAAGGCAGACCACCAGCAACGTGCCGTAAAGCATGATGTTGCGGCCGGTCAGCCTCTTTTTCGGCTTCGCGCCGCGCGGGCCGGTCATGGCGGCCGCCATCGATACGTCAGCCATGCTTCTTGCCTCCGAATTCCAGATAGGCCCAGGGGATCAGCACGATCAGCACGCTCAGAAGCATCATGGTCGAGGCCGCGAAGCCCTGCCCCAGGTTCTGCGCCTGGAACATGTAGTCGTAGACATACATCGCCGGCACCTGAGAGGCGTTGCCGCCGGGACCGCCCGAGGTCATCGCCACCACCAGGTCGTAAAGCCGGATGATGCCGCTCGCGACAATCACCAGCGTGGTGATGAAGACCGGGCGCATCATCGGGATGATCACTACCACATAGGTCTTCCAGGTCGGGATTCCGTCGACGCGGGCAGCCTTCCAGATATCCTCGTCGATCCCTCGCAGCCCCGCCAGCATCAGGCACATCACAAAGCCCGTCCCCTGCCACAGCCCGGCAATCAGCAGCCCGTACAGCACCGTTTGCGGGTTGTTCAGCGGGTCGAAGGTAAAGCTCGTCCAGCCCATGTCGCGCACGACGCCCTGGATGCCGAACTGCGGGTTCAGGATCCACTGCCAGACCAGTCCCGTCACGATGAAGGACAGCGCGAAGGGGTAAAGCATGATGGTGCGGAACGTATCCTCGAACCGGATCTTCTGATCCATCAGCACCGCCAGGACAAAGCCCATGGTCACGGTGAAGACCAGCGACATCACCCCGTAGAACATCAGGTTCTGGATCGAGATCAGCCAGCGGCTGGTTTCCCACAGCCTTTCATACTGGTCGAAGCCGACGAAATTCGTCCGCGGCAGCAGGCGTGAATTGGTGAAGGAATAGACGACGGTCCAGATCGTTCCGCCAAGAAAGATCACCAGGGCCGTCGCGATCATCGGGATCGCCGCGATCTTGGCACTGATGTTGCGCGTCCAGCGCGGGCGCGGCCGGGCCGCGGAAGTTGTGCGTGGCGTCGCCGCCTCGGTCGTCGCTGACATCGGTCCCTGCCTCCCTTTGTCCTTCAGCTGCGAAAAGGGGCCGCCCCTTTCGGACGGCCCCTCGCCTCAAGACAGTTCAGAGACCCGTTTTCAGGTTCGACACCCACTGCGCATGGGCCCGGTCCGCCGCCATGTCGGACTTGAAGAACTCGACCAGCAGGTCCTCGTTCTGCTTCTGCACATCCGGGTTCCAGGCCATGTCGCCCGAGGGCACCAGGTTCCCGCTGGCCAGGATCTCCAGGCCCTTCTTCATGCAGTCGTTGGCTGCGGCCAGGTCAACGTCGCCCCGGATCGGCAGCGAGCCCTTCTTCAGGTTGAACGCCACCTGCACCTCGGGCGAGACCAGAAGCGCGGCAAGACGCTTCTGCGCCTCTTCCTTCTCGGGGTCGTTCAGCTTGGGGAAATAGAAGGCATCGCCCCCGGTCGAGAGATAGGCGTTCAGCCCAAGGCCCGGCAGGCAGGTATAATCCTGGCCAGCGACCTCACCCGCCACCTGGAATTCCCCCTGCGCCCAGTCACCCATGATCTGACCGGCCGCCTGATCCGTGATGACCAGGTTCGTGGCCTGGTTCCAGTCCTGCACGTTCGAATTGGCCGCCAGCTTGCGCACATTCGCGGCCGCCTCGAACACCGCCGCCATTTCGGGGCCAGCGGCCACGTCCATGTTCTTCTCGACGTTCACCGCCTTCCAGACGTCAAGGCCCGCCACCGCCACGGTGATCGCGCCGAAAGCCAGGTTGGACTGCCAGGGCTGGTTGCCCAGCGCCAGCGGAGTCTTGCCCGCCGCCTCGACCTGCGGGGCGGTTTCCACGAATTCGTTCCAGTTGGTCGGGACCGGGATGCCGATATCCTCATAGACCTTGTTCGACAGCCACAGCCATTCCGGCGAGTGGATGTTCACCGGCGCGCAGTAGATCCGGCCGTCGACCGTGCAGGCATCCAACAGCGTCGACGGGAAGATGACCTCCTTCCAGTTGTTGGCCTCGGCCACATCGGTCAGGTCCAGCATCAGCCCCGCCTCGACCAGTTCCAGCGCCTGCTGGCCGTGGTTGAACTGGGTGGCCCCCATCGGGTCGCCGCCGGTGATCCGGCTGATCATGATCGGACGCGCGGTGCCGCCGCCCCCGGCGATGGCGCCGTCGACCCACTTGTCGCCCGAGGCGTCGAAGGCCTTGGCCAACTCGGCCACCGCCGCGGCCTCCCCGCCCGAGGTCCACCAATGGGTGACTTCAAGCTCTGTCGCCATGGCCGGCATCGCAACCGTCGCCAGCAAGGCGGTCAATTTCGTCAGTCTCATGCGTTCCTCCCGGTTTCTATAACGTTATAGAATCAGCCTATAACGTTATAGTTTTCTCGATCAACTGATCTTTTCGCTTGTGCCCCCCGGCAGCCCAAGTTTTGATCACTGGATGATTCCGCGTAATTCCGCGCGGAAATCCGGGCCGGAACCCACCGATGCCGCAGCGCCGAAACATCGCGCAAATGCTTGTTCGCACGGGAATTGCCACAACCGTTGCGTGCGTCCTCGCTGCGCCTGCACAATCGCGCCGCCGGTACGAATCGGATCGGCAAGGACGCGCCGGCGCCGTCCCGGCAGGAAAGGTCGACCATGGCCCTGCCTCCTGACACCGCCCCCGCCCTCCCCCGTGATTCGGAGCATGAGCGTCCGACGCTCAAGACCATCGCCGCCGCGACGGGCCTCGCGATCGCCACCGTCAGCCGCGCGCTGAAGGACGCCCCGGACATCGGCGAAGAGACGAAAAGGCGCGTGCGCGAGACCGCCGCCCAGCTCGGCTACCGCCCCAACCGCGCGGGTGTGCGCCTGCGCACCGGCAAGACCAATGTCATCGCGCTGGTGCTTTCGACCGAAACCGACGTGATGAACCACACCTCGCGGCTGATCTACTCGATCGCCAACGCGCTGCGCGGCACCGCCTATCACCTGATCGTCACGCCCTTCTTCCCCGACCAGGACCCGATGGAGCCGATCCGCTACATCGTCGAAACCGAAAGCGCCGACGGGATCATCCTGAACCAGACCAAGGAAGACGATCCCCGCATCCGCTACATGCAGGATCGCGGTTTCCCCTTCGCCACGCATGGCCGCTCTGCAATGGGGATCGACCATCCCTATTTCGACTTCGACAACGAGGCTTATGGTCGCCTCGGCGTTCGCACTCTCGCCGAACGCGGCCGCAAGCGGCTCTTGCTGGTGCCGCCGCCGCGCTCGCACATGTATGCGCGCCACATGACCTTCGGCTTCTCGGACGAGGCCGCGCTTCTCGGCCTGCCCTTCGAGGTGGCCGAAACCGTGACCTCGGACTCCGGCGGCGAGGCGGTCGAGACCGCCATCGCCGCCCGCTTCGCCCGGCCGAACCCGCCCGACGGCCTTCTCGTCGGCTCGACCACAGCCGCCATGGCCGCCATTGCCGGGGCCGAGCGGTCGGGCCACGTGCTCGGGCGAGATTTCGACGTGGTGGCGAAAGAGGCCATCGCCGTCCTGCGCCGCTTCCGCAAGGACATCCTGATCGTGCGCGAGGACGTGGGCCGCGCCGGCGAATTCCTCGCCCGCGCGCTGCTGGCCGCGATCGAGAAACGCGACTGGGACGACCGGCAGGGGCTGGACGTTCCGGTCAAGGTGGAAACGGGCCCCTGAGGGGCCCCATCGGGAGGACAAGGATGAAGACGATCAAGGGCCCGGCCCTCTTCCTGGCGCAATTCGCGGGCGACGAGGCCCCGTTCAACTCCTGGGACGCGATAACGCGTTGGGCGGCCGATTGCGGCTATGTCGGCGTGCAGGTCCCCACCTGGGACGGCCGCCTCTTCGACCTGGACAAGGCCGCCACCTCAACCACCTACTGCGACGACTTCAAGGGCATCGCCGCCGAGGCGGGTCTGCAGGTGACCGAGCTTTCGACCCATCTGCAAGGCCAACTCGTGGCTGTCCACCCGGCCTATGACACCGCCTTCGACGGCTTCGCCGCGCCCTCGGTTCGCGGCAACCCGAAGGCCCGCGCCGAATGGGCGGTGGATCAGGTGAGGAAGGCGCTCACCGCCTCGAAGAACCTCGGGCTTTCCGCCCATGCCACCTTCTCCGGCGCGCTGGCCTGGCCCTATCTCTACCCCTGGCCCCAGCGCCCGGCCGGGCTGGTGGAAGAGGCTTTCGACGAACTCTCCCGCCGCTGGCTGCCGATCCTGAACCATGCCGAGGACTGCGGCATCGACGTCTGCTATGAAATCCACCCCGGCGAGGACCTGCACGACGGGATCAGCTACGAGATGTTCCTTGACCGCGTGCAGGGTCACGCCCGTGCGAACATGCTGTACGACCCTTCGCATTACGTCCTGCAACACCTTGATTACCTTGAGCATATCGACATCTACCACGACCGGATCAAGATGTTCCACGTCAAGGATGCCGAGCTGAACCCCACGGGGCGCCAAGGCGTCTATGGCGGGTTCCAGTCCTGGGTGAACCGCGCCGGCCGCTTCCGCTCTCCGGGCGACGGGCAGGTCGATTTCGGCGGCATCTTCTCCAAGCTCACCCAGTACGGCTTCGACGGCTGGGCCGTGGTGGAATGGGAATGCTGCCTGAAGCACCCCGAGGATGGCGCGCGCGAGGGGGCGGCCTTCGTGGACGCCCACATCATCCGCGTGACAGAAAAAGCCTTCGACGATTTCGCCGATGCCGGCACCGACCGTGCCGCCAACCGACGCATGCTGGGTCTTGGGTGACACCCCGGGGCGCTGCCCCCGGACCCCAGGATGTTTATGGACAGAAAATGACAGACAGAGGTTGAGACATGCCCATCGACGCCGCCCACACCGCCCGCCCCGAACGTCTCCGCCTTGGCATGGTCGGCGGCGGACGCGACGCCTTCATCGGCGCGGTCCATCGCATCGCCGCGCGCATCGACGATCAGTATGAGCTGGTCGCGGGCGCCTTCTCCTCGAACCCGGAGAAGGCGCTGGCCTCCGCGCAGGACCTCGGCGTCCCCCGCGCCTACACCAGCTTTGCCGAGATGGCCGCGCGGGAAGCCCGCCGCAAGGACGGCATCGACGCCGTCGCCATCGTGACCCCGAACCACATGCACGCCCCCGTCGCGATGCAGTTCCTGAAGCGCGGCATCCACGTCATCTGCGACAAACCACTGACCGCGACCCTGTCGGAGGCGAAGAAACTCGCGAAAGCCGCCGAGGCCTCGGGCGTCGTCTTCGCCCTGACCCACAACTACACCGGCTATCCGATGATCCGGCAGGCCAAGGCGATGATCGCCAACGGCGACCTCGGTGACCTCCGCCTCGTCAACGTCGAATACGTCCAGGACTGGCTGACGCAAGAGGTCGACAACAAGCAGGCCGACTGGCGCACCGACCCG
Organism: Alphaproteobacteria bacterium; assembly: GCA_029289325.1. Classification (GTDB taxonomy): domain Bacteria; phylum Pseudomonadota; class Alphaproteobacteria; order Rhodobacterales; family Rhodobacteraceae; genus Tabrizicola. Next base: position 85,975 of record JARFTV010000012.1, read on the forward strand.
GCCCGCTCCGGCGCAGGCGGCTCCACCGGCGACATTGGCACCCACGCCTTCAACCTGGCAAACTTCGTCACCGGCCTGACGCTTGACACGCTGGCCGCCGACCTCACCGCCTTCGTCGCCGGCCGCCGCGTCGACGACAATGGCCATGTGCTCATGCGCTACCAGGGCGGGGCCAAGGGCATGCTCTGGTGCAGCCAGGTCGCCCCCGGCAACGAGAACGGGTTGCGCCTCCGCGTCTACGGCACCAAGGGCGGGCTTGAGTGGTCGCAAGAGGATCCGAACTACCTCTGGTTCACCCCGTTCGGCCAGGAGAAGCGCAGGATCAGCCGCGGCGGCGCCGGTTCGGGCCCCGAGGCCGCGCGCCTGACCCGCATCCCCCCCGGCCACCCGGAAGGCTACCTGGAAGGCTTCGCCAACATCTACACCGAGGCCGCCCGCGCCATCCGCGCCGCCAAGACCGGGACACCCCTGCCCGAAGGCACCACCTTCCCCGGTCTGAAAGAGGGGCTTGAGGGCGTGGCCTTCGTCGATGCCTGCGTCCGCTCCTCGGCCCGCAACGGTGCCTGGGTCAGCCTGAACCTCTAAGTCTTTCTCTTCTCCAAATATCCCGCGGGAGGTCCGGAGGGCGCGAAGCCCTCCGGGGTCGGGCCAAGGGGGCAAGGCCAAGGCCCTGGCGCAGGCGTAGGGTGGGCGATCTCGCCCACCTTCCTCACCCGCGCAGCCGGCCCCGTTCGCGCTGCATCCAGAGGACCGTCAGCAAAAGCGGCGCATTGCCGATCTCGCCCGAGGCCGCGACCTCGATCAGCCGGTCGACTTCGACCAGCTGCCCCCGGATATCTTCCGCCTCTTCCGCCGCGCCGAACACCCCCGCCACCCCGTCCGGCAGGTCGCAAAGCGCGACATAGGAATAGAGATACTCCGTCACCGCCCCCGGCGTCGGATAGTATTCCGCGACCTTCTCAAGCGCGCCGAGCACCAGGCCGGCCTCCTCGACCGCCTCGCGCCGGGCGGCCTCTTCCGGCGTCTCCCCCGGATCGATCCGTCCCGCGATCGCCTCCAGCTGCCAGGGATGCGGGTCGCCCCGCCCGAAGGGGCCCATCCGGAACTGCTCGATCAGCAGCACCCGGTCGCGCACCGGATCATAGGGCAGCACAGTCACCGCATCGCCCGCCACAAAGACCTCGCGCTTCAGCCGCGGGCTCCGGCCCCCGTCAAAGCGCGGATGGGTCAGCTCCAGCTCCTCCAGCGCAAAGAACCCGGCATGGGGATGCCGCCGCCCCAGCACCTCGACCGGCCCTTCCCCCCGGCGCAGCGCCGGTGCCACGGCCGAAGCCGCCCGCGCCCGGCTCGCCGCCACCACCCGCAACGAAGCCAGCCGCCGCCGTAACACCGCCGCCGGGACCGAGCCGAAAGCCTCCATCACCAGCTGCGCCAGCGCAACTGCCTCCGGACCCTCCCCGCTGTCGGCGAGTGCCGCGCCGGTCACGTCGACATAGAACTGCAGCCGCGCTGCCTGCTCCGGTCCGGCAGGGCCGAGGACGATCTCCCGCAGGGTGCCGCCCGCCACGTCAGCGCCAGCGCCGGTTCGCGTTCTCGGCCAACATGCCGCCGATGATCCCGCCCACGAGCATGACGATCAGCACGTTGAACGTGCCCAGCGTCGGCGCCCGCTCCAGCATCAGCGCGAAAACGTCTACGATGGCATCCAGCGGCCCCTCGTAGCGCATCTTCCACGAATTCTGCAGCATCTCGTAAAGACCGACCATCATCAGGGACACGAAGACCAGCACCACCATGGTCTTCAGCCCGGCCGCCGCCGATTCCAGATAGCCCTTCCCGACCGAAGGCCCCATCACCCGCCACCCGACGATCGCCCCGATCAGCGCTACGACCTCGCGGACGCTGCCCACGGCTTCGGCGATCGGCATGTTGGCGATATAGACACTCGCGGTGATCCAGCCGACCACCGCGAAAGCGGCGGCGGACATGGCCTTGGCTCCGGTCGGCATCGAGGTCGGCATCACAGGCCCTCAGTTCGGACGCGTCACCGTGATCTGCGTCACGTCGCAGTTTCCACCCTGGAAGGCTCCCGCGCAAGAGGCGAGGTAGAAGTCCCACATCCGCTTGAACCGGTCGTCGAAACCCAGCCGCTTCACCTCGGTCCAGCGTTCGGTAAAGGTCTCGTGCCAGCGCCGCAGCGTCAGGCTGTAGCTCTCGCCGAACTCGATCGAGCCCTTGACCAGCAGCCCCGCCTTTTCCACCTCGGCCCGCAGGACCGAAGGGGCCGGCAGCATCCCGCCGGGGAAGATGTACTTCTGGATGAAATCCACGCCCCGCCGATAGATCTCCCAGCGCGCATCGGCGATGGTGATGATCTGCAACGTCGCATGTCGCCCCGGCTTCAGCCGCTGGCGCAACGTGTCGAAGTACACCGGCCAGTAGCGTTCGCCCACCGCCTCGAACATCTCGATGCTGGCGATCCCGTCATAGCTGCCGCGCTCGTCGCGATAGTCCTGCAGCTTGATCTGCACCCGGTCGGAAAGCCCCGCTTTCGCGATCCGCTCCACCGCATAGTCATGCTGCGCCTGGCTGATCGTCAGCCCAGTGACCCGCAGGCCCCGCTCTGCTGCCGCGTACTCGGCAAAGCCGCCCCAGCCGCAGCCGATCTCCAGCACATGCTCGCCGGGCTGGGCGCCCATCTGGTCGACCATGCTGGCATATTTCCGGCGCTGCGCGGTCTCCAGGCTTTCCTGCGGGTTCTGGAAGATGGCCGAGGAATAGGTCATCGTCTCGTCCAGCCACAGCCGGTAGAACTCGTTTCCAAGATCATAGTGATGGGCGATGTTCTTCTTCGCCTGCCGCTTCGAATTGGACTGCAGCCAGAAGCGCAGCCGCTCATAGACCCGCACCAGCCCCAGGCCGGGATAGCCGTCGCCCACCACATTGTTCGCCGGGCGCTGGATCAGGTCCAGAAAGGCCTGCAGGTCCGGCGTGTCCCACCAGCCCTCCAGATAGCCGTCGCAGAAGCCCAGGTCGCCTTCCCGGATCAGCCGGGCGAACAGGTCCGGGTTCAGCACCCGGATCTCGGCCGCGATCCCCGGAGCCTTGCCCTCGATCCGGAAACGACGGCCGTCGGGCAGGACAAAGTCCAGCCGCCCCTCGCCCAGCCGCCCCGCCGCCTCGAAGGCCTGGGCAAAATACCGCGGCAGGCCAGTCTGGCCCCGCACCGATGTCAACACGTCCATGAGCCCACCCCCAGGGTTCTTTTGCCCGCCAGTTTCACCAAGCCCAGGCACCACATCAAGACTTTCGTGACGCATAGGCCGCCAAGGCCCGCGCACGCCCCTCGGCGAGGTCCACCACCGGCCGCGGATAGGGGGCCTTGGCATCCAGCCCCCAGGACCGCGGGACCGCCTCGAAGAAACCCGTCGCCTCGGCCCCCGGTTCCCGGGCAAGCTCCGCGATGAACCGGCGCTGGTATGCGCCTTTCCCGTCGAATTTCTCTGCCTGCCCCGCCGGATTGAACACCCGGAAATAGGGCGCTGCATCGGGACCCGATCCCGCGACCCATTGCCAGCCCATCGCATTCGCCGCCGGATCCCAGTCGGTCAGGCAATCCGCGAACCAGTCAAGCCCAAGCTTCCAATGCGTCAGGAGATGCTTCGTCAGATAGCTTCCCGCGATCATCCGCGCCCGGTTGTGCATAGTCCCCGTGACATACATCTCGCGCATCGCCGCATCGACGAAGGGCTCGCCCGTCATCCCCCGCCGCCAGCGTTCGGCCTCCGGACTGTCGCCGCGCCAGGGAAAGCCGTCCCACTCCGGCCGCCAGTTTCCGCTGGTGATCTGCGGCGTGTGGTGCATGAGATGATAGCTGAACTCGCGCCAGGCCAGTTCCCGCAGAAAGCTCTCCGCCCCCGCCAGCCCCTCGTCCCTCGCCCGAAGGCCCGCGTGCCAGACCTCACGGATACCGATCTCGCCATAGGTCAGGTTCTCCGACAGGCGCGAAGTGCCCGCCACCCCCGGAAAATCCCGCATCTGCGCATAGCGCGCCACCGGCCCGGCCAGAAAGGCCGCCAGCTTGCCCCGCGCCTCCGCCTCGCCCACCGCCTGATACCGGGCGACTACCTCGGCCCCCCGGTTCATCGCCGCGCCCAGCCGCCAGGACGCCAGCCGGTCCCCGGCCACGGGAACGTCCACCGCCCTCAGCCGCTTTGGTGCCAGCGCGGGCGCCGCCACCTCCCGCCCCCGCACCGCCTTCCAATAGGGCGTGAACACCCGGTAGAACCCGCCCTGCCCGGTCGCGACCTCCCAAGGCTCGTGCAGCAGGTGCCCCGCGAAACTCCGCGCCTCGACACCCTCCGCCCGCAGCGCCGCCTTGACGCCCATGTCTCGCGCCACGCTCACCGGATCATAGAGCCGCGACCACCAGACCCCGCCCGCGCCCGTCTCGGCGACCAGCCCGCGCAACACCTCCAGCGCCGCCCCCCGCCGCAGGACCAGACGCAGGCCGATAGCTTCCAGAGCCTCCGCGAAAGCCGCAACCGACAGCCCCAGCCGCCATTTCGGCGCCGCGCCCAATGCCTCGGTCTCGGGGTCCAGGATGAACACGGGCAGAAGCGGCCGGCCCAAGGCGGCCGCCGCCGCCAGCATCGGCTGGTCGCCCAACCGCAAGTCGCGTCGGAACCACAGGATCAACGGTCTGTCGGTCATTCCCCAGCCTTTCCCACCAGACCATTACGCCCGTCCGGGCCGGACGGATCACCTAAACCCTTCATACTGGCGGAAGTATCCTCGGGGGTTTGGGGGTGGAAAACCCCCACCGCCGTCCCCTGCGCATATTCGCGCAGGGGACAAACGCAAAGGCTTGCGCGCCAGCGCCCCGCGTAACAGGCCGTTCAGCACCCCGGCCAGCGCCGCGATCAGCCGCGCGACCACCGCGGCC
>JARFTV010000105.1 GCA_029289325.1 Alphaproteobacteria bacterium
AGCGCACAGGCGCTGATCTCGCCGCGGCCCTGGAGACGGTGGCGCGCAATGCGCTGACCTATCGGGGTCTGGCGGTTGAGGCATCCCGGTCGAACTTCGATGACGTGGCCGAGGCGCTTGAGCGGGCCAGCACCATCCTTGCCAGGGGCGGTCAGATCCAATCTGACGGAGCCATCTACATGTCCCAAGACGAAACAGCCTTCGACACGCTGATCACCGAGTTTTCTCAGAACATCCGTCAGATCGAAGCGGCGATTGACCGAGCGCCCGCGGCCCAGCGGCCGGAGATCGAGCGTAAGCTCACCGATGTGCTGGCCTCGGTGGCGCATTTGAACCCGCTTGGCGACCGTTCGGCCGCACTCCTCGACGCACCATCCCGGGATGGGGTCTATGTCCGGGCCAACATGCGCGAGGACCAATTCGCGCGCCTCGACGATGACGCGGTAAAGGCGCGTCTTACGGAGGCACTGCAGGGCACGGGCATCGATCCCGAGGCAGTCGCCGCCCGTATGCGTGAGGGTGCTGGCAATGCCGCGCTCGAACGGCAATGGCTGGCACAGGATCTGCGCGCCATCGCCAAGGCGGGCGATCTCGACCTGGAGAAGGGCGAGGATCGCGAGGAAGCGCTGGATCGGCTCGAAGCAGTCCATGTTCGTTTGGGCGACACCTTGACCGATGCGCGCATCTTGCGGGCGGTCGAAGATGTGGATGAGACCGAGGATGACCCGGTTGCCCTGGCAGAACGTTTGACGCTGCCTGAGCGCGAGCGCGCGGCGGGTGAGCCCGACATCTTCGCCCCATCCGAGCGGCAGGATTTCCAGCAGCTCGTCGCCCAGTTCCGTCGAACGGATTTCGACCATCCCTTCTCGGACGATCCGTCCGTGCGCCGAGCCGGTGCCGTCGAGGTGGAAGAGGCCCGCGCCGCCTTCAATGCCTTCGCGCAACGGTCGTCCGATCATGCCGAACTGGCGTCGATGGCCTGGGACAAGATCACCGACAGCCGCAAACCACAGGAGTTTGCCGTCGACGAAAAGGACCGCACCCTTCATGCCGGCGACATGGATCTCGCGCTGCGCGATCCTATGCAACATCTCGGCCCGATCACCGAAGACGACCGCACCCTCGCGCTCTACCGCGCCGAGATGCCCGACGAGGAGTTCGGTGCAGCCGTGCAGAAAGAGATCAACCAGCTGCGCGCCATGGGTGCATCGCGCGCCTATGTCAGCGAGCGGAGTTTCGACATCGAGGATCAGGCGCGGCAGGATTACGCCGAGCGGCGTTTCATGGCTGAGACTGCCCCTGATGTGTTGACCTTCCTGCAGCGGGCCGAGGCCGAGGATGTGAAGCAGCTCTCCGAGACCGACGGGCAGCGCCTGATCGCCCAGATCGACCGCAACCTCACGCCGAACGCTGTGACGGCCCTCCGCGCAGGACACGCGGATGTGCTGGACAAGTTCACCGAGGACCCACTTCGGCAGTTGGAACTTGCCAAGGCCTATCTGGAAAGCAGCGAAGTAACGGCCCATGGCCCCGCCATGGAGCGGGTGCTGGATGCGCTGGCCGAGGAACAGATCGAGGCGCAGCGCGCCCGCCATGCCGCGGCCCACGGCGAGAAAGGGATCACCCATGGATAAGGGGAAGATCGCGGGCGGCATCCTGAGCCTGACGCTGGTCGGCCTCGCCATCGGCTATGTCGTGGCCACGGGCTACCTCACCGTTCGCTATGGACTGTCGACGCAAGCCTTCGATGCCACCCTGCTCGCGCGGGAATACCGCGCCCTCGGTGTCAGCGCCCCGCGGGACTTCCTCTGGGTGAACCTGATCCTCGCAGGCTTCGGCGTTGCCGCGCTCATGTTGAGTGTCACGCTTCTCGGCGATGCCCTGACGCGCTTCGGCACGACGCATTGGCAGACCCGGGGCGAGATGAAGCGCAACGGCTTCTTCGCCAAGCCGGGCGGCGGCTTCCTTCTCGGCAAGCTCGGCCCCCCGAAATCGAAGCGCCCCTTCCTGGTGTCAAAAACCTTCCCGCATGCGCTGATCGTGGCGCCCACAGGCCGGGGCAAGGGCGTGGGCTTCGTGATCCCGAACCTGCTCACATATAAAGGCTCGGCCGTGGTGCTGGACGTGAAGGGCGAGAACTTCCGCGAGACCTCGCGCTTTCGCGGCAGCATGGGCGACAAGGTCTTCCGGTTCGCGCCGACCGACTGGGACCGCCCGACGCACCGCTACAACCCGCTGGCGCGCATCGCCACCATGACCAACCCCGACCGGCAACAGATGGAACTGAAGCTCACCGCCAAGCTCTTCCTGCAGACCGACAACGAAAAACTCAGTGGGCTGCTGGCAGGTGGCATCGATCTCTTCGTGGCGGCCGGCCTTTTGGCCTTCGAGCGCGGTGTGCCGACCATCGGCGAGATCTACCGCATCACCGCCTCGGGCGGCGACAAGCAGAAGGAATACCTCAAGCGCGCACAGGAGGTGAAGAACACCTCGGCCAAGCTGATCTTCGAGCGCATGGCCTCGACCAACAACGACACCCTGACCTCTTACCTGTCGCTCCTGATGACTTCGGGTCTCGACACCTGGGACAACCGCGCCATCGACGCGGCCACCGCGACCTCGGACTTCTCTTTCCGAGATATCCGACGCCGCCCCCACGCGATCTATCTCGTGGTCGAGTCCGAGATGATCCGCCCGCTGGCCCCGCTGATCAGGCTATTCTTCTCGGACCTGATCGCTTCCCTGCAGGCGCAGGAGCCGGGCGATGATGAGCCTTGGCCCGTGATGATCATGCTCGACGAATTCGACCGGCTCGGGAAAATGCCGATCGTCGCAGAGAGCATCAAGACGCTACGCTCTTTCGGCGGCAACCTTGCCATCGTCACGCAGACCATCCCGGCGTTGGACGAGATCTATGGCGAGAACACCCGCCGGTCACTCCAAGGCGGCGCCGGCGTGAAGCTCTATCTCACCCCGTCCGAGCAGAAGACCATCGAGGAGCTGAGCCAGGCCGTGGGGAAGACGACAACGCGCGTCGTAACCCGATCCCGCGCGGTCGGACGCAACCCCTTCGAGGGGCGCAGCGTCTCTGAGCGGACAGAGGACACGCCGCTCCTTACAGAAG
>JARFTV010000106.1 GCA_029289325.1 Alphaproteobacteria bacterium
GGGTCTTTTGTTGAATATTACCCATTGACAGCACTGGCCCCATTACAGAAGGCATCGAAGTCCTCCTCTCGCAGCGCGGCCTCAAGCCATTCATGGGTGCTGGTCCAGCCGATAGATTTCCGCGCACCGAGATCGATGACATGCGCGCTACCGCCAAAGGCGTCCAATCGGGGGCGGGAACAGGTGTACGCGACTTCGAAACCCCAGAGGCCAGTGAGGTCGAGTTCTTCCGCCAGGCGCAGCACGAAGCGGATGACGCCTTCGATATCGCCTTGCCCGTCACCGTCATGGAACCAGAGGATCGAACTGCCAGGGCCGTCCTGCTGCGATAGGGTAAAGCCCTCGTATTCCGGATCGTCGGCGCCCTCCTCGTCGAGATGCAGGCGGGCCAAGAGACCAAGCGCCGCAGTAGCTTTTTCAGGGGAACCCACGTCAAGAACGCAGGAAAAGTGGGTGAAATAGTCGGCCATTTTGCCTCCAGAAATGAGAAGGCCCGGCCAGAGGGCCGGGCTGGTTGGAGCTTGCGGGTCAAGGGACACAGATCACTCGCAGGCGACGCGCGCCCGAAGCTGGGCCTCTGCATGGGCCTGCAAGAGCTCGCGGTAGTAGCGTTTGCGTGCCGCGCGCCAGCTGTGGACGGCCAGCGTGTCGGGATGCAGGCGGCGGATGGCAATGCGCAGCATTGCGAGCGGCGTGATCTCGGGAGAGATGCCGAGATTGAGGTAGGCCCGGCTCATGTCAGCGCACCTCCAGGACCGGCGGCGCCAGATGCGGATCGACCAGCGCCTCGATTTTCCCCGTGCGGCCCATCCAAGGTTCTGGCTGGATCGCCTTGACCCAGTCGGTGAAGCTCGGAATGAACCCCAGATCCTCGCGGACGTACTGCTCGCCAACCCACCGGGTTGGGATGATCCGGCCGGTGGAAAGCGTGATCGTCGGCCCGAAAACGGTCTCGGAAAGCCATACTCCTGCCGAATGATGAAACATGGCTCTGTGGCGAAAGTCTGCAGAATGGGCTTTTGAGGAGTCGAACCAAGCGTGGATGGCCTGGTAGTCGTCAACGGTGCCGCCCCACTTTTTCACTGAGGAAAGGGCGTGGTGATAGGGATGTGCCATCGCCGCCCCTCAGAAATCATGGGTGTAGAGTTCGGACGACGTAAACCGTTCGTTGAACTCGAGATGGATGCAGCGGGCGGTGGCATCGAAACAGAACTCGCCATAGGCGCCGTCGTTGTTTTCCCAGCCGCCATGGGTGTCGCTGAGGAAATCATAGGCCAGCTGTTCGACGACATCCTCGAGGGAAAGCTGCCGCATCTCGACCTCGGGGTTGTCCCAGGTAATGGCGGCATAGGCGATTTCGACGGCCGGAAATTCGACTGCGGTTTCGCCGGCCCAAGCGGCAATGCTTTCGATCTGGCCACTGTCGCCCTCGCCATCGAAGGTCACGGTGACATGGGTGATACCGGCGGCGGTCAGGCCGTCGAAAAGCCGGTCCTTGTTGCCGGGGCGAAGCGCATTGATCCGCGCCTGTCGCTCGGCATGCGCGGCGAAAATCGACGCGAGGTCGATGGTGGAGGGCGGCATCGGAGCCGCGAGGGTCGGTTCAACTTGGGTCATGGGGTTCTCCGGAAATGGGGGAAGGGTCGGAGCCAGCCGGGCGATCTCTTTCACCCAGCAAAGCTCGCAATACCCCCCCGCCCTCCTCTGTCTCTCTGACGTCACGCCGCGATCTGCAGGGCGCGGGCGGCAAAAGCGCGCCACAGCGGATCGACGAGGCGGGCATCCAGAAGATCGGCACGCTGACGCAGGCGCTGCGCCAGATCGGGCTCGCGCCAGTCCCCGGCGCGCCCCGCCTGCGCCCGAAGCTGGCTTGCCTCGCTGACAACGGCGCGCGCCTCGGCAGCGTTCATCACCGGATGGCTCCAGGCGACAGCACCTGCCGAGGCCAGCCCGGCCAGAACCAGCCGTTCGTCGCTGTCCAGGATGGCGAGGATCAGCGGAGCCGCGGTCTCGGGCAGGTCCTCAGCTATGGACATCGCGCCCTGCATTGCGTCGGGCAGGCTGGCAAAGCGGGCGAGGCCCACGGCGCGCGCCTCGCCCGACAAGACCGCAGGCGAGTTGGTGTTGGCCCGGGTCAGGACGAAGGGCAGAGCCGGGTCAAAGGCGGGGGCGCCGAGACACGGCGGTTTTCCCAAGGGCAGGCCAGAGACACCATTGGGCGCAACTTGATCGAACATGGGGAATATCTCCGACGGTGCGGGAAGCCGCTCTCCCCGCCTCAACCGTCAACGACCAAACCGCCGCCCCCTTCCTCGAACGTGGGCGGCGGAGGGTATAGACGCGGGAACCAGCCAGCACTGTCGGGTGCCCCAGGGGTGTCACATCTTGCCAAGTCCGCGCAGCGAGACTTCGTAGCCCGCACCGACAATGATGTGGTCGTGCAGCGTCAGGCCCAGGAAACGGCAGCCCTTCTGGACCTCCTTCGTCATGGCAAGATCGGCCTCAGACGGGGTCGGATCGCCGGAAGGGTGGTTATGAACCAAGATCAGGGCGCTGGCGCCAAGGATCAGTGCCCGCTTGATCACTTCGCGCGGATAGACCGGCACGTGGTCCACAGTGCCGACACCCATCCGCTCATCAGAGATCAGCCGATTCTTGCGGTCGAGATAAAGGACGTGGAAACGCTCGACATCCCCACGCACGCTGAAGGAGCAATAGTCCACCACCGCAGCCCATGAGGTCAGGACCGGGTTGCGGCTGATATGGCGGAAGAGGATTTCCCGGGCTGCCGAGACGGCGGCTTCTTCCTCTGCATTCAGTTCAGATCGGGACCCTCGGTCTTGCGTGAAGGAGGCGGACTGTTCAGAAAATTGGGTCATGGAGGTTTTGCGCCTTGGGCTGAGACAAAGACCACCCGGCATCACTCAGATGGCGGGTGGGTTTGCCGGGAAGAGGAAGGGGAATGGCGATTGGTCACGGAGCAGGGGAGGAAGAGCCCCCTGCCCCGCCAGGGGTCACCCAACCCGGTCGAGGAGCTTCTTCGCGCGCCCTTCCATGTCGAGACGCG
>JARFTV010000062.1 GCA_029289325.1 Alphaproteobacteria bacterium
AACGCCCCAACATGGGCATCGGCGGCGTCACACCCGCCATGAAGCTGAAAATGGCCGCGTGAGTTCTACGGTCGCGCCCCGTTAAAACAGGGAGGATCACCGTGGCTATGACGCGAGAACGAGTCCTGACTCTATACTACGGAATGCACAGCGATCGTGCTGTTCTCGACGGGCAATATGGCAACCCAAAACTGCCCGACAAAGGGAAACATTCCGGTCGGACCTGCAATGATGTACGAGGTGGATCCGGATACGTTGCAGCTGCTTACAGGGAACGTTTGCATCTACGGTTAGTTCGTCGAACGGCCGCGTGAAAGCTTGATTGAGCTGATGTCGGAAATCGACTTCGATGGGATCAGAGCAATCGGTAACTAACAGAAAAAGGTTTGTTGCCCCTGCAGGCTTCGCAGTTCGCGTCTCCGCCCTCCAGTGCCATGGTTACGCGACGGACTCGAGGCCCAGTCCAATCGCAACTTCTTTCGCTGTGGACGCAAACTCATCCAGGAATCTCTGGGCAACGGGGCTGGGGACCCGGCCGCTGCGCCATTGCAGGCCTACGGTTCTGATGCAAGCCGGATCCCTTATGGATCGGGCGGTCAGCGTGGGGGGCAGGGTGAGGGTGGCAAGTGCCGGCAACATCGTGATGCCCATGCCGGACTGAACCATGGCCACAAGCGAGGCGACGTTGCGCACCGAGAAGCGTGCTTCGGCTGCCAATCGCTGGAACCTGGCCGAGGGCAGCGCCCGGGTGGCCTCGTTGACGATAAGCGGCTCACCCTCGAGGTCGGACCAGTCGAGCACCGGCCCCTTCCGAGCAAGCGGGCTGTCGGCGCGACAAACAAGCATGAATGGGTCGCGGAAGATCGGTTTTATCGAGATGCCGGGAGCCGTGCCCGACACGCCGGCAATGCCAAGGTCGACCTGGCCGGTTTCAACGAGGTGGCGGACATCGGTGCTGTCGGTATCCACAAGGTCGATGTCCAGATCCGGTCGGGCAAGGATGAATTCCTGCAGGAAGCGGGGAAGCAGCGCGGTCGCGACCGAAGGCACTGAAGCGATCCGCAAGCGGCCGCTGCGCGCCTTGGACTGCGCGTCAATCCGCTCCATCGCGCGGTCGTAGTCGCGCAGCAGGACGACGGACTGGTCATACAGAAACCGACCCATCTCGGTCAGGCTGGACTTCCGGTCGGTTTCGAACAGCGGGCAGCCGAGACGATCCTCGATCTGCTTCAAGGTCATCGAGAGCGCGGAGGGTGTTCGGAAAAGGCGCTCGGAGGCGTCCTTGATATTGCCGTGGTCGGCTACTTCGACAAAGGCGCGCAAAGCCTCGAGGCGGAGCATGTTCAATATCCTTGAAGTTCTCGGTAGAAATACTGCGTTGAGTTGAAGCTGGCAATCGCGAACCTGCTGGACAGATCACAGGGAGGTTCACGATGGCACGTCGCATCAGTCTGGACGAGGTTGAGGCTCTGGCATCGAAGCGATTGCTTGCGGCCGGAGCGACCGACGCGCAGGCGGGACCGGTTGCCCGGTCGATCCGTCTGGCCGAGCGGGACGGGGTCAGGTCCCACGGGCTGATGTATCTGCCGATCTACGCCGAACATCTGGCCTGTGGTAAGGTGGATGGGCAGGCCGAGCCGCAGTTGTCCCACCCGCGTCCCGGTGCGGTGGTGGTGGACGCGGCGCATGGCTTTGCCCATCCGGCGATCGATCTTGGATTGCCCGTGCTGACTGAGGCGGCGCGCCGTCAGGGGATTGCCGCCCTGACGCTGCATCGGTCCTACAACTGCGGCATCCTTGGCCATCACGCCGAACGGATCGCCGAGGCCGGGCTGATCGGCATCTGTTTCACCCATGCCCCTGCCTCGATTGCCCCACCAGGTGGCCGCGTTCCGGTCATTGGCACCAATCCCTTTGCGCTTGGCGTGCCGGACGGGAAGGGAGGGGTGCGCTTCGTGCTGGACCAGTCGGCAAGTGTCGTCGCGAAATCCGAAGTGATCCTGCGCGCGCGCCAGGGCCAGTCCATTCCGGAAGGCTGGGCTTTGGACGCTGCGGGGCACTCCACGACCGATCCCGCAGCTGCGCTGAAGGGATCGATGTTGCCGGCGGGCGGGGCGAAGGGCTTTGGGGCGGGTCTCTTGGTCGAGGTCCTGGCGTCTGCCCTGTCGGGCGCGCTGTCCAGCCGGGAGGCCAGTCCCTTTTCCGGCCCCGTGGGAGGGCCCCCCGGCACCGGGCAGTGCTTCATCGCGATCGATCCCGACGCCTTCGCACCGGGCTTTCCTGCGCGCATCGCCGCCCTTGCCGAAGCCATCGAAGCGCAAGAGGGATCCCGGCTTCCCGGCGCGCGCCGCCGCCGGGCGCGACCGCGAACCGTGGTTGACGGCGTCGAGATCGACGCGGATCTGGCAGCCCGCCTTGGACTTCAGTAGAACTGAAATTCAGGTCATTCGTTATCGTTTGATTGAAGCCAGCTTCATGCAGAAGATGCCAGTGGACCGGGAAAGGATCGAATTCCTCGCGTCTACAGGGGAGGTTTGCAATGACAATGACAACACGTTTCACGGCCTTGGCCGCACTTGCACTGGCCGGCATCGCACAGGCTCAACCCGCCGCAGCGCAGGATTGCGGGACGGCCGGAACCATCACCATCGCCGAAATGACCTGGCTGTCCGCCGCGACGCTTGCCCATGTGAGCCAGAAGATCATGGCCGCGGGATATGGCTGCGACGCTCAGCTTGTCCCCGGGGACACTGTGCCGACCGCGACTTCAATGCTGACGCGGTCCCAACCGACCGTCGCGCCGGAACTCTGGGTCTCGACCGTGCAGGCGCAGTGGGACCAGATGCAGGAGAAGGGCAACGTCTACAAGGCGTCGGACATCTTCTCGGGCGGCGGTCAGGATGGGTTGTGGGTGCCCGACTATGTGCTGGAGCAGCACCCGGAGATCAAGACGATCGAGGATCTGGCCGCCAACTGGCAGGTGTTCGAGGACAATCAGAACCCCGGCAAGGGGCGGCTCTACAACGGCCCGCCGGGTTGGGCGAGCGAAGTCATCATCACCAACTACTACAAGGCGCTGGAGCTGGGGGACACGTTCGAGCTGTTCTCGCCGGGCTCGGGCGAGAACCTGAAAGCCTCGATTGCGCGTGCCGTGGCGCAGAAGCAGCCCTGGGTCGGCTACTACTGGGGGCCGTCGGACGTGGTGGGCAAGTTCAAGCTCGTTCGTCTGGGGATGCCCGAAAGCGACCGTGAGGCGTTCACCTGCCTGACCGACGCCAACTGCGCGGATCCGCAAGTGACCGGCTGGGCTGCGGGCGAGGTCGCCGTTGCGGTCGTCTCGGACCTGAAGGAGAAGGCGCCGGCAGTGGCTGACTTCCTGGCGAAGATGCAGGTCCCGAACGACGAGATCAGCACCGTCCTCGCCTGGGGTGACGACAATGGCGCGACGGCCGAGGAAGTCGCCGTCCACTTCCTGAAGGACTACGAGGCGATCTGGACCCAGTGGGTCCCTGCCGAAGTGGCCGAGAAGGTCAGGGCCAGCCTGTAAGACCCTTTCAGCGCCACCCCGGTACATCCTGGGTGGCGCGCCAATTGCAAGGACCCGCGTCATGACATCCGGCTTCCCCGAGCTTTGGGACACGCGCAGTTTCGGTCGCGCGCTCGACTCTGCATTCAACAGCGTGGTCGCCAACTGGGGCGAGACGCTGGAGATGGTGTTCATGCCCGTGCTGCGGGGGATCACCGGATTGGAGCGGGGGCTGCAGTTCCTGCCGTGGTGGGTGGTCGTCGCGCTGTTTTGCGCGGCCACCTGGGCGGCCGGCCGGAAGGTTCTGCCGGTGGTGCTGGTGGCCGCGCTGCTGGTGCTGCTGGGCCTGCTGGGCGTCTGGAACGAGGCGATGGCGACTGTCGCGCTGATGCTGGCCGCGACGATCCTGTCGGTCGTGATCGGGGTGCCCCTGGGCATCGTCATGTCGCGTTCGGACCGGATGCGGGGCGGGATGCTGCCCGTCCTCGACATCATGCAGACCATGCCTATCTTCGTCTATCTGATCCCCTTCGTCATGCTGTTCGGCCCCGGCAAGATCCCGGCGCTGCTTGCCACCATCGTCTTTGCCATTCCGCCGGTGATCCGGCTGACCGATTTGGGTATCCGCCAGGTGGACCCGGAGATCGTCGAGGCGTCGCGCAGCTTCGGGGCCTCGCCCCGTCAGCAGCTGTGGACGGTGCAGGTGCCGCTTGCCATGCCCACGATCATGGCCGGGATCAACCAGACCACGATGATGGCCCTGTCGATGGTGGTCATAGCCTCGATGATCGGGGCCGGGGGGCTTGGGTATCAAGTCTTGCAGGGCATCCAGCGGCTTGAAGTCAGTCGGGGCCTGATTGCGGGGCTCGGGATCGTGCTGCTGGCCATCATCTTCGACCGCATCGCACAAAGCTATGGCCGCCGCGTTCAGGCCAACCTGCATCGGGAGGGGAATTGATGCGCCCGGTAAAGATCGAGGTTCAGGCGGTTTCGAAGGTCTTCGGCCGCGACCCGAAGGGCGCTTTGGCCAAGGTGCGCGGGGGGATGGACAAGCAACGGCTCAAGGACGAGACCGAGCATGTCCTTGGCCTGCATGACATCAGCCTGACCATCCGCGAGGGTGAAACCTTTGTCATCATGGGCCTGTCGGGCTCCGGCAAAAGCACGCTGATCCGGCATTTCAACCGGCTGATCGAGCCGACGGGCGGGCGGATCCTGTTTGACGGCGAGGATATCCTGACCTTCGACGCCGCGCGCCTGCAGGCGTTCCGGCGGCGCAAGGTGGCGATGGTGTTCCAGCGCTTTGCCCTTCTGCCGCACAAGACCGTGGTCGAGAACGTGGCCTACGGGCTGACGCTGGACGGTGTTCCGAAGGCCGAGGCGCTGCGCCGCGCGGGCGAACAGATCGCGTTGGTCGGCCTGTCCGGCTTCGAGAAAAGCTACCCAGCCCAACTGTCGGGCGGGATGCAGCAGCGCGTCGGCCTTGCACGGGCCTTGGCCACCGATGCCGAGGTCCTGCTGATGGATGAGGCGTTCTCGGCCCTTGATCCCTTGATCCGGCATGACATGCAGCTTCAACTGAAGGATCTTCAGGCGCGGCTGGGCAAGACCATCGTCTTCATCACCCATGACCTCGATGAGGCGCTGCTTCTTGGCGACCACATCGCCATCCTGAAGGACGGCACGCTGCGGCAGGTGGGGACGGGGTCCGAGATCCTTGCCCGCCCGGCCGACGACTATGTCGCCCGTTTCGTGCGCGACGTGAACCGGGCGCGTATCCTTCTGTGCGGAGCCTTCGCCGATGCGGGGCTGATCGTGGCCCCGGATGCACCCGTGGTCGAGGCCGGGGCTACACTGGAAGCCGCCTTTGCCGCCTTTGCAGGCGGGGCGCAGGCGGTGGCCGTCCGCAATGGGGACGGGCGGATCAAGGGGGCGCTGACCGCGCAGCGCGTGATGGAAGCCTTGGCGCGGGAGTAGGGAAGATGGAATTGGAAACGCGCAACTATATCGCCGGGGACTGGTGCAAGGGCGAGGGCGACGTCGCCAATGTGAACCCCTCGGACCTGTCCGACGTGATCGGTCATTTCGCTCAAGGCTCTGCGGCGGATGTTGATCGGGCGGTCGCGGCGGCGCGGGAAGCGCAGCCGAAATGGTGGGCGGCGGGCATCCAGCGGCGGCATGACGCGCTGATGCAGATCGGAACCGAGCTGATGGCCCGGTCGGCCGAAATCGGCGCGCTTCTGTCGCGCGAGGAAGGGAAGCCCCTGGCCGAGGGTAAGGGCGAGGTCTACCGCGCGGGGCAGTTCTTTACCTGGTTCGCGGCCGAGGCGCTGCGCTGTCAGGGCGATCAGGCCGAAAGCGTCCGTCCGGGGATCGAGATCGAAGTCAGACGTGAGCCGGTGGGAGTCGCAGCCATCGTCACGCCATGGAACTTCCCAGTGGCCACCCCCGCCTGGAAGATTGCGCCTGCGCTGGCCTACGGCAACGCCGTCGTGTGGAAACCCGCGAACCTTACGCCTGCTTCCGCCGTGGCGCTTTCGCAGATCATCGCCGGGACGGGCCTGCCGCCGGGCACCTTCAACATGGTCATGGGCGCTGGCGGCGCCGTGGGCGACCGGCTGGTCGCCCACCCGGACGTGGCGGCGGTCAGCTTCACCGGGTCGGTCGAGGTCGGGCGGAGCATCGCCGCCCGGGTGTTGGAGAACCGGGCCAGGCTGCAGATGGAGATGGGGTCGAAGAACCCCATGCTCATCATGGACGACTGCGACATGGACCTTGCCGTGGCCCATGCCTGCAACGCGGCCTTCGGCGGCACCGGGCAGAAATGCACTGCCGCCTCGCGCCTGATTGTCCACGCCAGGGTGCTGGAGGAATTCACCGACCGTCTGGTCCGGGCAGTGGAGGCGATGCGCGTCGGGCATGCCTTGGCCGAAGGCACGCAGATCGGACCAGTGGTCAGTGCGGGACAGCTGGCGGCGAACCTTGGCTGGATCGACCGGGGTCGGGCTGAGGGGGCGGAACTGCTGACCGGCGGACAACGCCTGGAGCGTCCGACCGAAGGCTACTTCATGGCCCCGGCCGTGTTCGCCGGGACCCGCAACGACATGGTGGTAAACCGCGAGGAGATGTTCGCCCCCATCACCTGCATAATCCCCGCGGAAAGCTATGCCCAGGCGCTGGCCATCGCCAACGACACGCCCTTCGGGCTGACCGCCGGCATCATGACTCGCAGCCTGGCCCGAGCCGCGCATTTCCGCGCCAACATGCGGGCCGGCTGTGTCATGGTGAACCTGCCCACGGCGGGGACCGACTATCACGTCCCCTTCGGCGGGCGTGGCCTTTCGTCCTTTGGTCCACGCGAGCAAGGACGCTATGCCGCCGAGTTCTTCACTACGGTCAAGACCGCTTACCTAGCGGCTGGGGTTCCGGAATGAGTTACCTGATCGACGGCCTGCAATATTCCAACTGGTCTGAGGAAGTCTTCCGCCAGATCCGCGCCGGCGGGGTGGACGCGGTGCATGTGACGCTGGTCTATCACGAGAACTTCCGCGAGACGGTAGCCAATATCGAGCGCTGGAATCGGTGGTTTGAAAGCTGGCCCGAGCTGATCTTCCAGGGCTTCGGCGCCGAGGATATTGCCAAGGCCCACGCGACGGGGCGGACGGCGATCTTCTTCGGCGCGCAGAACCCTTCCTGCATCGAGGATGACATCGGCCTGGTCGAGGTTCTGCATCGCCTGGGCTTGCGGTTCATGCAGCTCACCTACAACAACCAGTCTCTGCTTGCGACCGGCTGCTACGAGGCGCACGACACCGGCCTTACGCGCATGGGTCGGGAAGTAGTGGCCGAGATGAATCGCGTCGGCATGGTCGTGGACATGAGCCATTCCGGGGAACGTTCGACCCTCGCGGCGGTGGAACACTCCAGCCGTCCGATCGCCATCACCCATGCGAACCCAGCCGCATGGCATCCTGCGCGGCGCAACAAGTCGGACGTTGTGATTGGTGCGCTTGCCCAGACGGGTGGAATGCTTGGATTTTCTCTCTATCCGCATCACCTCAAGGGTGGCAGCGACTGCACGGTAGAAGACTTCTGCACCATGATCGCGCGGACGGCCGAGCGGTTCGGCACGCATTTTCTGGGAATTGGCACGGATCTCTGTCTGAACCAGCCCGACAGCGTAGTGGAATGGATGCGCACGGGGCGTTGGACCAAGACCGTGGACTACGGCGAAGGCAGCAAGGACGCCCCGGGTTTCCCCGCCATGCCCGGATGGTTCCATGACAACCGCGACTTCGGAAACATAGCTCGCGGGTTGCGGGCCGCCGGTTTCACCGCACCGGAGGTCGACGGCATCATGGGCGGCAACTGGGCCCGCTTCTGTGCTGCGTCTTTCGGGGCTGCGGACAGGCAGGATAAGGCAAAGAGGGCCGCAGAATGAGCGTTGCGCAACGGACGGAGCCGGTCGTTGAGGTAGCACCCCGCACTCCGGATGTGGTCATGCGCCTGTCGCGCATGGGGTCGGCCCATCCGATGCGGCTTTCTTTCCTGCGGGTCCTGCTTCGCCGCCTGGAGAATGAGCGCTGGCGCTTTGAGCGGACCCTGTGGGAGGTGAACGACCGGGGAGTGGGCCGTGCCGTCTATCGTGCGCAGGGGCCGTTCCGTACCTATTCGCTGGTGGCCTTCGCCCACGATCTGCCCGACGAGATGCGCTCGGACCGCGTGATTGCCACGGCTTGGGATGCGACCTTTGCCTTGGTCGATGGAGTACCCAGCCCCGCCGACCTTGACCGTCTTTCGGCCAACGTGCCCTTGCAGGAGGCCGGGCGGATCAGTGCAAAGGAATTGTCGCTGAGCCGGGCCAACCGTTCGGTCCGGCTTTTTTCCCATGTGGTGGATCGTCTGGCCGGTGGACGCCAGCCGGACCCGGCCGAGATCGACGCGGTCGGCTACCTGATGCGGACGACCGCCGTCTATGGTTCGGGCAAGTTCGGCGCAGCGGACCGGGATGAGATCGCTGAGCGTCCGGAGCTGACGGCACCGTTCCAGGCCGAGATGCTTTCGGTCTGGTTGATCCGCGCCTTCACGGTGGACATTGCTGAACATATGGCGCGCGCAAAGGGCGGGGAAAAAGCCGTGCGGTTGGACCGCGCGCTGCGCCGCAGGCTTGGCGTCGGCAACTCCACCGGCCTTGGCATGGCGCCATTTCTTGTGCGCCATCCCCGCCTGCTGAACAACTGGATGACAGCTCGCGAGACGGCGCTTGCGCGGGTCCGGTCGCTTCCAGAGGCTGAACCTGCCGCAGTGGATGATTTCTGGGCCGCTCTGGAGGAGGCCCGCGCGAACGCCCTGTCATGGCGCAGCGAGCACCCCACGCAGATAGCAAAACTTGCCGACCTGCGCGGGGATCTGGCGAGACTTGCGGAGCATGTTCGCAGCGAATGGAACTGCGCCGCGCCGATGCCTTGGAACACCCTCTGGCTTTGGGGCGAGGCGCACCTGTCCGAGGAAGGTCAGGAATGTCTGCTTGCGCTGCTGATCGAGCCGCACGGCGCGGTGGTCGACGATCTTTCCGATGCCTTGCACGCAGATGAAAGCGCGGGCTTTGCCATCGACGGCCGCATGTCCATAGCCCGTCTGCGCGACATTCTGGCGCGCGACTATGCCTGGTTGCAGCGTTTCGATTTTGCCGATCCCGCGCAGGTTGCC
Source organism: Alphaproteobacteria bacterium (assembly GCA_029289325.1). GTDB lineage: Bacteria > Pseudomonadota > Alphaproteobacteria > Rhodobacterales > Rhodobacteraceae > Tabrizicola. The sequence continues at coordinate 9,236 of JARFTV010000062.1, forward strand.
CGCTTCTGGTATGTCTCGGAGGAAAAGCTGGAACCAAGGCTTGGCAACCGGTATCAGGAGTCGGGTCAGGAGCGCGAGCAGCCGCTTGGCATTGCGCGGGACGTATCCCTGCTTGCGGCTGCGCTTGCGCAGGAGGCGGAAGATTGTCCGCTTTCCGCCTTCCTCCTGCGCCGCCCGGAGCATCGTCACAGCCTGCGCCGCGTCCTTGCTCTGCGTGGACTGCCCTATGCCGAAATCCGCGACAACATTCTGGACGATGCGATGCTGCCGATCGACATCCTGCGCTGCAAGCTTGCCTTCTTTGGTGCGACCCGTTTCGACCCCCGCTCGGATCGCTGGGTGCGGATCAGCCTTTTCCAGGGTCAACCCTACCCGGACGAAATGGCGGGATGATGGACGACGTTCTGGACATGGCCCATTCGGAGTTGCGCAGCCTCGTCACGAAGGCCGCGCGCGGTGCCGGTTTCAGTTGGGGCATGGCCGAGGAGGCGGGTTGGGCGGCGGAATGGCTGGCGCGTCGGTCCTTGCCTGCGGGAAAATGGGCGGCTGACTGGCTGGCCGAAGCGATCAATGGCAAGCCTGATCCGGTGGGGTTTGGAACAGGTCTGGCCGACCGCGTGGCGTTCGGCGACGGTCCTCTCCCGCAAGAGGACCTGCCCGAGGATATGGTCGCGCCCGCCTATGTTCTTCCCTTCCTGCACCTGATCGCGACACGCCGTGGTCCGGTGGAACTTGCCAGTCCACTTGGGCGCGCCGTTCTGGTCGAAGCAGATGGAACGGTGGTGTTTGGTCCTTCGTGGTCGGAGCGGGCCAGATCCTGGCGCGTCCAGTCGGCCCGGATAAGACAGGGCGCGTCGCGTGCGCAGGTTGAGGCGTCGGTCGCCGAATGCCTGGAGCGGTTGGCCCTGCGGACGACCGTGCCGCCCTCGGACGCCTCGCGCCGAAACGCCGGGTCGGTGACATCGGACAACGATTGAGGCGTTGGAGAGTGGCGAGAGTAGTCGTGGTCGCCCGGCTTCTTCCTTACCGCGCCGATCATGTCGGCGGCCTTGTCCCGCTAGGCTGTTCGGGTGCCGCCATTATCCTGGGAAAAGGCGCATGAGTGGCTGGAGTGTCGGTGCCATGTAGCGGATGATCGTCGGTCCGGTCCTGCCGCACATAACGGCAAGGGCAGACAGCAAGGACGCATTTTGGTCGGCGATACAGATCGTCGTCGGCAACCATGGCAATTTGGCAAGAAAAACTGACCAGAAGTGCTTGCTCTGGTGATTGCTGACTTTATAGTCCTGAGTACGTCTCGGCAGTATGCAGGGGCGCAACTGGGAGGAAGACAATGCAAAACAGCGAGGACCCCCGGCAACTTTCGCGCCGGTCGTTTCTGAAAAAGGGCGCCTTGGGCGGTACTGTCGCCGCCGCCTCGACCCTGGCGGCACCCGCAGTACTTGCTCAATCGCCCATTGTGGTGAAGATGCAGACTTCTTGGCCTGCGTCCGACATCTGGCAGGAATTCGCGGCAGATTACGCTACCCGCGTGCAGGAGATGTCGGGCGGTCGCCTGACGATCGACCTGCTGCCCGCCGGTGCCGTCGTCGGTGCCTTCCAGGTGATGGACGCCGTCAATGACGGCGTGCTGGACGCGGCGCATTCGGTTTCGGCGTACTGGTATGGCAAGAACAAGGCCGCCTCGCTGTTCGGGACCGGCCCGGTCTTCGGTGCCTCGTCCCCGGCGATGCTGGCCTGGTTCTACCAGGGGGGCGGGGACGAGCTTTACCGTGAGCTGACTCAGGACGTGATGGGCCTGAACATCTACGGCTTCCTCGGCTTCCCGATGTTCGCCCAGCCCTTCGGCTGGTTCAAGAACCCGGTGAACGGCGTGGCCGACATCCAGGGCTTCAAGTACCGCACCGTTGGCCTGGCGGCCGACCTGTTCCAGTCGATGGGCATGTCGGTGGCGCAGCTTCCCGGCGGCGAGATTGTCCCGGCGATGGAGCGTGGGGTGATCGACGCGTTCGAGTTCAACAACCCGACCTCGGACAGCCGTTTCGGCGCGCCGGACGTGGCCAAGAATTACTACCTGTCGTCCTACCACCAGGCATCCGAGCAGTTCGAGTTCCTGTTCAACAAGGACTTCTTCGACGACTTGGCACCGGACCTGCAGGCGATCCTGAAGTACGGGGTCGAGGCTTCGGCCACGGCGAACACCTCCAAGGCGATGCGCGTCTACTCCGAAGACCTGCAGAAGCTGCAGAACGAGGCCGGAGTGTCGGTGCTGCGCACCCCGAAAGAGATCCTGGACGCGCAGATCAAGGCGTGGTCGGACATCCTGCCCACGCTGGAAACCGATCCGATGTTCAAGAAGATCGTCGACAGCCAGCGCGTCTGGGCCGAGCAGGTCGCCTTCTACGAACTGATGAACGCGCCGGACTACGCGCTCGCCTATGAGCACTTCTTCCCGGGCAAGCTCAAGCTCTGAGCCTGCTGCAGGACAAGAGCGGCCCGGCGGACGTATGATCCGCCGGGCTCTTTGACGGTGGTGGGTCATCTCAGGGGGACACCGTGCTACGCTACATAAAATTCGCCGACAGCCTGTCGGCCGCTTTCGGCAAGACCTTCGCCTGGCTGATCGTGCTGATGACCTTCGGCACGTCCTACGAAGTATTCGCCCGCTATCTGTTCAACCGCCCGACTCCTTGGGCCTTCGACGTGTCGTTCATCATGTATGGCACGATGTTCATGATGGCAGGCGCCTACGCCCTTTCGCGCGGGCAACATGTTCGCGGCGACTTCCTTTACCGGAACTGGCAGCCCCGCACTCAGGCCAAGGTGGACCTGGTGCTCTACTTCCTGTTCTTCTTCCCCGGAATCCTGGCTCTTGTCTTCACGGGCTGGAAATATGCGGCGCGCAGCTGGAGCTATGGCGAGGTTTCCGTCAACAGCCCCGCCGGTATCCCGATCTTTCAGTTCAAGTCGGTGATGGTCGCGGCCGGGATCCTGCTTTTGATCCAGGGCGTGGCGCAGGTGTTCCGCTGCATCATCGCCATCCGCACCAACAGCTGGATCGAGGCCGAGGAAGACGTGATGGAAACCGAGGACATCCTGCTAAAGAAAGCCCATGAAGCCGAAACCGGAGGCCATGTATGACTGATCCTCAAGTGGCCCTGATGATGCTGGGCCTCTTCATCGTGATGGTGTTCCTGGGTTTCCCGATCGCCTTCACCCTGATGGCGATGGGTATCGGCTTTGGCTATTACGCCTATTTCGAACCGGGTCGCATGTGGCGCGCCTTCAACCGGCTGGATGAGACCGCCAGCTGGTGGGAAAGCACGCGGCTTTGGTTCGAGGGCCTGCTCAACAACCGAATATTCGACCTGTTCATCAACCAGACCTATACGGTGATGAGCAACGAGGTGCTGACGGCGATCCCGCTGTTCCTGTTCATGGGTTACATCATTGAACGCGCGAACATCGTCGGGAAGTTGTTCGGCACGCTGAACATCGCGGCACGCAACGTTCCAGGCTCGATGGGCGTGGCCGCGCTGATCACCTGTGCGCTTTTCGCCACGGCGACCGGCATCGTCGGCGCGGTGGTGACGCTGATGGGCCTGCTGGCGCTGCCGCAGATGCTCAAGGCACGCTACAGCGCTTCGTTCGCTTCGGGCATCATCTGCGCGGGCGGCACGCTGGGCATTCTGATTCCACCGTCCATCATGCTGATCGTTTATGCCGCGGCCTCGGGCGTCTCGATTGTGCGGCTCTATGCAGCGGCGCTGCTGCCCGGCCTTCTGCTGGTCGGCCTCTATCTGGTTTACGTTATCGGCCGTGCGATCCTGCAACCTTCGGTGGCGCCCAAGCCGACGGCAGAGGACGTGCCGGATGTGCCTATGGGCAAGCTGTTGTACATGATCCTGACCTCGTTCCTGCCGCTGGCCTTCCTGATCCTCGCCGTGCTGGGTTCGATCCTGTTCGGTCTTGCGACCCCCACCGAGGCCGCGGCCATCGGTGCGCTTGGGGGGATCGTCCTCGCGGTCATCTACCGCGCGATGACGTGGGAGCGGCTGCGGGAATCGACCTATCTCACGGTCAGGACCACGGCGATGGTCTGCTGGCTGTTCGTCGGCTCGTATGTCTTTTCGTCGGTGTTCTCCTACTTGGGTGGGGAGCATGTCATTGCAGAGTTCGTCACCAGCCTTAGCCTCGAGCCCTGGCAGTTCCTGATCCTTGCGCAGCTGATCATCTTCCTGCTGGGCTGGCCGCTGGAATGGTCGGAGATCATCATCATCTTCGTCCCGATCTTCCTGCCGCTGCTGCCGCTGTTCGGGATCGACCCGCTGTTCTTCGGCATCCTCGTCGCCCTGAACCTGCAGACATCCTTCCTGACTCCACCCATGGCGATGAGCGCCTATTACCTGAAGGGGATCGCACCGGCGGACGTGAAGCTGACGGACATCTTCCGGGGGACCATGCCCTTCGTGATGATGGTCTTCCTCAGCATGGCGGTGATGTATCTCTTCCCGCAGATCGTCTTCCACCTGCCGGAGCAGATCTATGGGACACGCTGACCAACGCGGTATCGCCCCGGCGCGCGCCGGGGCGATCCAGGCCCTTTCGGCGCGGGAGCTGCGGGACCGTATCGCGCGGGGCGAGCTGAAGGCCGCCGAGGTGGCCGAGGCCTTCCTGCACAGCATCGCGTCTCGGGACGATGAGGTGCGGGCCTTTGTCTGGCACGACGCGGCCTTCGTCCGGCATCAGGCGGCCGAGCTTGACCGACTGCGGACCTTCGGGCGTCCCCTGGGGCGTCTGCACGGCGTTCCGGTGGCGTTGAAGGACATCATCGACACCGCCCGCATCCCGACTTGCAACGGAACGGCCGTGGATGAAGGGCGGGTGGCGGAGACGGACGCCTGGATCGTCGCGCGGCTGAAGGCCGAGGGCGCGGTGCTGATGGGCAAGACCGTGACCACCGAGCTTGCGTACATGCATCCTGGCCCGACCCGGAACCCGGCCAATCCGGACCATACACCGGGCGGCTCTTCGTCCGGCTCGGCTGCCGCCGTCGCTGCGGGCATGGTGCCCTTGGCGATTGGTACGCAGACCGGGGGATCGGTCATCCGTCCTGCGGCCTATTGCGGTGTGACCGGCTTCAAACCTACATTCGGCGCGATCCCGCGAACCGGGATCCTTCGCCAGTCGCAATCACTGGATACCGTGGGTGTCTTTGCCCGCGACGTCGAAGACGCGGCGCTGCTGGCCGAGGTTCTGTTCGGTCACGATCCGGCCGATCCTGCCACGCGCCCCGGCGCGCCGCCCCGTCTGTCCGAGATCGCGGCGACCAAGGTGCCCGTGATCCCGACCTTCGCCTTCGTGCGGATGCCGGGATACGATGCGGCGGATCCGGAGATGGTCGCGGCCATGTCGGAATTGAACGCGCTGCTGGGCGACCAATGCTTCGAGGCCCCCCTTCCTGCGGCCTATGACGATGCGGCGATGCTGCGGGAGCGGATCAACTTTGCCGAGATGGCCCATGCCTATCACCGCTACGACCGTCCCGATGCACCGCTTGCGCCGGTGACGCGGGCCGCGCTTGAGGCCGGGCGACAGGTCACCGCGCGCGATTATCTCGCCGCGCTCGACTGGCAGACCGTGTTGCGGGCCGGTGTGGACCAGATCCTGGAACGGTGCGATGCGATCCTTTGTCCTGCAGCGCCGGGACCAGCGCCTGCAGGCCTGTCTTCGACCGGGTCCAGCATCTTCAACGGGTTGTGGACCTATCTGGGCCTTCCGACGGTTACTCTGCCGCTGCTCGAGGCTTCAAACGGGCTTCCGATGGGCGTTCAGCTTGTTGGCCGCCGCCACGATGACGCCCGGCTTCTGCGCACCGCGCGCTGGTTGACCGAACACCTTACCCAAGGGGGGGATTGCAATGATTGACATATCGGCCAGAGTCCTGGCCTACGTGACACTGGTCGCGTTTCTGGCAATCCTCTGGATCTGGGTCCCGCGTCTGGACCTCGCGATCATCCTGGGGCTGACGGCAGTCCTCGCGGCAGTGGACCTGTTCCTGACATCGCGACAGGGCTAGTTTCAGCCCTCCGCGTCCTTACGACCGACACCCCTCGGGATGCGAGGGGTGTCGGTTTCGTTCCTCAGGCTTCCGGCAGTTTCCGCACGGCACCTTGCGCCGCCGAGGTGGCGAGCATCGCATAGGCTTTCAGCGCGGTGCTGACCCTGCGCGGGCGAGGGGCGGCAGGGGTCCAGCCCTTGGCGTCCTGCTCTGCGCGGCGCTTGGCCAGTTCCGCTTCGGGCACTGCGAGGATGATCGTCCGGGTGGGAATGTCGATCTCGATCCGGTCGCCGTCACGCACCAGACCGATGGTGCCGCCCGAGGCTGCCTCGGGCGAGACATGCCCAATCGACAGCCCCGAGGTCCCACCCGAGAAGCGGCCGTCGGTGATCAGGGCGCAGGCCTTGCCCAGACCCTTCGACTTCAGGTAGCTGGTCGGATAAAGCATCTCTTGCATCCCCGGCCCACCCTTCGGGCCTTCGTAGCGGATCACCACCACGTCACCGGCCTGGATGCGGTTGGAAAGGATCGCCTCGACCGCAGCGTTCTGCGATTCGAACACTCGCGCGGGTCCAGCGAAAACCAGGATGGATTCGTCCACCCCCGCCGTCTTCACGATGCAGCCCGCGGGCGCGAGGTTCCCCGAAAGCACAGCAAGCCCGCCGTCCTGCGAGAAGGCATGTTCGGCATCCCGGATCGCGCCGGTCTGGCGGTCGAGGTCAAGCTCTTTCCAGCGACGGTCCTGGCTGAAAGCCTCGGTCGTCTGCACGCCGCCCGGGGCCGCGCGGAAGAAGGTGCGAACCGACTCCTGGTTGGTGCGCGAGATGTCCCACTGGTCGATAGCCGCGCCAAGGCTGCGGGCGTGGACCGTGGGCACGTCGCGGTGCAGAAGCCCCGCCGCATCAAGCTGGCCGAGGATGGCCGGGATGCCGCCGGCGCGGTGGACATCCTCCATGTGCACGTCCGCCTTGGCGGGCGCGACCTTGCACAGGCACGGCACGCGGCGGCTGAGGCGGTCGATATCCTCCATCCCGAAGTCGACGCCGCCCTCATGTGCTGCGGCTAGGATGTGGAGCACCGTGTTGGTCGAGCCGCCCATGGCAATGTCGAGCGCCATTGCATTCTCGAACGCTGCCTTGGTCGCGATGGAGCGAGGCAGCGCCGTCTCGTCGTTCTGTTCGTAGTAGCGGCGCGCGAGGTCGACGATCAGGTGCCCGGCCTCGACGAAAAGCCGCTTGCGGTCAGCGTGGGTGGCGAGGGTGGAGCCGTTGCCGGGCAGCGACAGGCCAAGGGCCTCGGTCAGGCAGTTCATCGAATTGGCGGTGAACATCCCCGAACAGGAGCCGCAGGTCGGGC
>JARFTV010000063.1 GCA_029289325.1 Alphaproteobacteria bacterium
AGGCCGCCGCCGAGGCGCAGGCCGAGGCTGAAGCTGCCGCCGCCGCCGCCGTGGCTGCGGCCGAACAGCAGGCCGCCGATGAAGCCGCCGCCGCCGAGGAAGCGGCCATTGCCGAAGGCCTGGCTGCCGAGGAAGCCGCCCGTGCCGAGGCCGAGGCTGCCGCTCAGGCCGAGGCCGAAGCCGCCGCTCAGGCCGAGGCTGACGCCGCCGCCCAAGCCGAGGCTGACGCCCTGGCCGAAGCGGAAGCCCAGGCCGCCGCCGAGGCTGCCGCCGAAGCCGGGGCCGAGCTTCAGGCCGCCGAAGAACCCGCCGCCGAAGAGCCGGTCGCCGAGGCCCCTGCCGAGGAGCCCGCCGCCGAGGAGCCCGTCGCCGAAGCCCCTGCCGCCGAAGAGCCCGCGGCTGAGGTCGAGGCTCAGGCCGAAGCCGAAGTCGAGGCCGGAGTCGAGGCCGATGTGTCCGTCGGCGAAAGCCTCGTCGTCGATCCCGTCGACGTGCCCGAGGGAAGCATCATCGATTCCGCCACCGGCGAGCTGATCGATGCGACAACCGCCCAGCAGGCGCTGCAGGCCGCCCAGCAAGAACTTGGCCTGACCGCAACCGGCGAGATCACCGATCCGACCGCCGGGCTCCGCGTGGCCGCGCCTGCCAGCGAGGAAGAGTCCACCCCGGTCGATGCGCCCGAGGTCTCGGAAACCGAGGTCGAGACGCTGACCGAGCTTCTGACCACCGCGCCGACCGCGATCGACCCCTCGGCCCTCGCGGCCGCGGCTCTCGTCACGCGCTCCACCGCGGAAGCCGAGGCTGATGGCAGCGCCATCACCTTCGCCCCGGCATCGCAGGACCTGCTTTCCGCCATTACCGAAACCACCGTCACCGAAGGCTCGGTGCGCTCGTCGGCCGAGGAATTCTCGGCCGCGCCGGTGACGCTCTCGTCGGGCAAGAAGAGCGGGCTGTCCGATCTGGAAAAGGCCGGGCTGCTGGTTCTGGGCGCGCTCGCCGTGGGCGCGATCATCAAGAACAACCGCGAGGCCGCCGCCTATCAGGAACCGGCCCGCGTGGTGTCGAACACTGGCGACCGTGTCATCGTGCTCCAGCCGGACGGCACTTATCGCGTGCTGAAGGACGACGACACCGTGATCCGCCGTCCTGGTTCGACCGTGCGGACCGAGACCTTCAAGGACGGTTCGACCCGGACCATCGTCGAGCGCGCCGATGGCACCCAGGTGGTGACGATCCGCGACGCGACCGGCCGTGTGCTGCGCCGCGCGACCTATGACAGCCTCGGCCGCGAGGTCGTTCTGATCGACGATCTGGCCCGCGAAGAGGTGGTCGTGGTCCGCGACCTGCCCCGTCCCGAGCGTCGGATCGTGATTTCCTCCGCTGACAGCAATGTCGCGCTCAAGCGCGAGCTGGCGGCCCTGGAAGCCGAACGTGCGGGCCGCAAGTTCAGCCTCCGCCAGATCCGCGAGATCCCCGAGGTGCGGGCGCTGGCCGCGGTGATCGACGTGCGCAACGTCACCTTCGCCACCAACTCCTCGGCCATCGCTCCGGAACAGGCGCGCAACCTTGCCGATCTTGGCCGGGTGATGAAGGCGCTTCTGCGCGACAACCCGCGCGAGATGTTCCTGATCGAAGGTCATACCGACGCCACCGGCCCGGCCGCGCTGAACCTCGCGCTCTCCGACCGTCGCGCGGAATCGGTGGCCTTGGCCCTGACCGAATACTTCGACATCCCGCCGGAGAACATGATCGTCCAGGGCTATGGCGAGACCGAGCTGCTGATCGACACCCAGGCCAACGAACCCCGCAACCGCCGGGTCGAGGTCCGGGTCATCACGCCGCTCCTGCGCACCGCCACGCGCTGATCTGCTGACACGGGACGCGCCGCCGGATCCCCTCCGGCGGCGCGTTCATTTCTATGGCGTCACGGCGCGCGCGGACGCATACTCCCGCCCATGAGCGCCACGCACGACCAGATCCCCGAAGCCGCCCTCGCCTGGCACCGTCAGGGCCGCGGCGCCGCCCTCGCCACCGTGATCGAGACCTGGGGTTCCGCCCCCCGCCAGTCCGGGAGCCAGCTCGCCATTTCCGGCGATGGCGAGATGCTCGGCTCCGTCTCCGGCGGCTGCGTCGAAGGCGCCGTGGTGACCGAGGCGCTGGACGCCCTGGCCGACCGCAAGCCCCGCCTCCTGACCTTCGGCGTCAGCGACGAGACCGCCTTTGCCGCCGGCCTCGCCTGTGGCGGCACGATCCGCATCCTTGTCGAGCCCGTGGGCGAGGGGGACATGGCGCTTCCCGAACCGCTCCTTGCCGCCCTGACCGATGCCCGCGCCGCCTCGCGCGCCGTCGCGCTGGTCACCACCCCCGCCAGCTGGGAGCGTCGCCTCCTCCACCCCGGCGAGGATCCGGCCACCGACGCCCGCTTCCGTTCCGACCGCTCGGGGATGGAGGAGGACGGCCGCTTCATCGCCATCCACAACCCGCCGCTCCGCCTGATCGTGATCGGCGCGGTCCATATCGCCCAGCCGCTCCTCCAGATCGCCCGGACCTGCGGCTATGCCCCGACCCTGATCGACCCGCGCGCCGCCTTCGGCTCCGAGGCCCGCTTCCCCGGCGAGACGATCCTCGACGACTGGCCGGATGAGGCGCTGGCCGCCCTGAAGCCCGACGCCCGCACCGCCATCGTCACCCTGACCCACGACCCCAAGCTCGACGACCCCGCGATCCGCCTCGCCCTGAACTCCCCGGCCTTCTACCTCGGCGCGCTCGGCTCGAAGAAGACCCATGCCAAACGGGTGGAGCGTCTGGCCGCCGCCGGGTTCACGCCCCAGCAGATCGCAAGGATCCACGCCCCCGTCGGCCTCGACATCGGCGCGCGTACCCCGGCCGAGATCGCCGTCGCGATCCTCGCGCAGATCACCGAGACCTTGCGGAAATAATGCGCTTCGGCCCCGTCCCCCTGTCGGAAGCCCAAGGCGCGATCCTCGCCCATTCCGTCGCGCTCCCCGATGGTCGTCTGCGCAAGGGCTGCATTCTCGGCCCGGCCGAGATCGCCCGCCTCCGCTCCGCAGGCCTGGCCGAGGTCACCGCCGCCCGCCTTGACCCGCAGGACCTGCATGAGGACGCGGCCGCCCTCGCCATCGCCCGCGCCCTCGTTCCCGACAGCGCGCTCGCCGGCCTCGACCTGCGGCCCGTCGGCACCGGCCGCGTCAACCTTCACGCGCGCACCGCCGGCGTGCTGGAGGTCCTCGCCCCCCGCATCAACGCGCTGAACGCGACCGACCCGATGATCACCTGCGCCACCGCCCCGCGCTGGCAGCGGCTGGCCGCGGGCGAGATGGCCGCCACGGTCAAGATCATCGCCTATGGCGTCGCACAGGACGCCGTTGCCGCCGCCTGCATCGCCGGCACGCAGGCGCTGCGCCTCCACCCCCCGCGCCTTGGCCGGATCGCCCTGATCGAGACCCAGACCGATCCCACCGCCCGCCCCCTCGGCCCCGAGGCCATCACCCAGCGCCTCGCGCGGCTTGGCGCGGGGCTGACCATGCATCGCCACAGCCCCCATCGCGTGGCGGAGCTTGCCGCGACCCTTGCCTCGGTCGAGGCCGAGCTGATCCTGATCCTGACCGCCTCGGCCACCTCGGACGCCGAGGACGTGGCCCCGGCGGCCCTCCGCCGGGCCGGGGGCAGGGTGGACCGTTTCGGGATGCCGGTGGATCCCGGCAACCTTCTCTTCCTCGGCCAGCTGAACGGCACCCCCGTCATCGGCCTGCCGGGCTGCGTCAGAAGCCCGGCGCTGAACGGGGCCGACTGGGTGATGGAGCGGCTGATCTGCGGCGTTGCCGTCAGCGGGGCGGACATTGCCGGGATGGGGGTCGGCGGCCTTTTGAAAGAGATCCCCCAGCGCGGCCGCCTGCGCGAGGCAAGGGAGCCACCGGCCAAACCTCCCGGCACGTCGGACCGCGAATGACAAACGGGGCCCGAAGGCCCCGATTTCTGGCAGGAAGGATCGTGCCGCCTTACCGGGGCGCGATCATCATCACCATCTGCCGGCCTTCCAGCTTCGGCATGGCCTCGACCTTCCCGGCCTCGCCCACATCGGCGGCGACCCGGTTCAGCAGCTCAAGCCCCAGCTCCTGGTGCGCCATCTCGCGGCCCCGGAAGCGCAGGGTGACCTTCACCTTGTCGCCTTCCTCCAGGAACTTCATCACCGAGCGCATCTTGACCTGATAGTCATGGATGTCGGTGCCCGGCCGGAACTTGATTTCCTTGATCTCGATGATCTTCTGCTTCTTGCGCGCCTCGGCCTCGCGCTTCTGCGTCTCATACTTGAACTTGCCGAAGTCCATGATCTTGCAGACCGGAGGCACGGCAGTCGGCGAGATCTCCACCAGATCAAGCCCGGCCTCTTCGGCCATCTGCATGGCGCGGGCCGGGGTGACGACCCCGACATTCTCACCGTCAGCGCCGATCAGACGGATTTCCGGAGCGCGGATACGGTCATTGATGCGGGGGCCGGTGTCGCGTTGCGGCGGGGCATTGTGGGGGCGGCGGGCTATGGCAGTGGTCCTTTGGTCGTTGAACTAGGCGCGCGGCAATCTAGTCCCTGCCGCCGTCGCCCGCAACCCGCCAACAGCGCGACGAGCATAGAAAAACCGGGGAAAAGCCGCCTTTTCCCGCCGTTTAGGGCATCTGGTCTTTTCATTGCCGCCCCAAGCTGCCATATCAGCCGCGTCCGGGCCCCAGCTCGGGTCAAGGGAGTATTTGACATGAACAGAACTGTCATCATCGGCGCCATTGTCGTCATTCTTGCCGGACTGGGCTACTACCAGTTCAGCTACAAGCCCGCAGAAGAAGCGCGCATCGCCCAGGAGGCCGCCGCCAGGGCAGCCGAGGCCGCCGCTGCCGAGGCCGCTGCCGCCGAAGCTGCTGCCGCGGAAGAAGCCGCTGCTGCCGCTGCAGCCGCCGCTGCCGCCGAGGCTGAGGCCGCCGCCGCCGCCGAGGCAGCTGCCGCCGCTGAAGCCGCGCCGGAAGCCACCACCACCGACGCGGCCGCTGCTGCGCTCGATCCGGCAAACTTCGACGCCGATGCCGTGATCGCCCTGATCGACGGCTCGTCGCTGGACGACGCCACCAAGACCACGCTGAAGACCGCCGTGGAAGCCGCCCGCGCCAACCCGGCGCTGGTCGCCGACACCGTGGCGCAGGTGCGGACCGCTCTGGGCCTCTAAGCCCCGCGGCACCTGTCGAAATCCAAGGCCGCGAGGGGTGATCCTCGCGGCCTTTCTTCTTGCCGGTCGTGGTCTGGCGCGGCCGCGCGCCAAAGGAAAGGGCCGCAGGGATCACCCCTCGCGGCCCATTTTGCAGAAGTTAACACCACCCTAACGGGATTGGCCAAGTCATTGGTTTTGCAGGATCATCCCGATTTGTCCACCGTGGACAGATCAGATCCCGTCGCCGACAAAGGCCTTCTCGACCACGAATTCCTTGGGGTCCGAATTCGCCCCTTCCCGCAGCCCGAACCCTTCCAGGATCGCCTTTACATCGACGTTGAAAGCCAGGCTCCCGCAGACCATCGCCCGGTCCTCCTCGGGGTTCATCTTCGGCAGGCCCAGGTCGGCAAAGACCTTGCCCGAGGCCAGGTTGTCCGTGACCCGCCCCATGTGATGGAACTCTTCCCGGGTGGTGGTCGGATAATAGCGCAGCTTGCCCTGCACCATCTCGCCGATCAGCGGATCGCCTTCCAGCGCCTCGACCAGCTGCCGACCGTATTCGAGCTCCGCCACCTCGCGGCAGGTGTGCATCATGATGACCTGATCGAACTTCTCATAGACCTCCGGATCCCGCATCAGGCTGGCAAAGGGCGCGATCCCGGTTCCGGTCGCGAGGAACCACAGACGCTTGCCCGGCAGCAGGGCATCGACCACCAGCGTCCCCACGGGTTTCGGCCGCAGGATGATCTCATCCCCCGGCTGGATATGCTGGAGCCGGCTGGTCAGCGGCCCATCCGGAACCTTGATCGAATAGAACTCCAGCTCCTCGTCCCAGCTGGGTGAGGCGATCGAATAGGCGCGGAGCAAGGGCTTGCCCTTGTCGTCCAGCAGCCCGATCATCAAGAACTCCCCCGACCGGAACCGCAGCGTCGCCGGACGGCTCACGCGGAACGAGAACAGCCGGTCGGTCCAGTGCCGGACCGAGGTCACGGTCTGCGCGTCGGGCATGTGGGGCTTCTGGCGGGCGGCGTCCATTGTCATCGTCTCGGTCATGGCCTTCCTGGCCTCCATAAGCGAGCAAGCGCCGCAAGGGAAGGCTCTCTCCCTGCGGCCAATTCTCGGGGTGGGTGGGATCAGGCGCGGAGCCGGGCCTGATAATGATGCGCCTGCCAGTCGGCCGCGCGGAACTGCCACTGTTCCACCGGCTGGCGGGCGGCGATCTCGTCGGGGATCTCGGCCCCGTCAAAGCCCACCCGGCGCAGCATGGCATACTGGTCGGCGATCACCGGACCCAGAGCCAGAAGCTGGCCGGTATAGCCCATCATCCGCAGCTTCCGCCCCACCGTGAAGGCGCGGCCGTCGTTGAAGGCCGGGAAGGCCACGCGGATCAGGGTCAGCCGGTCCAGCGCGCCTTCCAGCACCGACGGGTCGTCGGTATGGGAGAGGTCAAGCGCGGTGGTCTCGGGCGTCATCTCGGCCAGCGGCACGATCTGACGGTCTGGGGCGGAGGCAAAGCCCGCATCGGTGACGATCACAGTCATGCCGCGTTCTCCTTTGGGCGAACGGCCTTGCCGTCGATGAAGTGGATGCCGCATTCCGTCTTGGACTGCCCGCGCCAGCGGCCCGCGCGGGGGTCCTCGCCGGGTTTCACCGGGCTGGTGCAGGGGGCGCAGCCGATCGAGGGGTAGCCCTTGGCCACCAGCGGATGCCGGGGAAGGCGGTTTTCGACCATGTATTCCTCAAGATCCTCGCGCCCCCAATGGGCCAGCGGGTTGACCTTGATCCGGAAGTCGCCCTCGTTCTCGAAGAAGTCGATGGTTCCCCTGTCGGCATTCTGGAACCGCTTGCGGCCGGTGATCCAGCCGTCGAAGGGGGCCAGCGCACGCTCCAGCGGCTCGACCTTGCGGACGGCGCAGCAGGCGTCGGTGTTGAACTGGTGAAGCGTGTTGTCGGGGTCCTCGAAGGCGACGCGGGGCTGGGCCGCGCGGATCGTCCGCACGTCGCAGAGATGCAGCTTCTCGGCCAGCTCGCGCTGGTAATCCAGCGTCTCCTGGAACAGCATCCGCGTGTCGATGAAGAGGACCGGTGTCTCGGGGGCGATGACGCTGACGAGGTGCAGGAGCACGACGGATTCCGCCCCGAAGGATGACACCAGCGCCACCTGGCCCAGGTCGTCATCCTTCAGCGCATGCTCCAGCACCGCGGTCGCCGAGTGGTGCTTGTACCGCGCGTTCAGCGCGGCGACCCGTTCGGCGACGGGGCCTTCGTGGCGCCCGTCACGCGGCATCTTTTTCGCCTTCCGCCTCGTAGAGCGCGGCCTTGAACGGCTCCATCCCGACCCGCTTGAAAGCCTGGAGGAAGGTCTCGGACGGCTCCAGCCGCAGGTCCAGATAGGCGCGCAGGATACGCTCGATGGCGGGGACGATCTCGGTATAAGCGAAGCCCGGCCCGGTCTTTTCGCCGATCACCGCATCCTCGGTGCCATCGCCGCCCAGAGTGATCTGGTAGTTCTCCACCCCCGCACGGTCGAGGCCAAGGATCCCGATATGGCCGACATGGTGATGCCCGCAGGCGTTGATGCAGCCCGAAATCTTGATCTTCAGCGGGCCGATCTCATGCTCCAGCTTCAGCGCCTCGAAATGGGTGGCCAGTTCCTGCGCGACCGGGATCGAGCGGGCGGTGGCAAGGGCGCAATAGTCCATGCCGGGGCAGGCGATGATGTCGGAGAGAAGCCCGACATTCGCGGTGCCAAGGCCCGCCTGCACCAGCGCCGCGTGGAGCGCGGGCAGGTCCGACTTGTGGACATGCGGCAGGATCACGTTCTGCTCGTGGCTGATGCGCAGGTCGTTGTGGCCGTAGCGTTCCGCAAGGTCCGCCAGAAGGCGCATCTGGTCGCTGGTGGCATCCCCAGGGGTCGCGCCATGCGCCTTGATGCTGACCGTGACGATCGCATACTGGTCGTTGCGGTGCTGCGTCAGGTTGGTATCAGCCCAGGAGCGGAACACCGGGTCGGCCTTGTAGAAGGCGTCATAGGCGTCGATGGGCGCGTTGCGGAAGGCCGGGGGCGCGAAAGCCTCACGGATATCGGCCAGCAGCTTCTGGTCATTGCCGCCGAAAAGCGGGCGCAGGCGGGCGAATTCCGCCTCGATCATCCGGGTGATCTCGTCGCGGCCGGTTTCGTGCAGGGTGATCTTGATCCGCGCCTTGTACTTGTTGTCGCGGCGGCCAAGCGTGTTGTAGACGCTGAGCACGGCTTCCACGTAAGGCAGAAGGTCCGCCTCGGGCAGGAAGTCGCGGACGATCATGCCGACCATCGGGGTCCGGCCAAGGCCGCCGCCGACGATGACCTCGAAGCCCGGCTCTCCGGCGGCATTGCGAACCATGCGCAGGCCGATGTCATGCGCCTTGGTGACGGCGCGGTCGTTCGGGCTGCCGGTGATCGCGATCTTGAACTTGCGCGGCAGGAACTGGAATTCCGGGTGGTCGGTGGACCATTGGCGCAGCAGCTCGGCATAGGGGCGGGGATCGGCGATTTCATCCGCGGCGGCCCCGGCGAAATGGTCGGCGGTCACATTGCGGACGCAGTTGCCCGAGGTCTGGATCGCGTGCATTTCCACATCGGCCAGCGCGGACAGGATCGCGGGCACGTCGGGCAGTTTCGGCCAGTTGAACTGGATGTTCTGCCGCGTGGTGAAGTGGCCATAGCCCTTGTCCCAGGTGTCGGCGATATAGGCGAGCTGCCGCATCTGGCGCGGGGAGATCGTGCCATAGGGGATCGCCACGCGCAGCATGTAGGCGTGCAGCTGCAGGTAGAGCCCGTTCATCAGGCGCAGCGGGCGGAACTCTTCCTCGGTCAGGCTGCCATCCAGCCGGCGTTCGACCTGGTTGGTGAACTGCGCGACGCGGGAGCGGACGAAGGCTTCGTCGAAGTCGGAATAGGAATACATGCTCAGCTCGCGAGGTCGGCTTGCTTGCCGTGGTTGTAGTTGGAGGGGCCGCGGGTGCGGAATTCCTCGCGGAAATGCGTGGGCTCGGGGCCCCTGGCACCGGGGCGGGCATCGGCGAGATAGGCGCCGACGATGGTCAGCTTCTGGGCATTGGCATGCAGAAGCCGCATCTGGGCATGGGCTTCGTCCTCGATCAGCTCGGCCTCGTGGTGGAAGGGCGACCATTGGTCATCGGCGGTGAGATAGACCACGTCGCCTTCGCGCAGACGGTTGGCGGTCACGATCTTCGGGGTGAAGCGGCGGCTCATGCGGGCCTCGATCTGCTGGGTTTCACGGTGCAATATAGGATATTTTCCCGTGACGCGACCAGTGGCCCTTGCAGATAAGGATGATTGTTCCGATACTCCGCGTCGATGGAACAGGGTTCCTGAAAACGCGGGAGGAAGCGAATGGCGGCCCAGCTGGACGACCTTGACCGGAAAATCCTGTCCGAGCTGCAACAGGATGCCGAACAGTCGCTGGACGAGATCGCGCGGAAGGTGGGTTCCTCGAAGACGCCGGTCTGGAACCGGATCCGCCGGATGCGCGAGCAGGGGGTGATCAGCCGGACGACCGCGATCCTGGATGCCGAGGCGCTGGGGCTGGAGGCGTGCTTTTTCGTGCTGATCCGCACCAGCGAGCATGAGGCGGAATGGCAGCGCAAGTTCCTCAAGGCGCTGAAGGAACGCCCGGAAGTGCTGGAGGCGCACCGGCTGGCGGGGGATATCGACTATATCCTGAAGGTGCGGGTGAAGAACGCGCGGGCCTATGACACGTTCTATCAGGCGCTGATCTCGGAGGTGCGGATCTACAATGTGACCGCGCTGCTGAGCATGGAAGAGATCAAGTCGACGACCGTCCTGCCCCTGTGACGGCGGTTGCCGGGCGGAGCGCTGGCGCGCAAGACATTTGTCTCGTCGTCGGCCTGCGCCTCCTCCTCGGATGTCGGGGGTGCTTCGCCCCCCGAACCCCCAGAGGATATTTGGCGGAAGAGAAAGTCCTGTCTCAGGCCGTGACAGAAAGCGCCTTGAGGCCGTGGAAGTGGTAGACGTCGCCGTATTCCGGCGGTGCGGCCAGGCGCAGCTTCGGGTGGAGCCGGAACAGGATCGGGAGTGCGATCTGCAGTTCCAGCCGGGCCAGCGGCGCGCCGACACAGAAATGCAGGCCCGCGCCAAAGCTGGCATGGGGTTTCGGCGGTCGGGCGGGGTTGAAGCGGGCAGGGTCGTGCCAGTTGCCGGGGTCGCGGTTGGCGGCGGCGAGAAGGAGTCCCACCTGATCGCCCCGGCGGAACTGGTGGCCCATGACCTCGATATCCTCATATGCATGGCGGGTGAACATGTGCAGGGCCGGGTCGTAGCGGAGGATCTCTTCCACCGTCGCCTCGACATTCTCCGGGTCCAGCGCCGAAAGGGGCGTGGCGGTTTCGAGGAGCGTCTTGACCCCGTTGCCGATGGTGTGGACCGTGGCCTCGTGGCCCGCGTTCAGGAGCAGGATGCAGGTGGTGATGAGTTCGTCGGTGAACAGTTTCTCGCCCTCGGCCTCGGCGGCGATGAGCTGGGTGATCAGGTCATCGGCGGGCCGGGCGCGGCGCTCATCGACGTAGGCGCGGAGGAAGGCGACGAAAGCCTCGGTCGCGGCGACGGCGCGGTCCTCCATCTCGCGCGTGCGGCCGGCCATGTACATGCCGACCATCGCATTCGACCAGCGCAGAAGGTCGGGGGCCATCTCCTCGGGCACGCCCAGCAGCCGGGCGATGATGCGGACGGGAAGCGGCTGGGCGAAGGTGGTCAGGAGGTCGAACTCGCCTTGCGGCATAGCTTCGGCCAGCTCGGTCGCAAGCTGGGTGATGTCGGGCGCAAGGCTCGCGATCCGGCGTGAGGTGAAGGCGCGCAGGACGAGGTTGCGCAGCCGCGTGTGGCGGGGCGGCTCCAGCTCCAGCATGGAATGGGCCTCGACCGCGTAGAAGGGGGCAAGGTGGGGCGGCACGGGCAGGGGCTCCACCGGCTCGCGCCCGAAGCGGCGGTCGCGGAAGATGGCGTTCACGGCGGCGGCATTGCCGGTGCAGGTCAGGTCGTAGTCGGTCCAATGGAAGAACGGCCCGGCCGCGCGGGCGCGTTCGTAGAACGGATAGGGGTTCTGGACGAAGCCGGGGTCCTTGGGCGATTGCGACAGGCTTTGCATCAGCTTTTCTCCGTTCCGACAAGGCCTTGGGCGATCAGCGCGCCCAGGACGACGATGGCCGCGCCAAGCGTCTGCCACCAGTTCCAGGCCCCGCCCAGGACGAACACGATCAGCATCGTGTAGAACGGGGCCGCGTTCGTGTGCATCGAGGCCGCCCCGATCCCGATCTGGCCGACCGAGATGATCCAGAGGAGCTGGCTGAGCGCCATCGAGCCGATGCCGAAAACCGCCAGTCCCGCGAATTCCACCGGCCCGATGGCGGCCCAGTCCGGCCAGGCGCCGCGCACAAGCCCGTCGCCAAGCGCCACGACCAGCGCGACCAGGGCGCAGCCGGCGACGGTGATCGCGCTGCGGCCGAGCGGGGTGAGGTCGGGCAGGGCGCGTACCGTCTCGCGGCTGCCCCAGGTGTAGCAGAGGGCCGAGGCCAGGGTGGCGAGGACCCCGATCCCGAAGTCGACCTCGCCCTCGGTCCCGCGCACGGCGATCAGGCCACCTGCGACGGACAGCACCAGCCCCACGGCGAGCGCGCGGGTGAAGGGGCGGCGGTCGGAAATGCACTCCAGCAGGATGCCGATCACCGGCATCACGGCGGTCACGATGGCGACGGTCACGGCGTCGTTGAACTGGAGCGCGATGACGATGAAGATCGAGGCAAGGCCCAAGGTCACGAACCCGACCCAGGCCCCAGTCAGCCAGTCGGCCGACAGGACCGCCCGCCGCCCCTCCAGCAGCCACCAGACGGGCATCAGGACCAGCGCCGCCAGGGTCGCGCGCGCGGCGCTGAGCGCGAGGGGCGGCATGTGCGGGATGATCAGATTGGCCGCGGGCAGGCCCGAGGACCAGATCACCATCGAGGCAAGGCAGATCAGGTTGGCGGCCAGAAGCGACCGCCGGGCGGTGGGGGAAAGCGAGGTCATGCGCTCACGCTAGGGGCAGGGATCGGGCCGGCTCTGGCCCAAGGGCGACGTCTTGTGTCGTCAGGCGGACAGGGCGGCGACGATGGCGCCGAAATCGGCGGCCTTCAGGCTTGCGCCCCCGACCAGCGCGCCGTCGACATGCGGGATCGCGAAGATCTCGGCCGCGTTCGAGGGTTTGACCGAGCCGCCGTAAAGCAGCCGCACGCCTTCCGCCTCGGCCCCGATCAGCCCGCGCAGCCGGTCGCGGAGGAAGCTGTGAACCTCGCCGATCTCGGCCAGGGTGGGGGTGCGCCCGGTGCCGATGGCCCAGACCGGCTCATAGGCCACGACCAGGGTGGCGGCCGTCGCTCCGCCGGGGATCGAGCCGTCCAGCTGGCGGCCGATCACGGCAAGCGTCTGGCTTGCGTCACGCTCGGCCTCGGTCTCGCCGATGCAGACGATGGCGACCAGGCCTTCGGCCACCGCGGCCTCGGCCTTGGCGCGGATCTGCGCGTCGGTTTCACCATGGTCGGTGCGGCGTTCGGAATGGCCGAGGATGACATGCGAGGCGCCGGCATCGCGCAGCATGGCGGCCGAGATGTCGCCGGTATGTGCGCCCGAGGCCTTGGCGTGGCAGTCCTGGCCGCCGACCTTCAGGGTGGTGCCCCGCGCGGCCTCGGCCATGCGGGAAAGCAGCGTCGCGGGCGGGCAGAGGAGCATCTCGCAGGCCGGAGCGGCATGGGCGGCGGTCAGGGCCCGCACCTCGTCCAGCGCGGCGGCGGTGCCGTTCATCTTCCAGTTTCCGGCGGCGAGTTTCTTCATGGTCGGTCCCCCTCTGTGCGGACAGGCCTAGCGCCTTGGACGGGAAAGGAAAAGAGCCCGGAGCGCTCAGGCCTCCGGTGCGTCGCGGAACTTGATCGACTCGCCGCAGCCGCAGGCATCGACGACATTGGGGTTGCGGAACTTGAAGCCGCTTTCGATCAGGCCGGTTTCATAGTCGATCTCGGTCCCGATCAGGAACATCTGCGCCATCGGGGCGATCATCACCCGCGCGCCGTCCTGTTCCACCACCTCGTCCAGCGGATTGACCTCGGACACATAGTCCATCGTGTATTCCATCCCCGCGCAGCCGCCCTTCTTGACGCCGATGCGCAGGCCCTGGCTGGCCTGTTTCTGCATCAGCCGGGCGATCTGCCGCGTGGCGGCGGGGGTGAGGGTGACGGCGGCCTTGCCGGGAATTCCGAACATGGGGATGCTCCTTTGTCCGACCAATCTAGGGTGAAACAGTCGGGATTCCAAGCGGGTCCAGCAGCGCGAGCGTGGCATAGGCCGCGACCAGCGCCCAGCCGAACGAGGCGAGCGTGCCGATGATGACATATTCCGACAACGCCCGGTCGTCCTTGACCGCGCCGAAACGCAGGATCGACTTGGCCGCCATCAGAAGGCCCACCCCCTCGGGTTGGCCGAGGAGGACGAGGGTGAAGATCAGCCCGCGCTCCAGCAGTCCGATCACGCGACCCGCGCCGGGCAGGCTTTCGGCGGTGACCTCGGCCGGCAGACGTTCGGCAAAAGGCTGCATGAGAAGGCCCACGGCAAAGCCCCCGGCGCGGGTGGCAAGGATGAGACCCGACACCAGCGCCATCAGGGCGGGAAGCGGAGGCAGGGGGGATGCCGCGGCCCAGAAGCCCGTGCCGAGGAGACCGGCATCCGCCCCGGTGACACTGCCGGAAGCCCAGAGGCCGCCAGACCAGAGGCCGTCAGACCAGAGGCCGGGGAGCCAGAGTGCCAGGGCGAGAAGGCTGGCCAGATGCAGCGCCTGGTCGCCCAGGAACAGGGCCAGCGCGTGGCGGCCCTGCAGGGTCGAGGTGAGAGCCAGCTTGCCGAGGTCGATCCCGACATGCACCAGAGCCAGCGCCAGCAGCGCAAGGTGAACCGATCCGGTGGCGGCGACCAGCGTGGCATAGACCGCCGCGAAATGCAGCGCCAGCACCAGCGGCTTCTGCTTGCTGGCGGCCATCCGGTTGGTCTGAAAGACGAAATCGGCCAGCGTATGGGCAAGGAGCAGGGCGGCGAAGGTCTCGATCATTCATCCGCTCCAGGATTGGCTTTCAAAGGCTTCAAGGGCGGTCGCGATCGCCGCATAGCCCGCCCCGGAAAGCCGGGCATGCATGGCCTGGCGCGTGATCCCCAACCTGTCCGCAAGGTCGCCCTGGGTGGCCCAGCCCGGCGCCAGCGCCATGGCAATCGCTTCGGCTTGCGGCGGGGACCAGCGCTCGGCCACGAATTCGACAAGGTGCAGCGTGCCGTCCAGCCAGGGGGCGACGGCCGGCGGCGCGCCAAGCTGGCCCAGGCGGCGGCGGCTGGACATCTCGTCCAGGGCCTGGCCCGACCGCAGAAAGGCAGTGCCGGAGGCGGCGCCAAGCTCGCCGCCGGCAAGGTCGTCGATCTCGCCCAGTCCGATCACCAGCCGCGTCTGCGGGCCTTTCGTGGTTGCCAGCCGCGCGATGAGCGTCAGGGCAAAGCGGAGGGCCATTTCGGGGCGGGCGGTCACGAGTTGCCAGCCGTCCCCGCGAAACCGGGTGAAATGCGCCGGTCCGTTCAGCGGCTCAAGCGTGGCGGCAGTGGCGCGCAGGCTGTCCAGTGCGGCCGTGATCTGCGCCGCGTCAAAGCGGCGGGATTTGATCAGGTCGCCAAGAAGAACCGCGCCTTGCATCAGGAAGAGCAACCCTTGAAGCCTTAAGGTGCAAGTTAAATCACTTTACAACAGAAAAGCAACGCAAAACGCTTGATGGAGAATGTGCCGCTGTCGGCTTCACATGAAGCCAAGTTCCAGCCGCGCCTCGTCCGACATCATGTCCATGCCCCAAGGCGGGTCGAAGGTCATGTGGACATCGACCTGCTTCACGCCCGGCAGGGGTTCCACCGCATTGGCGACCCAGCCCGGCATCTCGCCCGCCACCGGACAGCCGGGGGCGGTGAGGGTCATGGTGATATCAACCTCGTTCTCGGCACCGATCTCGATCGTGTAGACGAGGCCGAGATCGAAGATGTTGACCGGAATCTCCGGGTCAAAGACGCTGCGGCAAGCCTCGACGATCTGCGGGTACAGCGGATGGTCGGTGCTGGAGGGCTTGATCAGCGGTGCGCCCTCGATCTGGTCCTGCATGTCTTCGGTCCCGGATGGTTGTTGACCGATTATATAGGAAATCGGTCAGGAAAGGTCCAGAGGCCGAGACGGCCGGATCAGAACGGGATTTCGTCATCCATGTCGGACCGGCCGCCACCGCCCGACGAAGACCCGCCGCCAAAGCCGCCGCGTCCGCCGCCCGAGGAGCCGCCGCCGCCATAGCCGCCGCCTGCGCCGCCTTCATCATAGCCGCCGCGGTCGTCAAAGCCGCCGCCACCGCCGCCGCCGCCCTCACCGCGCCCCCCAAGCAGTGTCAGGTTGCCGGAATAGGGCCGCAGCACGACTTCGGTCGTGTATTTGTCCTGTCCCGACTGGTCCTGCCATTTCCGCGTCTCGAGCTGGCCCTCGATATAGACCGTGCTGCCCTTGCGCAGATACTGCTCGGCGATCTTGCCCAGGGCTTCGTTGAAGATGGCGACCGAATGCCATTCGGTGCGTTCCTTCCGCTCACCCGTGCTGCGGTCGCGCCAGGTTTCCGACGTGGCGATGCGCAGGTTCACCACCTTGCCGCCGTTCTGGAAACTGCGCACCTCGGGGTCGCGGCCGAGGTTGCCGATGAGAATGACCTTGTTGACCGACCCCGCCATGCGATTCTCCCTTGCGTGTCTTGCCGCGCAGCATCCCGCGCGTTGGTTAACAATCCCTATACCGAGGCCCCACGCCCGCCGCAACGAGACTTGGGAGGGCGGGATCGGCGGTTTCCCGCCCCAAGCGGGCGGCGGGATGGGGAATCCCTGCTGGAAAATCCCGGCTCTGCGGCTATAGTCGCCGCCGAATAACGATGAAGACGGGGTGACAGGTGACAGCATCCGGCACTGTGATGGCCCGGTTTGCGCTGGTCTGTGCGCTGGCGGCGACCGGCGGGGCAGCCACGGCCGAGGGCCTCAAGCTCAGCGGGTCGACCAAGTCGCGCACGGCGCTCTTCCAGTCGCAGGCCGACCTGATCGATCGCAAGCTGAAGAAGCAGTACAGCGGCTCGGTCAAGTATACGCCCAGCTACAAGAAGGGCGAAGTGGCGGCTGTCGAGCCGGTGCCGAAGTTCCGTGGCAGCTACAAGGGCCAGTATCTTGAGGTCGCGAAGGCCGCC
>JARFTV010000013.1:0-31104 GCA_029289325.1 Alphaproteobacteria bacterium
CGCTCGACGGTCGACAGGTAGAATTCGGCCGTCATGTCCATCACGGCCAGATATTCGTCATAAAAGCGGTTGTGGGCGTCATGGTCCGCAGCCTCGCCCCGGGCGACGCGGAAGATCTGCTCGGTAAAGGCCTTGCCGTGCCGTTCGGCATTCATCGCCATGAAACTTTGCAGCTGCAGCAGGCCCGGATAGACCAGCCGCCCCGCGCCCTTGTACTTGAAGCCGACGCGCTGGATCGCCCAATGCTCCAACTGGCCCATCGTGACGCGACGGCCAAAATCGGTCACCTCGGTCGCGGCGGCGTCGGGATCGACCGGCCCGCCGATCAGGATCAGCGAGGTGGGCTGCGCCTCGGGATCCTCGGCCGCCAGATAGGCAGTCGCGGCCAGGGTCAGCGGCACCGGCTGGCAGATCGCGATCACATGGGTTTCCGGCCCCAGCTCCTTGATGAATTCGGCGATGTAAAGCGTGTAATCCTCGACATCGAACTTGCCGGCCGACACCGGGATATCCCGCGCATTGTGCCAGTCGGTCACATAGACATCGGCATCGGGCAGAAGCGAGGCCACGGTCGACCGCAGCAGCGTCGCATAATGCCCCGACATCGGCGCGACCAGCAGGACCTTGCGCGCCATCGGCGCCCGGCGGCGGACAAAGAACTGCACCAGATCGCCGAAGGGCTTCTGCACCACCGGCTTCACATCGACCAGATGGTCCTGCCCATCAGGCCCGACGATCGACCGGATGCCCCAGTCAGGCTTTGCGACCATCCGGCTGAAGCTGCGTTCCGTCACATCGCCCCAGGCCGCAAGCAGCGGCAGCATCGGGTTCATCGACATCGCGAAGGCGGGGTAACTGGCAAAGGCCCTGGCAGAGGCGCCCAGCCACTCATTCGTGTTGCGGGCGCTTTCCATCAGGTCGTAGGTGAACATATACTTCATCGCGTCTCCTGACCCTCGCGGGCATATTTGCATGGCGGGCCTTGGAACGGACGGCGCAATGCTGCATAGCGGCAAGAATAGGGGGGAACCATTGCCATGACAACAGAAGAGAAGCCCCCGGCAAATGACGACGGCGAAGCGCGCCTGGCCCGGCTGAACGCCAACCTCGCCAAGGTCGAGGAGTTGTCAAAGCGCCTGACCACCGCCCTGACCCAGCGCCGCCATGTCGACCCCGCGCTGCACGGCCCGGCCCCTGACGTATACATGAAGGCCGCCGCTGCCTATTTCGCCGAGATGGTCTCGAACCCGGCAAAGGTGGTCGAGCATCAGGTGAACTACTGGGGCAAGACGCTGAAGCACTATGTCGAGGCGCAGCAGGTTCTTGCGAAGGGTGAATTCAAGGCTCCGCCAGACCCGAACCCAAGGGACCGCCGGTTCCAGAACCCGCTGTGGGAAACGCATCCCTTCTTCAACTATCTCAAGCAGCAGTACCAGCTGAACGCCGAGGCGATCAGCAATGCCGTCGGCGACATGGAGTCGCTCGACCCCGCCGATCGCCAGCGGGTGGAGTATTTCACCCGGCAGATCGTCGACATGTTCAGCCCGACGAATTTTCTCGGCACCAACCCCGATGCTCTGGAAAAAGCGGTCGAAACCGATGGCGAAAGCCTGGTCCAGGGGCTGGAGAATCTGGTCCGCGACATCGAAACGAACCAGGGTGACCTTCTGGTCACGCTCGCCGACCGCGAGGCATTCCACGTCGGCCAGAACCTCGCCACCACCCCCGGCGCGGTGGTTTACCGCAACCGGATGATGGAGCTGATCCAATACGAACCCACGACCGAGAAGGTGCACAAGACGCCCCTTCTCATCTTCCCGCCGTGGATCAACAAGTTCTACATCATGGACCTGAAGCCGGCGAATTCGCTGATCAAGTGGATCGTGGACCAGGGCTTTACCCTCTTCGTCGTCTCCTGGGTCAATCCCGACGCTTCCTATGCCGGCACGACGATGGATGACTACATCCGGGACGGCTATATCCGCGCGATGGCCGAGGTGCGGCGGATCACCGGTGAGAAGCAGATCAACGCGACCGGCTATTGCATCGCCGGGACGACGCTGGGCCTGACGCTGGCGCATCTGCAGAAGGCCGGGGATGAAAGCGTGAAGTCGGCGACCTTCTTCACCACGCTGACCGACTTCTCCGACCCCGGCGAGGTCGGCGTCTTCCTGAACGATGATTTCGTCGACGGGATCGAACGCCAGACCGCGCAGGACGGGATCCTGTCCAAGTTCTTCATGTCGCGCACCTTCAGCTTCCTGCGCTCGAACGACCTGATCTACACCCCCGCCATCAAGTCCTACATGCTGGGCGAGGCGCCACCCGCCTTCGACCTGCTCTACTGGAACGGCGACGGCACCAACCTGCCCGCCTCGATGGCCGTCGAATATCTGCGCGGCCTCTGCCAGAAGGACGGTTTCGCCAAGGGCGAATACCAGGTCTTCGGCAGTCCGGTCAGCCTGGACGATATCAAGCTCCCGATCTGCGCCATCGCCTGCGAGACCGACCACATCGCGCATTGGCGGGGTTCGTTCAACGGGGTGAAGCAGATGGGCTCGAAGGACAAGACCTTCATCCTGTCCGAGTCCGGCCATATCGCCGGGATCATCAACCCGCCGTCCAAGGACAAGTACGGCCATTACACCAACGACGCCCCGGTGGCGGGCGAGCCCGAGGCCTGGCTCAAGTCCGCGACCTTCCACAAAGGCAGCTGGTGGCCCCGCTGGGCCGAGTGGCTGAAAGCCCGCTCGGGCCCCATGGTCAAGGCGCGTATCCCCGTTGATTCGCTGGCCACCGCGCCGGGGACCTATGTGACCGCAACGCCAGAGCTCTGACATTTCAGCGGCTTTCCGCAGGGTTAACCCGGTGCAACTCCGGGTTTTGCCGCATTGCAGAAAAAGCTTGAAATGCTGCACTGCAGCATCTATATCCTTGCTCATGACGAACCCGGCTGATCCCGGACATAGCGGAGAATAGAAATGACCAAGACCCCTGACTTCACCAAGGTCGTGCAGGACATGATGGCCTCCATTCCGGTTGACGCCTCGGCGTTCCAGAACGCCTTCAAGACCCAGGCCGCCTTCGCCGAGAAATTCTCGAAGGTCGCTCTTGAAGCGGCTGAAAAGTCGACCGAGATCACCTCCAAGTGGGCGAAAGACTCGATCGCCAAGCTGTCGGACGTCTCGCGCGCCAAGTCCGAACCGGCCGACTACACCAAGTCGATGACCGATTTCGCTTCGGCCGCCGCTGAAATGGCTGCCGAGAACATGGCCGCCTTTGCCGAAGTGGCCAAGAAGGTCCAGATGGAAACCGTCGAGCTGATGCTGGCCGCCGGCAAGGACATGTCGGAAGACGCGACCGCCGCCGTGAAGAAGGCCACCGCTGACGTGACCTCGGCTGCCAAGAAGGCCGCTGCGGCTGCCAAGTAAGCCAAGACTGCCGTGACAGATGCGCGCCATTTCGCGCAGACCGGCCCGGGGGCAACCCCGGGCTCTTTTCACATCCCCGGTCCGCTGTCACGCTCGACCCATGCTGACGCTCTGGACCTTTGACTGGGTGCCGCCGCCGCCACGCGGCCATGTCCGCGACATCCGTCTCCGCTGGGCCCTGGCCGAAGCCGACCTGCCCCATGCCGTCGCCACCGTCCCCTTCGCCGACCGCGGCCACGGCCATCTCGCCCAGCAGCCCTTCGGCCAGGTCCCCTTCCTGACCGACGGCGCGCTGACGATCTTCGAATCCGGCGCCTGCCTTCTGCACCTGGCCGAGAAGTCCGAGGCCCTGATGCCCCGCGACCCGCAGGGCCGGGCCGAGACCCGGCAATGGCTGATCGCCGGGTTGAACTCGATCGAGATGATCTCGGTCCCCTGGTGGTTCATCGGCCTGTCCCAACCGGCCGCAAACCCGCTTGAGGGCTGGTTGCACTCCCGCCTGACCCATCTTGAAGCCGTCCTCGCCCGACGGGACTGGCTGGCGGCCGGGCGCTTCACCGTGGCGGATCTCCTGATGGCCGATATCCTCCGCGTCCCGGCCCTGCGCGCCGCCGACCGCATCCTCGACCGCCCCGCCTTTGCCAGCGCGTATCGGGACCAGCTCGCCCATTTCGCGGCCGCCGATGCTGCACGGGCCGAAGGCTGAGCTTTCTTTTTGCGAAAGCCTCCCCTAGACTTCTCTGCAAGCGCAAAGAACGCCCGGGGGGAACCATGGCCGACACCGACAAGCCGCTGCTGATCAAGCGTTACGCCAGCCGCCGCCTCTACAACACCGAGACCTCGGATTACGTCACGCTCGAGGATATCGCCGGCTTCATCCGCCAGGGGCGCGAGGTGCAGATCGTCGATCTCAAGACCGGCGATGATCTGACCCGGCAATATCTGTTGCAGATCGTGGCCGAACATGAATCCAAGGGCGAAAGCGTCCTGCCGGTGGATGTGCTGACCGATCTCGTCCGCAGCTACACCACCGGGATGCAGTCGATCGTCCCGCAATTCCTCGCCACCTCGTTCGAGATGCTGCGCGAAAGCCAGTCCAAGATGATGGAGAATTTCTCCGCCTTCCCGAACCCGATGGCCGCCGTCCCCGGGTTCGAGGCGATGCGCAAGCAGCAGGAGGCGTTCCTCAAATCCATGATGGGCGGAATGCCCGGCTGGAGCGGCCCCACGCAGCCCAAGCCCGAGGACGGCAGCTCCCCCGACGATATCGCCGAGATCAAGAAGCAACTGGCCGAGTTGCAGAAGAAGCTCTCCAAGCTCTGACCGATGCCCGAGACCGAAGGCCGCGTCACGCTCTGGGGGATCGAGGTCTTCGTCGCCGCCGCCGAGGAAGGCTCGATCTCGGCCGCCGCCCGCCGCCTTGGCGTCTCCCCTTCTGCCGTCAGCCAGCAGCTTTCCGGTCTGGAAGCCGCGCTCGGGGCCACGCTCCTCGACCGCTCCGGGCGGCCGATGCCGGTGACCCCCGCCGGCGCCATGTTTCGCCGCCACGCCCAGACCATTCTCAACGCCGCCTCCGAGGCGCGGGCCGAACTGGCGATGGCCGAACTTTCGGGCCTGACCACCCTTCGCCTCGGGGTGATCGAGGATTTTGAAAGTGACGTCACCCCGCGCCTCCTGTCGGCGCTGGCGCATGACCTGAAAGGCTGCCGCTTCCTTCTGGAAACCGGGGCGAGCCACTGGCTGATGGACCAGCTCGAGGCCCGCGCATTGGACGTGGTCATCGCCGCCGACAGCCCGATCGACGCCGCGCCCGAGGATTGGCGCGAGGTCCATCCGATCCTCGCCGAACCCTTCGTCGCCGTCACCCCGCCCGGCGCCCGGATCGAGGACCTGCCGCTCATCCTCTACACCGCGCGCCACCTGATGGGCCGCCAGATCGCCGCCCATCTCGCACGCCACGGGGTCAAGTCCGCGCACCGTTTCGAACTCGACAGCTATGCCGCGATCCTGGCCATGGTTGCGGGCGGCGAGGGCTGGACCATCCTGACCCCCCTTGCCCTCCATCAAGCCCGCGCCTTCCGTCCCCTCGTCGAGGTCCGCCCCCTGCCCTTCGACCCGCTCGGCCGGACCCTGTCGCTTTCTGCCCGCGCCGGGATCCTGCAAGGCATCCCGGCCCAGATCGCCCAGCGCCTGAAACCCCTGATCGCCGAAGTCGTCATCACCCCCGCACTGGTCGCCACCCCCTGGCTCACCCCCGCACTGCGGGTGCTTTGACCTGTCCCACCGCCCCCGCTTTCAGACTGGCCCAACTATCCCCGCCCGAGGCTCCCGCCCCCGCGTCCCGGCGTAGCTTGGCCCGCCCGACTCCGCCGTCGCGGGACGACGCCCGCCCCTTGGTGGGGGCGGGGATGGGGGTGGGCTGGCCACCTGCAAAACCTTTCCGATTCCTTAACGGAAACCGGCAAGCTATTGAAAGGATTTTATATCCCAGATCTGTCCACCGTGGACAGATCAGCCCCGAACCTCCGCCGCGGCCTCGATGATCGCCGCCGCGATATAGTCAAGCTCGGCCTCGGTCAGCCGCGTCGGCAGCCGCACGTCGCAGGCCCGCATGAGCATCGCCCGCGTCTGCGGCAGCTCCGGCACCTCGCCCAGGAACTGCCAGTTCCAGAAGGCCCGGGCATTGCCCTCGCTCAGCCCGAAGACCTGCACCCCGATCCCCCGCGCCTTGGCGGCGGTCTGGAAATCCATCGCCTCGGCGTCGGTCCAGTCGCCCACCAGGTTGAACTGGATCGAATCCGGCGCGCGTTCCTCCGGCCCCAAAGCCTCGGGCACCTCAAGATGGGCCGATCGGTTCAGCTGCTCGGCCACCCGATCATGCCCCGCCCGGCCCTTCGCCACGCGCTCCGCCACCAGCGGGAGCTGCGGCCGGATCACCGCCGCCGACAGGTTCTGCATCCGCAGGTTATACAGCGGCAGCCGGTTCTGCCAATGCGCGCAGGAGTTCGTCAGGCCGGGATGCTTCTTCCAGTTCGTCTCGTAGGCGCCCGACATGATGATCGCCCGCGCCGCGATCTCGGGGTCGTCGGTGATCATGATCCCGCCCTCACCCGCGTTGACCAGCTTGTAGGACTGGAAGCTGAAGCAGCCGACCTTGCCGATCGTCCCGATGTTCCGCCCGCCCCAGACTGTGCCCAGCGAATGGGCCGCATCCTCGATCACGGGCACGCCCGCCGCGTCGGCAAGCTGCATGATCGCATCCATGTCCGAGGTATGCCCCCGCATGTGGCTGATCAGCACCGCATCCGCGCCCGGCAGCTTGGCCGCGAAATCAACCATGTCCACCCGGTAATTCGCGCCGACCTCGACCAGCACCGGCTCGCAATCGGCATGGACGACCGAGGAGGGCACCGCGGCAAAGGTGAAGGCCGGAATGAGCACCTTCGCCCCGCGCGGCAGGTCCAGCGCCTTCAGCGACAGGAACAGGGCCGCGGAACAGGATGACACGGCCAAGGCATAGCGCGCGCCCAGAAGCTCGGCGAATTCCTTTTCCAACAGGGCCACCGGCGCGTCGGAGGGCGCGGTATAGCGGAACAGATCGCCGGAGGAGAGAAGCCGGTCAATCTCGGCCCGGGCAGCCTCGGGGATCGGTTCGGCGTCGTAGACATTGGGGGCAAGGGTCTGACCGTCGGGGGCCATCATGCACCTTTTCTAAATCTTGCGTTAAGAAAAGGTGTAAACCCGCGCCCGATGACACGCCAGTGACAAAAAATTCTCCTCGCGCCTTTCCGCCTAGAATTTCATTCCCATGCGCGCCGCCAGCATCTGCATCGCGGCCTCGATCTCGTGCCAGGCGGTGCGGGCCATCGAGCGGAAGACCAGGATCTCGAAAGCATGGTCCCCGGTCCGCAGGATCACCGCGTTCATATGGTTGACCTGGCTGCGCAGCGCCGTTCCGACCGGGCAGGCCGTCAGACGCAGGTCCAGCGGGACCAGTCGCGCCAGCACATCGACCGCCCCCGCGCCCGAGAGCGCCAGCACTGTCCAGCCGTCCGACTGGTCGGTCACCGCCGCCCCCTCCAGAACCGGGGGCGCGACGCCGATCAGAAAGGCCTGCTCCCGGCCGGTCCAGACGATCCGCGCCCCTTTCTTCTCGACGAAGCTGTTCGGCGCCGGCATGGCGAGGCCGAGCGTTTTCAACCCCTTGGCCACCGCCTTCCCCTGCCCCGGGTAGACCGCGACAGAGGTGATCGGCCCCGGTTCCGCCTCGGTCAGCGTCACATGGCCAAGGGTCAGGCTGCGCCCATCCAGCGCCGATTTCGCGATCAGTTCAGGCACGAAGTTTCTCCCCCTCCGGGTCGTGGAAGACCGGATTACAGACCTCGCAGATCACATCGAGGCCGCGCAGATGATCGACCAGCCGGATCTTCTCGCCCAGCCGCGCGCGGCCGTCCTTGAGGAAGCCCAGACCGAGCCAGGCCCCTACCGTCGGCGACCAGCAGACGCTGGTGACATAGCCCTGATCGGTCTCGCGGTGGACCTCGGTCCCCGGCACGAAAAGATGCGCCCCCGCACTGATCGGCGCGCTGGCCTTCAGGCCGACCAGCTGCTCGCGCTCGGGCCCCCAGAGGCCCGGCCGCGTCGCCGCCGCCTTGCCGATGCAGTCCTTCTTGGCGCTGACCATCTTCGCCATCCCGATGTCATGCGCCGTCACGCGGCCATGGATCTCGGCATGGGTGATGAAGCCCTTTTCGATCCGCAGGACGTTCAACGCCTCCATCCCGTAGGGCCCGCCGCCCATCGTCTCGGCCCTTGCGACCAGATCGCGGAACAGCGCCTCGCCAAAGCGGGTCGGCACGGCCAGCTCATATCCCTCTTCGCCGCTGAACGAGATGCGGAAGAGCCGCCCATCGACGCCCCCGATCCGCACCGGAGCCACGCCCATGAAGGGCAGGTCAACCGGCTCTTCCAGGAAGGAATTGACCAGCGCCCGCGCCTTCGGGCCCGCAACCGCGAACTGCGCCCAGCTTTCGGTGACCGAGATGAAGCGCACCTGCCAATCGGCGCAGAACGCCTGATGCACGAAGTCGAGGTGCCGCATCACCAGCCCGGCGGCGGCGGTGGTGGTGGTCATCAGGTAATGATCGTCGCCCAACCGGGCCGAGGTGCCGTCATCCAGCACCAGCCCGTCCTCGCGCAGCATCAGCCCATAGCGGACCCGGCCGACCGGCAGCGTGCTGAAGGTGTTGGTATAGACGAAATCCAGGAACCGGCCCGCATCCTTGCCCTGAATGTCGATCTTGCCCAGCGTGGACACATCAGTGACACCGACCGCCTGGCGGACCATCTCGACCTCGCGGTCGCAGGAGTCGCGCCACGTCGTCTCACCCGGCTTGGGGAAATAGCTGGGGCGATACCACAGCCCCGCCTCGATCATCGGCGCGCCCCGGTCGCGGCTGGCCTGGTCGCTGGTCAGGAAGCGTTGCGGCGCGAAGCCTTCGGCCCGGCCCCCTGCCCCCATCGCGGCGATCGACACTGGCGTATAGGGCGGCCGGAAGGTCGTGACCCCGGTCTCGGCAATCCCGCGCCCGGTCGCATCCGCCAGCACCGCCAGCGCCGCGACGTTGGAGTTCTTGCCCTGATCCGGTGCCATGCCTTGCGTGGTATAGCGCTTCATGTGCTCGACGCTGCGGAAGCCTTCCTGCGCGGCCAGCTTGACATCCTTGGTCGTGACGTCATTGGCAAAGTCGAGCCAGGCGCGTCCCTTGCCCTCGACCGCCCAGAGGGCCTTGAGCCGATAGGGCGCATCCTCGGCCTCGGGCAGCGGGACCTGAACCTTCCGCCCCAGCGCCTCCACCGCCTGCACGGCCGCCGCCTGGCCCGTCGCCAGCGCGCCATGGGTGGACATCGACCCATTCGCCGCCCCGACCGCGACCAGCCCCGGGACCGCGCCCGCCATCGGGACGAAGGCCGCCAGATCCTCATCCCAGCGCGGCCGCCCGTTCATGTGGCAGGTCAGGTGGATCGTGGGGTTCCAGCCGCCGGACATGGCGAGGCAATCGGTCTCGATCTCGATGACCTCGGACCCCTTCCTGACCTGGATGCCGGAAAGGCCCAGCCGCCCGCGCGAGCCGATGACCTCGGCCCCGACATGGACCGGGCAATCCTCGACGCTGAAGGCATCGGGGCGCGGGTCGATGATCGCCGCGACCTGCACGCCCGCCGCCATCAGCTCGCGCGCCGTGGCCCGGGCCTGGTCGGTGTTGGCGAACAGCGTCACCCGCTTGCCGGGCACCACGCCATAGCGGTTGAGATAGGTGCGGACAGCCGACGCCAGCATGATCCCCGGCCGGTCGTTGTCGGGAAAGGCCACCGGCCGTTCCAAGGCACCCGAGGCCAGGACCGCATGTTTCGCCACGATCCGCCAGAAACATTCCCGCGGCAGGTTCGGGCGGGCGGGCTTGTGCAGCCCCACCCGCTCCAGCGCGCCATAGGTGCCGTGGTCATAGGCGCCCGTGACCGTGGTCCGCGGCATGATCCGCACGTTCGGCAGGGCCTGCAACTCCTCCACGACCGAGGCGACCCAGTCCGCCGCCGCCATCCCGCCGATGGTGCCGCCATCCGACAGAAGGCGCCCGCCCAGGGCATGGCTCTCCTCGCACAGGATCACATCGGCGCCCGCGCGCCCTGCCGTAAGGGCCGCCATCAGCCCCGAGGGACCGGAGCCGATCACCAGCACGTCGCAGAAGGCGAAGGCCTTCTCGTAAGTCCCCTCGTCATGCTTGCCCGACAGGCTGCCCAGCCCCGCCGCCCGACGGATGATCGGCTCGTAAAGCCCTTCCCAGAAGGCGCGCGGCCACATGAAGGTCTTGTAGTAGAACCCTGCCGAGAGGAAGGGCGACAGGTAGTCGTTCACCGCCAGCAAGTCGAAGCGCAAGCTGCCCAGCCGGTTCTGCGACTGCGCGACCAGCCCCTCGAACACCTCCTGCATCGTGGCGCGGACGTTCGGCGTCTGGTTCGACGGCCCCACGACCTCGACCAAGGCATTCGGTTCCTCCGACCCCGCGGTCAGCACGCCCCGAGGCCGGTGATACTTGAACGACCGCCCCACCAGCCGGACATCATTGGCCAGCAAGGCCGAGGCCAAGGTATCCCCCTTGTACCCGGCATAATCCTTGCCGTCGAAACGGAAGCGGACCGGCTTTGTCCGGTCGATCAGACCCTTGCCGTCGATCCTCATGCCTTCCGCTCCGCCACCAGTTCGACCGCCGAACTCTCATGCGTGACCGTGTTCCGCGTGACCAGCAGCCACTGCGAACAGCCGGCCTCGTGATACCAGAGGTCCTTTGTCACCCCCGCGGGATTGTCCCGCAGGTGCAGATAGTTGTCCCACTCCGCCAGCGGTGCGCCCTCCGAAGGCCGGTGCAGATAATCCTCTGCCCCGTAATAATAGAACTCCCGCCGGTCCCGTTCACCGCAAAGGGGGCAAGTCAGGCGCATCGGCCAACCCTCATTTTCTGTCCGCAAATATCCCCGCCGGAGGCTTCCGCAGGTCGTGCAAGGCGCAGGTGGTCTGTCATCACGCGCCCCCTCAATGCAGGTTGTGCTGGCTGCCGGTGCCTTCTTCGTCCAGCAGATGCCCGGTCGAGAAACGGTCCAGCCGGAACTTGCGCGCCACCTCATGCGGCTCTCCGGTCGCCATCAGATGCGCCATGCACCATCCGCTAGCCGGTACCGCCTTGAACCCGCCATAGTTCCAGCCGCAGTTCAGGTACAAGCCTTCGACATGCGTCCTGTCGATCACGGGCGATCCATCCGGCGACATGTCCATGATGCCGCCCCAGCTGCGCAGCACCTTTGCGCGGCCGATCATCGGCATCAGGGTCATGCCCGCTTCCATCACATGTTCCACCATCGGCAGGTTCCCCCGTGCCGCGTAGGAGGCGTAGAAATCAAGGTCGCCGCCAAAGACCAGCCCGCCCTTGTCGGACTGGCTGATATAGAAATGCCCCATGCCGAAGCTGACGACATGATTGATCACCGGCTTCAGCCCCTCGGTCACGAAGGCCTGCAGGATGTGGCTCTCGATCGGCAGGCGCATCCCGGCCATCGCCGCGACCTGAGAGCTGCGTCCGGCCACCACGATGCCCACCTTCTTTGCCCGGATCACGCCGCGCGTGGTCTGCACGCCCTTCACGACACCGCCCTCGATGTCGATCCCCGTGACCTCGCAATTCTGGATCAGGTCCACGCCCCGCCTGTCGGCCCCGCGCGCATAGCCCCAGGCCACCGCGTCATGCCGCGCCGAGCCGCCGCGGGGATGCAGCAAGCCGCCGTAGATCGGAAACCGGGTGTTGTCGAAATCGAGGTAGGGCAAATGCTCGCGCACCCCTTCGCGGTCCAGAAGGATCGCGTCGTCGCCCTGGTTGATCATCGCATTGCCGCGCCGCACGAAGGCATCGCGCTGCCCGTCCGAGTGGAACAGGTTGATCAGCCCGCGCTGCGAATGCATCACGTTGTAGTTCAGCTCGCTCTCCAGCCCTTCCCAGAGCTTCAGCGAATGGGAATAGAACTCGGAGTTCCCCGGCAGGAAGTAGTTGGCGCGGACGATGGTGGTGTTACGCCCTACGTTGCCGCCGCCCAGATAGCCCTTCTCCAGCACCGCGACATTGGTGATCCCGTGATTCCTGGCCAGGTAATAGGCCGTCGAAAGACCATGCCCGCCGCCGCCGATGATCACCATGTCATATTCGGCCTTGGGCGAAGGCTCGCGCCAGGCCGGTTTCCAGCCCTTGTTGCCGAACAGCCCCTCGGTGATGACCTTCAGCCCGGAATAGCGCATGGATAAGCCTCCTGTTCCCGGCATCAAAGCGGGACAGGAGCGGTTATTCAAGAGACCACGCAGGATTCCTGCGCCAATCCCGACGCGCGATGTCGCAAGGCGGCCTCAAAGCCCCTTCGATCGATAGGTCTTTGCCACCCGGTCGATCGAGACGATATAGGCCGCGACCCGCAGATCCTCGACATCCTGACGGCTGTGCCAGACCTCGCGCATCGCCTGGTAGGCGGTCCGCATCGTATCATCCAGCCCCGACCGCACCAGAGCCAGTTCGTCCGAGCCGGTCAGGAACTTCTCCTTGAAGTCATTGGCCAAGGACCATCCCAGGCCCTTGTCGGCGCTCAGCCGCTCCAGCTCTTCGACGAGAAGGCGGCTCCGCGCCTCTTCGGCGCGGCGCTGCATCCGGCCAAAGCGGATGTGGGACAGGTTCTTGACCCATTCGAAATAGCTGACCGTCACCCCGCCCGCATTGGCATACATGTCGGGGATGATGACGCAGCCCTTGCGGCGCAGGATTTCGTCGGCGCCAAAGGTGATCGGGCCATTCGCCGCCTCGATGATGAGCGGGGCCTTGATCCGTTCGGCATTGCCCAGATGGATCACGCCTTCCATCGCGGCCGGGATCAGGATGTCGCAGGGCTCTTCCAGGACCGCCGCGCCATCGGCGACGATGCTCGCGCCCGGATAACCGGCCAGCAGACCGCCGCTGCGGTTCAGCCACTGGCGCAGATCCTCGACATCCAGCCCCTTGGGGTCCATCACCGCGCCGTCGCGCTCGATCACCGCGATGATCTTGCAGCCGTCCTCCTCGGACAGGAACTTGGCAGCGTGATAGCCCACGTTGCCAAGGCCCTGCACGATCACGCGCTTGCCCTCGAGCCCGCCGGTCAGCCCGGCCTTGGCCATGTCCTCGGGGTGGCGGAAGTACTCGCGCAGGGCGAACTGGACGCCACGCCCCGTCGCCTCGACCCGGCCCTGGATGCCGCCCGCATGCGGAGGCTTGCCGGTCACGCAGGCCTTGCCGTTGATGTCGGTGGTGTTCATCCGCATGTACTGGTCGGCGATCCAGGCCATCTCGCGCTCGCCCGTGCCCATGTCGGGGGCGGGGACGTTCTGCGCCGGATGGATCAGATCGCGCTTGATCAGCTCATAGGCGAAGCGGCGGGTGATCTGTTCCAGCTCATGCTCGTCCCATTGGCGCGGATCGATGCAGAGGCCACCTTTCGAGCCGCCGAACGGCGTTTCAACCAGCGCGCATTTGTAGGTCATCAGCGCGGCCAGCGCCTCGACCTCGTCCTGGTTGACGGACATCGCATAGCGGATGCCGCCCTTTACCGGCTCCATATGTTCGGAATGGACGCTGCGATAGCCGGTGAAGGTCTCGATCTTGCCGCGCAGTCGGACGCCGAAGCGGACGGTATAGGTCGAGTTGCAGACCCGGATCTTCTGCTCGAGCCCCGGGCTGAGGTCCATCAGCCTGGCCGCCCGGTTGAACATCAGATCGACGGATTCGCGGAAACTCGGCTCGGCGGCGTGCTGCATGTGGTCCTCTCATTGCGGCCAGGCACCTTGGGATGCCCCGCGCCAGCCTATCGCACAAATTGTCGCTGTGAAGCCGGAAGCTGCCTTGTTCCCCGTCCACCGCCCGGCGAATCGACAGGACCATCGGCGGGATCGCCCGGTCCACCTGCGGCTACGGGATTTGCCCGGAAGTTGTAAAACTCCGTGGCATCTGCGCGGAAATTGTTTCCAGGTTCGCAGGATTTATGGCGGTTCGGCCGCAAATGCCACACTTCTGCCAGAAGTTATGGCTTAATCACGCCGGGAACCCCTGCCGCCGAGGCGGGGCGTGGTGCGATTAGTGAAAGGGTGAAAGATGTCGAAACGGACGTCCATGCCGGGCTCCAGCCGCCTCGCCACCTCGATCCGCCGCTTCCGCGACGATGAGCGCGGGGCAATGGCGATCTTCATGCTCGGGATCTTCTTCCTGATGCTGGTCTTCGGCGGGATTGCCGTCGATTACATGCGCTTCGAGATCCGCCGCGTCGCCCTGCAACAGACCATGGACCGCGCGGCGCTCGCCGCCGCGAACCTGGAAAACACCCGGGACCCGCAGGAAGTGGTCGCCGACTACTGGGCCAAGGCCAAACTGGGTGAGGGCCTGCGAACAGCCGAGTATTCCGAGCCCATCGTCACCGTTCTGGAAGGGCAGAACCGGTCGTCCAAGCAGGTATCGATCCGCGCGGATGTGCGGTCCTACAACTATTTCATGGGCATGGGCTTCATGCCGGTGGACTATCTGGAAGGCCCGGCGCGGACCAAGGCGGTCCAGGGGGCCAGTCAGGTTGAGGTGATGTTGGTCCTCGACATCACCGGCTCGATGGACGGGGTCATCCCCGGCGACACGAAGAAGCGGATCACCGGTCTGGTCGAGGCCGCGACCCTGTTCGTGAACGAGGTCAAGGACAACGACGCCCTGAACCAGGTCTCGATCGGGATCGTGCCTTACAACACTCAGGTCAACCTAGGCCCCGCGCTGCGTGCCAAGTTCAACGCGACCAACATCCCCACCGTGAATGGCGTGGCCAATGCGGGCGTGCCGAACGTGAACTGCCTTGAGGTGCCCACCACCACCGCCTTCTTCCAGCAGACGGCGATCCCCACCTCCCTGGCCATGCCGATGTCGGTCCATGCCGACCCGGATGCATCGACCCTTCGCGACACCAATTACTATGCCTGGAACAACACCAGCCGGGCCACCCTGACCGACTGGACCACCGTCAGTGGCCAAAGCAACTTCATGTGCCCGGCGAATGCCTATTCCGAGGTCCTGCTGCCGACGATGAACAAGACGGCGCTGCTCAACAAGATCAACAGCTTGCGGCCTGGCGGCCGGACCTCGATCATGATGGGAATGCGCTGGGGCGTGGCTCTGCTGGATGAATCCGCACGCCCGATCTATGCGGACCTGCGCGCGGGCGAGGCTTCGATGGCCGGCCGCCCGGCCAACAACGCCGATGCCGACACCCGCAAGATCATCGTGCTCATGACCGACGGCGACCATGTTGCAACCAGCACGATGCGCGATCCCTACAAGACCGGGATCTCGCCGATCTATCGCAGCAATGTCGACGGCAACTACTCCATCTTCCTGGACCGGGCGAGCACCAACCTCGACTACTGGGTGCCGCATCTCTGTCCCACCAGCAATAACTGCACCGCCGGCTGGAGGGCGCAGCCCTGGTCCAACTCCACCAACAACGGCACCTTCCGCCAGCTTGACTGGAGCGAGGTCTGGCAGGCCGTCCGCGTCACCTGGGTGGCACAGCAGTTTTATGCCCGCTCCCGCTTCAACGGCCAGACGGAAACCACGATCTACAACAACCAGATGGCCCTGTTCCGCAACGGAACCTACCTCGACGTTGCCACGATGAACGCCCGTCTCCAGGCCAATTGCGCGGCCGCGAAGGCCAGCGGAATGGAAGTCTATGGCATTGCCTTCGGCGCCGGAGCCGCCGGCGAAGCGCAGATCCGTGGGTGCGCCTCGGCCAAGGGCAGCGATCCGAACGACAAGACCGGCTATTACTTCCAGCCGCAATCCAGCACCGAGCTCCGCACCGTGTTCCGCGACATCGCCTCCCAGATCTCGAAGCTGAGGCTGACGCAATGATCCGTTTGCCGCACTCATTCCGCCGCTTCCTGCGCAGTGAGGACGGCAATCCGACGATGGAGTTCGTGCTGAGCTTCCCCGTCGTCGTCATCATCTTCTGCGCAGCCTTCGAAAGCAGCTTCTTCATGATCAAGAGCGTGAGCCTTGAACGCAGCCTTGATCTGGTGATCCGCGACCTGCGGTTGGGCAACCTGGGCTCGGTCAGTCACAACCAGCTGAAGGCCGAGATCTGCGGCCGCGCGGCCGT
This sequence comes from Alphaproteobacteria bacterium, assembly GCA_029289325.1. Lineage (GTDB taxonomy): Bacteria > Pseudomonadota > Alphaproteobacteria > Rhodobacterales > Rhodobacteraceae > Tabrizicola. Next base: position 16,188 of record JARFTV010000013.1, read on the forward strand.
GCTGGGCAATACCACCGACTGCATCAGCGGCATGAAGATCGAGCTTCAGCCGGTCAACACCGCCACCTTCGCCATGCCCACCACGCGCGCCACCTGCGTCGACCGAAGCCAGCCGATCGACCCCGCGGTGGAGCCGAGCCCCTCGGAATACGCCCTGGGCGACGGCAACCAGATCATGCTGATGCGGGTCTGCCTGCAGGCCGAGCCGATCTTTGCGACCACCATCTTTGGCGCGCGGATGAACCGGACCGGGGCCGACGGCAACTACTCGCTGATCTCCACCTCGACCTTCGTCAACGAACCAAGGACCTGAGGGGACGCGCAATGCCGAGCAGCATCAGTTTCAGGCGCTTTCTTCGGGACGAACGCGGCGGCGTACTGCTGGAATTCCTGCTGTTCCTGCCGCTTCTGATCTGGACGATGGTCGCCATGGTCGTGTTCTGGGACGTGTTCCGCACGATCAACACCGCCCAGAAGGCGGCCTATTCGGTCTCGGACCTGATCTCGCGGCAAGAGGACAACCTGTCCAACGCCTTCGTCAACGGGATGCAGGACATCTTCAACTATCTCATGCTTGGCGCCGCACAGGACAGCCGACTGCGGATCACCAGCCTGTTCTATGACGAGCCGACCGACAGCTACAAACTGATCTTCTCGGTTTCGCCGAACAACAAGGTCTCGGTCTATACCGAGGATGACCTGCAAGAGCTCAAGGACCGGATCCCGGTGCTGAACGACAAGGATTCGGTGGTGATCGTGGAAACGATGGTCGCCTATACCCCCCCCTTCAACACCGGCATCTTCGATATCGCGGATGCCCTGGGATCGAATGTCTTTGAGGAATTCGTCGTGACCCCGCCACGTTTCCGCACGGCGATCTGCCTGCAGGGTCCTGGCTGTCCGCTCGGGATCTGACAGGCGGATGCGAACCGGCAAGCACATTCTTCGACGCCTTGGCTGCCTCCTTGCTCCGACGGCGCTGGTGATTTCCGTGGCGGGCTGCGACACGCCCTGGACAGCGCCATCAGCGGCCGACGACTATCCGCGGCTGATCCCGATGGACGAGATCCTGGCCGCAGCCGAGGTCGAGCCTCTCCCGCCCGCGCCCTGACGGCGTTGCACCCCGCCCGGGTTCCGGCTAACAGACGCGAAGCCTGTCCCGAAGCCCGAGGTTCCGCCCATGTCTGCCCCCTTGCGTCTTGGTCTTGCCGGTCTCGGGACTGTCGGTATCGGAGTGGTGAAGATCGTCCAGGCCCACGCCGATCTGATCGCCGCTCGTGCCGGGCGTCCGGTGGTGATCACCGCCGTCTCGGCCCGCGACCCGAAGAAGAACCGCGACGCCGACCTCTCGGCCTATGCTTGGGAAACCGATCCCGTGGCACTGGCGAAACGCGCCGATATCGACCTCTTCGTCGAGGTCATGGGCGGCCATGAAGGCCCCGCGAAAGACGCGACCGAGGCCGCCATCGCCGCCGGGAAACATGTCGTCACCGCCAACAAGGCGCTTCTGGCCCACCACGGCCAGGCCCTTGCCGAAGCAGCCGAGGCCGCCAACCTTGCGCTGCGATTCGAGGCCGCCGTTGCCGGCGGCATCCCGGTCATCAAGGCCCTGACCGAGGGCCTTGCCGGTAACCGGATGAAGCGCGTGATGGGCGTGATGAACGGTTCCTGCAACTACATCCTGACCCGGATGCAGAACGAGAACCTGCCCTACGAGACCGTGTTCGAGGAAGCCCGGCAGCTGGGCTATCTCGAGGCCGATCCGAACCTTGATGTCGGCGGCATCGACGCGGGCCACAAGCTCTCGCTTCTCGCCTCCATCGCTTTCGGCACCAGGGTCGCCTTCGACGCGGTGGAGCTGGAGGGTATCGGCAACGTCTCCATCGACGACATCCGCCTTGCACAGGACATGGGCTACCGCATCAAGCTGCTCGGCGTCGCGCAGATGACTGGCCGGGGGCTGGAACAGCGTATGACCCCCTGTCTCGTCCCGGCCGACAGCCCGCTGGGCCAGCTTCAGGGCGGCACCAACATGGTCGTCCTCGAAGGCGACTCGGTCGGCCAGATCGTCCTGCGCGGTCCCGGCGCGGGCATGGGGCCGACCGCCTCGGCCGTCATGGCCGATGTGATCGACATCGCACGCGGCTTCCGCCTGCCGACCTTCGGCCAGCCCGCTTCGACCCTCACCGCCGCCCAACCTGCGAAATCGGCCACGCCCGCGCCCTACTACCTGCGGATGACGCTGCTCGACAAACCCGGCGCGCTGGCGAAGATCGCCACCTGTCTCGGCGACGCCGGCGTCTCGATCGACCAGATGCGCCAGTACGGCCACGAGGGCACCAACGCCCCGGTCCTGATCGTGACCCACAAGGCAGCCCCCGACGACGTCGCTCATGCCATGAGCCGCTTTGCCGCGACCGGCGTCCTCGTCGGCAGCCCCGTGGCGATCCGGATCGAGGAAGTCTGATCCGTTAGCGCCACCACGCTTGCCGCGCAGCACCCCCCCGGCTACACGGGGCAAAAGGCCGAAGGGGGACCCATGTCTGACAAGCTGCAATTCCAGGACCGCCTCCTGTCGCTCGGCCTCGGCCGCGTTTCCGAAGCCGCCGCGCTGGCCTCCGCCCGCCTGATCGGCCGTGGCGACGAAAAGGCCGCTGACCAGGCCGCCGTCAACGCCATGCGGGATCAGCTCAACCTCCTCGACATCAAGGGCGTCGTCGTCATCGGCGAGGGGGAGCGGGATGAGGCCCCGATGCTGTATATCGGCGAAGAGGTCGGCACCGGAAACGGGCCAGAGGTCGACATCGCCCTTGACCCGCTGGAAGGCACCACGCTGACCGCAAAGGACATGCCGAACGCGCTGACCGTGATCGCCATGGCCCCGCGCGGCTCGATGCTGCACGCGCCCGACGTCTATATGGAGAAGCTCGCCATCGGCCCTGGCTACAAGCCCGGCACCGTGACCTTGGCCATGTCGCCTTCCGAACGCGTCTCGGCCCTTGCCGCCGCCAAGGGCTGCTCGACCGAGGACATCACCGTCTGCGTCCTTGACCGCCCCCGGCATGCGGACATGATCGCCGAGATCCGCTCCACCGGTGCCGCGATCCGCCTGATCACCGACGGCGATGTCGCGGGCGTCATGCATTGCGCCGAGCCCGACATCACCGACATCGACATGTACATGGGTTCGGGCGGTGCGCCCGAGGGCGTCCTCGCCGCCGCCGCGCTGAAATGCATGGGCGGCCAGTTCTACGGCAAGCTCCTGTTCCGCAACGATGACGAGCGTGCCCGCGCCCGCAAGGCCGGCATCACCAACTTCGACCGCGTCTACACCCGCGACGATCTGGTGCGGGCGGACGTGATCTTCTCGGCCACCGGCGTGACGAGCGGCTCGCTTCTGGCCGGCATCAAGCGTGAACCGGGCTGGGTGACCTTGGAAACGCTGCTGATGCGCTCCAAGACCGGCTCGGTCCGCCGGATGACCTACAAGACACCCGTCAAGTAAGCCTGGCTGCAGCCCTGCCGACACGTGCGGCAGCGTAGGGTGGGCAATCTGCCCACCCTCCAATCCTCGCTCCATGTGCATGAAAGGAAGAGGAATTCTTCCGCACCCTCAAGGGGCACTTTCATCCCCGGCGGATATCGACGCCGGACATACCTCCTTAATGAACTTCGTCACCCGTCGAAGATGACCGGGGCGCGGCACCGCGAGAAGAAGATGAAGTCGCACAGCAAGCCCCCGGCCTGCGCAGCCCGCACCCCCTTGCGCGCACCGCCCCTTTGCGGCACCCCTTCGCAATGACCGCTTTCCTGGATGTCGCCACCTCCCTCACCGGCCGCCGCTGGATCGGCCCGGACCCGGCCGAGGACCGCCTGGCCGAGGGGATGGCCCAGACGACGCGGCTGCCACTTCCGCTCTGCCGGATCCTCGCCGCCCGCGGCGTGACGGCCGAGGCCGCTCCCGCCTTTCTGGCGCCCGCGCTCCGCGACCTCTTGCCCGACCCTCTTACCCTGAAGGACATGGCACCCGCCGCCGATCGCCTGCTCCGCGCCCTCGCCCGGCGCGAGCGGCTCGCGATCTTCGCCGACTACGACGTCGACGGCGGCTCCTCCGCCGCCCTCCTCCTGACCTGGCTGCGCAGCTTCGGCCTGACCGCGACGCTCTACATCCCCGACCGCATCGACGAGGGGTATGGCCCCAATGTCCCGGCCATGGCCCAGCTTGCGGCCGCCCATGACCTGATCCTCTGTGTCGACTGCGGCACCCTGTCCCATGAACCCGTCGCTGGCGCGAAGGGGGCCGACGTGGTGATCCTCGACCACCATCTCGCGCTGGAGACGCTGCCCGAGGCCCTCGCCATCGTGAATCCGAACCGGCAGGATGAGGATGGCAGCCTGGCCCATCTCTGCGCTGCGGGGGTGGTCTTTCTACTGCTGGTGGAAGCCAATCGCCGTCTCAAGCAGCAAGGCGCGCAAGTCCCCGACCTCATGGCGCTGCTCGACCTCGTCGCGCTGGCCACGGTTGCCGATGTCGCGCCCCTGACCGGGGTCAACCGCGCCTTCGTCCGGCAGGGTCTGAAGATCATGGCCCGCCGCGACCGTCCCGGCCTGCGGGCGCTGGCCGATATCGCCCGGATGGACCAGGCTCCCACCTGCCACGCGCTCGGCTTCCTGCTTGGTCCAAGGGTCAATGCCGGCGGGCGGATCGGCAAGGCCGACCTCGGCGCGCGGCTTCTGGCCACCGCGGATGAGATGGAGGCCACCCGTCTGGCCGCGCAGCTTGACCAATTGAACACCGATCGGCGCGAGATCACCGAGGCCGTGCGTCAGGAGGCGCTTGCCCAGGCCGAGGCGCGGGGGCTCGACGGGCCCCTGGTCTGGGCCGCGGCCGAGGGCTGGCACCCCGGCGTGGTCGGAATCGTCGCGGCCCGGTTGAAGGAAAGCGCGAACCGCCCTTCGGTCGTCATCGGCTTCGAGGGCGAGATCGGCAAGGGCTCGGCCCGGTCGATTCCCGGCGTCGATCTTGGCGCGGCGATCCAGCGGCTGGCGGCCGAAGGGGCGATCCTGAAGGGCGGCGGGCACAAGATGGCGGCAGGGCTGACGCTGACCCGGTCGCAACTGGACCCGGCGATGGCGCGGTTGGGTGAGCTTCTGGCGCGGCAAGGCGCCGGTCTGGGCGGGGCGCGCGATTTGCGGATCGACAGCCTCCTGACCCCCACGGCGGCCACCGTTGCCCTGCTGGAAGAGATCGAGAATGCCGGCCCCTTCGGTGCCGCGGCCCCTGCCCCGCGCTTTGCCTTCGCCAATGTCGCGGTCAGCAGCCGCCGGATCGGCGAGAGCCACTTGAAGCTGACGATCAGCGACGGGGCCGGTTCGGCGCTGGACGCCATCGCCTTCGGCGCCTTCGACGGTCCCCTCGGCCCGGCGCTGGAGAGCCCCGGCCACCGCCGCTTCCACCTCGCCGGGAAGCTGGAGCTGAACCATTGGAACGGCCGGACCAGGGTGCAACTGCGTCTTGATGATGCGGCACCGGCGTAAGGTGCATTTTTCCTCTTGCAGAGGTCGGGCACAGATTCTAGATACCGCCCACCGACAGCGTGGCCCGTTCGTCTATCGGTTAGGACACCAGGTTTTCAACCTGGGAAGAGGGGTTCGACTCCCCTACGGGCTGCCACTTCACCAACATGTCAGATGACCGGACCCCACGTCAGGGGTCGCCTGCTTGATTGTTGCGCCTGTATCCATAGTGTGAAGAAAATCCTTAGCATGGGTGCGAAAGTGATCAATCTTCCACGTCTTTCCGCGGCATTCCTTATCTTTTCCCTACCATTTGCTGCCAATGCCGCGATCTGCAGTGACACCGGCGGGCGCTACGAGGAGTGGAAGGCGCAGATGGCCGCCGAGGCCAAGGCCGAAGGCGTCGGCAAGCGCGGGATCGACGCACTGATGGCAAGCTCCTATTCGAAGGCCACCATCGGGGCGGACCGCAACCAGAAGAGCTTCCGGTACACGCTGGACAAGTTCATGCAGGTGCGCGGGGCCGACACGATCGTCAAGCAGGGCCGGAACCGCAAGGCGAAGAACCCCGAATTCTATGCCCGACTCGAGGCCGCCTATGGCGTCCCCGCCGGCGTGCTGATCGCGATCCACGGGATGGAAACGGCCTTCGGTGGCTTCATGGGTGACACCAATGTCGTCTCGGCCATCGCCACACTGACCTATGACTGCCGCCGGTCCGACTTTTTCCGCCCGCATCTGATCGGCGCGCTGAAGATGGTGGACAAGGGGATGATGTCGCCGAACACGCTTGGCGCCAAGCATGGCGAGCTTGGCCATACCCAGTTCCTGCCGGGCAATGCCTATACCTATGGCGTGGACGGCAACGGTGACGGGGTGGTGGACCTTTACAACCAGGCCGATGCACTTGCGACCACGGCCAATTTCCTGCGCCAGAAGGGATGGCAGCCCGGCAAGGGCTATCAGGAGGGCGAGCCGAACTTTGCCGCGATCCAACAGTGGAACGCGGCAAAGGTCTATCAACAGTCCATCGCGATCATGGCCGCGCGGATCGACCGCTAGTCCTGAAAGACATAGCTTCCCGGCGCGGGGGCGAGCGGCGGCAGCCCCTCGGCCCCGATGGCCGGCGGATCGACCCGGCCCGAGCTTTGCGCGCGCAACCAGTCGATCCACGTCGGCCACCATGAGCCCGCGCCGACCTCGGCCTTGGCGGGCCATTCGTCCGGTCCGGTGTAATGCCCGCCAACCGGGCGGTGCGACCAGTGAAAGCGACTGCGCGGATTGCCCGGAGGGTTCACGATCCCGCTGTTGTGCCCGCCGCTGGTCAAGAGGAAGGTCAGGTCGCAATCGGTGAAAAGCTGCGTCTTGTAGACCGATTTCCAGGGCGCGATGTGGTCTTTCTCTGTCGCCACGACGAACATCGGTGCGTCGATGTCCTTGAGAGCGATCACGCTGCCCTCGACCGCAAAGCGCCCTGCGGTCAGGCGATTCTCCAGGAACAGGCCGCGCAGATATTCCGAATGCATGCGCGCCGGCATCCGCGTCGTGTCCATGACCCAGACGCCCATGTCCGTCAGTGCCTCGTCCGTGCCGAGGAAATAGCGGCGCACGGCGCGCGACCAGATCAGGTCCTCGGACCGGATGATCGAGAAGGTGCGCGCCATCTGCGGCCGGTCGAGATAGCCCTGATCCCACATCATGTCTTCCAGGAAGGCGACCTGGCTGTCCTCGACAAACAGGAGCAGCTCGCCCGCCTCGGCGAAATCGATCTGGGCGGCAAGCAGGGTGATGCTTGCCAGCCGGGCGTCGCCATCCCGCGCCATGGTGGCAGCGGCGATGGCCAGGATCGTGCCGCCAAGGCAATAGCCGATCGCATGGATCTTGCGGTCGGGCACGATCCGCCCCACCGCCGTCACCGCCGCCATGACCCCGTCGCGCCGGTAGTCCTCAAGCGACAGCTCGGACTGCGCGGCCGTCGGGTTGCACCACGAGATCATTAAAACCGTGAACCCCTGCTCGACGAGGTGCCGCACCATCGAATTCTCGGGCGAGAGGTCGAGGATGTAGTACTTCATGATCCAGGCCGGAACGATCAGGATCGGCTCGGCCTCCACCTTCGCGGTCGTCGGGCTGTACTGGATCAGTTCGAAAAGCTCGGTCCGCAGCACCACCGTGCCGGGGGTGCAGGCAAGGTCCTCGCCCAAGGCGAACCCCTCGGGTGGCGGCTCGCGCGTCCCGGTCACCAGCTTGAGCATATCCTGCGTGAAATGCGCCGCACCCTGCGTCAGGTTGCGCCCACCCGTGGTCAGGGTTGCCGCCAGGATCTCGGGGTTCGTCGCCGGGAAGTTCGAGGGCGAGACCACATCCAGCGCCTGCCGCGCCATGAAGCGGACCCGGTCGGCATCCTCGGGGCGGAGGCCGCGCAGCTGGTCGGTCGCCTTGTCCCACCAGTCCTGCACCGCAAGAAAGCCCTGCTGCCACATCGCGAAGGGCTGGCCTGCCCAGGCGGGGGCGTCGAAACGATGGTCATAGGGCTTGGGCTTGAAGGGCGGCGGGGCGTCAGGGTCCAGCTTGAGCGCGTGCGAGACCAGCTTCTGGACGTTCTCGACCGCATGTTCGGCCAGTTCTAGCTGCCGCCCGGGCGATTCGGCCAGATGGAAGGCCCAGTCGGCCCATGCCTCGAGAAAGGAATGCGGCGAGACTCCTCCCGTCCGCCGCGCCACAGCCGCCCGGAAGGCGCGGTCCAGCGTCTGGTAGCGGTGGCCCTGCGGTTGCGTGGCCGGAACGGCCGGGGACGGCTCGACGGCGACTCGCGCCGGAGGCGCTGCTGCAGGCACCGGAACTGGCAGCTGGTCGGCCTGCTTTGCAGATTTCCGTGGCATGGCTGACCCTCCTGTCGTTCCTGTCGCGCCCATGCACATGCGAATCTGCCGCGCGGGCGCGTCGGCTTGATCTTCCTTGCAGCTTGGGGCGCCTACCCGCCTTGATCCAGCGCAACTTCCCACCAGACCCCCCTTGCGCCCGGCCGCGCCGCCGGGTAGGGAAAGCGCAAGTGGCCCGTTCGTCTATCGGTTAGGACACCAGGTTTTCAACCTGGGAAGAGGGGTTCGACTCCCCTACGGGCTGCCACTTCCATTACATTCCGACAACAGCCATGTGACTGGTATTTCACCGGGCTTTCGGCTTGATGGTCGGGTCATCAACTGCCGGAGCCATCATGCTGCGTCCCCTTGCCGCCCTTCTTCTTCTCACGACCGCCGCCACCGCCGATACCGCCGATGGCGAGGCGCTGAAGGCCATGACCTGGGACCAGATCGTCGAGGAAGCGCGGGGCGGCACGGTCAACTGGTTCATGTGGGGCGGCGCGGACAACATCAACGCCTATGTCAGCGATTACGTCGCGGGCGTCGTCCAGCGCGATTACGGCATTACCCTGAACCGCGTGCCGATCACCGACGCGGCCGAGATCGTGAACCTGATTCTGTCGGAGAAAGAGGCGGGGATCACCGAGACCGGCACCGTGGACCTCATCTGGATCAACGGCGAGAATTTCCGCTCGATGAAGGATGCGGGTCTGGCCTTCTGCGGCCATACCGCCCTTCTGCCGAACGACGCGCTGGTCAACTGGGACAACCCGGCCATCGCCAATGACTTCGGCGTCCCCGTCGACGGCTGCGAGGTGCCGTGGAACACCGTCCAGTTCGCCTTCGCCCATGACAGCGCCGTGGTGGCCGAGCCGCCGCGCGACATGGCGGGCCTCATCGACTGGATCAAGGCCAATCCGGGCCGCTTCACCTATCCCGCCCCGCCGGACTTCACCGGCTCGGTCTTTGTCCGGCATGTGTTCTACCATGCGGCTGGCGGACCGGAGGCGCTTCTCGGCCCCTTCGATCAGGCGAAATTCGACGAGGTGGCGGGCAAGACCTGGGAGATCCTGAACGAGCTGGAGCCTTTCCTCTGGCGCGAAGGCGCCACCTATCCGACGACCGTGACCCAGCTGAACGAGCTGTTCGCCAATGGCGAGGTGGCATTCAGCTTCAACTACGATCCCGCCCAGTTCGGGCTGGCGGTTCAGGCAGGGCTCTGGCCCGAAACCACCCGCTCTTTCGGGCTGGCTGACGGGACCATCGGCAACACCAATTACACGTTGATCCCGTTCAACTCGCCCAACAAGGCGGCGGCGATGGTGCTGCAGAACGTACTTCTGTCCGGCGAGGCGCAGCTGGAAAAGGCGAGGACCGAGGTCTGGGGCGCCGCCCCCGCGATCGACATCGCCCGGACCTCGCCCGAGGTGCAGGCCGGGTTCGCCGCTATCGAGGCCCATCCCTCCGTCGTCCCGGCCGAAGAGCTGGCCAAGGCCGCCCTGCCCGAGCTGCAGACCGACTGGCTGACCGCGATCGAACAGGGCTGGACCGTCAACGTCGGCAACTGAGCCTTGCGCGGGCCCGGCCGACCCGGCACCTTGGCCGCCGAAAGGGGCATGACGTGACCGACCGGACCCGTATCCTGCTGCTGCTTGGCCCGGCGCTGGTGCTGGTCGGGGGCATGGTGCTTTCGGCACTGGGACTGGCGCTTCTGCGCTCGCTGCACCTCTTCCCGGTCGTGGCCCCGGACCTGTCGGCCTATGCGACGGTTCTGGGGTCGCCCGGCTTTCTCGCCTCGCTGGCGCTGTCGGTCTGGATCGCCACCGTTTCCACCGCGCTTGCGGCAGCACTGGCACTGGCGCTGGCGCTTCTGCTCCGGCGCGGCTTTCCGGGGCGCGGGATGGTGGCGGTGCTTGTGCAGCTGAACCTGACCGTGCCGCATGTGGTGGGGGCCATCGGCCTCCTCTATCTCGTCTCGCAATCCGGCGCTTTCGCCCGCCTCGCCCATGCCGCGGGCCTGATCGCCCGGCCGGGAGAGTTCCCGGCTCTGACCCATGACCCCTATGCCATCGGGATCATCCTGACCTACATCTGGAAAGAGGTTCCCTTCATCACCCTGATCTTGCTGGCGAAACTCCAGACCTTGGGTGAGGGGCACGAACAGGTCGCCCGCAGCCTTGGCGCCACGCGCTGGCAGGCGTTCCGCCATGTCCTTCTGCCGCAACTGGCCCCCGCGCTGGCCGCCGCCTCGGCGCTGGTCTTCGCCTTCGCCTTCGGAGCCTATGAGATCCCGCTGATTCTCGGCGCCCACGCGCCCGAGGCGCTGCCGGTCGCCGCCTGGCGCGCCTTCACAGATGTGGACCTGACGCGGCGCCCGCAGGCATTCGCGATCTCGGTCCTGGTGGCGGGGCTGGGCATCGCGCTCCTCCTCCTTTACGCCCGCCTGACCCTGCCGCAGCGGGGCCGCCATGCGGGCTGAGACCTGGCGACTTCTGGCCGGCGTTCTGGTGGCGCTGGCGCTGGTCCTGCCGCTGGTGCCGCTTGCCATCTGGTCCGGGGCGCATGGTTGGCGCTATCCCGACCTTCTGCCGCAGCAATGGTCGGGCAAGGCCTGGACCCTCGCGCTCTCCGACCGCGGTGGGGTGGTAGAGAGCCTGGGCCTGACCCTGACCATCGCCATCGCCACCACCGCGCTCGCCGCGCTGGTGGGCGTGCCCGCGGGCCGGGCGCTGGGGCTTTACGATTTCCGCGGCAAACGTCTCATCCTGCTCCTGCTCCTTGCCCCCGCGATCCTGCCAGGGATCGCGCTGGTCCTTGGCCTGCACGACCTTTTCCTCCGGCTGGGCCTGGTCGGCACCACGGGAGGGGTGATCCTCGCCCATCTGGTGCCGGTCCTGCCCTACATGACACTGGTCATGGCCGCCGTCTTCGCCGGCTTCGACACCAGGATCGAGGCGCAGGCCCGCAGCCTTGGCGCCGGGCCCTTGCGCACCTTCGCGACCGTCACCCTGCCCGTGATCCTTCCCGGCCTTCTGACTGGCGCGCTGTTTGCCTTCCTCGTCTCCTGGTCGCAGTACCTGCTGACGCTCGCCATCGGCGGCGGTCGGGTGCAGACCCTGCCGCTCGTCCTTTACAGCTATGCCGCCGCGGGGCGGAACGATGTCGCCGGGGCCATCGCGCTGATCTATATCCTGCCCGGCCTTGCCATCCTGCTCTTCACCGCCAGCCGGGTCACCGGACGTGGCTTCGGCGCGGTACTGCGACCATGAGGCTGGAGCTTCAGGGCCTTCGCCTCGCCTATCCGGGTGCCGGGCTGGCGACGATCTCCGACCTCGACCTCGTGGCCGAGAAAGGCAGCCTGACCGCCCTCCTTGGCCCCTCGGGCAGCGGCAAGACCACGGTGATGAAGCTGATCGCCGGGCATCTTTCCCCGGATGCGGGTGACATCCGACTGGGCGACCGGTCGCTCCTTGGCCTCCCGCCCGAGAAGCGCCGGGTGGCGATGGTGTTTCAGGACCCGCTCCTCTTTCCGCATCTGACGCTGGCCGGCAATGTCGGCTTCGGTCTGCGGCTGCGCGGCCTGCCGCCCGCCCGGATCGCCGCCGATGTCGAGGCGATGCTCGCGCGGGTGCAGCTTGCGGGCCTTGGCGACCGCCGCCCGCACCAGCTTTCGGGCGGGCAACAGCAACGCGCGGCCCTTGCCCGGGCCCTGGTCCTGCGGCCAGACCTTCTTCTGCTCGACGAGCCGAGCGTCGGCGTCGATCCGCTGTCGCGCCGCTCGCCAGCCTTGACGCGGGCCTCCGCGACGAGATGCGCGGCCTGATCCGCGCCCTTCAGACCGAGACGGGTGTGACCACGCTGATGGTCACCCACGACCAGTCCGAGGCGGTGGTCATGGCCGATCGGATCGCTCTCTTGCTGGCCGGTCGGCTGGCGCAGGTCGGCGATCCGGCGTCCATAGTCCGCCGCCCGGCCAGCGAGGCGGTGGCGCGCTTCTTCGGTGGGGTCAACTTCCTGGACGGAACCGTGACCGGCGACTGCTTTGCCTGCGCTCTCGGAACGCTGCCACTGGCAGACCCCGGCCCTCCCGGCCCCGCCCGCGTGACGATCCGGCCCGAGGCGGTCCGCCTCGGCGAGGGTCCGTTGCGGGCGACGTTGGCACGCGTCACCTTCCTGGGCACGCAAAGCCGGGTCGAGCTGACCCTGGCCGACCTGACGCTCACCGCCCTGCTTCCCCCCGCCGAGGCCGAGGCGCTGCACACGGGGCAGACGGTGGCGCTGGACCTGCCTCCCGGCGCGTTGTGGCGGCTGCCCGGCTAGGGAACTTTTGCCACCAGCAGCACCGCCCGCGCCCGGCCCGCGTCCTTTGCCGCATAAAGCGCGCGGTCGGCCAGCGCCATCAGCTGCGCCGGATCGCGGCTTCCGGCGTCCAGCGAGCGGATGATCCCGATACTGGCCGAGACCTGCGCCCGATCCTCGCCATAGGGCATGGGCTGGGTGATCCGGTGGATGATCCGGTCGGCGATGCCTTGCAGAATCTGAAGGTCGATCCGGCTTGACAGCAACACAAGGAATTCATCGCCGCCGATCCGGGCGGCGCAATCCTCAGCCCGCAATTCCTCACGCAGGATGCGGCCGACCTGTTCCAGAACGAAATCGCCCGCGGCGTGACCGAGGGTGTCGTTGACCGATTTGAAATAATCGAGGTCCATATGCAGCATGGCAAAGGGCGTGCCCGTGGCGCACAGCCGCTCCAGCACCAGATCCGCCGCGCGGCGGTTGCGCAGGCCGGTCAGCGGATCGGTCAGCGCCTCCTCCTCGGCCGCAAGACGCGCGCCCTCCAGCCGCAGGTTCAGGGCGCGCAGCTCCCGCGTGACGGCGGCATTCGCCTCAGCCAGGTACAGCAGTTCCATCGCCAGGTCCGTCGCCACGAAATCGCCGTCACTGAGCCCAAGGTCGCGGACCGCCGTAATCAGGTCGATGCCGAAGCTGAAGTTCATCAGCATCCGGCCATCCGGCAGCCGTTCGCCCAAGCCCCGCAGCCCCGCCCGCACCCCGTTGCGCGCGACCAGCCGGAAGCGGTGCCCGGCGCGGGCCAGCACCTCCTCGGCCGTGACGGCGCCGCCGGGCGAGCGGACCTCGAACAACTCCTCGAACCGGGCACCCTCCAACGGCAGACCCTGCAACATTCGCGCCAGCGTCGGCCCCGCGCCAAGCACCCGACCCGAGGCATCCAGCAGAAGATGCATCGGCATGAACCGCGCAAGCACGGCGCAAGAGAGCTGCACGCCGGGAGGAAGAAGCGCAAGATCCACCTTTACGTCTCCGGCAAGGCAAGGTCGAAGCGCCGGGCGACCGCATGGTCCTGGTCAAGGATGCGGATGGAGATCCGGTCCTCCCCCACCGGATCGATCAGGCAAAGCGTGCCGTAATCATCCGCCATCGCGGTGAGCATCCCGGTCAACACCCGCAGCGTTCCGCCCAGAGGCGACCGGCATTCCAGCACGAAACGGTCGGCCGCGCATTCGGTCAGATGGATTTCCGGCATGTCGAGATCGGGCATCGCCAGCCGCGCCCGGCCCGGCAACTCTTCCAGTGAATGCAGGAAATCGGCGAATCCCACCCCGCCAAAGCGCAACAGGCGCCGCACCCCCTCGTGCCCAGAGCTGGTGACAAGATAGGTTCCCATATCTTCCCAGATCGATTCGACCGGACGACCCAGCACGGCGGCGGCATGGCCTGCGGTCGCGTCGGCGAGGCCGGGCGGATACCGGAGCATGGGTTCGAAGGTTTCGATCGACAGGCCGCCACGCTGGCAGATGGCGTGCCACAGGGCAGCGCCGAACGTATCGCGCACATAGCCCTGCAGGAACCGCAACATCAGCGCGTCCATGAACGATCCTTCGCACCTCTTTCGCTGCGATTCTAACCCGCATGGGTTAACAAAGGGCTGTACGCCTCAGGGCAGCATCAGCAGACCTGCCTCGCCCGTGCCAAGTTGGTTCACCAGCGCAGGCGTCAGCGGCGGCGGGGCCTCCTGGGCGGCGCGCAGAAGCTCGCTTGCGGTTTCGCCGGGCAGATGGCCCATGTCGGCCCGTACCACGGCGCGCTGCGCCAGTAGCCCGGTCTCGTCCAGGTAAAGCCCCAGCACCTCGGTCGCGCCGGGGGCGTGTTCCAGGAACAGCATCGCCTCTTCGCCCGGGATCGCCAGCAGAAGATCCGCCACCACCAGCACGCAGGCCGGTCGGCCCGTTTCCAGCGGGCGACGGCAGACCTCGGTCCAGCGGCGCAACTGATAGTCGTCCACCCCCGACAAAAGCATGTCGCGGGTCCCGGTCCCGGTGGGCGGCTGCAGGGGCAGGATCTCGACCAGAGCCGCCAGATCCGCCGCCCGGCGTGAGCCGTCGGGATCGTCGGTTCCGGCCAGACGCGCCGCCAGCGCCTCCTGCCCCGGCTCGGCGGCAATCCCGCTCAGCCGCGCCAGCGCCGCGGCACCGGGGCGCCCCCAGCGCCCGATCGCGTCCGGGTCAAGTTCG
>JARFTV010000013.1:31114-59368 GCA_029289325.1 Alphaproteobacteria bacterium
AGTTCGGCCAGCGGCGTCCTGCCCGCGAGATAGCGGTCGACCTGATCGCGGGCGGAAATCGCCTCGGCGTTGAACAGGGGCGTCAGCCAGAGCGCGGCCGCCAGCATCACCAGCAGCGCCATTCCAAGGTTGCCGCGCCGGATGCGCGCCATCCAGCCCGCGCCACGCAGGACCGAGACGGCATAGGTCAAGCCATAGCCCAGCCCCAACAGGCCCAGGACTACTAGGAAGAGCCGTTCGGGCGTCCAGCCGTGCTGACCCACCCGCAGCCAAAGCGCCCAAAGCGCCAGCCCGGCCAGCAGCGGCAGCAGCAGCGCCAGCGCCCGGGCCGCGCCGGGCAGGACCGGACCCTGCACCGCCTCGGCGTCCGAACGATCCACTGCGACCGCGACCAGCGCGATCCCGGCGCCGAGCATCGTCAGCAGCAGCGTGGCCGGCGACAGCCCGGTGATCAGGCCATCAAGACCCCGGAACGGCAGCACGGCCAAGAAGACCAGCGTCACCCCCAACACCACCGGCAAGAGCATCCGCAGGAAGCGCAGGATCAGCTGGGGCGCGACCGCTCCGGCCAGTTCCCAGACGACGGCAGTGCCCAGCCCCAGCGCCGTGCCCGAGATCAGGAAGATCGCAAGGCCGTGGTCAAGCAGCTCTTCCAGCAGGCCGATGCCCACGACCTTCAAAAGCCCGTTGGACAGGAAGATCACCAGCCAGACCAGCCCGGTGAACGCCAGCGATGCAACAAGACGGACCAGGATCGCCCAGCTTTCCTGAAACAGCGCCGGATAGTCGCGCCAACCGGGCTTTGCGGCGGCGATCAGGAAGGGAACCGGCAGCGCGGAAAGGACCAGAAGCGCAAGGGTCGGCATGGGCGTGGCGAGGAAGGCGCCAACACTGTCATAGCGCAGGAAAGACACTGCGGTCAGCCCGCCCAGGGCAAGGCCAAGGCCAGCCCCGCGCAGCGCGGCCCGCGCCAGACCGATCGGGCCCGCCATTGCCAGCGTCGCGGCAAAGCCGCTGGCGAAGAGCACGACCAGGACCAGCGCCAGCCGTTCGCCGACCAGCTCTCTGGACGCGGCCTCGATCAAGGCCCAGGCCAGCGCCCCACCCAGCGCCCCGACCAGGGCCAGGGCCCAGCGGGCCTGCATCGCACGCTTCATGCCGTCACCTCGTTTCCGCCGGTCCTATCCGCCCGGACCTTGCGGTTCATAGTCAGGATTTCCAACCGCTTGCCAAGCCCGTTGCCGGGAGAGGAGGCGCAAGCTGACGCAGGATTCCCATGCCGACAGGCGGCAGCGTCACCCTCGGCTGGGACAGGTGACGCCCTTCAGCCGCCAGGTCCAGGCGTAGGGTGGGCGATATCGCCCACCCTACTTCTGCTGCAGCGTCTTGAGGTATTCCGCCAGTTGCACCAGCCGCACCGGGGTCGGGGTCTGGATGCCGTCACCGCCATCATAGGGCACCAGCTCCCCCTGCAAGAGGGGCCCGAACTCCGGCATCGTCGAGGATCCATCCCGCCCCCCGGTATAGCCCCAGATCTTCGCCATCACCTGCGTTCCCGGAAAGACCCCGCCATTCCGGGCCGAGATCGTCGTCAGGTCAGCGGGCTTCCGGTCCAGCAGAGCCGCCGCATCACCGTCGCCCTTGCCCGACATCCCGTGGCAGCTGGCGCAGAAATCACCGAAATCCTCGGCTCCGCTGGGCTGTTTCGGCTCGACACAGGCCGCAAGCGCAAGGGGCAGTCCCAGAATGATCCAACGCATGTGCTATCCTCCCATTGCCACGGCCTGACCGCCATGGTCGTCCACCCGCCCGGCCGCAAGCCGCACCACCCGGTCCATCCGCGCCGCAAGCTCCAGGTTATGCGTGGCGATCAGCGCCGAAAGGCCGGTCGCGCGCACCAGCTCCATCAAGACCCCGAACACCTGGTCCGAGGTCGCCGGATCCAGGTTCCCGGTGGGCTCGTCCGCCAGCAGAAGCTTCGGCCCGTTGGCCAGCGCCCGGCAGAAGGCCACGCGCTGCTGCTCGCCCCCCGACAGCGCTGCCGGGCGGTGGAGCGCCCTTGCGCCGACGCCGACCTTCTCAAGCAGTTCCCGCCCCCGCGCCTCGGCCCGGGCCTTCGGCACGCCGTTGGCCAGCTGCGGGATCACCACATTCTCCAGCGCAGTGAACTCGGGCAGAAGATGGTGGAACTGGTAGATGAACCCCACCTCTGCCCGCCGCGCCTCGGTCCGCGCCCGGTCCGAAAGGTTGCCCATCTCGCGTCCGTCCAGCCGCACGCTGCCCGAATCCGGCGTATCCAGCAGCCCCGCGATATGCAGAAGCGTCGACTTCCCCGCGCCCGAGGGCGCGACCAGCGCCACCACCTCGCCCCGGGCCACGGTCAGCGTGGCCCCGCGCAGGACCAGCACCTCCGACGGCTTGCCGCGGTTGTAGCCCTTTTCGATCCCATTCAGCTCCAACATCGGCTCACTCATAGCGCAGCGCCTCGACCGGGTTCATCCGCGCCGCACGCCGCGCCGGGAAGAAGGTGACGACAAAGGACAGCCCCAGCGACAAGGATACGGCCGACAGCACATCCGGCAGTTGCAGCTTGGCCGGCAAGGAGTAGATGCCGCGGATCGAGGGGTCCCAGACCTCGGCCCCGTTGATCCAGTTGATGAAGGACATGATCTGGTCGATGTAGATCGCGCAGAGACAGCCCAGGATCACTCCGGCGATGGTGCCGATCACCCCGGTGAACGCCCCGCAGATGAAGAAGACCCGCAGGACCGAGCCTTCCGTAAGCCCCATGGTGCGCAGGATGCCGATGTCGCGCCCCTTGTTCTTCACCAGCATGATCAGGCCCGAAACGATGTTCATCGCCGCGATCAGGACCAGCACGGACAGGATCACGAACATCACGTTGTCCTCGATATCCAGCGCGCGCAGGAAGGCGCCGGAACTGTCCTTCCAGGTCCACAGCATCGCCGTCGGCCCGGCCGCGTTCAGGATCGCGATGCCATAGCCTTCGATCGCATCGGGGTTCTCCACCATGACCTCGACCTCGTCGGCCTGGCCTTCCTTGTTGAAAAAGCTCTGCGCCTCGGCGAAGGGCATGTAGATGCGGGTCGTGTCGATGTCGTAGCGGCCGGCGGTGAAGATGTAGACGATCTCATAGGCATTGACGCGCGGGCTGGTGCCCATCGCCGTCTTCACGCCCCCCGGCGCGATCAGGCGCACACGGTCGCCGACCGTCACCCCCAGCTCACGCGCGACACCAGAGCCGAGGGCGATGCCTTCGGGGAACCGCTCCAGATCGCCGATCGCGTCCGAGCCGCGGCCGATCCGGGGGATCGAGGCGAAATCCTCGGGCAGAAGCCCATAGACCTCGGCCCCCGTCGTGTCCTCGCCGTCCGAGACCATCAACTTGCCCCGGATCAGCGGCGCGGCCCGCGTGACGCCCGGCACCGCGCGGATCGCGGCGGCCATGGCGTCGGGCTGGGTGAAACCGCGGATCAACTGCCCCTCCGGCCCGATCTCGCCGGCGGAATAGACGGTGACATGGGCGTTCGCCCCCAGGATCGTATCGACAAATTCCGCCCGGAAGCCCGCGCGCACCGCCAGCGTCAGGATCAGCGCGAACACCGCCAGCGTGATCCCGATCAGGGAAATCCAGGTCATCACGCTGACCCCGCCTTCCGCCCGCCGCGCGCGCAAGTACCGCCAGGCGATCATGAATTCGAAGCCCGAGAAAGGTGCTGTTTTCGTTGCCATCTGCCCCGCCTTGTCTTCGCGCGACCTTCGGTTAGCGGCCAGGAAAGGTCAAGCCACGCCACCGCGAGCCGGCTGATCAGCCCCGCCCCGCCGCGCGTATCACCCTGCAAATACCGGAGCCCGCACATGTACCGCCGCACACTTCTTCTCGGCCTCGCCACCCTCCCGCTCGCCGCCTGTGCCTCGACACCGCGGCTGCCCGCGACCGAAGGCCCGCCCACCGATCTCGTCTCGGCCTTCCAGGGCCGCACGACGGGCCGCGGGCATTTCCGGGTCTGGCTCACCGGCGACGAACGCCGGTTCACCGCCCGGCTGAACGGCACCGTGACCGGCCGCGACGGTGCCCGCACCCTCACCGTGGTCGAGGATTTCCTCTATGACGACGGGCAGGAGGACCGGCTCACCTGGGTGTTCCGCGAACAGGGCCCCGGCCGCTGGACCGGCAAGCGCGAGGATACCGTGGGCGAGGCCACCGTGATCGAGGCCGACGGCCGCATCACCCTGTCCTACCTCGCCGATTTCCGCTCGCCGTCGGGCGTCAACCGGCTGGGGTTCGAGGATATCATCTACGCCGCCCCCGACGGCACGATCATCAACGACGCCGTGGTCAGCCGCGGGGGCATTCCCGTTGCCTCGGTCCGCTTTGTCCTCCGCCGCTAGACGCGCCTGAAAAGGTTGCATCCGGGCCGGATCGCCGCCATCAGGTCGGCAGCACACCGGACATGAGGCCCAACGTGACCCCGCTCGACGAACTCCACGCCCTGGCCGATCCTGCGAAGGCCGGGGAAATGCGGGCCTACCACAAGGTCGAACGGCCCTATCTCGGCATTCCGGTGCCGCAGATCGCCGACTGCGCCGACCGCTGGCGGGCCGAGCTTTCGCTGGACGACCGGCTGTCCCTGGCCGCCGACCTCTGGCGCACGAATATCCACGAGGCCCGGATCGCCGCCGCGAAACTCCTGACCCAGGCCCGCATCCGCCCCGATCAGGCGGCGTGGGAGCTGATCCTCTCCTGGGTGCCCGATTTCGACGCCTGGGCCATCGCCGACCATGCGTCGATCGCCGGGCAAAAACGGCTGGTGGCCGATCCCGCCCGGCTCGACACGGTCGAGACCTGGGTCGCCAGCCCCCATATGTGGACCCGCCGCGCGGCGCTGGTGATGACTTTGCCCTGGACCAAGCAGAACTTCCCCAAGCCCGAGGAACTGGCGATCCGCGACCGCATCCTCGGCTGGTGCGCTTCCCTCGCGGACGACCGCGACTGGTTCATCCAGAAAGCCGTCGCCTGGTGGGTCCGCGACCTGTCGAAACACGACGCCGCCCGCGCCCGCGCCTTCCTGGCCGAGCATGGCGCCCGCCTCAAGCCCTTCGCCCGGACCGAGGCCGCGCGGCATCTGCAAGACCAGGACTAGGCGCCTTTCCTCAGGGGCCGTAGACCGTCACTTCGGGCAATTGCGTCAGGGACAGCCCCAGTGCCTGGAAGGCCGCCAGCGAAAGCAGCGCCCCGCCCGAGCCGGGACGCAGCTCCAGCGTCAGGCTCTTTCCCCCCGACGTCTCGATCCGCCCCTGAACCGGGGCCTTGACCAGCGCGGTGGACAGCCACAGCCCCTGCTCGGCCGGGGGGCCCAGCGCCACCACGACCTTGCCCAGCGCCCGCTCACCCGCCGCCGCCGGCGCCGACAGCGCCGCCGCCTTCTCCTCGGCAGTGGTAGAATCCAGCGCGGCCGCATTCACCGCCCGGGCGCCCAGCACCGTCGTGCTGACCGCAGGGGCGATCTCGACCGTCGGTTCCGGGGCCGATGCGCCGGTCGCAGGCGCCCTGCCCTTGCCCGTCAGCTCGGCGCAGCCAGCAAGCCCAAGGGCCAGCAGCAAAATCGTCGCAAGATGTTTCATGCGCCCAGCCTAGCCCGCCGCTTCCGCCCCCGCAATCGCCGCTTTCCGGCTTGTGCGGCGGCCCGCCCATCCTTACCTTCCGGGGCATGGAGCCGCTTGTCGATCCCTTCGCCCGCGCGATCAGTTACCTGCGCGTCTCGGTCACTGACCGCTGCGATTTCCGCTGCACCTATTGCATGTCGGAAAACATGACCTTCCTGCCCAAGGCCGAACTTCTGACGTTGGAAGAACTCGACCGCCTCTGCTCCACCTTCATCCGCATGGGCGTGCAGAAGCTCCGCATCACCGGGGGTGAGCCTCTGGTCCGCAAGGGCATCCTCACCTTCTTCGAGGCGACGGCCCGCCATCTGCAATCCGGCGCGCTGAAGGAACTGACGCTGACCACCAACGGCAGCCAGCTGGCGCGATTCGCCCAGCCGCTGGCCGATCTTGGCGTGCGGCGGATCAACGTCTCGCTCGACACGCTCGACCCCGCGAAATTCGCGGAAATCACCCGTTGGGGCCGCCTGCCGCAGGTGCTTGAGGGGATCGAGGCCGCCAAGGCCGCGGGCCTTCGCGTCAAGATCAACGCCGTCGCGCTGAAGGGCTTCAACGAGGATGAGCTTTTCTCCCTGCTCGACTGGTGCGCGACGGAAGGCCACGACCTGACCTTCATCGAGGTCATGCCGATGGGCGAGGACATGTCCCCCCTCCGCCTTGACCAGTACTGGCCGCTCAAGGACCTCCGTGCCCGGCTGGCCGAACGGTTCACGCTCACCGACCTCGCCGAACGCACCGGCGGCCCCGCTCGCTATGTCCGGGTCGAGGAGACGGGCCAGAAGGTCGGCTTCATCACGCCGCTCAGCCACAATTTCTGTGAAAGCTGCAACCGCGTGCGGCTGACCTGCACCGGACAGCTTTACATGTGCCTCGGACAGGAAGACATGGCCGACCTCCGCACGCCGCTGCGCGCCAGCCCGGACGACGCGCAGCTGGAACAGGCGATCCGCACCGCCATCGCGCGCAAGCCGAAGGGCCATGACTTCGACTATTCCCGCCAGAAGGTCGCCGGGCAGATGACCCGCCACATGAGCCATACCGGCGGCTGAACATGGATCGTTCCGCGATCGTCCACGAGAATTTCCTGCGCCGTGTCGCCGTGGGCGACCTCCCCGCGGGGCGCGCGCCTGCCGGTCCGCTGGACAAGGACCTTGCCCTGTCGATCTACCGCTCCGGCTGCCTCAGCCGGGCGCTTGACCGGCAAAGCCGGGCAATGCAGGCGGCGGGGCAGGGTTTCTACACCATCGGCTCGTCCGGGCACGAGGGGCTGGCCGCCGTCGCCGCCGCGCTGCGCCCCAGCGACATAGCCTTCCTGCATTACCGCGACGCCGCCTTCCAGATCCAGCGCGCCGAACAGGTGCCAGGGCAGGACATGACCTGGGACATGCTCCTGTCGTTCGCCTCCTCCACCGAGGACCCGATCTCCGGTGGCAGGCACAAGGTCCTGGGCTCCCGGCCCCTCATGATCCCGCCGCAGACCTCGACCATCGCCAGCCACCTGCCGAAGGCGGTCGGGGCGGCCTATTCCATCGGCGCCGCCCGGCGTCACCGGCCGGAACACGCGATCCTGCCCGAGGACGCCATCGCATATTGCAGCTTCGGCGACGCTTCCGCCAACCACTCCACCGCCCAGGGTGCCTTCAACGCCGCACAATGGACCGCCTATCAGGGCATCCCCCTGCCCCTCCTCTTCTGTTGCGAGGATAACGGGATCGGCATCTCCACCCGCACCCCCAAGGGCTGGATCGAGGCCACCTTCCGCAACCGGCCGGGCCTTGCCTATTTCGCCTGTGACGGGCTGGACATCTACGACACCTATGCCACCGCCCTCGCCGCCGCCGATTTCGTCCGCCGCCGCCGCAAGCCCGCCTTCCTCCATGTCCGCACCATCCGGCTTTACGGCCATGCCGGGGCCGACATGCCCACGACCTACCTGCCAAAGGCCGAGGTCGAGGCGGAAGAGGCGCAGGACCCGCTCCTCCACTCCGTCCGCCTCCTCTCCCAGGCCGGCGCGCTGACGCCGCCACAGGCGCTGCAGATCTACACCGACACCGCCGACCACGTCGCCCAGACCGCCGCCCGCGCCGTTACCCGCCCCCGGCTCAAGACCGCGGCCGAGGTCATGGCCGCCATCGTCCCCCCGCCCCGGTCCTGCCGCCCCACGAACGGCCCCAGCCCGCAGGCGCGGCAGCAGGCCTTCGGCCCCGACCTCAAGGCGATGGACGAGCCGCAGTTCATGTCCCGCCTGATCAACTGGGCGCTCACCGACCTGATGCTCACCCACCCCGAGATCGTCCTGATGGGCGAGGATGTGGGCCGCAAGGGCGGGGTTTACGGCGTGACGCAAAAACTTCAGGCCCGCTTCGGCGCGGACCGGATGATCGACACGCTTCTGGACGAACAATCCATCCTCGGCCTTGCCATCGGCATGGCGCAGAACGGCTTTGTCCCGCTCCCCGAGATCCAGTTCCTCGCCTATCTCCACAACGCCGAGGACCAGCTTCGGGGCGAGGCCGCGACGCTCCCCTTCTTCTCGAACGGCCAGTTCACCAACCCGATGGTCCTGCGCATCGCGGGCCTCGGCTACCAGAAGGGCTTCGGCGGGCATTTCCACAACGACAACTCGGTCGCCGTCCTGCGCGACATCCCCGGCCTGATCCTCGCCGTCCCCTCCAACGGGGCGGACGCCGCCATGATGCTGCGCGAATCTGTCCGCCTCGCGCGTGAGGAACAGCGCGTCGTCGTCTTCCTCGAACCCATCGCGCTTTACCCGATGCGCGATCTTCACGCGGAAAAGGACGGCGGCTGGCTCCGCCTCTATCCCGACCCCTCGCAGACCATCCCCCTCGGCCAGGTCGGCATCCACGGCACGGGCACCGACCTTGCCATCGTCACCTTCGGCAACGGCACCTACCTGTCGCATCAGGCCCTGTCCCGGATCACCGAAGCCGGGGTGGACGCGCGGATCATCGACACGCGCTGGCTCTCGCCTCTGCCGAAAGCCGCTTTGACCGAAGCCGTCGCCGGCTGCCGGCACATCCTGATCGTCGACGAAACCCGCCACTCCGGCGGTGTGGCCGAGGCCCTGATGGCCCATTTCCACGAGACCGCGCCCGGCGCGAAACTGGCCCGCCTCACGGCCGAGGACAGCTTCATCGCCACCGGCCCGGCCTATGCCGCGACCATGCCCTCCGCCCCCGGCATCGCCGAGACCGCCCTCGCGCTGGTCGGCAAGGGCTAAGGGCTACTTCGTCAGGATCAGCTTTCCCGCGCGCGTGATCCGCAGGGCATAGACCTGCCCGTCCAGCAGGATCCGCGCCAGGCTGCCGCCCTCGGTCAGGGCGCGCGCGTCATGGACCGGGGTGGCATCGGCAGTCAGCCAGGGTTCGACATGGGCGTTCATCGCACAGCCTCCATCCGGGCGAACAGCCCCTCCAGCGTCGGCACCGCAAGCAATCCGGCAAGCGCGCCGCACAGCAGGTCAAGGAAATCGGCCGCGCGGGCCGCGTCACGTTCGGGCATGGTGAACTCCACCTGATCTGAAAGGGACGCCGGGCGGGCCCGGAGCGGGCTGGCTGGGCTTCACACATATCCTTACTAAAACACTAAACCATGTCAACGCATATTCCGCTGGCCCCTCGCGCGCCAATCACTATCCTGCCGCCGATGACCCAGGACCCCACCGGAAGCCTCCTCTCCCTCCCCCCGCCGCAAGTGCCGACCGACGCCCTTGCCGCCCTTGCCGCAACCCATTGGCAAGTCACGGGAACCCTGCACCCGCTGACGTCCGAGCGTGACCAGAACCACCGGCTGGACACCGCGACTGCAAGCTTCACCCTGAAGCTTGCCAACCCGGCCGAACCCCCGCCCCTGACCGAGTTCCAGACCCAGGCGCTTGTTCACGTCGCCTCCACCGCGCCCGACCTGCCGACCCCTCGGGTGATCCCCGCGCGGGACGCCCGCACGATCCTGCCCACCCCCAACGGCGCGCTCCGCCTTTTCACCTGGCTTCCCGGCACGCCCCTGGCCCACCTGCCGCGCACCCCGAATCTGGCCGGGGCCATCGGCGCCGCCCTCGGCCGCCTTGACGCGACCCTCGCCAGCTTCCACCACCCGGCGGCCGCGCATCACCTGCTGTGGGACATCCAGAACGCCTGCGACCTGGCCCCGCTCACCCCGTCGCTGCCTGCGGATCTGCGGCCAAGGATCACCACCTTCCTCGACCATTTCGCCAACCAGACCGCGCCGGCCCTTGCCGAGCTGCCACGCCAGGTCATCCACGGCGACTTCAACCCGCACAACCTGCTGGCCGATCCAAAGCAGCCCGACCACCTTACCGGCATCCTCGACTTCGGCGACATGACGCTAAGCCACCGGATCTGCGACCTCGCCGTCGCTGCCTCCTACCTGATCGAGCCTTCGGATCCGGCCACGCTCCTCGTCCCGCTGACAAGGGCCTACCACCGCGCCAATCCCCTGACAGCGCAGGAGATCCGGCTTCTCCCCGACCTCATCACCGCCCGCCTCGTGACCACGCTCACCATCACCGCCTGGCGCGCGTCCCGCTATCCCGCGAACGCGCCCTACATCCTGCGCAACGCCCCCACTTCACGCGCGGGCCTCGACGCCCTGACCGACCCCACGGCGCTTGCCCAAACCCTGCTTCTAGCCTGCGAAAGCCCGACATGACCCGCCAGACCACGATGCTGAACGCCTATACCCCCGGCAGAGGCCAGCTCTCGCCGCAAGATGAGGCGCTGGCGCAACGTCGCGCGAAGGCCCTCGGCCCCGCCTACCGTCTGTTCTACGAAACCCCGGTCCATCTCGTCAGGGGCGAGGGTGTCCACCTCTACGCCCCCGACGGCACCGCCTATCTGGACTGCTACAACAACGTCGCCTCCGTCGGTCATTGCCACCCCCGCGTGGTCGAGGCGATGGCCAGACAGGCCGCCACGCTGGCCACCCACACCCGCTACCTCCACGACGGCATCCTCGCCTATGCCGAGCGTCTGCTCGCGCTTTTTCCGCCCGCACTCTCCCACGTCATGTTCACCTGCACGGGAAGCGAGGCGAACGACCTCGCGCTTCGCATCGCCCGCGCGGCCACGGGGGGCACCGGGGTGATCGTCACCGAAAACGCCTATCATGGCGTGACGCTGGCCACGGCCGAGATGTCCATGTCCATCGGCCCCGCCGTCGCCCCCGGCCCCACGGTCTTTCCGATCCCCGCCCCCTCTGCCGCGAACTACCCCGACGGCATCGCCGAAGGCTTCGCCGCAGCCGTCACCGACGCCTGCGACCGGATGCAGGCGCAGGGGATCACGCCCGCCCTCCTGATCGTCGATACGATCTTCTCCTCGGATGGCGTCTACCCTGACCCCGAGGGCTTTCTCGCCCCCGCCGCCGCCGCGATCCGGGCGCGCGGCGGCCTCTTCCTTGCAGACGAGGTCCAGCCCGGCTTCGGCCGCACCGGCAGCCGCTTCTGGGGCTTCCAGCGCCACGGGCTGATCCCCGACATGGTCAGCCTCGGCAAGCCGATGGGCAACGGCTACCCCCTCGCGGGCCTTGTCCTGAAACCGGGGACCATCGCCGAATTCGGCGCGCAGGCGCGTTACTTCAACACCTTTGGCGGCAATGCCGTCGCCGCCGCCGTGGGCCTTGCCGTCCTTGACGTGATCCGGGACGAAGGATTGCAGCAGAACGCCCTCACCGTCGGCGCGGCCTTCACGCAAGGTCTCAAGACTCTCGCGCAACGCCATGAAACGCTTGGCGAAACCCGCGCGGCCGGGCTTTTCATCGGCCAGACGATCCTGACCGTCGGCCAGCCCGACCCGGTCCGCACCGCCCGCCTCGTCAATGCGCTCCGCGAGGTGCATATCCTGATCCGCTCCACCGGGCCGAAGGGCGACCGCCTGAAGATCCGCCCCCCGCTCCCCTTCAGCCTTGGCAACGTGGATCAGGTGCTCAGCACCCTCGACCGCGTCCTTGGGCGGATCTAAAGCCCTGCCACCAGCGCCTGGCAGAGGGGCGATCCCGGCTCCTCCAACGCGTCGATCACATCGAAATGGTGCCGCCCCGGATCGGCGGTCCAGGGACAGGCCCATTCCTCGGCCAGCACCCGCGCCTGCCACAGGAAGGCCGGTCGCTCCTCTGCCCCCACCCAGACATGGGCCGAGACCCCGTCCCGCAAGGCCAGCCGCGCCGGGCTTTCCGCCGCCGCCTCCGCCTCGTCGACCCGCAGCGTCGCGTTCATCGCCGTCGCCATCAGCGGCCCAAGCTCGGCCAGCGGAGAGATCGGCACCACCCGCCACACCGGCACCGCCTGATCGGCACAGCCCATCCGCGCCGCCAGATGCCCCCCCGCCGAATGGCCCGTCACCACCATCGGCCCCGCCACCCGGCCCGCCACGACCGCACAGGCCCGGCCGATCGCCCCGGTGATCCCCGACAGCCGCGCCTCGGGGGCCAGCGGATAGCCCGGCATCGCCACCGCCCACCCCCGCGCCAGCGGCCCCGCCGCCAGATGCGACCAGTCGGACTTGCCGAACAGATGCCAGTAGCCGCCATGGACAAAGACCACGACGCCGCGCAGCTCGCCGTCCGGCAGGAACAGATCCAGACGCTCCCGCTCTCCCGGCCCATAGGCCAGATCCAGCTCCGCCCGCGTCCCCAGACCCGCCCGGAACGCCGCCGCCTTCGCCGCCCAGCGCGCCGGATAGTCCGCCGCCCCCGGAATGAAGGCCCCGTTGGCATAGTCGCGGTCAGGGTCTGGCCAGGCGTATCCCGGCCGGTTCATGCGCCACCCCAGCGATGAGCCGCGCCAAGCGGTCCCATCACATCACCGCCCCGATCTGCCAGGGCACGAACTCCGCCCCGCCGAATCCAAGCTCCTCGGACAGGGTCTGCTGGCCGCTTGCCACCGCGATGATCTTTTCCAGGATTTCCTCGCCCTTGGCCTCGATCGACACCCCGTCAAGGATGTCGCCGCAGTTGATGTCCATGTCCTCCTTCATCCGGCCATACATCTCGGAATTCGTCGCCAGCTTGATGCAGGGGCTCGGCTTGTAGCCCGAGACCGAGCCGCGCCCGGTGGTGAACACGATCACCGTCGCGCCCGAGGCGATCTGCCCCGTCACCGAGCAGGGGTCATAGCCGGGGCTATCCATATAGGTGAATCCCGGCGTCGTGATCGGCTCGGCGAACTTGTAGACCCCGGCCAGCGGTGCCGTGCCGCCCTTCGCCACCGCGCCAAGCGACTTCTCCAGGATCGTGGTCAGCCCGCCCCGCTTGTTCCCGGGGCTGGGGTTGTTGTCCATCTCGCCCTCATTGCGGGCGGTGTAATCCTCCCACCAGCGGATGCGCTCCAGCAGGGTCTCGCCCACCTCGCGGCTGACGGCCCGGCGGGTCAGCAGATGCTCGGCCCCATAGATTTCCGGCGTCTCGGACAGGATCGTGGTCCCGCCCATCCGCACCAGAAGATCGCTGGCATGGCCCAAAGCCGGGTTCGCCGTGATCCCGCTGTATCCGTCCGAGCCGCCGCATTGCAGCCCGACGACCAGCTTCGACACCGGGGCCGGGGCCCGCTCCACCTGCCCTGCAACCTCGGCCATCTCGCGCAGCACCTTCAGCGCGCGCTCGATCGTGGCCCGCGTGCCGCCCTCGCCCTGAATGGTCATGTAGCGGAAGTTGCCATCCGGCCGCAGCCGGCCCTGCCCCACCAGATCGGGGACCTGCATCACCTCGCAGCCCAGCCCCACCAGAAGGATGCCGCCGAAATTCGGGTTCCGTGCATAGCCTTTCAGCGTCCGCATCAGGGTCTGGTAGCCCTCGTTCGTCGCCGACATGCCGCAGCCGGTCTGGTGGACGATCGGCACGATCCCGTCGATCTTCGCCGCCGCCAGCACCGGGTCCTTCTCCGCCGCCTCGGCGATGAACCGCGCGACGGACCCCGAGCAGTTCACCGATGTCAGGATGCCCAGATAGTTCCGCGTCCCGACCGTCCCGTCCGGGCGGTGATAGCCCAGAAAGGTTCGCGGCTCCAAGGCCGGCAGCGGGCGGCACTCGCTCCCGATGGCATAGTCGCTGGAATGCGGACCCATCCCCAGGTTGTGGCTGTGGACATGCGCCCCCGCCGGAATGTCCTCGGTCGCCTGTCCGATGATTTGGCCATAGCGCACGACCTCTTCGCCCTTCGCGATGGCCCGCAGCGCGATCTTGTGCCCGCGCGGCACCGGCCCTGGCATGGGAACCGCCAGTTCCGCAAGCTCCGCCCCGGCGGGCTGATCCTTCAGCGCCACCACAACATTATCCGACCCATGCAGCCGGATCACGCCTTCCGCCATGGCAGCCCCTTTCTTGACAGCGCGTCGCAGTCGCCTAACATGTTAGCATGTTACAACCACCCGAGCCCGCCGAACAAGAGCTCTCCACCGCCCAGCGCCTGCGCCCGCTGGCGGAATTTTCGGGTTCGCTCGGCCAGCGCGTCTACCAGACGTTGCGTCAGGCGATCCTGTCTCTCGCCTACCGCCCCGGAGAGATCCTGCGCAAGCCCGATATCTGCGAGGCGCTGGGGGTCAGCCGCTCGCCCGTCGCCGACGCCGTGGCCCGGCTTCAGGCCGAGGGGCTGGTGGATGTCGTCCCCCAGGCCGGCACCTTCGTCGCGCGCTTCTCCATGCAGGAAATCCGCGAAGGCGCCTTCCTGCGCGAAGCGATCGAGGTCGCGGCGGTCGAACGTGTGGCCGCCCGGATCACCGACGACCAGCTCCAGATCCTGCGGCGCAACCTCACCGTGCAGGCGGCACTGGTGGCCGACGGCGACATCCCCGGCTTCTACGCCATGGACTCGGCGATGCACGAGCTTCTCTTGTCCTTCACCGGCTTCCCGAAACTCGCCCAGGTCGCCGACACCGCCTGGCTGCATGTGAACCGCGCCCGCCAGCTGATCCTGCCGGTGCCCGGCCGGGTGCAGGCGACGCTGGCTGAACATCAGGCGATCCTCGCGGCGCTGGAAGCCCGCGATCCGGCGGCCGCGCGGTCGGCGGTGCAGGACCACCTCCGCCAGCTCATCACCTATCTCGAACCGCTGGAGCGTGAGCGGCCCGATCTCTTCAACCCCGAGAAAGCCCCCGCATGATCCCGAACCGCCCGCGCTACGCCGCCCGCCTCAACGCCTTCAAGCGCAAGGGCGACACGGTGGCCGAAATGCTGGCGGCGGCCGGACGGGTGGGCGGCCTTTCCGCCGCCGACCTCAATTATCCCGACCATTTCGCCGCGCATGACCCGGCCACCCTGTCCCGGCTCCTTGCCGATCAGGGCCTGACCCTGAACGGCCTCGCCATGCGCTATTATACCGAAGAGGGCTTCAAGCTCGGCGCCTTCACCCATCCCGACCCCACGGTCCGCCGCGCCGCCATCGACCTGACCAAACGCGGGATCGACGCCTGCGCTGCGATGGGCGGCAGCCAGATGACGCTCTGGATGGGGCAGGACGGGTTCGACTACTCCTTCCAGGCCGATTACGCCCGGATGTGGGACGACACGATTTCCGCCCTGACCGAAGTCGCCGACCACAACCCCGCCATCGACATCGCCGTGGAATACAAGCCGAACGAGCCGCGGGCCCATGCCCTCATGCCCGACATGGCGACCACCCTCCTCGCACTGTCCGAGGTCAGCCGCCCCAACACCGGCGTCACGCTTGATTTCGCCCATATGCTCTACGCCGGCGAGATGCCTGCCAAGGCCGCGATGCTGGCCGCGCGGCACAGCCGCATCCTGGGCCTGCACCTCAACGACGGCTACGGCAAGCGCGACGACGGTCTGATCGCGGGCTCCGTGCACCCGGTCCAGACCATCGAACTCCTCGTGGCGCTGCACCGCCTTGGCTATGCCGGGATCATCTACTTCGACACCTTCCCCGACCAGTCCGGCCTCGACCCGGCCGAGGAGGCGCGGACCAACATCCGCCTCACCGACCGGCTGCTCGACATCGCCGCGCTTCTGGCCGACGATGCCGCCCTTGCCGCCGCCCAGGCCCGCCAGGATGCCGCGACGGCAACCACCCTCGTCATGGCCGCGCTTCTGCGAGCCTAAGATACCCTCGCGCCCCCTTGCCTAAATCGCGGCGCTGCCTACAATCTGGTTCCGTCCCATGCGTAACCGACTGATATCCATGCCAAGACCCGCCGCAAGGCACGCGAGCCTCCCGGAAGCGCATGCCAACTAAGCCCGTGATTCTCTGCGCCGGATCGCTGCATCACGACCTGATCGTCGATGCCCCCGTCCTGCCCCGCCCCGACCAGACCGTCGCCGGCCACACCGTCCGCACCGCCTTTGGCGGCAAGGGCGGCAACCAGGCCGCAGCCGCCGCCCGCGCCGGGGCGGAGGTTCACATGGCCGGCGCCGTCGGCTCGGACGACCACGCCATCCATCTGCGCAACGCCCTGGAAGAGGCCGGCATCCGCCGCGCCGGCGTCCAGACGCATCCCGGCCCCTCCGGAATGTCGGTCGCCATCACGCTCCCCGACGGCAACTACGGCGCGGTGATCGTCTCCGGCGCAAACCTCCTCCTCCGGGCCGAGGCCGTGACCTTCCCACGCGAATGCACCCTCCTCATGCTGCAAAGCGAAATCCCCGAGGATGCCAACCTCCACCTCGCCCGCCGCGCGCGCGGAAACGGCCAGCGCGTCGTCCTGAACGCCGCCCCCGCCCGCCGCATGGACCCCGAGCTTCTCGCCCAAACCGATCTCCTCGTCGTCAACCGGGGTGAGGCCGCCGACCTCCTCGACCAGCCCGAGGCCGAGCTTGACCCGACCCGCGCCGCCGCGACGCTCGCCGAACGCGGCCCCGGCGCGGTGATCGTGACGCTGGGCGGCGACGGCCTGGTCCTCGCCGGTCCCGACGGCCTGTCCCGCCAGAAGGCGCAGCCGGTCACGGTGATCTCCACCCATGGCGCGGGCGATGCCTTCCTTGGCGCGCTTGCCGCCGAATGGGCCCGCGGCGCGGCGCTGGATCAGGCCGCGGCCTTCGGCCAGGCCGCCGCCGCGCTGCATGTCAGCCTGCCCCCCGACCAGCGCGGCCAGGTGGACGAAGCCGCGATCCGCGCCCGGCTTTAGCCCAGGCCCGCCGGGATCAACCCCTCGTCGGCCAGTTCACGCCACAGCGCGCCCGGCACCTCGGCCCGCGCCGCCGCGATGTTGCTTCCCATCTCGGCCTGCCCCTGCCCGCCCGGAATCACGCTGACCGTCGCGGGATGCAGCAGGGGAAACCGGAAGGCCGCATCGACCAGCCGCACCCCGTGGCGCGCGCAGATCGCCTGCAACTTCCCCGCCCGCTCCAGCACCCAGTCCGGCGCGGGCGCATAGTTGTAATGCGCCCCCGGTCGCGGCCCTGTCGCCAGGATGCCCGAGTTGTAGGGCCCGCCAATCACCACGCCCACGCCCCGCGCCGCCGCCCGGTCCATGAAGCCCTGCGCCTCCTGCTCCAGCAGAGTATAGCGCCCCGCCAGCAGGAAGATGTCGAAATCCCCGCGACTTAGCAGCCAGTCGCAGGGCTCCCATTCGTTCAGCCCCGCGCCAAAGGCCCGGATCACGCCTTCCTCCCGCAGCCGCACCAGCGCGCGGTAGCCGCCCGCCATGAACTCCTCCAGCCGCGCCAGCATCGCGGCCTCGCTGCCGTGGTTGAAGATGTCGATGTCATGGGCATACAGGATATCCACCCGGTCCAGCCCCAGCCGCTCCAGACTGTGCTCCAGACTGCGCAAGACCCCGTCGTGGCTGTAGTCATAGACCTCGCGCCGCGACGGCACGTCGACCCATTTCCCCACCCCGTCGCGCTGGTCGGGCGGACAGGCCCGCAGGATGCGGCCGACCTTGGTCGACAGGACGAAATCCCCCCGGGGCTTCCCGCGCAGGAAATGGTTCAGCCGCGTCTCGGACAGCCCCAGCCCATACAGCGGCGCGGTGTCGAAATAGCGCACCCCCGCATCCCAGGCCGCCTGCAGGATCGCCTGTGCCTCCTCCTCGGTGATCGCCCGGAACAGGTTGCCCAAGGGCGCCGCGCCAAAGCCCAGTTCGGTAAAGCTCAGCCCGCCATTCCCCAGCCGGTCCCACTGCCGCCTCGCCTGCATCCCCGCCTCCGTCAGTTTACTGACATGCTAGTATGTTGCAGACTTCCCGGCCAAGTGCTTTCGCGCTAGCGTCGGGGGAAGGGAGAAAGTCATGACACGGTTTGAACAGGTTTTCGGGCGGCGAAAGCCCGTGATTGCGATGGTCCATCTCGGCGCGATGCCCGGCACGCCGCTCCACGATGCGGCAGGCGGGGTCGAGGCGATCCTGCGCGGGGCCGAGGCCGACCTGGCCGCATTGCAGGCGGCGGGCGTCGATGCGGTGATGTTCGGGAACGAGAATGACCGCCCCTACGAGCTGAAGGTCGACCCCGCCAGCACGGCGACCATGGCCTATGTCATCGGCCGCCTGCGCGACCGGATCACCGTGCCCTTCGGCGTCAATGTCCTGTGGGATCCGACGGCCACCATGGCCCTTGCCGCCGCCACCGGCGCCGCCTTCGTGCGCGAGATCTTCACCGGCACCTATGCCTCCGACATGGGCCTCTGGGCCCCCGACGCCGGGGCCGCCCGCCGCTATGGCGCGCGGCTCGGGGCGGATGTGGCCACCCTCTACAACGTCTCGGCCGAATTCGCCGGCTCCCTCGATCCCCGTCCCTTGCCCGACCGCGCCCGCTCGGCCGTGTTCTCCTCGATCCCCGATGCGGTGCTTGTCTCCGGTGCCATCACCGGCGAAGCCGCCCGGATGGAGGATCTGGAGGCCGTGAAGCGCGTCCTGCCGACAACCCCGGTCCTTGCCAATACCGGCGTCAAGCACGCCACCGTGGCCGAGGTCCTGCGCATCGCTGACGGCTGTATCGTCGGCTCTGCCCTCAAGCACGGCGGCGACACCTGGGCCGCCGTGGACCCCGAGCGCGCCAAGGATTTCATGGACCGCGCCCGCAGCGCACGGGGCGGCGCATGATCCGCGATCTTCTGACCGAACTTATGCTGATCCCCGGCCTCTCCGGCCACGAACAGCGCGTCGCCTCTGCCATCGCCGCGCATCTGGACCGGCTCGGGCTGGCGTATCGATCCGACCGTCTGGGCAACCTGACCTGCACCATTCCGGGCGACCCCACGGCCCCCTCGGTCATGGTCTTCACCCATATGGACCAGCTCGGCTTCATCGTCCGCAAGATCGAGGCCTCCGGCCTCATCCGCCTCGAACGCCTCGGCGGCGTCCCCGAACGCGCCCTGCCCGCCCAGGCGGTGGTCCTCTGCACCGAACAGGGCGATCTCCCCGGCGTCATCGCCAACAAATCCCACCACGCCACCGGGCCCGAGGAGAAATACAAGGTCCTCCCCTACCCCGACCTCTATGTCGACGCGGGCTTCACCAGCGCGGCCGAGGCGCAGGCGGCGGGCGTCCGCATCGGCACCCCCGTCACCTACCTCCCCCGCGTCCTGCCCCTTGCGAACGGCCGCATCGCCGGCACCTCCGTCGACGACCGCGCCGGCTGTGCCGTCCTCCTCGCCCTGGCCGCGGCCCGCCTCGGCAAATCCGGCCCCACCCTCCACCTCGTCTGGTCCGTGCAAGAGGAATTCAACCTCCGCGGCGTCCTCCCTGCCGCCCAGGCCCTGCAACCCGACATCGCGCTCCAGATCGACCTCCTCCTCGCCTGCGACACCCCCGACATGGCCCACAGGGGAGAGGTCACGCTCGGCGGCGGCCCCGGCATCAGCCTTTATTCCTTCCACGGCCGCGGCACCCTGAACGGCGTCATCCCCCACCCCGCCCTCGTCACCCTCGCCGAAACCGCCGCCACCGCCGGCCAGCTCCCCCTGCAACGCTCCGCCCATACCGGAGCCCTCACCGACCTCAGCTACCTCCAGTTCATGGGCCCCGAGGGCGTCGCCTGCCTCGATCTCGGCTTCCCCATGCGCTATTCCCACTCCGCCCTCGAAGTCGTCGACCCCGCCGACCTCGACGGCCTCACCCGCCTCATCGACCTCATGCTCGACCGCATCACCCCGGACATGGGGCTCATCCGATGACCTGCACCCTCGGGATCGACATCGGCACCTTCGAGACCAAGGGCACCCTCGTCGCCCATGACGGCACCATCCTCGCCACCGCCACACGGCCGCACAAGATGCTCGTCCCCCGCCCCGGCTGGGCCGAACACCGCGCCGAGGAGGATTGGTGGGGCGATTTCGTCCATGTGACCCGCGCCCTGCTGGCGCAATCCGGCATCGACCCGCGCGACATCAAGGCCGTCGCCGCCAGCGCCATCGGCCCCTGCATGCTGCCGGTGGACGCCACGGGCAAACCCCTGATGAACGGGGTCCTCTACGGCGTCGACACCCGCGCCACCGACCAGATCGCCGCCCTGAACGCCCGGATCGGCGAAGCCACGATCCTGGCCCGCTGCGGCAATGCGCTGACCTCGCAATCCGTCGGTCCCAAGATCCTCTGGCTGAAGGAAACCCACCCCGACCTCTTCGCCCGCACCGCCAAGGTCCTGACCTCGACCAGCTACCTGACCTGGAAGCTGACCGGCGAATACGTCATCGACCATTACACCGCCGCCAATTTCTCGCCGCTCTACGATGTCACCCGCCTCGACTGGACCGACGAGCTGGCCGATTTCCTGCCCCTCGACCGCCTGCCCCGCCTGATGTGGTCCACCGACATCGCCGGTCAGATCACCGCCGAAGCCGCTGCCGAAACCGGCCTCGCCCCCGGCACGCCCGTCACCTGCGGCACTATCGACGCCGCGGCCGAGGCGGTCAGCGTCGGTGTGCAGGCGCCGGGCGAGATGATGCTCATGTATGGCTCGACCATCTTCATCATCCAGGTCACCGCCGCCCCCCTGCGCGACGAAAGGCTCTGGTACGCCCCCTGGCTCTTTCCCGGCCGTCACGCCTCGATGGCGGGGCTTGCGACCAGCGGCACGCTCACACACTGGTTCCGCGACCAGATGGCCCGCGACACCGACTTCGCCACCCTCGCCGTCGAGGCCGAGGCCAGCCCCAAAGGCGCCAAGGGCCTGATCTGCCTGCCCTATTTCTCGGGCGAGCGGACGCCGATCCACGATCCCAGGGCCAAGGGCGCCTTCTTCGGCCTCGACCTGACCCATACCCGCGCCGACCTCTACCGCGCGGTGCTGGAAGGGATCGCGATGGGCACCGCCCATGTCTTCGACACCTACCGCGACCTCGAGGCCGCCCCCGACCGCGTCCTCGCCGTCGGCGGCGGGACGAAGAACCCGGTCTGGCTGCAGGCGACCTCCGACCTCACGGCCACCCCGCAGCTTGTCTGCGAAAGGACGCTCGGCGCAAGCTACGGCGACGCCTTCCTCGCCGCCGTCGGCGTGGGCGCGGTGCTGCCGGACGAGATTTCGCGCTGGAACCCCGTCGCCCGCACCGTCACCCCCGAACCCGTTGCCGCCTACGACCGCCAGTATCCGCTGTGGAAGGCGCTTTACACGCAGACCGCGCTGATCGCCCACGCGCTGGGGCCGGGCTGATGCGCTTCGACCGGATGCGCCCCGACCAGATCGCCCGGGCCGTGGCCGCGAACACGCCGGTCGTCCTGCCGATCGGGGTGATGGAGTATCACGGCGCGCATCTCCCCGCCGGGGTGGACCTCCTGATCGTGACCGAGACGCTGGCCCGGCTCGCCGACCGGATCGTCACCCTGCCGCCCTTCGCCTATGGCGCGGCCAGCCATGCCGTCGCCGGCCCCGGCGCAGGCACCCTGCATGTCGAACCTTCCGCCTTTCTTCCCCTGGCCGAGGCGCTGTTCTCCGGCCTCCTCGCCACCGGCTTTCGCAACATCCACGGCGTGATTCACCACCAGACCGAGAATTTCGCGCAAGGGATGCCCACCGACCTCGCCTTCCGTCTCGCCGCCCGCAACGCGATCTTCCGGCATCTGGAGGGGACGCGCGGCCCCGGCTGGTGGGGACGGCAGGACATGGCGGATTACTACGCTCTGCACGCGGCGGCCGAGGATCCGTTCAACTGGATCCGCATCCACCCCATGTTTCCGAAGGGCGCGGATTTCCCGTTCGACCATGCCGGCCTCGGCGAGACCGCCCTGATGCTGGCCCTTGCCCCCGAGACGGTGGACATGGCCCGTGTGGCCGAGGGCGAACACTGGTACACGGCAACCGCCAGCACCGCGACGGCCGAGCTGGGAGAGCGCGGCGTCACCCTCGCCCTTGCGCATCTGCGCGCCGTTCTGGGCCTGGCTTGACCGAACCGCTCGTCGCGCCGTCGGCAAACGACGCGCCGGCCGTCACAGCTCAGGCAGGTCCACCACGCCCTTCTTCAGGATGAAGCACCCGTAAGGCCCGCTGTCCGCCGTGCGGATGATGGCAAAGGCCCGTTTTGCCGCCGCATAGAAGGCGAAGCGTTCCAGCGCCTCCATCGTGACCTCACGCCCTTCGGCTGCGTCGATCACCGCCTGCATCCGGGCAAAGACCGGCATCTCTGCCTGGGGCTGGCCCACCACCTGCATCCGTGACACGGGGGCAGGCACGAAGCTGTCCAGCGGCATCAGGCTCAGGATCGCCCGCGCCGCCGTCGGAATGTCGCAGCCCGCCATGTCGATCAGTCGGCCGTAAGTGGTCTCTGCCGCGATGCTCGCCGCCGGATGGTTCACGTCGCAGATCACCAGATCGTCGCCATGGCCCATCAGCATCAGGACATGGACCACCTCTGCCGAAAGCCGCTGGTCGATCCCCTTCAGCATCCTTGAGCAAACCTTTCCAGAACCTTAACGGAAAATGTCATGTTATTGTTTTTATTTGGCTTTCAGATTCTGTCCACCGTGGACATCACTTCACCGCCCCCGCCGCCATCCCCTTGATGATGAACCGCTCCAACAGGACCCCGATGATGATGAGCGGCAGGATCGCCGCGAAGGACAGGGCCGCCATCGACCACCAGCTGATCCCCTGGCTCCCGGTCTGGCTGGCCACCATCACCGGCAGCGTGTTGGCATGGGTCGAGGTCAGAAGGGCCGCGAAGAAATACTCGTTCCAGGTCAGGACAAGGCTCAGGATGAAGGCCGCCACCATCCCCGGCAGGGCGATCGGCAGGATGATCGTGAAGAAGGCCCCCCAGATCCCCAACCCATCCACCATCGCCGCCTCCTCCAGCTCGGTCGGGATGGTCGAGAACTGGTCCTTCATGATCCAGATCACGATCGGCAGCACGGTCAGCGTGTAAAGCAGGATCAGCCCGATCCGGGTGTCGAGCAGCGCCAGCTCCTTGTAAAGGACCAGGAACGGCAGGGCGAGCACGACCGGCGGCAGGATCAGCTGGCTGAGGAAGAAGAACGAGATATCGTCATTCTTCATGAAGCCGAACCGATACTGGAACCGCGACAGCCCATAGGCCGCAAGACTGCCCAGAAGCACCGCCAGCGTCGAGGCCGACAGCGCGATCACGGTGGAGTTGGTGAACCGTTTCAGGAACTCGGCCCGGACCGTGCTGTCGCGCTGCAGGGCCTCGGGCGACATGCCGATCGCCTCCCAGCCCTTCCATTGCGGGGTGAAGTCGACCCAGGGGATCATGTTCCCCTTCATCACGTCCGGGGCCAGCTTGAAGCTGGTCGTCAGCGTCCAGTAGATCGGGAACAGGCAGATCACGGCCCAAAGGATCAGCGCCCCGTAGATCGCGATCCGGCTGCTCCACCACTTCGCCCGGTGCGCCAGATCGGTCTCATGGTCGCGGAAGATCTGCTGGGTCATGTCCGGGGTCTCGCATAGCGGGCGGCCCATTTCATCAGGACCGTCATGAAGATCACGATCAGGACCAGATAGACCATGGCCAGCATCGTGCCGTAGCCCACGTTCGACCGCTCGCGATACTCACGGAAGATGAAGCTGGTGACAGTGTCGGTCGCCCCTCCGGGCCCTCCCGAAGTGACGTTGATCACCACATCCGCAAGTTTCAGCTTGAAGATGATCCGGATCAGGATCGCGGTGACGGAGACCGGCAGCATCAGGGGAAAGGTCACCTCCCAGAAGGCTTTCCAGCCCCGGGCGCCATCGACCTTGGCGGCCTCGGTCAGTTCCTTCGGGATCGCCTGCAGCCCGGCGAGGAGCATGATCATCATGAAGGGGATGAAGGTCCAGGCATCCATCACCATGATCGTCGTCTTGGCCATCCAGGCGGTTTCGAAGAAGGCCGGGTTATCGACCCCCAGCCAGCGGGCCAGCCGCGAGATCGGGCCGAAGCGCGCCTCGAGCATCGATTTCCCGATCATCCAGCTGACCGCCACGGGCGACAGCATCAGGGGCAGGAGGAAGGCAACGCGAAAGAACTTCCGCGCCCGGATCTGGGCGTTCAGCAAAAGCGCGAGGCTGAAGGCGATGGCATATTCGGCCACGATCGCAAGGACATACCAGACCATGTTGCCAAGCGCGTTCCAGTAGAACGGGTCGTTCCACATCTGCACCAGGTTTGCCGCGCCGTTGAAGGACCTTCCGGCCGGGTTCGACAGGTTCCAACTGGAAAAGGCGATGACCAGACCGAAAAGAAGCGGGAAGACGGTCAGCGACACGACGAAAAGCGCGGCCGGCAGGACGAAGAGCGTGCGCTTGCCGCGCTCGCCCCGGATCACGACCTGCGCCCAGCACAGGGCCGTGGCCCAAAGGCAATAGGCATAAAGCGTCGGCCGCCAGGTGGTGAAGCCAAATTCAGCCCGGCCCGTCGACTGGGCGACCTGGGCCAGGGCGACCAGCGCCAGAAGCGCGGCCGAGGCCCAGATCATCAGCCGTCCAAGACGGATGCGGGCGGGCGATATCTCGTCCGAGGTGACGACGTGAAGCTGTTCGGCGCTGCTCATGCTAACATGTTAGCTGCCCCGCAAGGTCGCGCAAGCGGGAAGTTGCGGGCCTTGGTGGTGGAAACCGGCCACCCTGCCGTGCCCCCGCGGGAACAGCAGCCGGGACAAGGCGGTTTACCTCTCTTCCATGTCCGGAAAGGAGAGACCGATGGACTTCCGCGAAATCATCGCCAGCCATCCCGATGTGCAGGGATCGACCGCCGATCGGCTGATCGCCTGCATTCACGAATGCCTCCACTGCGCCCAGGCCTGCCGGGTCTGCGCCGATGCCTGCGCCGCCGAGCCGATGGCCTATGACCTGCGCCAATGCATCCGGCTGGATCAGGATTGCGCCGACATCTGCCTTGCCACCTGGTCGCTTGGCGCGCGACGCACCGGGCGCAATGCCGAGCTTCTGCACCGGCTGATCGAGCTTTGCGCCGAAGCCTGCCGCCTGTGCGCCGAGGAATGTGAGCGTCACGCCGGAATGCACGAACACTGCCGGCTGTGCGCCGAGGCCTGCCGCTCCTGCGAGGCCGCCTGCCGGGCCGCCCTGCCCGAAGTGCATTGAACGGACGGTCCGGTCTTCCGGGGCGCCCGCGAAGGGGGGTGGGCATTGCTGCCCACCCCAACGGCCGGGATCACATCCCGAGCGACGCCTTGTAGAGCGCGATCTGGCTGTCGCGCCCGATCTCGTCGGTGATCCGCTCCCAGGCCGCGGCAATGGCGTCGGCCGTCTCCTGGGCGCTGGCGTACTGCCCGGCGAAGCCCTTGGCCAGTTCGTCCTCGGCCACCGAATAGTACTGGAAGATCCCCGGGATCCGCGGCTCGATCGCGGCGTTCGGGTGGTTGTAGCTGTCGGCGTTGGATCCGAGATAATCCTCGACGAAGTCACGGTCGTAGCCCGCCGCTTCCCATTCGTCATACTGGAAGTGGCTGTTGCGGTAGGGCTGGAAGCCCGACGGATAGGCCGCCGTCCAGAGCGACAAGTCCTTGCCGCCCAGGTGCGCCGCCGCAGACCACGCCGCCTTGCGCTTCTTCTCGTCTCCCGAGACGCGGCTGGTGACGTAGACGCCCCAGCCGATATAGGCCATCAGCGGCGCCTCGTTCGCGGTCTCTTCCCAGGCCCCTGCGGCCGAGTTGTAGCGACGATCGGAGCCGGGGTTGATCCCGAAGCCCACCACATCGCCGACGACCGAGGTGTCAGAGGTGCGCGCCGACGAGCCCACGTCGCCCCACCACATCAGCATCGAGCCGGTGCCGGCCAGGAACTGGCTGAAAGCCGTGGTGCCGGGGTCGGCGTTGATCTGGTCGGACGGATAGGCGCCCGGCGTGGCGACAAGATCCATGACGTCCTGGATCGCCTGGACCCAGCCCGGATTGTTGACGCGCGGCTTCATCGTGTCGGGATCGAAGAGCCAGGCCGGATCTTCCGGGTGCTTGACATAGGCCGTCGCCCGGTTGGCGATGAAGTAGAAGCCGAAGCCGCCCCAGCCCTTCAACGGGTCGAGGTAACCATGCGCCGGCAGTCCGGTCAGCGGGTCGGTCTGCCCGACCAGCGCCTTGGATACCGCGTTCACCTCTTGCCAGGTCTTCGGCACCTCGGCCCCGCCGATACCGCCCTCGCCGAAGTAATCCTTGCGATAGGCGAAGGTATGGCAGTCGCCGT
Organism: Alphaproteobacteria bacterium; assembly: GCA_029289325.1. Classification (GTDB taxonomy): domain Bacteria; phylum Pseudomonadota; class Alphaproteobacteria; order Rhodobacterales; family Rhodobacteraceae; genus Tabrizicola. The sequence goes on from JARFTV010000013.1 coordinate 57,356, forward strand.
CGATGGTGACCCGGTATTTCTTGCCGTCCCAAGTACCCACCGGCGGCTGGAGATAGCCCACGAGGTCTCCCTCGTCGATCTGGGCTGCAACCCAGTCCGGCATCTCGTCCAGAAGACCCTTGCCCGCGGTGTCGCCCTCGAAGGGTGCGCCCATTTCCAGGATGTCGAAGTCGACCGTGCCGGTCGCGATCGATTGCTGGAGCCGCGCGTTGTAATCTGCCTGCGCCAGGTCGATCCAGTTGATCTTGGCGCCGGTGTACCGCTCCCACGGGGCGAGGAAGCCGCGGAACAAGAAGTTGTGCAGGTTCTGGTTGTTCAGCCCCATGAAGGTCAGCTCGACGCCCGCAAACTCACCCTCGGCCACATTGGCCTTGGTGGCGCCGAGGCAAAGCTCGCCGACCTGCTGCCAATGGGCGTCGGTCGGACTGCCCATGCCGACGCCGGGAATCTTCAGGATCTCGGCCCGAAGATTGCCATGCGCCTCGGCTGCGGCCATCCGCGCGGTCGTCGGCAGCGCCGCAAGCGCGCCCAGAGCGGTCGCCCCCTGCAGCATCCGCCGCCGGCTCATCCGCGCCATCAGGGCGTTGTAATGTTCCAGTCTCACGTTCGTTCCTCCCTTTTTCAGGCCTGGCCCCCTGGGACCGGCCCCTTTTGCTGACGTTCGGAATTCCTTTCGGCGACCACGCACAGGTGACCGCAGTCGGCTGGACGGAGCCCTCCCCTTCCCCGTCCGGCAACCAGTCGCCGGACAAGCTTGGCAGGGGGGAGCGTGGTCTGTCAAGAATCTAACATGTTAGTATGATCAGCCGGTGGACAGCCTGCGCCGCCCCGGCTAGCCTTGGGCGAAAATCGGGGGAGGGGCAGGCCGATGGCCGGGGTGACGATCCGTGCATTGAAGAAGGCTTATGGGGCGGTGCAGGTGGTGCATGGCCTTGACCTTGATATCGCGGACGGTGAATTCGTCGTGCTGGTCGGCCCCTCGGGCTGCGGCAAGTCCACTCTGCTGCGGATGCTGGCGGGGCTGGAGGAGATCACCTCGGGCGACATCCTGATCGGCGAGCGGCGGGTGAACAACCTGGCCCCGTCCGAGCGCGACATCGCGATGGTCTTCCAGAACTACGCGCTTTACCCGCACAAGACGGTGGGCGCGAACATGGGCTTTGCGCTGAAGATGCGCGGGATGGACAAGGCGGCCATCGCCGAGAAGGTCAAACGCGCGGCCGAGATCCTGGGCCTCACCCCCTACCTCGACCGCTATCCCCGTGCCCTTTCCGGCGGACAGCGCCAAAGGGTCGCCATGGGCCGCGCCATCGTGCGCGATCCGCAGGTGTTCCTGTTCGACGAGCCGTTGTCGAACCTCGACGCCAAACTTCGCGTGCAGATGCGGACCGAGATCCGCGAGCTGCACCAGAGGCTGAAGACCACGACCGTCTATGTCACCCATGACCAGATCGAGGCGATGACCATGGCCGACAAGATCGTGGTGATGCAGGGCGGCCGGATCGAACAGGTCGGCGCGCCCCTGGAGCTGTATGACCGCCCCGCGAACACCTTTGTCGCGGGGTTCATCGGCAGCCCGGCGATGAACATGATCCCGGGCGTGGTGCGCGGCGGCATGGTCGAGGTCGAAGGCGCGCGCCTGCCCCTGCCGCCGAACCTTGCCATGGCCGAGGGGCGCGAGGTGACCTATGGCATCCGGCCAGAGCATGTGTCGGTCGGCGCCGAGGGCCTGACAGGCACGGTGGCGGTGGTGGAGCCGACCGGGTCCGAAACCCATGTCGTCCTGCGCACCGTGGGGGCGGAGGTGGTGGCGATGTTCCGCGACCGGGTCGCCTTCCGACCGGGCGACAGCCTGACCTTTGCACCCGACGCGCAAAAGGTGCATCTCTTCGACCGGGCCTCGGGCGTACGCCTGGGCTAAGCGGCGGAGGGGGGGGGGGGGGGGGGGGGGGCGCGGCCGGCGGGGCGGGGGGGGTGGGGGGGGGGGGGGCGGGGGGGGGGGGGGGGGGGGGG
>JARFTV010000013.1:59378-62341 GCA_029289325.1 Alphaproteobacteria bacterium
GCTAAGCGGCGGAGCGGGGGTTTCACACCCCCGCACCCCCGTGGGATATTTGTGGACAGAAAATGCTGGGGAGGCGACGTGCTCAAGGGAATCGACAATCGGCTGAATGCCGAGGTGCTGCGCGTATTGCGCGCGATGGGCCATGGCGATGTGTTGATCCTGGCCGACACCAACTTTCCGTCTGACAGTGTGGCCCGGGCGACGGTGACGGGGAAACTTCTGCGGATGGAGAACCTGACCTCGGCCGAGGCGGCGAATGCGATCCTGTCGGTTCTGCCGCTGGATACCTTCGTCGACGATTTCGCTGGCCGGATGGAAGTGGTCGGCGCGCCGGACGAGGTGCCGGCGGTGCAGGCCGAGGTCCAGGCCGAGATCGACCGCGCCGAGGGGCGGCCGCGCCCGATGGTCCCGATCGAGCGCTTTGCCTTCTATGACCTCGCGCGCAAGTCCTATGCCGTGATCCAGACCGGCGAGCGGCGCTTCTATGGCTGCTTCATGTTCCGCAAGGGCGTGATCCCGCCGGAGGCCTGAGATGAAACCCGTTGTTATCCTTGGCATCTTCGTTGCCGACACCGCCTATCGCGCCGAGCGCATGCCCCGGATGGGCGAGACCATCCTTGGCCGGACCTTCGCGCTTGGTCCGGGCGGCAAGGGCTCGAACCAGTCCGTTGCGGCGGCGATGGCAGGGGGGCGGACGCATATCATCACCCGGCTTGGCAAGGACGATTTCGCCCGGATCGCACGGGCGACCTGGGACAAGGCGGGCGTCGTTGCCGAAGTCACCGAGGACGCCGAGAGCTACACCGGCGCGGCCTTCATCTTCCTGGAGGAGGCGACCGGGAACAATGCGATCATCGTGGCGGCCGGTGCCGCCGCGCGGATCACGCCCGAGGATCTGGACGCCAAGGCCGAGCTGATCCGTAGCGCCTCGGTCTTCGTGACGCAGCTGGAGCAGCCGATCCCCTCGGCCCGGCGCGGGCTGGAGATTGCGCGGGCGGCGGGGGTGACAACGATCCTGAACCCGGCCCCGGCGGCCGCGCTGGACGATGATCTGCTGGCGCTGTGCGACTATATCACGCCCAACGAATCCGAGGCGGAGGGGCTGACCGATCTGCCCGTCACCTCGGTGGCAGAGGCCGAGCGCGCGGCGGACGCGCTTCTGGACCGGGGCGTCGGGGCGGTGGTGATCACGCTGGGCGGCAACGGGGCGCTGTACCGTGACCGGACCCGCAGCGTGCATGTCCCGGTGATCAGCGCCGGCCCCGTGGTCGAGACCACCGGCGCGGGCGACGCCTTCAACGGCGGCTTTGCCGTGGCGCTGAGCGAAGGGATGGACGTGATCGACGCCGTCCGCTTCGGCTGCGCCACCGCCGGGATCAGCGTGACCCGCCCCGGCACGGCACCCGCCATGCCCTCGCGCGCGGAGATCGACGCACTGCTTGCACGTGGCTGACCGATCGTCACAGGGCTGTTACACTTCTGTCGCATAGGCTTTACCCGGCACCCCTAGAGCGGGGGTGCCGGTGTGGAGCGGAATGATGGACGGAATGCAGCGGATGGAGCAGGAACTCGCAGCGGGGATCGCCAAGATCTCGGCCAGAGGGGTGCAGGTCTGGTACGGCCAGAATCACGCGCTGCGCGATGTGGATGTCGAAATCCTCGACCGCTCGGTCACGGCTTTCATCGGACCGTCGGGATGCGGCAAGTCGACCTTCCTGCGCTGTCTGAACCGGATGAACGACACCGTCGCCAGCGCCAGGGTCGGGGGCAAGATCCTGCTGGACGGCGAGGATATCTACGACCCGCGCGTCGATCCGGTGCAGCTGCGCGCCAAGGTCGGCATGGTGTTCCAGAAGCCGAACCCCTTTCCGAAGTCGATCTATGACAATGTCGCCTACGGCCCCCGCATCCACGGCATGACCCGCAACAAGGCCGAGCTTGACGAGATCGTCGAGACCTCGCTGCGGAAGGCCGCGCTGTGGAACGAGGTGAAGGACCGGCTGGATGCGCCGGGCACCGGGCTCTCGGGCGGGCAGCAGCAACGGCTGTGCATCGCCCGCGCCGTAGCGACCGCGCCGGAGGTCCTGCTGATGGACGAGCCCTGCTCGGCGCTGGACCCGATCGCCACGGCACAGGTCGAGGAACTGATCGACGATCTCCGCGCGAGCTTCTCGGTCGTGATCGTCACCCATTCGATGCAGCAGGCCGCCCGGGTCAGCCAGAAGACCGCCTTCTTCCATCTCGGCAATCTCGTGGAATACGGCGAGACCGCGCAGATCTTCACCAACCCGAAGGACCCGCGCACCGAATCCTACATCACCGGCCGGATCGGATAAGGAGAGCCGCCATGACGTCCGCCCATATCCTGTCGGCCTTCGACCGCGACCTTGAAGAAATGCAGGCGCTGGTGATGCGCATGGGGGGCCTCGTCGAGACCGCGCTGCTTGACGCGGCCGAGGCGCTGGACACCCGGGACGAGGAGCTTGCCAAGCGGGTCCGCGCCGGGGATGCGGCGATCGACGCGCTGGAGGACCAGATCCACTCGGGCTGTGCCCGCCTTCTGGCCTTGCGCGCCCCGGCGGCCACCGACCTGCGGACGGTCCTGACGGTGATGAAGATCGCCGCGGCGCTGGAGCGGTCGGGCGATTATGCGAAGAACCTGGCCAAGCGGACCGCGGTGCTGGCCACGATGGCCCAGGTGCCGGGAGCCTCGGGCGCGATCCGGCGGCTGGCGAAGGCGGTGGTGCAGATGCTGACCGACGCGCTGGACGCCTATATCCGCCGCGACCTTGCCCTGGCCGAGGATGTGCGGACGCGGGACCGGGACATCGACCAGATGTACAACTCGATCTTCCGGGAGTTCCTGACCCATATGATGGAAGACCCGCGCAACATCGGGCCCTGCATGCACCTGCATTTCATTGCCAAGAACATCGAGCGGGTGGGCGACCATGCGACCGCGG
>JARFTV010000013.1:62351-89962 GCA_029289325.1 Alphaproteobacteria bacterium
CGTCGAAGACTTCGAGGCCGCCGCCTACCGGCTGGTGGCCGAGCAGGTGATCTATCTTGTCACCGGCAACATGCCGGACGACGAACGGCCGAAGGTCGACAGCACCGGCGCGGGGGTCTGAGATGGCGCGCAGCGGGCAGCCCAGGGTGCTTCTGGTCGAGGACGAACCGGCACAGCGGACGGTCCTGGCCTACAACCTGGAGGCCGAGGGCTTTGCCGTCACCCAGGCCGACAACGGCGAGGATGCGATGGTCCTGGTCGAGGAAGAGGATCCAGACATCATCATCCTGGACTGGATGATGCCGAAGGTCAGTGGGATCGAGGTCTGTCGCCGGCTGAAGATGCGACCCGAGACGCGGGGGATTCCGATCATCATGCTGTCGGCCCGGGCCGAGGAGGTGGACCGGATCCGGGGGCTGGAGACCGGGGCGGACGACTATGTCATCAAACCCTATTCCGTGCTGGAGCTGATGGCCCGCGCCCGGGCGCAGCTGCGGCGGGTGAGGCCCTCGACGGCGGGGGTGGTGCTGGAGCATGAGGATATCCGGCTGGACCCGGAGAGCCACCGGGTCTACCGGGGCGACAAGGTGCTGAAGCTGGGGCCGACGGAGTTCAAGCTGCTGGTCACCCTGATGGAGCGGCCGGGGCGGGTATTCTCTCGCGAGCAGCTGCTGGATCTGGTCTGGGGGCGGGACATCTATGTCGATACCCGGACGGTGGACGTCCATGTCGGGCGGCTGCGGAAAAGTCTGATGCAATACGGCGGGTCCGATCCGGTGCGGACGGTGCGGGGGGCGGGCTACGCTCTGGGATAGCCTGTCCACGCTGGTCACGGTTGCCCGATCTATTCAAATCAATGGCTTGGCTGCGGGCGTTCACGAAGCCTTAACCTGTCGCGGTTTGCGATGGGATGCCTGACTCCGGCATCTTTCGACAGGCGACGAGCTTGCAACTTGGGCCAGAGGGGTGGCCGTGGCAGCCTCTCGCCCGCGCTGTGAGGACCTGCAACCCATCGGCCCTACGCGCCGCTTTGGCGGGCTGCCGCTCTGCGGACGTGACCGGGACCAGCGAAGTCACGGACAGCACGGCCGGCGTGTCGCGCCTGTCACGGAGGGCGGCGACCAGCACGCGCCGACTGAGCATCTTCGGGCGGACCCACTGCCCGGGGAGAGTCCGGCAGAGCTTGGACGGGATCGACCGGATGATCCGGGGGCCTCCGGGTGTGCAGCTTCAGGCGGCGATGAAGTCGCGCACGAAGGCGCTGGCCGGGCGGGCGCGGATGTCTTGCGGTTTGCCGATCTGTTCGATCCGCCCCCCGGACTGCGAGCCGGACATGACGACGACAAGGTCCGCTAGCTCCATCGCCTCGTCCTGGTCATGGGTGACGAAGATCGTGGTCAGTCCCGTGGTGTCGTGAATGTCACGCAGGCCCTGGCGGAGTTCCTTGCGGACCTTCGCATCAAGCGCGCCGAAGGGTTCGTCGAGAAGCAGCATCCGCGGCTCGATCGCGAGGGCCCGGGCCAGCGCGACGCGCTGGCGCTGCCCGCCGGAAAGCTGGCTGGGATAGCGTGAGCCGATATCGGGAAGCTGGATCAGGTCCAGCAGGTTCGTCACCCGTCGCGCGACTTCCGCCTTCGGGGGCCGCGTCCCCCGGGGGCGGGCGTTCAGCCCGTAGGCGATATTGTCGAAAACGGTCATGTGGCGGAAAAGCGCATAGCTTTGAAAGACAAAGCCCGCGCGGCGCTGTTGCACCGTCAGCCCGGTGGCGTCCTGCCCGTCAAAGAGCACGCGGCCCGAGGTCGGGTATTCGAGGCCGCCGAGGATGCGCAGGAGCGTGGTCTTGCCCGAGCCCGAAGGCCCGAGCAGCGCCACAAGCGCGCCCGAGGGGATGGCGAGCGAGACCGGATGCAGGGCCGCCGTGGCGCCGAAGGATTTGGAGATCGCGTCGATTTCGATATGCATGGGGGACCTCAATGGCGGTGGGTGGCGGCAAGCTGGTCGGCGTGGCGCAGTTCCAGCAGGGTTTTCAGAAGCAACGTCACCAGCGCCAGCAGCGCCAGCACGGCGGCAAGGGTGAAGGCCGCGACCGACAGATATTCCTGATAGAGCATCTCGATCGTGGTCGGGATCGTCGCGGTCTGGCCGCGGATCTTGCCCGAGACGACGGCGACCGCGCCGAACTCGCCCATCGCGCGGGCGTTGCAGAGGAGGACGCCATACAAGAGCGCCCAGCGGATGTTCGGCAGCGTCACCGTCCAGAACACCCGCCAGCCGCCCGCGCCGAGGGTGAGCGCGGCCTCTTCCTCGGCCCGGCCCTGTTCGATCATCACCGGGATCAGTTCGCGCGCGACGAAGGGGAAGGTGACGAACATGGTGGCGAGGATGATCCCCGGCATGGCGAAGACGATGGGATAACCCTGCCCCACGAGCCAGCCACCGATGGCGGTATTGGCGCCGAAGGTCAGCACGATGCAGAGGCCCGCGACCACCGGAGAGACGCTGAACGGCAGGTCGATCAGGGTGATCAGCACCGCCTTGCCGCGGAAGTCGAACTTGGTGATGAACCAGGCGGCGGCCACGCCGAAGATCGCGTTCAACGGGACCGAGATGGCGGCGATGGTGAGGGTCAGCCTGATCGCGGCCCAGGCGTCGCGGTGGGTCAGGCTGGCCAGCGCCTCTCCCACGCCTTGGCGGAGCGCCTCGACAAAGACGACGACGAGGGGGGCGAGGACGAGGAGGCCCAACCCGAGGACCACCAACGTGATCAGCAGACGGCGGGCGAGAGGCGTCTCCTCGGTCGCGGGGCGGAAGGTTGCGTCAGACATGGCCGATCCTCCTGCGGCTCCAGACCTGGATCAGGTTGATCGCCAGCAGCAGCGCGAAGCTGATCAGCAGCATGGCGATCCCGATGGCGGCGGCCGCGTCGTAGTTGAACTCTTCCAGCTGGATGATGATCAGCAGGGGCGCGATCTCGGTCACGAGGGGGATGTTCCCGGCGATGAAGATGACCGAGCCGTATTCCCCAACCGCCCGGGCGAGTGCGAGGGCAAAGCCGGTGAGGGCGGCGGGCATCAGCATCGGCAGGATCACATGGCGCAGCGTGTACAGGCGGCTGGCGCCCAGCGTGGCCGAGGCTTCCTCGACCTCGCGCTCGATCTCCTCGATCACCGGCTGGACGGTGCGGGCGACGAAGGGAAGGCCGACGAAGATCAGGGCGATCAGGATGCCCCATTGGGTATAGGCGATCTTCCAGCCGATCTGATCGGCAAGCGATCCGAAGGCCCCGGTCGGCGCGTAGAGGGCGGTCAGCGAGATCCCGGCCACCGCCGTGGGCAGCGCGAAGGGCAGATCGACGGCCCCATCCAGAAGGCGACGGCCGGGAAAGCGGTAGCGGACCAGAACCCAGGCGAGGAGAACGCCGAAGACAAGGTTGAACAGCGCCGCGATCAGGGACAGGCGGAAGGACAGGAACAGCGCCGCCCAGACGCGGGGGCGGTTCACCGTCTCCCAGATCCCGGCGGGGCCGTAGCTGGCGCCCTTCAGAAGCAGGGCGCCGATGGGGATCAGGACGACGAGCGACAGCATCGTCAGGGTGATCCCCATGCTGAGGCCGAGGCCGGGCATGGGGGAGCGGTGGATCAGCGGTGCTTTCATGGCTGCACGTAGATCTGGTCGAAGATCCCGCCGTCGCCGAAATGTTCGGGCTGCACCTTGGCCCAGCCGCCCAAGCTGGCGATGTCGATCAGCTCCAGCGCGGGGAAGCGGGCCACATCCTCGGGCGCGGCCTGCGAGCTGTCCCAGGCGCGGTAGAAGTTCCTGAAGGCGATCGCCTGCCCTTCCGGCGAATAGAGGAAGTCGAGGTAAGCCTCGGCCAGCTTGCGCTGGTCATCGGTCTGGATGTTGGTTTCCACAAGGGCCACCGGCGGTTCGGCCAGGATGCTGACCGAGGGGACGACGATGTCGAACCGGTCCTCGCTGATCTCTTTCAGGGCAAGATGGGCCTCGTTCTCCCAGGCGAGGAGCACGTCGCCGATGCCGCGCTGCGCGAAGGTGGTGGTGGAGCCGCGCGCGCCCTGATCAAGGACGGGGACATTGCGATAGAGCGCGCCGACGAATTCCCTGGGGTCGCGGCCGTTCTTCTCGGCCCAGGCCCAGGCGGCAAGGTAGTTCCAGCGCGCGCCGCCGCTGGTCTTGGGGTTCGGGGTGATCACCTGCACGCCCTCGGCCACGAGATCACCCCAGTCGGCGATGCCTTTCGGGTTCCCCTCGCGCACCAGGAACACGATGGTCGAGGTATAGGGCGAGGAATTGTGCGGCAGCTTCGACTGCCAGTCAGCGGGAAGCCGGCCCGCCGCGGCGATGCGGTCGATGTCGGAGGCGAGGGCCAGCGTCACCACCTGCGCGGAGAGACCGTCGATCACCGCCCGGGCCTGACTGCCCGAGCCGCCGTGGCTGACCTCCAGACTGGGGGCGGGGTTGCCCTGGGCGGTCCAGAACGCGGTGAAGGCGGCGTTGATCTCGCGATAAAGCTCACGTGTCGGGTCGTAGCTGACGTTCAGCAGGCTTTGCGCCAGGGCAGGGCCCGGAACGCTGCCAAGGCTAAGGGCTGCGAGGGCCAGGCCGGCCGCCAGCCCGCGCAACCGATGGATCGGCCGGGCGGTCAGGCGGCGCAGGGCGGCGGTGGTAAGGTGGGGGCCTTGGGCCGGGATCGTCCCGGCGTTGGTGAGGATGGGTTGCATCGCTTTCTCCTGCGGAACCCGCGGGGCGCGCGGGGAATGGGTTGGAATGGTCTGGGGCGGGCGCGGTGGCGTCATGCGGCCCCGCCAAGGGGTTCGATCCGGGCTTCCCAGACACGGGCGTCGCGCCCGGCCAGCAGTTCGGCCGCGGCCTCGGCCGGGGCTTGGGTGACGCGCAGCAGCGGGCTGCCGTTGACCCGGTGGGTCAGACCGGTGCGGAGGTCCACCAGCCGGACCAGACAGGGTTGGCGAAGGGCCCCGGTTCCCGGTTCGGCGTGGCGCTGGGGCATGGCTGGGCGCATCGTCCGTCTCCTTCCTTGGCCAGGCAGGGTGTCGTCCCTGCGATGGTCAAATAACGACAGGAGAGGTCGAGTATTACAAGGGAATATTCACGCCAAAATCTATCGTGATTTTGGAAGAAAATTCCCCGCTCCACCCCGGCACTTCACCGGGTTGGTTGGAAGGATGGCAGGAATGTCAGTGGCTTGAGGCTATGCGCCGATGACCTGCTCGGCCACCGCACCCGAGCGCAGCATGTCCTCGAGCGTCAGCGAATCGATGATGACGAGGTAGGACCAGAACACCTCGGCAAAGACCTTGCGGATGCGGCAGGTCGCTTCGTCGCTGCAATCCTCGCAACGCTGGTAGGCGCGGCGCGAGAGGCAGGGCAATGGGGCGATCGGACCATCGATGGTGCGCAGAAGTTCGGAGATCGAGATCTCTGCCGGACGCTTCAGCAGGCTGTAGCCCCCCGAGCGCCCCCGGATCGAGGAAATCACGCCCGCATTGCGCACTTCCAGAAGGATATGCTCCAAAAACCGCTTGGGCGTGCCGGAGCGCTTGGCGATCTCTTCGATCGTCAGCGGGTGCGGCTGATCCTTTGCCGCCTCATCCCCCAGGACCAGAAGCGCCTTCAGGGCATATTTCATCTTCTGCGTGATCATGGACGGAAATTACGCCCCGGAATGTCGAGAATCAATGTCGGGATTCTCGGGCGTGCCTGGCAGCGCCAATACACGATAAATCCAGTGGACATTTACTGGATTTCGGGCATCTTCACCCTGCGACTGGACGAAAGGACGCCAGATGACCGACCTCGACCTGATCGACCGCAAGATTGTCGCCGAGCTGATGCGGGATGCGACGATGCCGATCGCGCAGATCGCGGACCGGGCGGGTCTGTCGCAGACCCCGGCCTGGAAGCGGGTGCAGAAGCTGGAGGCGTCGGGGGTGCTGGTGGGCCGGGTTGCCCTGGCCGATCCCCGAAAGCTGGGCTTCGGGCTGACCGTCTTTGTCGGCATCGAGGCCCCGGACCACTCCCCCGCCTGGCGCGACGCCTTTGCCCGGGCGGTGGGGGCGATCCCGGAGATCATGGAGGTCTACCGGATGGCCGGAGAGTTGGACTATCTCTTGCGGGTCTCGGTGCAGGACATGGCGGCGTTCGATGCGCTGTACAAACGGCTGACCGATGCGGTGCCGATCAAGAATGTCACCAGCCATTTCGCGATGGAGCGGATGAAGTTCACCACCGCCTATCCGGTCGATACGCGGAGCAAATGACGCCCCCTGCCCCATCTGCCCCGGCGAAGCGTTGGCCTCGCCGGGGCGCGCGGGTCAGGCCGGGTGTTTGGCGGGGCTGCTCGGGTCCCAGCGCAGGCCGCGCCGGTAGCGGGCGGTGATCTGGCCATCCTTCAGCGCGAAGAGATGGAGCCAGCCGTTGTCGAAGAGCTGCCGCACCCCGTCATGCTTGCGCAGGATCTCGGTCATCGCCTCGGGCGGGGCCTCGACCATGACGGACAGCCGCAGCGCCTCATGCGCGGGGGATTCGCCGTCGTGGATGGTCTGCAAGGGCAGGCCGGGGCGCAGGCGACCGCCGTTGCCTTCCACCACACCGATGCCGCCGACGACATTGTGGATCAGCTTGTTGCCGCCACCGAAGACCTGCGGCGCGACGGTCGAGCCGTAGTATTGCAGGCTGATCCAGCTGGCGACCACGACCGGGGCGGTCAGGATCAGCTCCAGCGTGGCAAAGCCCTTGTCCTGGCTCCAGTCGTAGCTGTGCAGGAAGGCCCGGCCCTGCAGGTCGCGGCCCGTGGTCGCCGCGCGCGGGGCGGCGATGAAGGCCGCACAGCCGGCGAGGCCCCATTCCGGGCGCACCTCGGCCCAGTCGGAGGCGCGCTTGGCCAGCGTCTCGCCGCTGGCACCGGGGAGGCGCAGCGCCCGCTCTGCCCGGGCAAGCCTGCCGGCGGCGGCGAGCCAGGCCTCGGCCTGTTCCAGCTCGGCGGCATGGTCTGGGGCGGCGGTGTCGCGGTAGAGCGTCACCTGATCCGTCACCGTGTCATGCAGGCCAGCGACAAAGAGCGTGTCCTCGGCCAGGGTCAGCCCGAGGGCGGGCAGGCCCGCCCGGGTCTCCGGGTCGTTCAGGAGCGCGGCGAGGAGGCGCGACGAGACTTCTCCGGTCTGACCGCAGCAGGCGCCGCAGTGATAGGCGCTTTCATGCGGGTTGTTCGTGACCTGCGCGCCGTGGCCCACCAGCAGGACCAGCCGGGCGTGGCCTTCGGTCAGGCTCATTGCGCGCAGGACGGCCGCGGCGGTCTGCGCCTTCTGTGCGGCGGTCAGCCCGCCCTCGATCCGGGGCATCGGCGCGGGCGTCAGGCCCTTTTCCCCCAGCCCCAGCGCATCGCGGACGAGCTTGCCGCCATAAGCGGGGCCCGCGGCCTCGACAAAGGCGAAGGAGGAGACGGCGGCCTGCCGGAACCGGCCCCAGGCGCGCTTTGCCCGGGCCTTGATGCGGGTCTCGGCCTCCTGCGCCTCCTCGCCCTGGCTGGTGGAGGTCAGCGCGGGGTTCAGGAGCGCGGGGAGATGGGCCTGAAGCTCATCCGTCCCCTCGGGCCGGTGGGCGACCGGGAGGCCGAAGAAGCCCGCGAAGCCGAGCGTCTCGATCCCCTGGTCTTGGCTCTCGAGCGCGCGGCGCAGGATCTCGGAGCGGACGTCGATGCAGAAGGCAGCCTGCAGGGCGGGCCGTCCGGTCCGGGCGGCCGGGCCGGAGAGGAGCGTCGCGAGCTTGCGCTGGTGGGCATGTTCGGCGGCTTCCTGCAGGACGGCGTCCAGCGCCTGGTCGGGCGAGGGCAGCAGGGGCGCGGCATGGGCGGCGACGGTGGCCTGCCAGTCGGCGGCAACCTGCGGGGCAAGGGCCAGAAGCGCCTCTTCCCAGACCAGCCGGATTGCCAGCAGGTCGGTCAGCGTGGCATCGGTCCCGCCCTTCAGTTCGGCCTGCCAGAGCAGCCAGCGCGCGTGCATCGGCCAGCCGCCAAGGTCGACGAGCAGCCGGTGGAAGGCGGTCTCGGCGGCTTCGGGCGTCAGGCCCAGCCGTTCCGAGGCCCGCAGGACGGCGCGGTCGGGGGTGTCGGGCGCCTCGGCGACATGGGCGCAGAAGCCGGTCAGGCCGGCGATTTCCGGCGTCAGATCATGCGTCGCCCATTCCCGCCAGGCGGCAAAGGCGCCGTGACCGGGCCGCGGGGTCCAGAGCGCCTGACCGCGGTCGAAGTAGCCCGCGGCCCAAAGGCCGAAGCTGCGGGCGATGACGGCGGGCCAGTCGGTGCCGGTGGCCGTCGCGGCGAGTTCGGCGACGGTGGGCAGGGCCTGCGGCGCCGGCGCGGGGCTGTGCATCCGCGCCTTGAGCCAGGCGAGGTCATGCGGCTTGACCGGCGAGGGCGAGGCGATCAGCGCGGCGGCGAGGTCGTCGTCGGTGATCTCGCCCGCCGTCACTTTCGCGACCAGATCGGCGCGCGGCCGGGTCAAGCCGACCCCCGCCACCCGCGCGAGCCGGGAGGAGGCCGTGGCGAGGTCCTCTTGCGTCTGGCCGAGGAAGGGGTTGACGGCAACGGTCGCATCCAGCGGGAAGGCGGGCGGGACGGCGCGGGCGGCGGCCTCGGCGGCCTGCAGAAGTTGCGAGGCGAGTGAAGGGGCGATCTGGCTGTGCTTGAGGAACATCTTGGCCTCCATCAGGTCAGGATTTGGGGGCAGCCCGGAAGCCGCCGATCATGCGGTCCAGAAGCGCGTTGAGATAAAGACCGTTTGCCATGTGCACACGCAGCCCGGCAGTCGAGGGGTGGTGCGCCCAAAGCGGGAACAGCGCCTGGGCAAAGGCGACGAGGCCGAAGGACAGGACCGCCAGCACGATCAGCGCCCATTCCAGCGCGCCCGCGACCGGAACGGCCGGGAGGGAGGGACCCCAGACCACCTGGGCGACGACCTGGAAGCTGAAATAGGCCAGCGCGGCGCCGGTCGAGGCGGCGACGGTCCGCCGGGTCAGCGCGCCCGGAGCGGCATCGGCCAGACCTTGGGCGATCAGGTAGGAGACGCCAAAGATCAGCATCGTGCCCAGGGCCAGCGCCTGGGGCGACTTCTCGCCCAGAATCGCGGTGAAGGCGACGGCGACGACGACATACAGTGCCAGCGCCAGGGCGAAGGACCGCGCCACCGCCCAGAGGCCGGGAATGGCGACCGGGCCGGGCTTGCGGATGGAGTTCACCGCCTGCACCGCCGTGCCCGAGGAGAGGAAGGCATGGGCCTTGTACAGCGAATGGGCCACGATGTGCAGCAGCGCCAGCGCCCAGAGACCAAGGCCGCATTGCAGCAGCATGAAGCCCATCTGCGCCACCGTGGACCAGGCCAGCGCCGTCTTGACCGCGCTTTGCGTCAGCATGACCATCGCGCCGAACAGCGCCGTCAGCCCGCCAAGGATCACAAGGGCCGCCATCGCCCCCGCGCTGTGCTGCACAAGGCCGGAAAGGGTGATCAGCAGCACGCCGCCCGAGTTGATGATCCCGGCGTGAAGCAGCGCCGAGACGGGGGTCGGGGCTTCCATCACCTCGGTCAGCCAGCCGTGAAGCGGGAAGGCGGCGGTCTTCAGCGCGGCGGCGAGGACCAGAAGGCCGACGGCGACTTGCGCCAGCGGGGGAAGCGTAGGGGCGGTGTTCAGGTCGGCGAGGTTCAGCGTCCCGAATGCCTGCCACAGAAGGACGGTCGCCGCGATCAGCGCCAGGTCGCCCGCACCCCAGACGCGGATGAACTTGGCGGCCGCCCGCTGTGCCTCGGGCCGGTCGTGGTAGAAAAGGAGGAGCTGCCGCAGGACCAGCCCGGTGGCCACGAAGGCCAGGACCAGCACCGGCAGGCTGGCCGCCTGGACCAGCAGGAGGACGGCGGCGATGGCCGTGAGGGTGAGGCCGTGGAACCGACCCTCCCGCGCCTCGCCGTCGAGGTAGCGGCGGGAGTAACGGGTGACGACCCATCCGACGAAGGCCACCAGAAGCGCCATGGTCACGGCGATCGCATCCAGCCGCAGGAGCGCCAACCCTTGCAGGCTCAGCATCTGCGGGCCGGTCAGCCAGAGTTGCGCAAGGCCGGCGAGGCCCAGCGCCAAAGCGGCGAGGCTTGCTGCCTCGGCCAGTTCCGGCAAGCGGCCGGGGCGGCGGCCGGGATGGAAGGCGAATGGCGCGGCGGCGGCCAGAAGGAGCAGGGGGGCAAGGGGCAGGAGCGTCATCTCGGTCTCCGTGAACGGGGTTGGACGCGGTGTAGCCCTTGCGGGTATTTTAAAAAATTACATATATTGCAGGTAATCGTTCTATCTGGTGGAAGAATGGCCCAGCTGAACCTGCACCACCTGCGCCTGTTCCGGGCGGTCGCGAGGGACGGCACGCTGACCGGGGCGGCGCGGTCGCTAAACCTGTCGCAATCGGCGCTGTCGACGCAGCTCAAGGCGCTGGAAGTCTCGCTTGGCCAGGACCTTTTCGAACGGCGCGGGCGCGGGCTGGTGCTGACCGAGGCGGGGCGGATCGCGCTGGATCATGCCGAGGCGATCTTCCGCACCGTCGACGACCTGACCGCCACGCTGCGCGACACCGGGCGGGCGCGGCGGGCCTTGCGGGTGGGGGCGTTGGCCACCCTGTCGCGGAATTTCCAGATGCAGTTCCTGCGGCCCCTGATCGGGCGGGGGGATGTGGAGGTGATCCTGCGCTCCGGTTCGCAGGATGAATTGTTGCGGGGGCTGGAGGGTTTGGCGCTGGATGTGGTGCTGACCAACCTTGCCCCGGCGCGGGATGCGGCGAGCCATTGGCTGGTGCACCGGCTGGATGAGCAGCCCGTGGGGCTGATCGGCACGCCGCGGCGGGTCGGGCCGGGGCCGTGGGACCTGCGCGACCTTCTGGCGCAACAGCCGCTGATCCTGCCGACGCGGGAAACCGCGCTGCGCTCGGCCTTTGATGCGCTGCTTGCGCGGATGGAGGTCACACCGACCCTGGCGGCCGAGGTGGACGACATGGCGATGATCCGCCTTCTGACAAGGGCCGATGCGGGGCTGGCGATCATCCCGCCGATCGTCGTGCGGGATGAGTTGCAGTCGGGTAGCCTGATCGAGGCCGCCCGACTGGACGGGATCGGCGAGACCTTCTTCGCCGTCACCCGCCAGCGCCGCTATCCCAATCCGCTGCTGGCCGAGGTGCTGCGGCCCTGACACGTCCACGTGAGGCGGGCTTGCGCGCCCTGCCCCGAGGCGCGAGACTGGCACAGCACTCACGGAGTCTGCCGATGACCCTCTCCCGCCGCTCTGCCCTTGTTTCACTGGCCGCAACCTTGGCGACCCTGGGCCTGCGCCCCGCCTTTGCCGAGGCGGCCTTGACGCCGATCCGGGTGGCGAAGGACCCGAACTGCGGCTGTTGCGGCGCCTGGGTGGAAATCCTGGAGAATGAGGGCTTCGCCGCCACGATCGAGGAGATGGAGGCGGGCCTGCTGCAGGACCACAAGCTGGCCAGCGGAATCCCGGCCGAGATGGGCTCGTGCCATACCGCCCATGTCGAAGGCTATGTGATCGAGGGCCATGTCCCCCCCGCCGACATCCGCCGCCTTCTGGCGGAACGTCCCGACGCGGTTGGGCTTGCGGTGCCGGGGATGCCCTGGGGCTCGCCCGGGATGGGGCCCGAGACCGAGCGGGAGGCGTATGAGGTCCACCTGATCCGGCGCGACGGAACGACCGAGGTCTTCACCAGCTACGCTGCCGCCTAATAGTTCCCCGGCGGGTCGGAAGCGGGGAAGGATTCGTCGGACTGTTCGTCCACGATGCTCCAGGTCTGCGGCGGGTATTTCATCGCATTGCGCCCGGCGGGACGCACCTCGCAGGCGTGGGCGGCCTGCAGCTCGGCTTCGGCCTGCAACCAGTGCTGCATGGCGCGGCCTTCCGGGCAACCTTCATCCTGCCATAGCTGCCAGGCACGCTGGCGGATATCCTCGTCCATCGCGGATCTCCCTTCGCGAGGGAAACCATGTGCCGGGGCAAAGGTTCCCGGCCGGGTCAGCCGTGCGCGAAGACGGGCCAGAACCGGAGGCGGATCTGCTTTTCCACCTCCAGCACCAGAAGCGAGGCCGCCCCGACGAGGACGATCAGCACCCCATCGGCAAAGGGCACCGACCGAGTGCCCAGCAGCGTCTGGAACAGGGGCAGATAGGTCACGGCAAGCTGTGCGGCGGTGACGGCCAGGACCACGATCCAGACAACCGGCGTCCCCTTCACCCCCTCCCAGGTCAGCGAGGTCCCGTGCAGGCTGCGGATGTAGAAGAGGTGGAAGATCTCCAGCACCACCAGCGTGTTCATCGCCATGGTCTGCGCCAGCGGGAGGTCATACCCCCGCCCCATCGCCCAGGCGAAGACGCCGAAGACCGCGATCAGGAACAGGGCCGAGACGAAGATCACCTGCCAGACCAGTCCGCGCGACAGGATCGGCGCGTCGCGCGGGCGGGGCGGACGGGACATGGTACCGGGCTCGGTCGGCTCGAAGGCCAGCGCGAGACCTAGGGTGACCGCGGTGATCAGGTTGACCCAGAGGATCTGGATCGCGGTAATCGGCAGGGCAAGGCCAAGCAGCAGCGCAAGGACGACGGTCGAAGCCTCGCCCGCGTTGGTCGGCAGCTGGAAGCTGATGACCTTGCGCAGATTGTCCTGCACGGTGCGCCCCTCGCGCACGGCGGCGGCCAGCGTGGCGAAATTGTCGTCGGCAAGGACCAGATCCGCCGCCTCCTTCGCCGCTTGCGAGCCGCGCAGGCCCATCGCGATGCCGGCATCGGCGCGCTTCAGCGCGGGCGCGTCATTCACCCCGTCTCCGGTCATGGCGACCGAAAGGCCCTGGGCCTGCAGGGACTGGACGAGGCGTAGCTTGTGCTCGGGGCTGGTGCGGGCGAAGACATCGACCGTGGCCACCGCCTCGGCCAGTGCGGCATCGTCAAGCTGGTCGAGTTCGGTCCCGGTCAGCACCCTGTCCGGACGGGAAAGGCCCACCGCGCGGGCGATGGCCATGGCGGTCCCGGCATGGTCGCCGGTGATCATCTTGACCTGGATCCCGGCGGCCTGACATTCGGCCACGGCCTCCACCGCCTCGGCGCGGGGCGGGTCCATGAGCCCGACCAGCCCAAGGAAATGCAGGTCGTTATCCAGTTCGGCGAGGTCGAGCGTGGTGCCCGCCTGCGGCCGTTCGGCCAAGGCAAGGACGCGGAGTCCCTGTCCCGCCATCGCCTCGGCCCGGTCATGCCAGGCCGCGCGGTCAATACCGGCGCACATCCGCAAGACCCGTTCGGGGGCACCCTTCAGCAGGGCGACCGGCCCCTCGGCGGTGTCGACCAGCACGGCCATGAAGCGGTGCCGGCTGTCGAAGGGGATCACGTCGAGCCGCTCCAGTGGGGCCGACCCGCCGGCCTTTTCGGCCAGCGCAAGAAGTGCGGCTTCCATCGGGTCGCCCTCGGCGCGCCAGGTCCCATCCTCATCGACGAGGCTTGCGTCGTTGCACAGCGCGGCCGCCCGGGCCAGTCGCGAAAGATCGCCCTCGGGCGTGATCGATCCATGCGGCGCATAGCCCTCGCCGCCGATGACGAAGCGCCCGGCCGGGGTTTCGGCCAGCGTCACCATCATCTCGTTGCGGGTGAGCGTCCCGGTCTTGTCGGTGCAGATCACGCTGACCGAGCCGATCGCCTCGATCGCGGGCAGACGGCGGACGATGGCACGGCGGCGGGCCATGGCCTGGGTGCCGATGGCAAGGGTGATCGTCATCACCGCCGGCAAACCCTCGGGGATCGCGGCCACGGCGATGCCGACGACCAGCATGAAGAGGTCGGCGAAGTCCAGTCGGCTGACCAGCCCCGCATAGGCCAGAAGCGCGGCCGAGGCGACGAGGATCGTGAACGACAGGACGCGCGCAAAACGGTCCATCTGCGCCACCAGCGGCGTCGTCATGCCCTCGACCGAGGCGAGAAGTCCGCCGATCCGACCGATCTCGGTTGCCGAACCCGTCGCGGTGACGACGCCGCGCGCCGTGCCCTGGGTGACCAGAGTGCCGGACCAGAGCATCGAATGGCGGTCGCCAAGCGCCGCCTCGCGCGGGGCCGGGCGGGCGGATTTCTCGGCCGGGACCGATTCACCGGTCAGCATCGCCTCTTCTGCCGCAAGCCCATGCGCCTGAAGCAGCCGCAGATCGGCGGGCACACGGTCGCCCGCCTCGAGCAGGACCACGTCGCCGGGAACGAGATCGGCCCCTGCGACCGTCATCCTCTCGCCATCGCGCAGGACGGCGGCGCGGGGCGAGAGCATCACGCGCAGCGCAGCCATGGCCGCCTCGGCCTTGCCCTCCTGCAGGAAGCCGATCGCCGCATTGGCGATGACCACGGCGAGGATCACCCCGGTATCGACCCAGTGCTGCAACCCCGCCGTCACCACGGACGCTGCCAGAAGGACATAGATCAGCACGTTGTTGAACTGCGCCAGGAAGCGGCGCAGGGGGCTGCGACCCTCGACCTCGGGGAGGCGGTTCGGGCCGTGCCGTTCCAGGCGGCGAGCGGCCTCGGCGCTGGTCAGTCCTTCGGGATCGGCCTGGAGTGCGGCCAGGGTATCGGCAGTGGAGAGGTGATGGTAGGGTTCGGTCATGCGGTCCTTCTTGATCGGTGGGCACGGATGGCCGGGGCACTTTTGGCGGGACAGTCTTCGCCGATCCTTGAGACAGATCAATGGGAAACCGGAAATCCGGTGTAGAAGGCAGCATGACCCTCGCCGCTCCCCTGTCCCAGCCGCCCCGCCCGGTCTTCCGGGCCGAGGAGGTGACCCGCGTCTACCGGACCGGCGCGGTCGAGGTGCGCGCGCTGCGCGGGATCAGCCTGAACCTTTACGAGGGCGAGATGGTCGTCCTCCTTGGCGCCTCGGGGTCGGGGAAATCGACGCTGCTGAACATTCTGGGCGGGCTGGACCGCCCGACCGGAGGCCGCGTCTTCTTTCGCGACACCGAGCTGACCCAGGCGAGCGAGGCGCAGCTGACCGCCTTCCGCCGCGCGCATGTCGGCTTTGTCTTCCAGTTCTACAACCTTGTCCCAAGCCTGACCGCGCGCGAGAATGTGGCGCTGGTGACCGAGATCGCCGCCAATCCCATGCCCCCGGAAGAGGCGCTGGAACGGGTGGGTCTGGGCCACCGCCTGCACCATTTTCCGGCGGAGCTTTCGGGCGGGGAGCAGCAGCGTGTGGCCATCGCCCGGGCCATCGCCAAGCGGCCGGACGTGCTGTTGTGCGACGAGCCGACGGGCGCGCTGGACATCGCCACGGGCGCGCAGGTTCTGGAGGCGCTGCATTCGGTCAACCGCGATCTTGGCACGGCGACGGTCCTCATCACCCATAACGCGGTGATCCAGCGCATCGCGCATCGGGTCGTCGTTCTGGCCGACGGCCGGGTCGTGCGGGACGATCCGGTGACCGATCGGCTGCAACCTTCCGAACTCTCATGGTAGGGGCGCTGGACCGGAAGCTGCTGCGTGATCTGCGCCGGATCTGGGCGCAGGCGCTGGCGATCGCGCTGGTTCTGGGCTGCGGGATCATGGTGCTGGTGGGCGCGCAGGCGACGCTGCGGACGCTGGACCTGACGCTCGCCGCCTATTACGACCGAGCCCGCTTCGCCGATGTCTTCACCACGCTGAAACGCGCCCCGCGTTCGGTGCTGGAGGATGTGGCGCTGATCGATGGGGTCGCGCAGGTCGAGGGGCGGATCGCAACGCTCGCCCTTGTGCAGGTCACGGGGATGAGCGTTCCGGCCACCGGGCAGGTGGTCTCCTACGCCCCCGAGGGGGCGGTGCTGAACCTGCCTGCCCTGCGCCGGGGGCGGATGCCGCTGCCAGACCGGCTGGACGAGGTGGCGCTGTCGGAACCCTTCGCCGAGGTGCACGGGCTGGTCCCCGGCGCGCGGCTGCGCGTGATCCTTGGGGGCGAACTTCGCGAGCTGACGGTGACCGGCTGGGTCCTGTCACCGGAATTCGTCTATGCGCTGGGACCGGGATCGCTGATGCCGGACGACCGGCGTTTCGGCATCCTGTTCATGCCGGAACGCGCGGTGGCGGCGGCGACCGACATGGTGGGGGCGGTCAACCAGATCTCGCTGCGGCTGATGCGCGACGCGGATGCGCGGGTGGTCACGGCCGCGCTGGACCGGATCCTGGCCCCCTATGGCGGGACGGGGGCGCATGACCGCGAACGCCAGCAATCCCATGCCTTCCTGACCAGCGAGATGCACCAGCTTTCGGCGATGTCGACCTATGCGCCGCCGGTGTTCCTGCTGGTCTCGGCCTTTCTGGTCAACATGGTCCTTGGCCGGCTGATCGCGCTGGAGCGGCCGCAGATCGGGCTTTTGAAGGCCGTGGGCTACAGCACGCGCGAGATTGCGTGGCATTACCTCAAGCTCGCCCTCCTGATCGGCGTGATCGGCACCGGCGCGGGCTGGGCGGCGGGGTTCTGGATGGCGGACGGGATGATCGGGCTTTACGCCGATTATTTCCGCTTCCCCTTCGTGATCCGCGCGGCCAACCCCTCGGCCCTGGTGATCTCGGCCACGCTGGGATTGGCGGTGGCGGCCATGGGCGGCGGGCGCGCGGTCTGGCAGTCGGTCCGACTGCCCGCGGCAGAGGCGATGCGCCCGCCGGCACCGGCGCTCTTCTCGCGCGGGTGGCTGGACCGGGCGCTGGAGGCGCTGCGGCTGCGCCAGACGGTGGTGATGATCGCCCGGTCGATCCTGCGCTGGCCGGGGCGGGCGGCTATCACGCTGTTCGGCGTCTCGGCCTCGGTCGCGGTGCTGGTGATGAGCTATTTCATGTTCGACAGCGCGGCCCTTCTGGGCGACAGCGTCTTCGGCGCGGCGAACCGGCAGGACCTGACCCTTGGCCTGATGGAGCCCGTGGGCGAAGCTGTCCTGCTGGACGCCCGCGCGCTGCCGGGGGTGCTGAAGGTCGAGCCGGGCTATGCCATCCCGGCCCGGCTGGTGAACGGCACCGCCGAACGCCTCAGCGCGGTGCAGGCCCATTGGGAAGGCGCGACGCTGGCCCGGCTCGTCGACGACCGGGGCGAAGCGGTCGCGCTGCCGCCGCATGGTCTGGTCCTGCCCGAGAAACTGGCCCAGGTGCTGAAGGTCGGTCCCGGGTCCTGGCTGGAAGTCGAGCTTCTCTCACCCCCGCGGGAAACCCTGCGCCTGCCGGTCACGGCGGTCTTTGCGCAAGGCTTGGGGCAAGAGGCGCATATCGCGGCCCCTGCCCTTTTCGCCGCCCTGCGCAGCGCGCCACAGGTCAGCCATCTGCACCTTGCACTGGACGCGAACGCCCGCGCGGCACTGGACGACCGGCTTGCCACCCTGCCCGCCGTCTCGGGCCTGATCGACTGGGTCGAGGTGCAGCGGCAGTTCGACACGCTGCTGGAAGAGAACCTGCTGACCATGGTGACGATCTATACGGCCATAGGCATGATGATCGCGGTGGGGGTGATCTACAATGCCGCGCAGATCCTGCTGTCGGAACGCAGCTACGAGCTTGCCACCCTGCGCGTCCTGGGTTTCTCCCGGCGCGAGGTGGCCTTCGTGCTGGTGGGCGAGATGATGCTGCTGACGCTGATCGCGATCCCGGTCGGCTGGGCCATGGGCACCTGGCTGGCGCAGGGAATGGTCAGCGCCGTTTCGACCGACATCATACAGCTTCCCTTCGCCATCAGCCGCAGGACCTATGCCTATGCCGGGATCGCGGCGGCGGTGGCGGCCTTCGGCTCGGTCACTCTGGTGCGGCGGCGGCTGGACCGGATCGACCTGGTGTCGGCGCTGAAATCCCGAGAATGACGGAGCCTGAACGATGAACCTGCGGCAAGGACTGGTCTGGGGGGTGGGGGCGCTGGCGCTGGCCGGGGCCGTGGTCTGGGCGCTGTGGCCGGAACCGCTGGTGGTCGACCTGGGCGAGGTGACGACCGGCCCGATGCGCGGCACGGTTCTGGCCGAGGGCGTGACCCGGGTGCGCGACGCCTTCACCGTTGCCGCCCCCATTGCCGGGACGCTGCAACGCAGCCCGGTCGAAGTCGGAGATCCTGTCGCGCGGGGAAACACCGTGCTGGCCGTGATCCGCCCGGCCGCGCCGGTCCTGATGGATGCCCGCAGCCGGGCCCAGGCCGAAGCGGCCGTGACCGAAGCGCGCGCCGCCCTTTCGCTGGCCGAGACCGGCGTCGCGACGGCCGAGGCGTCGCTGGCCCAGGCGGAAAGCCAGCTTGCCCGGGGCCGGTCCCTTGCCGCAAGCGGGATCATCCCGCCCCGGACGCTGGAGGACCTGCAGACCGCCCAGATCACTGCGACCCAGCGTCTTGCCGCCGCGCGGTCGGAGGTCGATCTCGCCCGCGCCTCGCTGTTGCGGGCGGAGGCGCAGCTGATCCTCCCGACGCTGAATGGCGAGGCCGATCCGGGCGAATGCTGCCTTCGGCTGACCGCGCCGCATGACGGGGTGGTGCTGACGCTGACCGACCCGTCGGAACGGCCGGTTCAGTCGGGGGAGCCCCTGATGACGCTGGGCGACCTGGACGAACTGGAAATCGTCGTCGATCTTCTGTCCTCGGACGCGGTGCAGGTCGCGCCGGGCATGGCGGCCGAGGTCGACCGCTGGGGCGGATCGGGCGCGCTGCAAGCCACGGTCCGCCGCGTCGCGCCCTCGGCCGTGACCAAGATCAGCGCGCTGGGGATCGAGGAACAGCGCGTTCGCGTCCATCTTGACCTGACCGACACACCCGAAGCCCGCCCTGGTCTGGGCGACGGGTTCCGGGTCTTCGTCCGCCTTCTGCTCTGGCAGGAGGAGGCCGTCCTGCAATTGCCGCAGTCCGCGCTGTTCCGGCATGGCACCGGCTGGGCCGTGTTCCGCCTGCGCGAGGGCAAGGCCGAACTGGTCCCGGTCGAGATCGGCCGCCAGGTCGAGGACAGCGCCGAGCTCCTCTCGGGCCTGGCCGAGGGGGACCGGCTGGTGGTCTTCCCATCCTCGGCCCTGCAGGACGGAATGGCCGTGGTCCCCCGCGCGCCCTGAGTTGGCTTGCGGCTTGCTGCAATTCCGGCAAAGAAAGGAAAAGGACGCCCATCCTTTGTGCAAGCCCCCGACCCCTGGGCCACGGCAGCTTGTATCGAATCGGCTGGGCGTTTTTACTGACTGGTAAAAATACGACAAACCACAGAACAGGGATGGGCGACATGACGAACGGACGTTTCACGGTCTCGCGGCGCGGGGTGCTTCTGGGCGGGGCGGCGGCATCGGTCGCGGCGAACCTGCCGCTCTCGGCACTGGCGCAAGAGCCGATCCGGATGGCGGGCATCTATACGGTGCCGGTGGAGCAGCAGTGGGTCAGCCGCATCCACATCGCGGCCGAGGCGCTGAAGGCCGCCGGAACCGTGGATTATACCTATACCGAGAATGTCTCGAACACCGATTATCCCCGCGTCATGCGCGAATACTGCGAGGCGGGCGTGAAGCTGATCGTGGGCGAGATCTTCGGCGCCGAGGCCGAGGCGCGCGAGGTCTGCGCCGAATACCCGGACGTGGCTTTCCTGCTTGGCTCCTCCTTCATGCCGGATGAGGCCGCGAACCCGAACCTGGGCGTCTTCGACAACTACATCCAGGACGCGGCCTATCTTTCGGGCATCGTCGCGGGCGGCATGACGGCCGGGAACATCGGCATGGTCGGCGGCTTCCCGATCCCCGAGGTGAACCGGCTGATGAACGCCTTCATGGCCGGCGTGCGCGAGGTGAAGCCCGAGGCGAAGTTCCAGGTCAGCTTCATCGGCTCGTGGTTCGACCCGCCGAAGGCCAAGGAAACCGCCTTCGCGATGATCGATGGCGGCGCCGACCTGATGTATGCTGAACGGTTCGGGGTTTCGGATGCCGCGAAGGAGCGCGGCGTTCTGGCGATCGGCAACGTGATCGACACGCAGGCCGATTATCCCGACACGGTGGTCACTTCGGCGCTGTGGCACTTCGAACCCACGCTGAACGCCGCCGTCGCCGCGGTCCAGGCAGGGACGTTCAAGGCCGAAAACTACGGCGTCTATTCCTACATGAAGGTCGGTGGCTGCTCGCTGGCGCCCTTGGGCACCTTCGAAGACAAGGTCCCGGCCGAGATCAAGGCGCTTGTCGCCGAGAAGGAAGCCGCGATCCGCGACGGCAGCTTCACCGTGACCATCGACGACAACGAGCCGAAATCGTCGTGAGCAAGTCTGAGGGGGCGGAGGTCGTCCTCCGCCTCGACCGCATTTCCAAGAGCTTCGGGGCGCTGAAGGCCAATGACTCGGTGTCGTTGACCCTGAGGCGCGGCGAGGTCGTGGCGCTTCTGGGCGAGAACGGCGCGGGCAAGACCACGCTGATGAACATCCTGTTCGGTCATTATGTGGCCGATGACGGTGAGGTTGAGGTCTTCGGCCAGCCGCTGCCCCCGGGCAATCCGCGCGCGGCGCTGGCGGCAGGGGTGGGCATGGTCCACCAGCATTTCACTCTGGCGGGCAATCTGACGGTGCTGGAGAACATCCGCCTTGGCACCGAACACCTGTGGGCGCGCCGTCACCCGGATGCGCGTGGCAAGGTCGAGCGTCTGTCGCGCGACTTTGGCCTGTCGGTTCATCCCGATGCCAAGGTCTGCCGCCTGTCGGTCGGCGAACGCCAGCGGGTCGAGATCCTGAAGGCCCTGTACCGGGACGCCCGGATCCTGATCCTGGATGAACCAACGGCCGTCCTGACCCCGCAGGAATCCGAGGCGCTGTTTGCCACCCTGCGCAAGGCAACGGGGCTGGGTCTGTCGGTGATCTTCATCAGCCACAAGCTGCATGAGGTCATGGCCATCGCCGACCGCTGCATCGTTCTGCGCCACGGCCGCGTGGTGGGCGAAGTCGATACCCATGCCACCGACAAGGGCGCGCTGGCGGCGATGATGGTGGGTGGCGAGCTTTCCCTTCCCCGGGCCGAGGCGCGCGCGCCGGGCAAGGTGCTGATGCAGCTCGACAGCGTGACCACGCCCGACCATGGCGCGGTGCCGGGGCTGAAACAGGTGTCGCTGGCGCTGCGGGCCGGGCAGATCACCGGGCTTGCCGGGGTTTCCGGCAATGGCCAGGCCGCGCTGGCCGAAGTCATTGCGGGCCTCGCGCTGCCCTCTGCGGGCACACTCTCCTTGCATGACGCCCGCATCACCGACTGGTCGCCCCGCGTGGCGCTTTCCAATGGCGTCGGTCGCATCCCGGAGGATCGACATCATCAGGGGTCCATCGGCGATTTCGACCTGACTGAAAATGCCGTGCTGGAAGCCTACCGCACCCGCTTTTCGCGCCGGGGCTGGATGAACTGGCGCGCCGCCCGCGCCTTTGCGCAAGAGATCATCGCGGGCTACGATGTGCGCTGCCCCGGACCCGAGACCCGCATCCGCCTTCTCTCCGGCGGGAACATGCAGAAGCTGATCCTTGGCCGCGCCATGGCCTCGGGCCCGGATATCATCCTTGCGAACCAGCCGGTCCGGGGGCTGGACGTGGGCGCGATCGCCTATGTGCAGGGCCAGCTCATCGCCGCCCGCGACCGGGGCGCGGCGGTGCTGCTGATCTCGGAGGATCTGGACGAAATCATGGGCCTGTCGGACGTCATTCATGTGATCTCTCAAGGTCGCCTATCGCCCGGCTTTGCCCGTGGCAGCATGTCGGCCGCCGATCTGGGTCTGTGGATGGCTGGCCAGAAGTTCGAGGGCGCGGATGCGGCTTGAACCCATTGCCAACCCAACGGCCGCCCGCCGTCTGGGCCTGCCTGTCCTGGCCATTGCCGCCACCATGCTGATCGCCATGGTGCTCGCGCTGATTGCTGGGGCCAATCCCTTTGCCGTGCTGGGCCAGATCGCACGGGGCGCGCTGGGGTCCAAGCTGGCGATCCTGGAAACGCTGAACCGCGCGACGCCGCTGATCTTCACCGGCCTTGCCGTCGCCGTCGCCTTCCGCGCCAAGCTGTGGAACATCGGCGCCGAGGCGCAGCTCTACGCCGGGGCGATCCTGACGGTCGTCCTTGGCACCGGGGCGCTTGGCGCGCCGCTGGTCCTGCCTCTCTCGGCCCTCGCCGCGATGCTGGCGGGCGCGGCGCTGCTGCTGGGTCCGGTGCTGCTCAAGACGCGGCTGGGGGTGGATGAAGTCGTCACGACGCTGCTGCTGAACTTCATCATGCTGCTTTTCGTGAGCTACCTTCTGGAGGGCCCAATGAAGGACCCGCTGGGCATGGGCTGGCCCAAGTCCCCGGCCCTGATCCCCGAGGCCCGCCTGCCCCGGATCGTCGACGGCCTGCGTCTGCACTGGGGTTTCGCGCTGGCGATCCTCGCGGCCATCGTCGTCTGGGTGATCCAGACCCGCACGGCGCTTGGCTTCGAGATCCGCGCGGTCGGCCAGAACCCGGAGGCCGCCCGCTTCGCCGGGATGCCGGTCAATGTCGTCCTGATCAAGACCGCCCTCCTTTCCGGCGGGCTGGCGGCGCTTGCGGGCTGGTCGCAGGTCGCGGGGCTGAAGGGGCATCTGTCCTTGGACCTCTCGCCGGGCTTCGGCTATACCGGAATCATCGTCGCCATGCTGGCCCTGCTGCACCCGCTTGGGGTTGTCGTCACGGCGATCTTCGTTGCGGGCATCTTCGTGGGCAGTGACGCGATGAGCCGGGCCGCCGGGGTGCCGACCTATATTGCCGACATGCTGATGGCTACCGCGCTTCTATGCATGGTGCTGGCGATCCTTCTGACCAAATTCCGGGTGGTGCGCGGATGACCGAGATCATCGACATCCTGATCTCCGCCAGCTTCTGGGCCGCCGTGATCCGCATCGCCTCTCCGCTGATCCTCGCGACGATGGGCGAACTGATCTGCGAGCGCGCCGGCGTGCTGAATCTTGGCATCGAGGGGATCATGGTCATCGGCGCCTTCACCGGCTGGATGGCGGTCTACCAGGGGATGCCGCTTTGGGGCGGGGTGGCGGTGGCGATGCTGGCGGGGATGCTGTTCGGCCTCCTCCACTCTACCCTCACCGTGCCCTTCGGCCTGTCGCAGCATGTCGTCGGGCTGGGGGTCACGCTGTTCGCCACCGCCGCGGCGTCCTTCGCCTATCGCCTCATGCTGCCCGAGGTGACGAGCCCTCCGAAGATCCAGCCGTTCCAGCCGCTGGACATCCCTGTCCTCTCTGACCTGCCCTGGCTGGGCCAGGCGTTGTTTTCGCAGACCGCGCTGACCTGGGCCGCCTTCGCGGTGGCGGGGATCGTCGCCTTCACCCTGTACCGGACGCCGCTTGGCCTGGCGGTCCGCGCCGTGGGCGAGAACCCGGCTGCGGTCGAGGCGCAGGGCCTGTCCGTCACGGGACTGCGCATGGGGGCGGTCATGGTGGGATCGGGGCTGATGGCCGTCGGGGGCGCGTTCCTCACGCTCTCGGCCTTCTCCTCCTTCTTCTTCGAGATGGTGAACGGGCGCGGCTGGATCTGCATCGCGCTGGTCGTCTTCGGGGCCTGGAAGCCGGGGAAAGCCGTCCTTGGCGCGATCCTCTTCGCCGCCTTCGACGCCCTGCAGATCCGGCTGCAACAGACGTCGATGGGGGCGGTCCTGCCCTATCAGCTGTTCCTCGCCCTGCCCTTCATCCTGTCCATCCTCGCCCTCATCCTGATGTCGCGCCGCGCCGAAGTGCCGGCGGCGCTCATGGTGCCTTACAACAAGGGGGAACGCTGAATGTTCGATCTTCTGGTCAAGGGCGGCACGCTTCCCGACGGAACCCGGGCCGATATCGGGATCACGGGCGACCGCATTGCCGCCGTGGGCAAGCTGGAGGCCGAGGCCGCCCGCGTGATCGACGCCGGCGGCGACCTCGTGTCGCCGCCCTTCGTCGATCCGCATTTCCACATGGACGCGACGCTGAGCTATGGCCTGCCCCGGGTGAATGCCTCGGGAACGCTGCTGGAGGGCATCGCGCTTTGGGGCGAATTGCGCGAGATCGCCACCGTGGACGAGATGGTGGAGCGTGCCGTCCGCTATTGCGACTGGGCGGTCAGCATGGGGCTCTTGGCGATCCGCACCCATGTCGACACCACCCCCGACCACCTGCGCACCGTCGAGGCCATGCTGGAGGTGAAGGCCCGCGTCGCCGCCTACCTTGACCTGCAACTGGTCGCCTTCCCGCAGGACGGGCTTTACCGCAGCAAGACCGGCCGCCAGAACGTGCTGCGGGCGCTCGACATGGGCGTCGATGTCGTGGGCGGCATCCCGCATTTCGAGCGCACGATGGAGGAAGGGGCGGAAAGTCTCCGCGACCTCGCCCGTATCGCGGCCGAACGCGGCCTGATGTGGGACGTCCATTGCGACGAGACCGACGATCCCATGTCCCGCCATGTCGAGACGATGGCGCGCGAGGTGACGCGGCACGGTCTGGGCGGTCGGGCGGCGGGCAGCCACCTGACCTCGATGCATTCGATGGACAACTATTATGTTTCCAAACTGCTACCGCTGATCGCCGAATCGAGCATGACCGCGATCCCGAACCCGCTGATCAACATCACCCTTCAGGGCCGCCACGACACCTATCCCAAGCGCCGCGGCCTGACGCGGGTCAAGGAATTGCAGGCCATGGGCATCCCGGTCGGCTGGGGGCAGGATTGCGTGCTGGACCCCTGGTATTCGCTGGGTACGGCCGACATGCTGGACGTGGCCTTCATGGGCCTTCACGTCGCGCAGATGACCCATCCGGCGGAAATGGCGCGCTGCTTCACCATGGTGACCGAGACCAATGCGCAGATCATGGGCCTTCAGGACTATGGCTTGCGGCCCGGCTGTCAGGCCAGCCTGGTGGTGCTTGACGCCGGCAACCCGGTCGAAGCCTTGCGGCTGCGGCCAGACCGGCTTTGCGTGATCTCGAAAGGGAAGGTCGTGGCCGAACGAAGCCGCAATGACGCGCGGCTTGCCCTGCCGGGCCGGCCCGGATCGGTGCGCCGCCGCCTCGGCTGAGCTGGATTGTCGCCGGGCGGGAAATGCCCGGGTTCAGCCATCAGGGTGGATTGCGACCAAGCGGCGGCAAGGGGGACTGACCGTTTTGCGGGCATTTGCCGCAAAACCCCGACAATCCCGCCCTGACCGCCGCCGAACCTTCAAGATTCCACCGCACCGCCCCATTTTCGCCGTCATCCACCACCTACCATCGGCCCAATTATTGGTGCGCCCATGTGGACGATTGCCGGCCGATCGGGTCCAAACCCGCTGCGTATCGGCACTTTTCCTGTCCGGGACGTCGCGTGGAAAGGGGAACGACATGCAACAGCAGAACGCTGTCGAGGCTGCGAAGCCAGAGCTTGACGACCTCGTCGATGAGCTTCAGCCGGGCACCAAGCTCTTGAAGGGCCAGTACACGATCACCCGCTTCCTGAACTCGGGCGGGTTCGGGATCACTTATCTGGCCAAGGACAGCCTGGACCGCGACGTGGTCATCAAGGAATGTTTCCCCGCCGCCTTCTGCCGCCGGTCCAAGTCGCTTGTCGCCGCCCGCTCGCGCGCGCACACGGCGGAACTGCGCTCGGTGGTGCAGCTGTTCGTGAAAGAGGCGCGGAACCTCTCCAAGATCGTCCACCCGAACATCGTCGCCGTCCATCAGGTGTTCGAGGACAACGGCACCGCCTATATGGCAATCGACTATGTCGACGGGATGGATCTGCAACAGATCATCGACGGCTTCGGCCCGGTCCCCTCGCCGACCGAGATCGTCACCATCACCGAAAAACTCCTGACGGCCATCGGTTTTGTCCATGACAAGGACATGCTGCACCGCGACATCTCGCCCGACAACGTGCTTCTCGCCCGCAACGGCGAGCCCGTGCTGATCGACTTCGGCGCCGCGCGGGAACAGGCCAGCCAGAAGAGCCGCGCCATGTCGGCGCTGCGGGTGGTCAAGGACGGCTACTCACCGCAGGAATTCTATATCGCGGGCTCGGAACAGGGCCCGTGGAGCGATCTTTACGCCCTTGGCGCGACGCTTTACCACCTGATCTCGGGGGAAGCGCCGGTGAACGGGCAGGCGCGGCTTGCCGCCCTCGCCGATGAAAAGGCCGATCCCTACAAGCCGCTGGCCGGCCGGTTCGCGGGCTATCCGCCCGGTTTCCTGGAAGCGATCGATCGTGCGCTGAACACGCTGCCGAAACAGCGGGTGCAATCGGCCAAGGAATGGCTGCTGATGTTCCGCCGCGCCCCCGCCGCCCCACCCGCTGCGCCGCGCGATACGACGGCGGATGCCGTGCACCGGATGGTTGCCGACTCGCAAGAGGCCGTGGCCGCGCCGACCGCGCCTGCCCCGGCCGTGGCCACGGATTTCGGTCCGCCGCCCAGCCTGCCAGGACAGGCGTCGGCCCGGCCGCAAACGGCCCCCGTCCCGGTGAAAGCGGGTCGCAGCCCGGTCCAGGTCGGGGCCGGCGTCGCGGTGGCACTTGCGGCAATCCTGGGCGCCTATGTGGTGTTCCTTGGCGGCGATGATCCGGTCATGGCTCCGGCCCTTGCCGTGAACGACGCCCCGCCCGCCCCGCCCGCCGCCGCGGCCACGGCGGCTGCCTCTGCCTCTGCCGCGACGGCGACGACCGCGCCCGCGGTTCCGGCCGCCGTCGCGCCCGCCGTACCCGCTGCCGCCGTGCCCGCCGCGCCGGAGCCTCAGCCCGTCGAAGCACCCGTCGTCACGCAGACCGCCGCCACCGCGCCGGCCGAGGCCCCCGCCCTGGGCGAGGCAGAGACCCAGCTTCTTGTCGAAGCCGCGAAGGTCACCAGCGACGAGGCCACCGCGCTTGAGGCCGAGATCGCCTCCGTCGCCGCACCGATGGCCGCCGCCGACGGCGTGCCGCTGGCAAACCAGGTCACCTTCTCGGTCTGGGACGTGCAGATGCCCTTCGCCACCAACAGTCGCATCGTCGGGAACGAGCGTGTGACGGCGATCTCGCGGGTGGAACGCGGGGTCGACACGGCCGTCGCTGGCCCCTGGATCGCGCCAGGAACCCGGCTTTTCGCTGTGAACGGGACGCCGGTCGGCGGTGGCGACTTCGCCACCGCGGTGCTCAATGCCCTCCAAGGCGCTCACGCCGGCCGCGCCCGCGTGGGGGTGGATTATGCCGCACCTGGCGCCGACCGGCAAACCGGCCTTCTGACCGTGACGGCTGTGCGCCTTGTCACCCTGGCCAATGGCACCAGCTTTGCGATCTCGCATTTCGAGGATGGCTGGAAGACCGTTGTCACGAAGGTCGAGCGTCCTTCGGAGACCGACCTGCAGCCGGGGGACGTGCTGTTCCGCGAACAGGCGCTGGACCTGCGGCTGGACCAGTCCGGCTCGCTGGACGCCGCGATTGGCGCGCTGGTGGAAAAGGGGCAGACCGTGATGAACCTTTCCGTCGTCCGCGACAACAAGGTCGCCGGGGCGTCCTTGCGGCTGGCGGTGACGCGGTGAGCCGCCCGATGCTGAAGCGCCAGCCCCGCCTGAGCGACCGACCGGATCCGGTGACACTGGACGCAACGCC
>JARFTV010000107.1:0-540 GCA_029289325.1 Alphaproteobacteria bacterium
CCCGCGAGAAGGGCGGCGATCCTATCGACGCCCCCGCCGGCCAGCGCGGCGCGCCCGGCCTGCTGACGGATGAACACGCCGCGGCTGCCGCGCGCCAGCACTTCACCCAGCCCCCGCCCCGCTACACCGAGGCGACCCTGGTCAAGCGCATGGAAGAGCTGGGGATCGGCCGTCCCTCGACCTATGCCAGCATCGTCACGACGATCCAGGACCGCGACTATGTCCGCAAGGACAAGAACCGCCTGATCCCCGAGGACAAGGGCCGGCTTGTCACGATCTTCCTGCTGAAATACTTCCCGCGCTATGTCAGCTACGACTTCACCGCGGATCTGGAGAACGAGCTGGACGAGATCAGCGCGGGCGAGCGGGTCTGGCGCGACGTGCTGGGCCGCTTCTGGAAGGATTTTTCAAAGGCACTGGAGGGCACGTCCGAGCTGCGGATCACCGAGGTTTTGGACGCGATCGACGAGGCGCTGGCGCCCCATCTCTATCCGCCTCGGGCCGATGGTGGCGATCCGCGCACCTCCCCGCTCTGCAACG
>JARFTV010000107.1:550-3031 GCA_029289325.1 Alphaproteobacteria bacterium
CTGGCCGACTACGCCGATGCGGCCGACGCCACGGCCATCGTCATGTTGCTGGACGCCTACGCGCGCGACCGGGCCGGTGGCGCGGAAGCCCTGTCGGCGTACGCCCGTGAGAACCTGGTGCGCGAGCTGGCCGCCCGCCCGCAGGCCTTCAGTGTGCTGGCCTTCGATGGCGAGGCGCCGGTGGGCGACCGGGTGCTGGGAGAGGATCAGGGCGAGCCGATCAGCCTCAAGACCGGGCGCTTCGGCCCCTATGTCCAGCGCGGCGAGGCGAGCGAGGAGAATCCCAAGCCGCCCCGCGCCTCGATCCCGAAGGGCTGGGACCCCGCGAGCCTGGATCTTGAAAAGGCCGTGCAGCTTCTGTCGCTGCCACGCCCCGTCGGTCCGCATCCCGAAGATGGCCTGCTGATCGAGGCCGGGATCGGTCGCTTCGGTCCCTATGTGAAACATGGCAGCAAGTATGCCAACATCGCGGATGTGGACGAGGTCTTCACCATCGGCATGAATCGCGCCGTCGAGGTTCTGGCCGCCAAGCAGACGCGGGGCCGCGCGGCAGCCGCTGCACCCTTGCGCGAACTGGGCGAGCATCCGGATGGCGGTCCGATCCAGGTGATGAACGGTCGATACGGACCCTATGTCAAATGGGCCAAGGTCAACGCCACCCTGCCCCGCGACACCACGCCCGAGGATCTGACGCTGGAACAGGCGCTGGAGCTGATCGCCGCCAAGGCCGGCAAGACGCCGGCGAAGGCCGCGCGCAAGCCCGCCGCGGCGAAGACTGCAAAGCCCAAGGCCAAGGCTGCGCCCAAGGCGAAGGCGAAGCCCGCCGCCAAGGGCAAGGCCGCCAAGGCTGCGGATTGAGGGCTGCGGGCGATAACATCGCCCGCGCCGATTGACAGCGGATGCAGCACGCCTAGTGTGCAGGTGCAGAAACACAGACGGGGGGAGGCCGATGAAGAAGGTTTATGCCACTGCCGATGCGGCTCTG
This sequence comes from Alphaproteobacteria bacterium, assembly GCA_029289325.1. GTDB lineage: Bacteria > Pseudomonadota > Alphaproteobacteria > Rhodobacterales > Rhodobacteraceae > Tabrizicola. The sequence goes on from JARFTV010000107.1 coordinate 1,536, forward strand.
GATGGTTTGCTTCACGACGGGATGTTCATCGCGGCCGGTGGTTTCGGGCTCTGCGGCATTCCGGAATTGCTGATCGACGCGCTGGTGCGCTCGGGGGTGAAGGACCTGACCATCGCCAGCAACAATTGCGGCGTGGACGGGTTCGGGCTGGGCAAGCTTCTGGACACGCGCCAGATCCGGAAGATGATCAGCTCCTATGTGGGCGAGAATGCGGAGTTCATGCGGCAATACCTCTCGGGCGAGCTGGAGCTGGAGTTCAACCCGCAGGGCACCTTGGCCGAGCGGATGCGCGCGGGCGGTGCGGGCATTCCGGGCTTCTACACCAAGACCGGCGTCGGCACCGTCATCGCCGAGGGCAAGGAGGTCAAGACCTTCGACGGCCAGGACTACATCCTCGAGCGCGGGATCGTCGCGGACCTCTCGATCGTGAAGGCCTGGAAGGCGGACGACACCGGCAACCTCGTCTTCCGCAAGACGGCGCGCAACTTCAACCCGCCCGCCGCCATGTGCGGGCGCGTCTGCGTGGCCGAGGTCGAGGAGATCGTCCCGCGCGGCAGCCTCGACCCCGACCTGATCCACCTGCCCGGCATCTACGTGCACCGGATCATCCAGGGCAGCCACGAGAAGCGCATCGAGCAGCGCACCACCCGCAAGAAGGAGACCGCGTGATGCCGTGGGACCGCAACCAGATGGCGGCACGGGCCGCCGAAGAGCTGGAAGACGGCATGTATGTCAACCTCGGCATCGGCATCCCGACGCTGGTGGCGAACTACGTGGGCGACAAGGACATCACCCTGCAATCCGAGAACGGGATGCTGGGCATGGGCCCCTTTCCGTTCGAGGGCGAGGAGGATCCCGACCTCATCAATGCCGGCAAGCAGACCATCACGGAACTGTCGCGCACGTCCTATTTCGACAGCGCGACCAGCTTCGGCATGATCCGCGGCGGCAAGATCGCGGCGGCGATCCTGGGCGCGATGGAGGTTTCGGAAGAAGGCGATCTGGCGAACTGGATGATCCCCGGCAAGCTGGTCAAGGGCATGGGCGGCGCGATGGATCTGGTCGCGGGCGTCGGCCGGGTGATCGTGGTGATGGACCACACCAACAAGGCGGGCGAATCGAAGGTTCTGCGGGCCTGCACGCTGCCCCTGACGGGCAAGGCCGTGGTGGACCGGATCATCACCAATCTGGGCGTTCTGGACGTGGTGCCGGGCGGTCTGCGGATCGTCCAGCTGGCCGACGGGGTGACCGAGGAGGAACTGCGCGCGGCGACCGAGGCGACGATCGTGGCCTGAGGCGCGGGCCGGGAGGGCGGAGGGGGCTCTGCCCCCGCCGTCCTGCGGACGGCCCCCCGGGATATTTGGAACCAAGGCAAAGCGGGCCCTGGGGCGGAACGGATCATGACGGCTGACGAGATCGAGCACCTGTTCACGGGCCCCGACGGGCGGGTCTCATGTGCGCGGTGGGGACGGCCGGTCGCCCCGGTGATCTTCGGC
>JARFTV010000108.1 GCA_029289325.1 Alphaproteobacteria bacterium
TCACCCGCGACATCCCGAACGTCGGCGAGGAAGCCCTGCGCAACCTCGACGAGGCGGGCATCGTCTACATCGGGGCCGAGGTGCAGCCGGGCGACATCCTGGTCGGCAAGATCACCCCGAAGGGCGAATCGCCGATGACGCCGGAAGAGAAACTCCTCCGCGCCATCTTCGGCGAAAAGGCCTCGGACGTCCGCGACACCTCGCTGCGGCTGCCCCCGGGCGCCTATGGCACGATCGTGGAAGTCCGCGTCTTCAACCGCCACGGCGTCGACAAGGACGAACGCGCCCTGCAGATCGAGCGTGAGGAAGTCGAACGCCTCGCCCGCGACCGCGACGACGAACTCGCGATCCTGGAGCGCAACATCTACTCGCGCCTCAAGACCCTGATCATGGGCAAGACCGCCGTGAAGGGCCCGAAGGGCATCAAGGCCGGCTCGACCATCGATGAAGAACTGCTCGGCACGCTGTCGCGCGGCCAGTGGTGGCAGCTTGCCTTGGGTGAAGAGGCCGACGCCAAGGAAGTGGAAGCCCTCCACGACCAGTACGAGGCGCAGAAGCGCGCGCTCGACCACCGCTTCGACGACAAGGTCGAAAAGGTGCGCCGTGGCGACGACCTGCCTCCGGGCGTGATGAAGATGGTCAAGGTCTTCGTCGCGGTGAAGCGCAAGCTGCAGCCGGGCGACAAGATGGCCGGCCGTCACGGCAACAAGGGCGTCATCTCCAAGGTCGTCCCGATGGAAGACATGCCCTTCCTGGCCGATGGCACCCCGGTTGACCTCGTTCTGAACCCGCTCGGCGTGCCGTCGCGGATGAACGTGGGCCAGATCCTGGAAACCCACATGGGCTGGGCCGCGCGCGGCCTGGGCCTGAAGATCGACGAGGCGCTGAAGGAATACCGTCGCTCGGGGGACATGACCCCGGTGCGGGAAGCCATGCGCCTTGCCTATGGCGACGAAACCTATGAAGAGGCCTTCTCCGGCCGGGACGAGGATGAATTCCTCGAACTCGCCGCGAACGTCTCGAAGGGCGTTCCGATCGCCACGCCGGTCTTCGACGGGGCCAAGGAGGCGGATGTCAACGACGCGCTGCGCCGCGCGGGCTTTGACACCTCGGGCCAGTCCGTGGTCTTCGACGGCCGCACCGGTGAGCAGTTCCAGCGCAAGGTCACGGTCGGCGTGAAGTACATGCTGAAGCTGCACCACCTGGTCGACGACAAGCTGCACGCCCGTTCGACGGGGCCGTACTCGCTCGTCACCCAGCAGCCGCTGGGCGGCAAGGCGCAGTTCGGTGGCCAGCGTCTCGGCGAGATGGAGGTCTGGGCCCTGGAAGCCTACGGCGCCGCCTACACCCTGCAGGAAATGCTGACGGTGAAGTCGGACGACGTGGCCGGCCGGACCAAGGTGTACGAGTCGATCGTCAAGGGCGAGGACAACTTCGAGGCCGGCGTGCCGGAATCGTTCAACGTCCTTGTCAAGGAAGTGCGGGGCCTCGGCCTCAACATGGAACTCCTGGATGCGGAGGAGGAGTGACCGGAATTTTCGAAAATTCCGGGCCGGTTTCTTCGAAGAAACCGGCTCCTCACCCCTCTGACCGCAGCCCTGAATATGGGAAGATGAAATGAACCAGGAACTCTCGACCAACCCGTTCAACCCGGTTGCTCCGGTCAAGACCTTCGACGAGATCAAGATCTCTCTGGCATCGCCCGAGCGGATCCTGAGCTGGTCCTATGGCGAGATCAAGAAGCCGGAAACCATCAACTACCGGACCTTCAAGCCCGAGCGTGACGGCCTGTTCTGCGCGCGCATCTTCGGGCCGATCAAGGACTACGAATGCCTCTGCGGCAAATACAAGCGCATGAAGTATCGCGGCGTCGTCTGCGAGAAATGCGGCGTTGAAGTCACGCTCCAGAAGGTGCGGCGTGAGCGGATGGGCCATATCGAGCTTGCCGCCCCCGTTGCCCACATCTGGTTCCTGAAGTCGCTGCCCTCCCGGATCGGCCTCATGCTCGACATGACGCTGCGGGATCTGGAGCGCATCCTCTACTTCGAAAACTATGTCGTCATCGAGCCGGGTCTGACCGACCTCACCTATGGCCAGCTGATGACCGAAGAGGAATTCCTCGACGCGCAGGACCAGTATGGCGCCGATGCCTTCACCGCCAACATCGGTGCGGAAGCGATCCGCGAGATGCTGTCGGCGATCGATCTGGAAGCCACCGCCGAACAGCTCCGTGAGGAGCTGAAAGAGGCGACCGGCGAACTCAAGCCGAAGAAGATCATCAAGCGGCTCAAGATCGTCGAGAGCTTCCTTGAATCCGGCAACCGCCCGGAATGGATGATCCTGACCATCCTGCCGGTGATCCCGCCGGAACTGCGCCCGCTGGTCCCACTGGATGGCGGCCGCTTCGCCACGTCCGACCTGAACGACCTCTACCGTCGCGTCATCAACCGCAACAACCGCCTGAAGCGCCTGATCGAGCTTCGCGCGCCGGACATCATCGTCCGCAACGAAAAGCGGATGCTGCAGGAAGCTGTCGACGCTCTGTTCGACAACGGCCGCCGCGGCCGCGTCATCACGGGCACCAACAAGCGCCCGCTGAAATCGCTGTCGGACATGCTGAAAGGCAAGCAGGGCCGGTTCCGTCAGAACCTGCTCGGCAAGCGCGTGGACTTCTCGGGTCGTTCGGTTATCGTGACCGGGCCGGAACTCAAGCTGCACCAGTGCGGCCTGCCGAAGAAGATGGCGCTCGAACTGTTCAAGCCCTTCATCTACTCGCGGCTGGAGGCCAAGGGCCTGTCCTCGACCGTGAAGCAGGCGAAGAAGCTGGTCGAGAAGGAGCGCCCCGAGGTCTGGGACATCTTGGATGAAGTCATCCGCGAACACCCGGTCCTGTTGAACCGCGCGCCGACGCTGCACCGTCTGGGCATCCAGGCATTCGAGCCGATCCTGATCGAAGGCAAGGCGATCCAGCTGCACCCGCTCGTCTGCTCGGCCTTCAACGCCGACTTCGACGGCGACCAGATGGC
>JARFTV010000064.1:0-15751 GCA_029289325.1 Alphaproteobacteria bacterium
TCCGCATCACCCGCGCCGGGCTTCAGCGCGATTTCGGCCTTGCCGAGGAGCCCCGGATCGCTGTCGCGGGGTTGAACCCCCATGCTGGCGAAGGTGGCGCCATGGGGCGCGAGGAGAGGGACTGGATCGCGCCGCTGATCTCTCGTCTTCAAGCAGAGGGGCTGGCCATCCGTGGTCCGCTGTCCGCGGACACGATGTTCCACGCCGCCGCGCGCCAGACCTACGATGTGGCGATCTGCGCCTATCACGACCAGGCGCTGATCCCGATCAAGACGATCGACTTTGCCGGTGGCGTGAACGTGACACTGGGCCTGCCCTTCGTACGCACCTCGCCGGACCACGGCACCGCCTATGACATCGCCGGACGCGGCATCGCCGATCCGTCAAGCCTCATCGCCGCCCTGCGGATGGCGCGCGAAATGGCCGCGGCGCGCTCGGCGGCCTCCGCGAAGAAGAAAGGCTGAGCCTTGGGCACGATCGACGGCCTTCCCCCCCTGCGCGAGGTGATCCGTGCGCATGAACTGGTGGCGAAGAAGCAGCTGGGGCAGAACTTCCTGCTGGACCTTAACCTGACCGCCAAGATCGCGCGCTCGGCCGGGGATCTGACGGGCTGCGACGTGCTGGAGGTGGGTCCTGGCCCCGGCGGCCTGACCCGCGGCCTCCTGGCCGAGGGCGCGCGCCGAGTCGTGGCGGTGGAGAAGGACGCGCGGGCGCTTCCGGCGCTGGCCGAGATTGCCGCCGCCTATCCCGGCCGGCTGGCGGTGCTGCACGGCGATGCGCTGGAACTGGACCTGGCCGCGCATCTGGTATCCCCGTTCAAGATCGTGGCCAACCTGCCCTACAACGTCGGCACCGAACTGCTGATCCGCTGGCTCTCGCCCCCCGCTTGGCCGCCGCTCTGGTCCTCGTTGACGCTGATGTTCCAGAAGGAGGTGGCCGAACGGATCGTGGCCAAGCCCCGGACCGAACATTACGGTCGGCTGGCGCTGCTGGCCCAGTGGCGCTGTGACGCGCGGATCGTGATGACCCTCCCGCCCGAGGCCTTCACCCCCGCCCCCAAGGTCCATTCCGCCGTCGTGCAGCTGACCGCCCTGCCCCAGCCGCGATTTCCCTGTGATTTCGGGGTGTTGCAGCGCATAACTGCCATGGCCTTCAACCAGCGGCGAAAGATGTTGCGGTCGTCGCTCAAGGCGCTGGGGCCGGATATCGATGCGAAGCTGGAAGCGGTGGGCATTCCGCCCACCGCGCGGGCCGAAGAGATCGGCCTCGAACAGTTCTGCGCCCTGGCCCGCGCCATAGCCTGACCAGGATTTCCGCAGAAAATCCGCGTCTTATGCGGCCTTCCGCATTGCCAGTACCCGGGCCATCGTCTCACCCATCGCGCTTGGGTTCGGTGCCACGGTGATGCCGGCGGCGGTCAGGATATCAACCTTCTCCTGCGCCGATTCCCCGAAGGCAGAGATGATCGCGCCCGCATGGCCCATCTTCCGTCCCTTCGGAGCCGAGAGCCCGGCGATATAGGCCACGACCGGCTTCTTCATGTGGTCGCGGGCATAGGCCGCCGCTTCTGCCTCTTGCGGTCCGCCAATCTCGCCGATCATCATCACCGCATCGGTTTCCGGATCGTTTTCAAAGAGATGCAGGATGTCCTTGAAGCTTGAACCGTTGATCGGATCGCCGCCGATCCCGACGCTGGTCGACACGCCGATACCCAGCGACTTGAGCTGGCTCGCCGCTTCATACCCCAGGGTCCCAGAACGCCCGACGATGCCAATACGCCCCGGCATGTAGATATGTGGCGGCATGATCCCCATGAAACCCTTGCCGGGCGAGATGATTCCGGCGCAGTTCGGCCCAATCAGGCGCATTTTGCGCATCTCGGGATACCGGCGCAGAAAACGCTTCACGCGCATCATGTCCTGGCTCGGGATCCCGTCGGTCACACAGACCGCCGTACGGATCCCCGCATCCGCCGCCTCCATGATCGCATCGGCGGCGAAGGGCGGCGGCACAAAGACCAGAGATGCTTCCGCGCCCGTGGCTTCAACGGCTTCGCGGACGGTGTTGAAGAGCGGTCGGTCCAGATGGCTCTCGCCCCCCCGGCCGGGAGTGACCCCGCCCACGACATTGGTGCCATGCCGGATCATGTCTGCGGCATGGAAGGCGCCGATGCGGCCGGTCATGCCCTGAACGATGACGCGGGTCTTTTCGGTGATTAGAATGGCCATGGGTTCCTCCCTCAGGCGGCTTTGCGGGGACGGGATGCGACGGCCAGCGCGGCCGCCTCGGCAAGCGTGTCGGCCGAGAGCAGAGGCAGGCCGGATTCGTCGATGATCCGCCGCCCCTCCTCGACATTGGTGCCAGCCAGGCGCACCACGACCGGCAGGGACAGACCCAGTTGGCGATAGGCGGTGACCACGCCCTCGGCCACCCAATCGCAGCGGTTGATCCCGGCAAAGATGTTCACAAGGACCACGCTGACATTCGGGTCCGCCAGCACGGTCTGGAAGGCCTTGACCACCCGCTCGGGGCTGGCCCCGCCACCGATGTCCAGGAAGTTCGCCGGTTCCCCTCCCGACAGCTTGATCATGTCCATCGTCGCCATGGCAAGGCCGGCGCCGTTGATGATGCAGCCGATGTCACCAGTCAGGCCGACATAGCTCAGGCCATGATCGCCGGCGGTGGATTCCCGCGGATCCTCCTGGCTGCGGTCGCGCAGTTCGGCCACTTCAGGACGACGGAACAAGGCGTTGGTGTCGAAGGACATTTTCGCATCCAGCGCCACCAGGTCGCCCGATCCGGTGACAACCAGCGGGTTGATCTCGACCATCACCGCATCAAGGTCACGATAGGCGCGATAGCAGGCACGCAGGATGTTCACCATCTGCGCGATCTGCCCGCCCTTCAGGCCCAGCTGGAAGGCCAGCTCCCGGGCCTGGAACTCGGTCAGGCCGACGGCGGGGTCAATGGTCATCCGGCGCAAGGATTCGGGATCCGTCTCGGCCAGATCCTCGATCTCCATCCCACCCTGGGCCGAGGCGACGATCATGATCCGCTCGGATTTCCGATCAAGGACAAAGCCTAGGTAGATTTCCTGCGCGATATCCGAGGCTGCCTCGATCCACAACCGGTAGACCCCTTTGCCATTAGCGTCGGTCTGCTTGGTGACCAGCTGCTTGCCGAACAGCGTCGAGGCGAAACTCGCCACCTCATGCTCGTCACGGCAGAGCTTCACGCCCCCCGCAGCTCCGCGCCCGCCGGAGTGGACCTGCGCCTTGACGACCCAAGCCTTGCCGCCAAGCTCCCGTGCCCGGTACCCGGCCTGTTCGGGGCTGTAAGCCAGCCCGCCACGCGGGACCGGCACGCCGAAGCGGGCTAGGATTTCCTTGGCCTGATATTCGTGGATGTCCATGAGCTTCCTCCCGTAAGCCTGTGTAGGGTGGGCAATTTGCCCACCGCCCTATTCCGCGGCGATGGCCTCGGCGATCACCAGGACGTTCTTGGCCATGCGTTCGCTGGCCGCGTCGATCATCTTGCCGTCCAGGCTTGCCGCGCCTTTGCCCGCGGCCTCGGCGGCCTTGAGTTCGGCGATGATCCGGCGTGCCTTGGTCACTTCAGCCTCGGTCGGGCTGAAGACCTCGTTCGCCAGGTCGACCTGGCTTGGGTGGATCGCCCATTTGCCCTCGCAGCCCAGGGCCGCCGCCCGGCGCGCGCCGGCCTTGTAGCCTTCGGGGTCCGAGAAGTCGCCGAACGGACCGTCGATGGCGCGCAGGCCATAGGCCCGGCAGGCGGTCGTCATCCGCGCAATCGCCGCGTGCCACTGGTCGCCCGGATAGTCCGGGTTCAGCCCGCCGATGTTCACCGTGCGCGCCCGCATGCTGGCCGCGAAGTCCGCGACGCCGAAGTGCATCGCCTCCAGCCGGCTGCCGGGTTGGGTCGCCGACTGGGCGATCGCCTCGACATTCGCCATGCCAAGTGCGGTCTCGATCAGCGCCTCCAGCATCACCTTCGAGCGATAACCCTTTGCCATCTCAATCTGATTGACCATCGCTTCGACCATGTACAGGTCGGCGGGCACACCCACCTTGGGCACCAGAAGCGTGTGGACCCGGTCGCCCGCCTGCTCCATCACATCCACCACGTCGCGGTACATGTAATGGGTGTCGAGGCCGTTGATCCGCACGCTGACCGTCTTGCCCTTGGCCGCCCAATCGATGTCGTTCAGGGCCTGGATGCAGTTCTTGCGGGCCTGCTCCTTCTCGGGCGGGGCCACCGCGTCCTCAAGGTCGAGAAAGACGTAATCGGCGGCGCTGTCGGCGGCCTTGTCGATCATCGTCGGGTTCGACGAGGGGACGGCAAGCTCAGAGCGTTGCAGCCGCTGCCGGCGCAGCGGGTGAAGAGTGTGGCTCATCTTTCTGATTCCCTTAGATTATTCTGCTGCGATGCGGCTGGACTGGACCGTGCGGCCTTGGGCATACCAGGCCTGCGCGGCCGCCACGCCCGAGCCGAACTCGACCGCCGCGCCCGCCTCGACCAGGGCCATCTCGGCCACCGAAAGCGCGGTCAGGCACATCGCCTCATTCAGGTCGCCCAGGTGCCCGATGCGGAACACCTTGCCCGCCAGCCGGGCCAGGCCCGAGCCGAACGAGGTGTTGTAGCGCTCATAGCCGATACGGATCACGTCGCGGGCATCGACGCCCTCGGGCACCCGGATCGCGGTCACCGTGTTCGAGGCGATGGAGTCATGCTCGGCGCAGATCTGCAGGCCCCAGGCCGCGACGCCGCGACGGACGCCCTCGGCCAGGCGGGTGTGGCGAGCAATCACCGCGTCCAGCCCCTCGGCCTTGATCCGGTCCAGCGCCGCGCGCATCCCGTGCAGCAGCTGGGCGGGCGGCGTGTAGGGGAAATAACCGGTCTCGGCTAGCATGACAAAGTCGCGGAACTCGAAGTAGGCGCGCTTCATCGTGGCTTTTTCCGAAGCCGCCAGCGCCTTTTGCGAGACCGCCAGCACGCCAAGACCCGCCGGGCACATCAGGCCCTTCTGGCTGCCCGTCACCGCCAGGTCCACGCCCCAGTCATCCATGCGGAAATCGATCGATCCGACCGAGGACACGCCGTCGACGAACAGCAGCGCATCGTGGAAGCAGTCGTCCAGCGCCTTGCGGACGCCCGCCACGTCGCTGGTGACGCCGGTCGCGGTCTCGTTGTGGGTGACGAACACCGCCTTGATCTCGCCCTTGCGGTCCGCCGCCAGCCGACGGGCGAACTCGTTCACCGGGGTCGCCGCGCCCCAGGCCAGGTCAATCAACTCGACATCCAGCCCCAGCCGCGTCGCCATCTCGGCCCAGAGCGTCGAGAACTGGCCATGCCGCGCCATCAGCACCTTGTCGCCCGGGTTCAGCGTGTTGGTGATCGCCGCTTCCCAGGCCCCCGTGCCCGACCCGGGATAGAGGACCACCCGGCCCGTCTCGGTCCGGAAGATCGGCTTCAGATCAGCCAGGATGCCAAGCACAAAGCCACCGAATTCGGGGCCGCGCTGGTCCTCCATCGGCACGTTCATCGCGCGCCGCACGACCTCGGGCACATTGGTGGGGCCGGGGATGAAGAGTGTGTTGGTGCCTGTACGCATGGAAATCCTCCCTTGTCCAAGAAGGCATCGCACCGCCTGCGGATTGTGCAAAGTCAAAGCGCGTTTCGCTGTGAACGCGAGAATTTACAGAAGTTATTTTTTGTAATACTGTAAATCAGACAAAAGATAAATGTGTGCGACAGTATGCAGAAAACCTTCATCGGGCCCCACTTGCGACGGTTGCGTCTTGAACGTGCAGAGACCCAGGGCGCGATGGCGCGCAAGCTGGGGATCAGCGCGTCATACGTCAACTTGCTGGAAAACAACGAAAGATCGGTCTCGGTACAGGTTCTGCTGCGCCTGTTCGAGGCCTATGGCGTCGACTGGAGAGACATCGCGGATGATGACGGCGCGAGCCAGCTTGCCGATCTGAGGGCCGCCCTACAGGATCCGATCTTCGACACCCGCCCCGACCTGCCGCAACTGCGGGCCGCGTTGGTCCATGCGCCGGATCTCGCCGCCGCCTTCCTGCGGCTGCACCGCGCCTGGCAGGCGGCGAATGACCAGCTTCTCGCGCGGAACGAAGGCGATGGCGGCACGATCGCCTCCAGCCCCGAGGCGGCCGTCCACACGGTTTTCCGTCGCAATCGCAATCACTTCCGCGAGCTTGAAGAGGCGGCCGACCGCTTCTGGCCCGCCCCGGTCGAACGCGACGAAATCTATGCCGCGATGAAATCCCGGCTGCGCGAAGGGCTGGGCATCTCGGTCCGTCTGGTCCGGGTCGAGGATCTGCCCGGCACACTCCGCCAATATGACGAAGCGCGGCGCGAGATCCTGCTCTCCGAGGCTCTCGACCACACGAACCGCACCTTCCAGCTTGTCCATATGTGCGGGCTGCTGGAACAGCGCGAGCTTCTGGATACGCTTGTCAGCCGCTCGGGCATTGCCGATCCGCGCGGGGTGGCGCGGTTGCGGGTGGAACTGGCGAACTATTTCGCCGCCGCCGTCCTGATGCCCTATGACGCCTTCCTGGCTGAGGCGCGGGCGACGAAATACGACCTTGACCATATCGCCACCCGGTTTGGCGTCAGCTTCGAACAGGCCTGCCACCGCGCCACGACGCTACAGCGCGAGGGGGCGCAGGGTGTGCCCTTCTTCTTCCTGCGGATCGACAAGGGCGGGAACGTGACCAAGCGCTTCAACGCGACCGACTTTCACCTTGCCGAATATGGCGGCGCGTGCCCGCGGCTCGATGTCCACACCAGCTTCAGAACGCCTGGGAAGATCGTCCCGCAATTCGTTGAGATGCCAGACAATTCCCAGTATTTCGTTTTCTCCCGTACCGTGGATCGGCCGACCTGGATCCGCCACGCGCAGGACAACCGGCTGGCCGTAGCCATGGGCTGCACCATCGACCACGCTGCCGAGATCGGCTATGCCGAAGCCTTCACCGTGCCGGGGGCCCGCATGGTGCCGATCGGCATCAACTGCCGGATCTGCCCGCGCGGAAACTGCGATCAGCGCGCCTATCAGGCGGTTGTCCTGACCCGTCCGGTCGACGAACACCGTCGTGGCCCGACCCGCTTCGACGGCTAGACGGTCTGGGCCCGGCAGTGCAGCAGCGCCTCGGCCAGACGGTCCAGTGCGATCGGCTTGGCGACGCAGGCGGCAAAGCCCTGCGCGCGGTAGGTCTCGATCTGATGCGTCATCACATTGGCGGTCACCGCCACTGACGGCGGGAGCGGCAGCCCACAGCTGCGGGCCTCGTCCTGTAGCCGCTTCAGCGTCTCGACTCCGCCGCGGCCGGGCATGGCGATGTCCAGAAGCAGCGCGTCAAACCCTTCCCGCCAGCGGGCAAGCATTGCATCGCCCGAAGCCACGATCTCGGCCTCCACCCCCAGCGTGCGCAGCATGCTTTGCAGGATGATCCGGTTCGTCGCATTGTCCTCGGCCGCGAGGACCCGCATCGGCGGCAGGGCCGGCAGCTCAGCCAGCGGCTGCCTTGGTTCGACGTTGGCCAGCACAGGCAAGGCGATCTCGACCCGGGCCGTCAGCCCCTCCCCGGGACGCGATTGCAGCGTGATGTCGCCCTGCATCATCCGGGCCAGCCGCCGGACGATCGACAGTCCCAGCCCGGTGCCACCATATCGCGCAGAGCTTCCGCTCTGACCTTGGGTGAACTCCTCCAGCACCCGGCCGAGCTCGGCCTCGGCCATGCCGATCCCGGTGTCACGCACCACGACCACCAGCCGCTCGGCCGAGCGCGCATCGACCTCAAGCAGGACCTCTCCCTCGTCGGTGAACTTGACGGCATTGCCCAGAAGGTTGTGCAGGATCTGGATCACCCGCTGCTCGTCGCCAAGACGGACCTGGCCTTCGGCAGGGCCGAGGCAGCGCGTCACCAGGGTCACACCCTTCGCATTGGCGTTAAGCGCGTGAATCTTCACGATCCGCCGCACCACCTGACACAGTTTCATCGGCCGTGGCACCAGCACAAGACGGCCCGCCTCGATCTTGGCGAGGTCCAGGATGTCGTTGATCACGCCGAGGAGATGCTCCCCCGAATCGCGGATCACCTGCAGCATCGCGCGCTGCTCCGTGTCGTGCAGCTGACGGTCCAGCACATGCGCCCTGCCGAGGACCCCGTTCAGGGGTGTGCGGATCTCATGGCTCATCGCGGCCAGGAAATCCGACTTGGCCCGGTTCGCCGTTTCAGCCGCCGTCATCGCGGCGCGCAGCCGGTCCTCGTTTTCGACCGCAGCGGTAATGTCAGTGAACGAGCAGACCACCGCCAGCCCGGTGCCATGCGCCGAGAGCCGCGCCGCATTGACCGAGACGACGCGGCGCGTGCCACAGGGCCAGCGAATCGCATGGCGCAGGTCATGCAGGCCCGCGCTCCCGGCCAAGGCCCGCGTGAAGGGAAGCTGCTCCGCCGGGACCGCCACCCCGTCAAGGTCCGTCACCTTCGCCGCGCACAGCAGCGCCAGAAGATCGTCGCCCGGCGCGACGGGGCGGCCCAGGACCTGTTCCGCCGCGCCATTGGCAAAGACCACCCGGCCCGACGCGTCCACCGCGATGATCCCCGAAACCGAAGTCTCCATGATCCGCGCCAGCGTGTCGCGTTCCCGCGCCAGTTCGGCCTCAAGCTGTTTCACCGCCGAGATATCGATATGCACCCCAGTGATCTGCAGCGGCCGGCCCGCCCAATCCCAGTCGATGACCTGGCCGCGCGACATGACCCAGACCCAATGTCCGTCCCGATGGCGCAGCCGCATTTCATGCTGGACACCCCAGGTTCCCGCCGCGAAGGCCTTGGCCTCGCGCATCAGCATGTCGGCCGCATCGTCGGGATGAAGCATCCCCATCCAGCGCTCCAGCGACAGCGGGTTCAACTCGGCCGCGCGGTAGCCCAGGATCTCGGCCCAGCGGTCATTGACGATCGTCCGGCCCAGCTGCAGGTCATGCTCCCAGATCCCGACCTGCGCGCCGTCGATCACACGCGACAGCTTGCGTTCGGCCTCGGTCCGGGCGCTGATGTCCAGCGTAACGCCCGAGATGCGACGCGGCGTGCCTTCCGCCCGGCGGGCCAGCACCCGCCCCCGGGCCAGCAACCAGACCCAGCGACCGGCACCGTGACGCAGGCGACAGACCAGATCGAACTGGTCGCTCCCCTCTTCAAACAGCGCGCGCCAGGCCGCCTGCACGGCGGCATGATCGCCGCGATGGACCAAGGAAAGCAGGTCCTGCGGCGTCGAGGACAGGTCGGACAGACCCAGTATGGCACGCCAGCGGTCGTTCATCGCGCTGAGGCCCTGCTCGTCGTCCCAGTCCCAGACCGCGACCTCGCCACCCTCCATGACCTGCTGCAGCCGCCGGTCGGCCAGGCGGCGGGCAGTCACGTCCTCATAGACCCCCACCGTTTCGGCTGCCGGGGTCGCGCGCTCGCGGGCCCAGATCAAGCGGCCATCGGCCAGCTGGTCCTCCCCGTCCCATACCTCGGTCAGCGGCCGGTCAAGCCGGTGCCGCAGCGCCCTCTCGTCCCGTTCCCCCTCGGCGCCGAAGACACCCCGCTCGATCGCGGCGCGCAGCAGATCGTCATACAGCGCCCCCACCCGGATCAGGTCCGAGATCCCGTCGAAGATCCGTTCATAGGGCGAATTCCACAGGACGAGCCGATCGTCGGCGTCAAAGATCGCAAAGCCGTCGTCCAGCGCCTCGATCGCGGACAGGAAACGGCTGCGGGTGGCCTGCAGTGCCTCGCGCTCGGCCAGAAGCGCGGCCTCCTTGGCACGCAGATCGGTGACATCCTCGATCAGCGCCCAGACCAGACGGCGGCCGTTCGGGTCGATGCTCATGAACCCGCGCAGGACCGCAGGGAACCTCGCACCATTCGCCCGGCGCAATGAGGCTTCGACCGGGCCATAACTGCCCTTGGCCCGAAGCTCGGAGATTGCCAGCTCGACAAACCAGCCCGCATCCTCGGGCAGGACATCCACCACCCGCAGATTGGGCGAAGCGTGCGGATCAAGCCCGAAGGTGGTCTTGAACGCCCGGTTCGCGTCCAGCACCTCGCCGGTGTCAAAATCGTTCAACAGGATCGGCTGCGGGCACATCTCGAAAAAGGCGGTGAACTGTCCTTCCCGATACGACGCCATCTCGCTTGAGATCTGGCTGGCCGAAAGATCGCGGATCACCGCCACCACCCCCGGCGTAGAGCCATCCGACGGCACCGGCAGCGGCGAGACCGAGACGTCGTACCAATGCGGCGAGACAAGGCTTGGCACCCCCACGCGCCGGGTCCGCGTGCTTCGCGCCGCAACGGGGGAGCCGACAAGCTCGCAAAGCGCCTCGGACAGGGGATAGGGCATCACCTCGCGGACATGGCGCCCAAGCCCGGCATGGACCAGCCCCGAAAGCCAAGGCAGTTTGTCGCTGTGGCAGGCGAGCAGCCTGCCCTCGGGACAGATCTCGATCACCAGATCCGGAAGCGCCCGCAGCGTGGCTTCCAGATGGTCGCGGCTCTCTGCTTCTGCCGCTGCGGCCTCGGCGCGCAGGATCACGCTGGCGACCGCCCGGGCGATTGAGGTCAGGAGGAAGACCTCATCCTCGTCCCAGGGCCGGTCCTCGCTCTGGCTGTCATAGCCCAGCACGCCAATGACCCTGGAGCCGTCCATCATCGGCACCATCAGCGCCGAGTGAACGCCGATCCCGGCAAGGAAGCGCCGCTCGGCCGAGCCCTCACGCAGGTCGTTGCGCCGACGCACCGCCACCGCTCGGCCCGCCGCGAATTCGGCTCTCCAGCCGGGAAAACTGCTTTGCGAAATGGACTGGAGTTCCGCGCGCAGCGGCTTCACGCCCTCGGCCACCCATTCGTGGCTGTTGTAGCGCGTGCCGTCGGCGCGGGTACGGAACAGGAAGGTGCGGTGCAGGCCGCAGGCGCTGCCAAGTCGTGCCAGCACCTCCTGGATGCGGTCGTCGACGCCTTCGGCTCCCACGTCCAGCAGCCGGTTGATCAGCTCGACCACCAGCAGCTCGACCCGGGCCGGGCGGGCTCTGACAAGAGCAGACTGGCCTGCGTGTTCCATATGGCGCCTTCCGGGATCGGCCTGATCCACTATTCCCGGAACCCCCGCGCCGCGCAACCCTGCCGCGAAGGCCCGGTGCGCGGATCGCAGGAACCCGAGGGAGATCAGGCCGCCGGCATACGCGCCTCGGCCATCCCGGCATACCAGCTTGCGCCGAAGGGAATGGCGTTGTCGTCGAAATTATAGGCGGGATGGTGCACCATGGCGGTGTCGCCGTTGCCAAGGAAGATATAGGCGCCCGGCCGTTCGTTCAGCATGTAGCTGAAGTCCTCGGCGCCCATCAGCGGTGGGGTATTGGTATCGACCTGACCCGAGACCTCGCGCGCCACCTCGGCGGCGAAATCGGTATGGTCCGGTGCGTTGATCGTGACCGGATAGCCGCGCTGGTAATTGACCTCGGCGCTGGCCCCCAAGGCCAGCGCGGTCCCCTCGACCACCTGCGAAAGACGGGCCTGCACCATGTCCTGGACCTTGGGGTCCAGCGTGCGCACGGTGCCTTTCATCTTCACCACCTGCGGGATCACGTTATGCGCGGTCGAGTCGGTCTCGACCGTGCAGACCGAGACGACGACCTGTTTCATCGGGTCTACGTTGCGGCTGGCGATGGTCTGGACCGCGACGATGATATGCGCGGCGACAACGGTTGTGTCGATGCAGTCATGCGGCTTGGCGGCATGACCGCCCTTCCCCGTCACCGTGATCTCGAACTGGTCGGCCGCGGCCATCATCGGACCGGGCCGGATCGCGAAATGGCCGACGGGGATGCCGGGCATGTTGTGCATCCCGTAGACCTCGTCGATCTTCCAGCGGCTGATCAGGCCATCCTGCACCATCTCGCGCCCGCCGCCGCCGCCTTCTTCGGCCGGTTGGAAGATGCAGACGACGGTGCCGTCGAAGTTCCGCGTCTCGGCCAGATATTTCGCCGCACCCAGAAGCATCGCCGTATGTCCGTCATGCCCGCAGGCATGCATCTTGCCCGGGGTCTTCGAGGCATAGGGCACCCCGGTCTGTTCCTTGATCGGCAGCGCGTCCATGTCGGCCCGCAGGCCGATTACCCGGCCCTTGGTGTCGGTCTTGCCCCTGATCACCGCGACGACGCCGGTGCGGCCGATCCCCTCCACCACCTCGTCGCAACCGAAACCGCGGCACAGCTCGGCTACCTTGGCGGCAGTGCGATGGACCTCAAACAGCAGCTCGGGGTGCTCGTGGAAATCGCGGCGCCAAGCGGTGATCTCGGGCAGAAGTTCGGCAAAGCGGTTCTTGACGGGCATCTCTGGTCTCCTTTCCCCGGAACCTGAGCCTTCGCGCCAGCTTCGGCAAGGGGGAATGGCAAGGATTGCGGCAGGCCACCTTCCGGCGCAGGATCGCCAAAGCTCAGAGCGAGGGGACAGGAATGGCGCGGATGCTGAACGGGAGCTGCCTCTGCGGACGGACAGCTTATGAGGTCGAGGATGCCTTCGACTATGCGATGTACTGTCACTGCAGCCAGTGCCGCCGCACGACCGGCGCCGCGGCCAAGCCCATGGGCGGGATTCCGGTCGGCAAGCTGCACCTGACGACGGATGCCGAAGCGGCGCTCAGCTTTGGCAAGGGCGAGATCCGCGATGTCCATTGCGGAACCTGCGGCTCGCTCCTCTTTTCCATCGTCCGTGAGGGGAAATGGGCGCATGTCGCCTATGGCACGCTGATCGACCCGCCCAGCCTTGCGCCACAGGAGCATATCTTCGCCGCCGACCGCGCACCATGGGCGCCGATCACGGACGGGTTGCCGCAATGGGCGGGACATTCCGGGATCAGTGCCCGGCTGGACTGAGGCGCCCGGTTAAAGGCTTGGCCCCGGCGCGATCTTCGTTCCGTCGGTGAACCGCTTGAAGCGGAAGCGCGACAGGTCGTGGCCGACATGGCCCCCCGTCACCAGATCCGCGACCACCCGCCCCACGCCGGGACCGATCCCGAAGCCATGCCCGCTCATCCCCGTGGCGATGGTCAAGCCGGCGATCGGGCCGTGATCCATGATCGGCACCACATCCGGCAGCGTGTCGATCATCCCGCCCCAGGCCGCCTTGAGCTTCGGCCGCCCCAGCGCGGGAAAGGCACGGGCAAAGGCATCCTGCACACGGCCCAGCGTCTTCAGGTTTGGCGCAGGGTTCAGGATGCGTGTCGCTTCGAAGGGGCTCGGCCCATCCTCGGACCATTGGCGCGGAGTGCTCCAAGCGTCGGGAAAGCCCTTCGGCGCGCGCAGACGGAAACCGGCGGCGCTGAAATCCTTCCTGAGGATCGGCAGATAGGAAAAGAACGATCGAAAGGCGTCCGGTCCGATGAAGAAATCATGCTCCGACCCGCCCGGAGCGATGGAATAGCCGCCATCCGCGCGGCGCCGGAAAGCGAAATCGTCATCGGCCGCGTTGCCGGGAAAGATCTCCGGCATCGGCTCGGTCGCCGCGACGCTGGCAAGAACGGAAAGTTGCGGGATCTTCACCCCGTGCCGGCCAAGGAAAAGCCGCGACCACGCCCCAGCCGCCACGACCACCTGGTTGCAAGCCACCCGCCCCGCCTCGGTCACCACGCCCGCCACCCGGCCGGCTGCAATGTCCAGCGCCCGGACCGCACAACCCTCGCGGATCAGGACCCCCGCCTCCTCGGCCCGCGCCGCAAGGGCCGGAACCGCCGTCCAGGGCTCGGCCCGCGCGTCCGAGGCGGTGTAAAGCGCCCCTTTCCACGGCGCGACCGCGCCCTTCAGCATCGCCAGCGTCTCGGCGCCGGTCAGCAGTCGCGTGTCCAACTGATGCGCCCGAGAGTGTTCGGTCCAGGCCTCGAACCCGGCCATCTCGCGCTCGGTCTTGGCAAGGTACAGAACCCCGGTCTGCCGGAAGCCCAGGCTTTCGCCCATATCCTCGGCCAGTCGCTTCCAGATCGCCAGGCTTTCGACCATGATCGGCAATTCGCCCGGATCGCGGCCCTGCTGGCGCACCCAGCCCCAGTTGCGACTGGACTGCTCGCCCGCGATCCGTCCCTTCTCCAGAACCAGAACTGAAAGCCCCTTCTGCCGCAGGAACCACGCCGCCATCACCCCGATCACGCCCCCGCCGACGATCGCCACATCGACGCGGGCCGGAAGCGGTGCCGCAAAGCGGACCGGAGAGGCCTCGGAAATCGGAAAGCTCATTCCAGCGCCTCCAGCAGCCGCTCCATGAACCTTTGCCCGGCCTCGAACTCCGAGACCTCCAGATATTCGTCGGGCTGGTGCGCCTGGGCAATGTCGCCGGGGCCGCAGACCACGGCGGAATAGCCCGCCTCCTGGAACTGCCCGGCCTCGGTGCCATAGCTGACCACCCCGGTCCGGTTGTCGCCGGTCAAGCGGCGGACCAGGGCCTCGGCCTCGCCGTCGGCCTCGGGTTGCAGGCCGGGGACGCCAAAGAACTTCTCCAGATGGATCCCCGCTTCGGGTCGCACCGCCTGCATCGCGGCGGAAAGTTCGGCCGCCTTGGCCTCGAAGCGCGCCTCCCAGTCCGGGATCGACTCACCGGGAACCACCCGCATCTCGACCGCGAAACGGCAGTCGGCGGCGGTGATGTTGTGCGCGGTTCCGCCCGCGATCATGCCCACATGCAGCGTGGTGAACGGAGGCTCGAACCGCGCCGCCATTGGCGTCCGCGGCCGCGCCTGGATCTCGGCGTTCACCTCGTTCAGCCAGTCGATCAGCCGCGCGCCCTCCATGATCGCTGACACCCCGTAGGGCAGCAGCGAGGAATGGACCTCAAACCCCTTCACATGCACATGATAGCCGGTGCCACCCTTGTGCCCGGTGATCACGCCCATCCGGGACGGCTCTCCAATGATCGCCGCGCTGCCCTTCGGCACCACTTCCTGCATGGTGCGGATCATCGGCGGGGCGCCGGTGCAGCCCACCTCCTCGTCATAGGACAAAGCCAGCTGCAACGGCCGTCGCACGCCCCGCGTCTGCGCCTCGACCAGCGCCCAGATCGCCAGCGCCACAAACCCCTTCATGTCGCAAGTGCCGCGGCCGTAAAGCCTTCCGTCGCGCTCGGTCACCGTCCAGGGGTCCGAGGTCCAGGACTGCCCGTCCACCGGCACCACGTCGGAATGACCCGACAGGACGACCGCCCCCTCCTCCCACGGACCCGCATGGGCGATCAGCGCGGCCTTCTGCCGGTCCTCGTTCCAGTGCCGGAAGCATCGGATGCCCTGCGCGACCAGATATTCCTCCAGCCAGTCGACCAGCGCCAGATTCGACCCGCGGCTCACCGTCGGAAAGCTGACCAGTCGGTCAAGAATCTGACGCGACGTCAGTGCCACCATTTCCACGCCCTCTGCCCTGCGCTACATGTTGTGGTCACCCTTGTCTGCGCCGCTGGCTCTGTCAATATCTGGCAGAGTGTAGCGTCAGCGCGGCAGAAAGCCGATGCGAGGCACTGGAAACGCGCAGCGAAACAGGATTGCTAGAGCGTGGAAAATGCGAAACAGTTGGCGCAATCAGCGCGGGCCTGGCCAGCGCCCGACCAAAAAGACCAAGAATAACAATACCTAAAAGAACGCGGGGAGTTCTGAATGGCTGATGGGGTTGCGCCTGTCCTTG
>JARFTV010000064.1:15761-16176 GCA_029289325.1 Alphaproteobacteria bacterium
TCGCACCG
The DNA here is from genome assembly GCA_029289325.1 of Alphaproteobacteria bacterium. Lineage (GTDB taxonomy): Bacteria > Pseudomonadota > Alphaproteobacteria > Rhodobacterales > Rhodobacteraceae > Tabrizicola. The sequence continues at coordinate 15,770 of JARFTV010000064.1, forward strand.
TATTCCGCACCCGCGGCGGCGAGATCCACGCCGTCAATGACGTGAGCTTCCACCTCAACCGGGGCGAGCTGCTGGGCGTCGTGGGGGAAAGCGGCTCTGGCAAGTCCGTCACGATGATGTCGCTGATTGGCCTCCTGCCCTCTCCCCCGGCCGAAAACCGGGGCGGCCAGGTGCTGCTTGGCGGGCAGGATCTCCTGAAACTCGACGCCAAGGGCCTGCAAGCGGTGCGGGGTGCCAAGGTCGGCTTCGTCTTCCAGGACCCGATGACCAGCCTCAACCCGGTCTTCACCGTCGGCGACCAGCTGATGGAGCCGTTGCGCAAGCATATGGGCATGGACAAGACGGCGGCCGCCAACCGGGCAGTCGAGCTGCTGGAACTGGTCGGCATCCCCGACGCGCGCAAGCGG
>JARFTV010000065.1 GCA_029289325.1 Alphaproteobacteria bacterium
GCGGATGCGTTCGAAGACCAGCACGTTGGCATCGACCGCCATGCCGATGGTCAGGACGATCCCTGCGATCCCCGGCAGGGTCAGCGTGCCACCGACCGCCGACAGCGCCGCGAAGATCAGCGCCATGTTGATCGCAAGCCCGATGTTGGCGAAGACCCCGAAGAGCCCGTAGGAGGCGATCATGTAGACTGCCACCGCCACCCCGGCGATGATGGCGGCCACCTTGCCGGCGTCGATCGAATCCTGACCAAGTTCCGGGCCGATGGTCCGTTCTTCCAGGAAGGTCATCTCGGCGGGGAGCGCACCGGCCCGCAGGAGGATGGCGAGATTGGTCGATTCCTCGACCGTGAAGCTGCCGGTGATGATCCCCGAACCGCCGGGAATATGGCTTTGGATCACGGGGGCGGAGATCACCTCGTTGTCCAGCACGATGGCGAAGGGTGCGCCGATGTTCGCCGCGGTGTAGTCGCCGAACTTGCGCGCGCCGGTCGTGTCGAAGCGGAAGCTGACGGCGGGGCGGTTGTTCTGGTCGAACGAGGGTTGCGCGTCGACAAGATCCTCGCCCGAGACAACGGGGGTTTCCTCGACGATGTAATAGACGCCCTGTTCATCCATCGACGGCAGCAGGAGGTTCCGTGGGCCGGGCTGGATGCCGGGATCGGTGGTTCGGCTGATCACGGCGTTGAAGGTCAGCTTAGCGGTGGTGCCGATGAGGTCCTTCAATTCCTGCGCCGAGCCGATGCCCGGCACCTGGATCAGGATGCGGTCCTCGCCCTGGCGCTGGATCGTGGGTTCGCGAGTACCGGCTTGGTCGACGCGGCGGCGGATGATCTCCAGCGACTGTTGCAGAGTGCGCTCGTCGGTCGCGCGCTTCTCGGCCTCGGAGAGCTGGATGACGATGTCATTTCCGGCGGCGGAGACGTCCAGCGTGCTCTGACCTACCCCGGTCAGCGTCACGACGCTGCTGCCAAGGCCACGCACGGCCTCGAGCGCGGCGGCCATGCCCGAAGCATCCTCGATCGTCACCCGCAGCACCCCGTCGGGCGAGGGCGCGCGCCGGACATTGCCGACCTGACCGCGCAGGCCGCGCAGCGCGTCGCGAACTTCCGGCCACATGGCGTCGATCCGCGACTTGTAGACATCCTCGACCTTGACCTCGGCAAGGAGATGCGCCCCGCCGCGCAGGTCGAGACCCAGATTCATCAATGCCGAGGGAAGATAGTCCGGCCACTGCGCGCGCGCGGCCGCCTGCTCGGGAGTGGCAGTGCCGCCTGCGGCCTCGATCGCGGCTACGGCGTCGTTATGGCTTTCGACACGACCGTAGAACAGGTTGGGGCTGGCCGTCACGACACCCCAGGCGCAGACCAGAAGGATCAGGACGCGCTTCCACAGCGGCATGGACTGCATGGGGTCAGCTCGCGGCCGGTTCGGTCTTGTTGAGGACCTGGCCGATGGTGTGCTTCACGACCTTGACCTTGACGCCCTCGGCGATCTCGACCTCGACCATCCCGTCTTCCTGCACCTTGGAGACCTTGCCGACGATCCCGCCCGAGGTGACGACCTGGTCGCCACGGCGCAGGGCTTCGACCATGGCGCGATGTTCCTTCATCTTCTTCTGCTGCGGACGGATCAGCAGGAAGTAGAAGATCACGAAGATCAGGATGATGGGGAGGAACTGCGCGAAGGCGGCACCGGCTCCGGCATCTCCGGCGGCCTGGGCAAAAGCGGGGGTGGCGAACATGGTCATCCTTTCCTGCAGGTCGGGCGACCGTATTCCCCGGCCTGCCCCATCGATTGACGCGTCATGTAAGGCCTTTCCGCCGCCAATGCCAGAGGGACTACGCCGATCCCCGCTGGGCGCGGGCACCTTCCCCCGGCCCGCGTAATCGGGCATAAGCGCCCGCGTAGTCTTTCGAAGGGTCTTCCCATGCACGACATCCGTTTCATCCGCGAGAATCCGGCCGCCTTCGACGCGGCGCTGTCGCGGCGTGGACTGGCGCCGATGGCGGCCGAACTTCTGGCCATCGACGAGGCGCGGCGGGCCCGGATCCTTGCGGCCGAGACGGCGGCGGCCGCCCAGAACGCAGCGTCGAAAGAGGTGGGCGCGGCAAAGGCGCGGGGCGATGATGCGGAGTTCGAGCGGCTGCGCGCGCTGGTAGCCGAGAAGAAGGCCGAGGGCGCGCGGCTGACCGAAGAAGCCGGGGCCGAGGATGCGCGGCTGAAGGATGCGCTGATGCGGGTCCCGAACCTGCCGCTGGACGAGGTGCCCGAGGGGCCGGACGAGACGGCGAATGTCGAGATCCGGCGCTGGGGGACCCCGCGCCAGATGGACTTCAAGCCTTTGGAGCATTTCGACATTCCCGCGGCCAGGGACGGGCTGGACTTCCCCACGGCCGCAAAACTCTCGGGCAGCCGCTTCGTGGTCCTGCGCGGGGCAGTGGCGCGGGTGCATCGGGCGCTGGCGCAGTTCATGCTGGATCTGCACACCAGCGAACATGGGCTGGCCGAGACCTGGACCCCGGTCCTGGTGAAAGAGGAGGCCATGTACGGCACCAACCAGCTGCCGAAGTTCGCCGAGGACAGCTACCAGACCACCAACGGCTGGTGGCTGATCCCGACCTCGGAAGTGACGCTGACCAACTCGGTCGCGGGCGACATCCTGGACGAGGCCGCGCTGCCCCTGCGGATGACCGCCCATACGCATTGCTTCCGATCCGAGGCGGGTTCGGCCGGCAAGGACACGACCGGGATGCTGCGGCAGCACCAGTTTGAAAAGGTCGAGATGGTGACGATCTGCACGCCCGAAACGGCGCTGGCCGAGCATGACCGGATGACCAAATGTGCCGAGGCCGTGCTGGAACGGCTGGGGCTGCCCTACCGGACCATCGTCCTTTGCACCGGCGACATGGGATTCGGCGCGCAGAAGACGCATGACCTCGAGGTCTGGCTGCCGGGGCAGAACACCTTCCGCGAGATTTCCAGCGTGTCCACCTGCGGCCAGTTCCAGGCGCGGCGGATGAATGCGCGCTATCGCCCGGCGGGTGGCAAGCCCGAGTTCGTGGCGACGCTGAACGGCTCGGGCCTCGCCGTGGGGCGCTGCCTGATCGCGGTGCTGGAGAACGGGCAGGAGGCGGATGGGTCCGTGACGTTGCCGGCGGCGCTGGTGCCCTATCTGGGTGGCAAGACCCGGATCACGGCCGAGGGCGTGCTGGCCTGACCTCCGGGAACCCCTTGGCGCGGCGGACGTTTTCGCCGCGCTGTCCCTGTACCGGAGCGTCCTATGTCCCTGTCTGCCCTGATCCTGCTTCTGGTGACCGTGGCCTTTGGCCTTGCGCCTTTGGTGACGCCGCCCTTCACGGGCTATGACCCGTCACTCTTCCCGGTGGATATCGGACGCCCGGCGATCCAGCCTGCGGGCTATGCCTTTTCGATCTGGTCGGTGATCTATCTGTGGCTCATCGTTCATGCGGCCTATGGTGCCTGGAAGCGCGCCGCTGACCCGGCCTGGGACCGCACCCGGCTGCTGCTGACGGTCGCGATCGGCGTGGGCGTGGTCTGGCTGTGGATCGCGGGGCAAAGCGCGGTCTGGGGGACGGTGACGATCTGGATCATGGCAGCCGGCGCGATGACCGCCTTCCTGCGCGCGCCGACCGAGCCGGACCGGTGGTTGCTGTCGGGCCCGCAGGCGATCTTCGCAGGCTGGCTTACGGCGGCGGCGGCGGTCTCGACCGGAATTCTGATCGCGGGTCATGGGGTGCTGTCGAACAGCGGCTCGGCGCTAGCGATGCTGGCGCTGGTCCTCGGGATCGCACTGGTCGTGCAGGCGAGAAAGCCCCGGATGCCGGTCTATGGGCTGACGGTCATCTGGGCGCTTGCGGGCGTCATCGTGGCGAACCGGGCCGACAACGCGCTGGTCGCGGGCGCGGCGGCCGCGGGCGCAGTCGTGATGCTGGGGGCACTCATCTGGACCTGGCGCAGAGGGTGAGGCCGGTCTTTCGGAATTCCCATGAATTCCTGTTCGGAGCCTTCGAAAGCAACGGTCCGATTCCTTTGGCGAAACCGGCGCCCCGTTACTGGCCGGTGTTCTTTTCCTTGTGCTTGCGCAGCCGCGAGGGCGTGTGGAACTTGCGCTCCTTCCACGGGTTCTGGTCGCCTTGGCTGCGCAGGAACAGCCGGATCGGCGTGCCCGGCATGTCGAAATGGTCGCGCAACCCATTGATCAGGTAACGCTTGTAGCTTTCCGGCAATTCGTCCGGCCGCGAGCACTTGATCATGAAGCCCGGCGGCCGGGTCTTCACTTGGGTCATGTAGCGTAGCTTGATCCGGTGGCCACCCGGGGCCGGTGGCGGGTGCGCCTCGGTCATGGCGCCCAGCCAACTGTTCAGCTTGGCCGTCGCCACACGGCGGTTCCAGACATCATGAGCCTTGCGGATCGCATCATGCAGGCGGTCGAGGCCCCGGCCCGTCTTGGCACTGACGGTCACCAGCGGCGCGCCGCGCAGCTGCGGGAGGAGGCGTTCGAACATCTCCTTCAGCTCGGCCAGCTTTTCCTGCTTATCGTCCTCGAGATCCCATTTGTTGACCGCGACCACGACGGCGCGTCCTTCGGTCTCGGCGAAATCGGCGATGCGGAGGTCCTGCACCTCGAAGGGGATTTCCACGTCGAGAAGGACGACCACGACCTCGGCGAAGCGCACGGCACGGAGGCCATCGGCGACCGACAGCTTTTCAAGCTTCTCGACCACCTTGGCCTTCTTCCGCATCCCGGCGGTGTCCCAGATGCGGATCGGCGTGCCCTGCCAGTCGGCGCGGACCGAGATCGCGTCACGGGTAATCCCGGCCTCGGGGCCGGTGAGCATACGGTCAGTGCCGAGGATCTTGTTGATCAGCGTGGATTTTCCGGCATTCGGGCGACCGATGACGGCGATCTGCAAGGGCTTCTGCACGGTGGGCCGGTGGGCGTCCTCGTCCGCCTCAAGCTCGGCGTCCTCTTCCGAGATGTCGGTGTCGGTCTCGGGCAGCATCTCGGCTTCGCGCGGGGCGAATTCTTCCTCGAAGGGTTTGAGGGCCCGATAGAGGTCGTCCATCCCCTCGCCATGTTCGGCGGAGAGCCGGATCGGCTCCCCGAGGCCAAGGGAATAAGCCTCAAGCGCGCCAGAGTCGCCGGCCTTGCCCTCGGCCTTGTTCACGCCGATCAGCACGCGGGCGGATTTCTTGCGCAGGATGTCGGCAAAAACTTCATCCGAGGGCGTTACGCCAACGCGGCCGTCGATCAGGAAGAGGCAGACGTCGGCCATGTCGACCGCGCGCTCGGTCAGGCGGCGCATCCGGCCTTGCAGGCTGTCGTCGGTGACCTCTTCAAGCCCGGCCGTGTCGATCACGGTGAAGCGGAGGTCGAAAAGCTTGGCATCCCCCTCGCGCAGGTCGCGGGTCACGCCGGGCTGGTCATCGACAAGCGCGAGTTTCCGCCCGACCAGTCGGTTGAAGAGCGTCGATTTCCCCACATTGGGGCGGCCCACGATGGCGAGGGTGAAGGTCATATCAAGCGTCCGGCCTTTGCGAAGCGCCTGCCATACACGGGAAGCGCCTTAACGGAAAGCGTGAAGTTGCCCGTTGCCGCCCACGACATACAGAGTGCCGCCCGCCACGGCCGGCTGGGTCGCCGCGCCACCGGGGATTTCAGAGGTATGGGTCAGGCTGCCGCTTACCGGATCGAAGGCGCGGAGGATCCCGTCCGAGGAGACCACCATCACCCGGCCTCCGGCCAGGACCGGCCCGTAATGGGCATAGATCCCCTTGCGGCGCTTGATCCGGTCGTTGGTGAAATAGGGCATCGGCACGGCCCAGATCACCTCGCCCGTGGCCGCGTCGAGTCGCACCAATTCTGCCTGGTCGCTGACGAGGAAGACGGAGCCACCCGCCACCGCGACCGGGCCAAGCGCGCCCTCGCCCGCCGACCAGATCCGCTCTCCCGACGAGGCGGACATCGCCACCGTCCGGCCAGAGCCGGTGCCGGCATAGATCACGCCGCCATCGATCACCGCATCGGCCGTGACCTCGGGCGTGAGGGCATAGGCCGCGCCAAGCCGTTTGCCGGCCAGCGATTTCTGCCAGATCTTGGTGCCGCCGCCGATCTTCAGGACCGCCATCAGGTCCCCGCCCGACGACGGGAAGATCACCGCGCGGTCACCCACGGTCGGGGCCGAGGTGCCGACATATCCGGTCGCGCCGGGGGTGCCGTTGACCTGCCAGGCGACCTTTCCGGTCGCCGCGTCGATCGCCCAGGCCGAGCCGTCCTTGGCGCTGACATAGACCATGCTGCCATCTGTCGCGGGCGCGCCGGTGACGGGCGCGTCGACCCGCTGGCGCCAGAGGATCTGACCGGACCCGGCCTCAAGCGCCAGGACCTCGCCATAGGTGGTGGCCGCGAACAGGCGGTCGCCCCCGACGGCCAGACCGCCGCCCGAAACGCCACCGCCCTTGTCGAAGGTCGCCGTCAGGTTCACCGACCAAAGCGTGCCGCCGCCGGTCGACGTGGCGGTGACCACCGAGCCCGCATCCATCGTGAAGACCCGCCCGGCCGAGACGACGGGTGCGGCCGAGACGCGGTTCTTGCGGCTGGAGCCCGAGCCGATATTCGCGCTCCACACCCGCTGCGGGGCGGCGGAGAGGGCGGCATGCGGCATCAGGTGGCGGGAATTGCCGCCGCGATGGGTCCACTCCCCGGTATTGGTCTGCGCGGGAAGCGAGATCGGTTGCGTGCGATTGCCGGGTTCCCCGGCCGCGGTCGGGGCAGGCTGCCCCTCGACCGGGATCGAGGCCGAAAGGTCGGCGCGGACCGGGAAGCGTTCGCCCTGAAGGATCACTTCCTTCTGGCCGCAGGCAGCCAGCAGCGCCAGAAGGCCCGCGCCCGTCATCAGCCTGATCGTCATCCCAGCCACCTGCTGCTTCCCTTTCATCGCGCGTCCCGCCCTCAGCCCGAGGTCGTCTCGGGCAGCGTGCCACCCAGCGCCGTGATCACCTGCCCGGCCCGCGCCCGCAGCGCCCCCGAGCTTTCCTGGTCCTGCATGAGCGCCTGCAAGGCGGTAATGGCACCGTCGCGGTCGCCGTCCTCGATCATCAGATAGGCCAGTTGCTCTTCGGCAAGGACGCGGAAGGGCCGGCCCGGAGTGGCGATACCCTGCAGCGCGGTCCGGCGGTCGGCCAGCGCCATTTCGGCCCCGGCGACAGTCACCCGACGCAAAACGGCAAGGTCGCGGTAGCTGACCGGAAGCGAGGAATCCGCGATGAGCCGGTCAAGCGCGGCCAGCGTGGCGGCGCGGTCGGCCTGCGGGTCCGAGGCCAGAATCAGCTGCAGGACGGCCCCCTGCTGGCCGTCGACCCGGATCGCCTCAAGCGCGGCGCGGCGTTCATCGGGCGTGCCGTGGTCGAGAGCGTCGATCAGCGCGTCGCCGAATGCCTGCGCCCGGGCGGCATCGCGCGCCTTGGACCATTCGTTCCAGGCCGCGCCGCCGACGATGACGGCGACAAGCAGAACGCCGATCCAGCCGTATTTGCGGAACAGACCGAAAAGACGGTCGCGGCGGACCTCTTCGGTGACTTCCTCGATGAAGCTGTCCGGATTGCTCACGCCCCGCCCCTTGCTGGTCCTCTTGCTGCCGTCTTACAGGGAAAGTCCAAGGGTTGCCAAGCCCTGCCCCGCCCGCGCCCCCGGTCAGAATTCCGTGGGCGGGCCGAGTTTGCAGCGGGAACCGCCGATCCAGAGGATCGACAATGGACCAGCAAAGCTGGAGCCCCGACCAATAAGCGCGGTCTTGCGCCGGTGATCAGGCCGCCTCGCCCGCCGTAGGTTCCGCCTCTTCCTCGGCCGACTGGCGCTCCCACATCTGGGCATAGCGGCCCCGGCGGGCCAAGAGGTCCTCATGCCGACCCTGTTCCAGGATGCGGCCTTCCTCCAGCACGATGATCTGGTCGGCATCGGCGATGGTCGACAGCCGGTGCGCAATGGTGATGACGCTGCGCCCTTCGCCCATCTCGCGCAGGCTGTCCTGGATCGAGCGTTCCGTCTGGGTGTCCAAAGCCGAGGTCGCCTCGTCCAGCACAAGGATCGGCGGGTTCTTCAACAGGGTCCGGGCGATCCCCACCCGCTGCTTCTCGCCGCCCGAGAGCTTCAGCCCCCGCTCACCCACAACCGTGTCATACCCCTGCGGCAGGCGCAGCACGAAGTCGTGGATCTTGGCTGCCTTGGCAGCGGCCTCGATCTCCTCGCGGCTGGCCCCGGCGCGGCCATAGGCGATGTTGTAGAGGATCGTGTCGTTGAAGAGGACGGTATCCTGCGGCACCACGCCGATCGCCTGGTGCAGGCTGTCTTGCGTCACCTGGCGGATGTCCTGCCCGTCGATGCGGATCGCGCCGTCCTGGATGTCGTAGAAGCGGAACAGAAGCCGCCCGATCGTGGATTTGCCCGAGCCTGACGTCCCGACCAGCGCCACCCGTTCGCCGGGGGCGACGCGGAAGCTGATCCCCTTCAGGATCTCGCGCTCGGCCTCATAACGGAAGCGGACATTGTCGAACTGGATCTCGCCGCCGCGCACCTCCAGCGGGCGGGCGTCGGGAGCGTCGGTCACCTCGGCCTGCTGGCCCAGCAGGCCGAACATCTCCCCCATGTCGACCAGCGCCTGCCGGATCTCGCGGTAGACGGTGCCAAGGAAGTTCAGGGGCATGGTGATCTGGATCATGTAGGCGTTGACCATCACGAAATCGCCCACGGTCAACGTGCCCGCACGGACACCAAGCGCGCTCATCGCCATGACGATGACAAGACCCGAGGTGATGAGGAAGGCTTGGCCGACGTTCAAGAACGAGAGCGACAGCCCGGTCTTGACCGCGGCGGTTTCATATTGCCGCATCGCGCCGTCATAGCGGTCCGCCTCACGCTGTTCGGCGTTGAAATACTTGACGGTTTCAAAGTTCAGCAGGCTGTCGATCGCCTTCTGATTGGCGTCGGTGTCCTGATCGTTCATCTCGCGCCGAAGCTTCACGCGCCATTCGGTCACCTTGAAGGTGAAGAGCACGTAAAGCGTGATGGTGATGACAACGACCGCCGCATATTGCCAGCCGAAGACCCAGGCGAAGATGGCCGCGACCATGGTCAGTTCCAGGATCAGGGGGCCGATCGACAGGAGCATGAAGCGCAGCAGGAAATCGACGCCTTTCACCCCGCGTTCGATGATGCGGGAGAGGCCCCCTGTCTTGCGGGTGATGTGATAGCGCAGGGACAGCCGGTGGATATGGGTGAAGGTCTCGATCGCGAGCCGCCGGATCGCCCGCTGGCCCACGCGGACGAACACCGCATCGCGTAATTCGCCGAAGACGATGGCGCCGAGGCGCGAGAGACCGTAGGCCACCACCAGCCCGACCGCGCCGAGGCCGAGGATCATGCCCGTCTCCGGTCCCTCGCCCGCGAGGCTGTCCACGGCCAATTTGTAGACGTATGGCGTCGAGACCGAGACGAGCTTGGCCAGGACCAGGAAGAACATCGCGCCGATCACTCGGCGCTTAACCCACGCCTGCCCTTCCGGCCAGAGATAGGGTGCGACCCGGCGCAGGGTGTGCCAGCCCGAGGCAGGCATAGACCCCAAGTCGGCAGAAGTGGCATTGGCGGTGGTGCGGCGCATGGTCATCTTTCCTGCTGCCCCATTGCGGGGCGGGTCCGGTTCGGCTATGGTCATTTAAACCGTTCTTGAATAGTTGAACGATGCACCGAAGTAAAGCCCTTGCGGCGACCCTTTCCGCGCTTGCGCATGAGACCCGGCTGGACCTGATCCGGCTTCTGATGCCGCGCGGGGATGAGGGTCTTGCTGCGGGCGAGATCGCCCAGAAACTGGGGCTGGCCGCGCCACGCCTGTCCTTTCACCTCTCGGCGCTGGAGCAGGCGGGACTCATCCGCTCCCGCAGGGCTGCGCGGTACGTGATCTACAGCGTGGATACGACCGGACTTGGCCGGACGATATCCTACCTGTTGAACGACTGCTGCTGCGACCACCCGGAGGTTCTGGCGGCCTGCAACGACCGTCAGGGGGCATCCGTCGCACCCGGCACGGACAAGACCTGACCGGGATAAATCAGGTCAGGGTTGCGGATCTTGTCGCGGTTGGCCTCAAAGACCTGCACATAGAGCACGCCATTGCCATAACGCTCTTGCGCAATGCCCCAGAGGGTGAAGCCCGGCTGGACGGTCACGGTGACGACAGGCGGGGCAGCGGGGGGGACGGGCGCGGTTTCGGCCGGATCGGGTGCAGCTTCGGTCGGTTCGGGTGCGGCATCGGTGGGCTCGGGCTCGGCCGCGGTTGGCTCCGTGGCGGCGACCATGGATTCCGCCTCGGCGGCCGGGGTTTCGACGGCAGCGACCTCGGGGGCCGCAACTTGCTCTGCTGCCGGAGCCTCGGCGGCTGGCGTCGCTTCCGCCACCACCAAAGGTTCGGGCGCGGCGTCGGGAGCGGCATCGGCGGTGGGAGCAGCCGGAGCGGTGGAGACAGCGGCCAGCGCCTCCAGCGTCTCACGCTTGAAGGGTGTCTCGAAACGCGAGGCGACGCCGCCCGCCGGATCAAGCTGATCGACGCGCATCATGTAGATCCCCGGCGCGGTCTCCGGCAGGTCGGCCAGCCACAGGCCGGTGCCGGGCGTGGTCAGCTCGGCCTTCAACTGATTGTCCAGATAGACCCGCAGGACCGACCCCGGCCCGGTGCGTCCGCCCACCTGCACCTCGCCCGCCGGGGTATAGGTGATCGTGTCGATCATCACATTGTCCCGCGACGCCGGCTCGGCCTCTTGCAGGACCACGGCCCCCGCCTCGGTCAGCAAGAGCGCGGGCGGCGTTGCGGGCGCTGGCTCCTCGGCGGCCAGTTCGGGAAGCTGCGCGGGCGCCGGTTCGGCCGGGACCTCGGGGCCGGCGATCGGCCCCAGCGCCACCATCTCGGCCGAGGACACCGGCCCGGCATCCGGCACGGTCATCGCGACCCAAAGGAGACTGGGCTCCGGGTTCGGCGGCAGAGTGAAGACCAGCGCGAATTCGCCAGAGGCCCCGGCCTCGCCTTCAGCCATGGGCAAGCCGTCCACGAACACCTCGACCCTGGACCCGGCCGTCGCGAGGCCCGAAACCACCGCCCCGCCGTCCGGAGCAACGCGCCAGACGTCGATCTTCGGCAGGCTGGATTGCGCGACGGGGGCAGTCTCGGGCGTGACTTCAGGCGTGGGGGCGGGATCGGGCGTGGACCCGAGGCTGGCGGCAGGTTCGGGCGCGGGCCGCAAGACCTGCCAGCCCAGATAGCCCGCCCCGAACAAGAGCAGACCCGCCGCCCCAAGGATCAGGACCCTCGCCCTTGGGGTCATCCCCTGCCATGCCGACATGCACACACCCCCCGGCGCTGGCCGCGCCGCCTTTCTTTGCTCTCAGGAATCTCTATATCTGCAGACAGTGCAACCGTTTTCGGGTTCCCCACATGACCAAGCCTTCGATCTGCGTCTTCTGCGGCTCGCGTCCCGGCCTGAGGGAAGACTATGTCGCCGCCGCGCGGGAGACGGGGGCGTTGATCGCCCGGAACGGCTGGCGGCTGGTGTTCGGCGCCGGAGACGTGGGGATCATGGGCGAAGTCGCCGCTTCTGCGCTGGCCGATGGGGCCGCGACGCTGGGGGTGATCCCGGTGCATCTTCTGGGCCGCGAACGCGCCCCGCGCGACATGGCCCATACGGTGGTGACCGAGGACATGCACGAGCGGAAGAAGGTCATGTTCATGAACTCGGATGCGATCGTGGTCCTGCCGGGAGGCGCGGGATCGCTGGACGAATTCTTCGAGGTGCTGACCTGGGCCCAGATCGGCCTGCACCGCAAACCGATCCTGCTGGTGAACGTGTCAGGCTACTGGCAGCCGCTTATCCGCCTGTTGGACCATGTGATCGCCGAGGGCTTCGCCGCCCCGTCCCTGCGCGACCTTTTCCAGGCTGTGCCGGATGTTGCGGCGCTGGAGGCCGCGCTGACGGACGCCCTGCCCCGCTAGGCCACCACACGGCCCGAGCCGCACGAAAGCAAAAGGCCCGCGGATCACTCCACGGGCCCCATGATTGCTGTCGACGCCCTTACATCCGGGCGGCGACGGCTTCCCAGTTCACCAGCTTTTCCAGGAAGTTGGTCAGATAGGCCGGGCGCTTGTTGCGGAAGTCGATGTAATAGCTGTGCTCCCACACGTCGCAGCCCAGAAGCGCGGTCTGGCCGAAGCAGAGCGGGTTCACCCCGTTCTCGGTCTTGGTGACCTTCAGGCTGCCATCCTTGTCCTTCACGAGCCAGGCCCAGCCCGAGCCGAACTGGCCTGCGCCAGCGGCGGAGAAATCGTCCTTGAACTTCTGGACCGAACCGAAAGCCTCGGTCAGCGCCTTTTCCAGCGCGCCGGGCATTTTCTTGTCCTCGCCGGGGCCCATGATCTCCCAGAAGAGGTTGTGGTTCCAGTGCTGGCTGGCGTTGTTGAAGATGCCGTTCTGCGCCACGGCACCGGCCTGATAGGTGCCGCGCACGATGTCTTCCAGCGACTTCGATTCCCACTCGGTGCCCGCAATCAGCTTGTTGCCGTTGTCGACATAGGCCTTGTGGTGCAGGTCATGGTGGTACTCCAGCGTCTCCTTCGACATGCCGAGGGGGGCCAGCGCATCATGCGCGTAGGGAAGGTCGGGAAGGGTGAAGGCCATCGGATCGCTCCTTGCGTTGTCGGAATGGTTGTCCCGAATAAGTGGCCTTGGACCCGGAAGGTCAAGGCCATACGGCAGGTTTTGAACGTTCCGGCGCGGCTAGAGTTCCTTGCACCTGCCCCGACCCTCGAAGTCGTTGGAATAGCCGCCGGGGACGGCACGGATCGTCATCGTTCCATCCGCCTTGAAGTAGCTGGCCCGGTACTGCATCGTCGTCGTTTTTCCCTGCAGCGCCATCTTGAGGTCCCAGCGCAGCACCAGCTTCTTCGCCGTATTCTCCGCGTCCCGGGCCACCATCGGCTGTTCGTCATTGTATTCCATGATCCAGCCATCCGAAATGATGGCCTGACCCGAGCTTTCGTCCAGTTGCAGGACATAAAGCTCCGTGATCCAGCCGCCCCCGGCACTGCTCGGGGGGATCTTGCACTCCAGCGTCAGGGACGACGCTGGAAGCACGGACAGGAGAAGTGCGGGAAATGCAAGAAGCAGGCGGGACCGGAACATCATGCCCCTTGTGTAAACCATGGTGCAAGGCTGCGGTGCCCGCCCTTTCGCGTCAAGCGGCGCCTGCGCGCCGGGGCGGCAAGGCTCAGGCCAGCTCGCTGCCGGGCTGCGCCGAATGGGTCAGGAGGCCCATCACATAACCGGCGACCGAGCGGAAGCAGACCACCGTAAAGCCCCCGTCCTGGCTCCACATCGCGGCCGCGACCTGCGCGGTGCGGGTGCGGCGCAACTCGCCCGGCTCCAGCGTCGCAAAATCGACCGGCGAAAGCTTGGCAAGGACCTGATCGGCTTTGTCGCCCTCCACGCGGAACACCGCGCGGGCGTCCGAGACATCGACGGCCAGGTGATGCTCACCCGCCAGCGCCTTCGCCAGCGAGGCAAGGGCGTCGCGCACCTCGGCATAGGGCAGGATCAGCAGGTATTCATCCGGGCTCATCCAGCCGCAGGCGCGGTCGCCGTTGACCTCGATCCGCCGCTGGGCGGGCAGCTTGGTGCCGACAACGGCCTTCACCGCCTTGTCCAGCCCCATCACGCCCTTGGCGCGCAGCGTGATCATGCCGACGGGCCCGATCTCACGGATGGAGGCGAAGCCCTGGAAGCTGGCGCCGTTCAGCGCCGAAACCGGGTTAGACATTCTGCTTCTCCCCATCCTTGTCGAAGAACACCGTGTCGCGGACGCGGGCCTTCACGGTGCCGCCGGCGGCGGTGTTGAACTCCACGATCTCGCCCATCCGGGCGGGGCCGTGCTTGAGAAGCCCCATCGCGATGCCGCGCTTCAGCGTGGGGGAGTAGTAGGTCGACGTCACGCGGCCCTGTACGTAGCGCTGGCCGTTGCCGTTCACCCCGTCGGCTACGATATAGGCGCCATCGGGGATGACCGAGCCATCAAGCGTGTCGAAGCCGACCAGCTTCCAGCGGTCCGGGCTGGCGAGGAAGGTGCGTTCCTGCCCGCGCTTGCCGAGGTAATCGGCCTTCTTTTTGGAAATGGCCCAGTCGAGGCCCAGATCTTGCGGGATCACGGTACCGTCGGTCTCGTCCCCGATCATGATGAAGCCCTTTTCGGCCCGCATGATGTGGAGTGCCTCGGTGCCGTAAGGCATGGCACCAAGGGCCTTGCCGGCCTCCTGACAGGCGGCCCAGAAGGCCGCGCCATGGCTGGCCGGGACGGCGATTTCATAGGAAAGCTCGCCCGAGAAGCTGATCCGGTAGACCCGGACCGGGAAGCCGCCCAAGGTGCCGTCCGCCCATTGCATGAACGGCAGGGCCTCTTTGGAAACGTCCATCCCGCCAAGCACTTGCAGGAGCTTCCGCGCATGGGGGCCGACGACTGCGACCTGCGCATATTGCTCGGTCACGTTGGCGGTGTAGACCTGCCAATCCCACCATTCGCACTGGAGCCAGTCCTCCATCCAGGCATGGATGCGGTCGGCCCCGCCCGAGGTGGTGTGGCACAGCCAGGTGTCCTCGTCGATGCGGGCGACGACGCCGTCATCCGAAAGGAACCCCTGCTCGTTGCACATCAGCCCGTAGCGGCATTTGCCGATGGGCAGGGTGGACATGACCCCGGTGTAGAGCATGTCGAGGAACTTGCCCGCATCGGGGCCCTTGACGATGATCTTGCCAAGGGTCGACGCGTCCAGAAGGCCGAGGTTCTCGCGGGTGTTCAGCACCTCGCGCTGGACGGCCTGCTCATGCGTCTCCCCTGCCCGCGGGAAGCAGTAGGGCCGGCGCCAGAGGCCGACCGGCTCGAAATAGGCACCTGCGGCCTCGTGCTGTTCGTGCATCGGCGTGCGGCGCAGCGGCTGGAAGATCTCGCCCCGGCTTTCGCCAGCCAGCGCGCCGATGGTGACGGGCGTGTAGGGCGGGCGGAAGGTGGTGGTGCCGACTTGCGGGATTTCCGAACCAAGGCTGTCGGCCAGGATGGCGAGGCCGTTGATGTTCGACAGTTTCCCCTGGTCGGTCGCCATGCCAAGCGTGGTGTAGCGCTTGGTGTGTTCGACCGAGACATAGCCCTCGCGGCTGGCGAGCTGTACGTCACTGACCTTCACGTCGTTCTGGTAGTCCAGCCACATCTTCATGCGCAGCTGGATCGGCGCGCCCTGCGGCATGATCCAGACCGGCGGGATCGGGGCGGGCGCACCGGTCAGGTCGAGGTCCCCTGCGGCAGAGCCGACGACTTCCACCATCGCCGAGCCGTCGTGGTTCAGCGGCGGCCGGGTCGGGTCGGGGATGAAGGCCGAGATGGTCTCATCCCAGGTCAGCTTGCCGCCGCAATGGCTCCACAGGTGGACGACGGGGGACCAGCCGCCGGACATGGCGACGGCATCGCAGGGGATCTCCTCCTGCACCGAGCCTTCGCCGGCCTGGGCGCAGACGGCGACGCCGGTGACGCGCTTGCCGCCCATGACCTTGGCGATGGCCTTGCCGGTCATGACGCGGATCCCGGCGGCGCGGGCGGCGTCGGGCAGAGCGCCCGTGGCGCTGTCGCGGGCGTCAAGGATCGCAGGCACTTCAAGCCCGGCGGCCTTCAGCCCCAGCGCGGTCTGGTAGGCGCTGTCGTTGTTGGTCACCACCACGGTCCGGTCACCCGGAGAGATGGCGTAGTTCACGACATAATCGCGCACCGCGCTGGCCAGCATCACGCCGGGGATGTCGTTCCCGGCAAAGCTCAGCGGGCGCTCGATTGCTCCGGTTGCGGTGACGATCTTGCCGGTGCGGATGCGCCAGAGGCGGTGCTTGGGGCGCCCGTCGCCGGGGGTGTGATCCGAGACACGTTCATCGGCCAGGACATAGCCGTGGTCATAGACGCCA
>JARFTV010000066.1:0-3990 GCA_029289325.1 Alphaproteobacteria bacterium
GACGAGGGGCGCTGCCCCTCGAGCTCCCCGGGATATTTGGGGAGGGAAAAGCGGTATGAGTCCGCCGGTCGCGGCGGGCCCCCTTGGCAGGGCGGGCGGGGCTGACTAGGTTCCGCGCCATGCGTGCTATTCCCTTCCTTCTGGCAACATTGACCGCCGGCCCGGCGCTGGCCCATCCGCATGTCTGGATCGACACGAAGGTCGAGGTGATCCTGAACGAGCGGAACGAGGCGACCGGGGTGCGGATCGACTGGACCTATGACGAGCTTTACTCGCTTTACGTCATCGCCGACCGGGGGCTGGACCCGGACGGGGACGAGGTGCTGACCGAGGCGGAGGTCGCCGCGCTGGCCGGGTTCGACATGGCCTGGGACGAAGGATTTGCGGGCGATACCTATGCCATGCTGGGCGATCAGCAGCTGGAGCTGTCGGGGCCGCAGGAGTTTGCGGCCGGCTATGCGGAGGGGAAGGTGACCTCGTCGCATCTGCGGGTCTTTGCCGCGCCGGTTCCGCTGGGCGAGGAGCCGCTGGTGATCCAGGCCTATGATCCTGGCTATTACGTCGCCTATTCGATCCCGCATGAGCCGGTCGTGACCGGGGGAGCGGGCTGCAGCGCGCGGGTCTTCGTGCCGGATTTGGACGAGGCGCAGGAGGCGCTGCTGGCGGCGCTGTCCGAATATACTCCCGACGTCGATCTGGAGGCCGAGTTCCCGGCGGTGGGGGCGAATTTTGCCGAGGAAGTGCGGGTGACATGCGCCGCGGGGTGATGCTGGCCGGGCTGGCGCTGGTGGTGACGCTGGGGGCCCTGTGGGCATTTGGCGCCTTGGGCGGGCTGGCGGGCTGGCTGGAGGGCGCGCAACGCGTGGCGCAGGAGCGGCTGGCGGGCGCGATCCGCGCCTTGCGGCGAGGCGAGCCGGGGGCATTGGCGGCGTTCTGGGGCCTGTGCCTGGCCTATGGCGTGCTGCATGCGGCCGGGCCGGGGCATGGCAAGCTGGTGATCGGCGGCTATGGCGTGGCCCGACGGGTGCCGGTCGGGCGGCTTGCCGGGCTGGCGGTGGTGTCGAGCCTTGCGCAGGCGGCGGTGGCGGTGGCGCTGGTCTATGGGCTGGTCGCCGCGCTGGGGCTGCAGAGGGGCGCGGTCGAGGGCGCGGCCGAAGATTGGGTCACGCCGATCGGC
Organism: Alphaproteobacteria bacterium; assembly: GCA_029289325.1. Taxonomy (GTDB): domain Bacteria; phylum Pseudomonadota; class Alphaproteobacteria; order Rhodobacterales; family Rhodobacteraceae; genus Tabrizicola. The sequence goes on from JARFTV010000066.1 coordinate 1,178, forward strand.
CATGCGATGATCGCGGGGCTGGGGCTTTGGCTGGTCTGGCGGGGACTTCGCGGCCTGCGGCGGCAGGGGCATGGGGACCATCACCACGACCATCCGGGGCATGTGCACGGACCGGACTGCGGCCATGCGCATGGCCCCTCGCTGGAGGAGGTGGAGGGGGTGCGCAGCTGGCGGGATGCGGCGCTGCTGGTTGCGGGCATCGCGATGCGGCCCTGTTCGGGGGCCTTGTTCGTGCTGATCGTGACGTGGCAGCTGGGGATCGCCCTTTCGGGGGTCGCCGGGGCCTTCGCCATCGGGATCGGCACGGCGCTGGTCACGGTCGGGGTCGCGCTGATGGCAGTCTGGGCGCGCGAAGGGGCGCTGGCGGGGCTTGGGGGCTCGCGCGTCGGGCGCGCGCTGCCGGTGCTGGAGCTGGTGGCAGGCGCGGCGCTGGCGGTGGCGGCGCTGGGGCTTTTGTGGCGGGCGCTCTGACGCCGCGCCGCGGCGAGGGCGGTGGCTTGTGAACCCCCGCGGCCCCGCGTAAGCCTGCGGCCATGACACGGATGACGACCTCTGCCCATGCGCGGGAGACCCTGGCGCTTGGCCTGCCGCTTGCCGGTTCATCGCTGGCGCAGTTCCTGCTGCATGTCACCGATGTGGTGATGATGGGCTGGTATGGCGTCGTGCCGCTGGCGGCCGTCGTCCTGGGGGCGTCCACCTTCTTCATCGTCTTCGTGCTGGGGTCCGGCTTTGCCAAGGCGGTGCTGCCGCTGGTCGCCACGGCGCTGGCGCGCGGGGATGAGACGCAGGTCCGGCGCGACACGCGCATGGGGCTTTGGCTGTCGATCGCCTATGGCGTGGTGGTCTATCCGGTCTTCTGGTGGTCGGAGGGAATTCTGTTGGTGCTGGGCCAGCAGCCAGAGGTCGCGGCCATCGGGCAGGACTATCTGCGGATCGCGGGACTGGGCATGGTGGCGGCGCTGTGCGTGACGGTGCTGCAAAGCTATCTGTCGGCCTTCGGGCGGACGCAGGTCGTGTTGTGGGTGACGCTGGCGGCGGTCGGGGTGAACATCACGGTCAACTGGGCGCTGATCTTCGGCAACTGGGGGTTCCCCGAGCTGGGCGCGCAGGGCGCGGCGGTGGCGACGGTGACGGTGCAGCTCTTTTCCCTGATCGTGCTGGGGGTCTATGCCGGGCTCCTGCCCGCGCTGCGGCGGTTCCACCTGTTCCAGCGCTTCTGGCGGGCGGACTGGAGCGCGCTGCGCACGGTCTGGCGGCTGGGGGTGCCGATCGGGCTGACCGGGGTGGCGGAGGGCGGTCTCTTCCATGCCTCGGCGCTGATGATGGGATGGATCGGCACGGTGGAGTTGGCCGCGCATGGGATCGCGCTGGAGGTGGCGGCGCTGACCTTCATGCTGCATGTCGGCCTGTCGAGTGCCGCGACGATCCGGGTCGCGCAGTTCGAGGGGCGGGACGACTGGTTCGGCCTGCGCCGGGCGGCGGTGGTGGCCTTGGCGCTGTCGCTGGTGGTCGCTGTCGCCTCGGTCGCGCTGTTCCTGACCATGCCTCGGCCGATCGTGGCCCTGTTTCTGGACATGGCCAAGCCGGAGAGCGCGGCGATCTTGGCCTATGGGGTGGTGCTGCTGATGGTCGCGGGGCTGTTCCAGCTGGCGGACGGGATGCAGGTTATGGCGCTGGGGCTGCTGCGGGGCATCCGGGACACGCAGGTGCCGATGGTGCTGGCGGCCATCAGCTACTGGCTGATCGGCATCCCGGCGAGCTATGTGCTGGCCTTCCCGCTTGGGTTCGGCGGGGTGGGGCTGTGGCTGGGGCTGGTGGTGGGCCTGTTCTGCGCCGCCGGAAGCCTGATGTGGCGCTTCTGGCGGCTGGCACGGCGCTGAGGCGGGATCAGCAGGTGAGGCTTGCCCCGTGCCCACCGGCTAGAAGTGCGGTGATCAGTGGGGCATCGGGCGGTAGCCAACTGCTGTGCCGGTGGCGGTTTTCCGGGATGCTGAGCGTGATCGAGGTTGCGGGCAGGCCCGGAACCAGCTGGCCGTCGACCGTGGCCCAAAGGATCGGCGCGCTGGCGGTCAGCGTCACACTGTTGCCCGCGCGCCGTGCGGAGAGGGTCGGCTCGGGGGTTTCGGAGGGCGGGATCACGGGCGGCGCGGGCAGGTCCGGGGTGCGGGACGGAGGCGCGCGGTAACGGCCCGTCGCCTCGAAGGCCGTGGCCAGTTGCAGGAGCGCCAGATCGTCGTAGGCGCGACCGGCGAAGGTCAGGCCCATCGGCATCCCGGTATCGGCCATCGTGCCCATCGGCACGGTCACGGTCGGGATGCCAAGATGGCGGATCGCGAGGTTGCCATTGGCGACCCAGGTACCGTTGCGCCAGGCCAGATCGGCGCTGGCGGGGTTCACGTCGGCATCGGCGGGGGCAACGTCAGCCAGTGCGGGAAAGACCACGGCGTCGAGGCCGAGCCGGTCCATCCAGTCCTCAAGGTCCTGTTTGCGGGTCGCCTCCAGCCCCTTCAGACCCGCTTCCAGATGCGGGATCTGGCGGAAATCCTCGCGGCGGTGGGCGCGGACATGGGCCGGGTAATGGGCGATGTCGTCGTCAAAGCCGGTGTAACGGTCGGGCAGCGCGCCGGGCGGCTGGGGGAAGATCGTGGCGCCATCGACCTGTGCCAAGGTGTCGGGCGTGCCACCATTGGCGCGGAGGAAATCGTCCCAGGACCAGGCGGAAAGGTCCACGATCTCGGCCTTCAGATAGGCCGGGGAGACGAGGCCGCGGGTCCTGATCGAGGGCGCGCCGGGGCGGTCGGATTCGTAATTGG
>JARFTV010000066.1:4000-15734 GCA_029289325.1 Alphaproteobacteria bacterium
CGCCGGGAAATCGGTGGCGATGATGGTGGCCCCGGCCGCTTCCATCGCCGCGCGGGCCTGCTCCCACAGGGAAAGGATCGAGGCACGGGTCTGGATCTTCTGACCAGTCGGGCCGCCGATGCCCTGCCCTCCGGCCTCGGGGTCGGCGTTGATGTACATCCGGGGGATTGCGATGCGCTTACCCCTGAGGCTGGCCGTGGCGGCGAGGGCCTGGTAGCTGGGAGGGCGATGGTCCGAGGGTTTCGGGAGCGCGACCCAGGGCTGCGCGCGCCAGAAGTCGCCTCGCGTCTGCGGGTCGTCGGCGACGAGCGTGTCAAGGAGCGTCAGCAGGTCGGCCATGTTGCGGGTGTGGGGGGTAACCACATCCATCGTCGGGACCAGGGGCCAGTTGCCGCGGGTGGAGATGATGCCGCGCGACGGGGTATAGGCGCAGAGGCCGTTCAACGCGGCGGGGGCGCGGCCGGAGGACCAGGTTTCCTCGCCCAGGCCGAAGGCGGCGAAGCTGGCGGCGGTGGCAGTGCCCGAGCCATTCGAGGAGCCCGAGGCGAAGGCGGCGGTCCGATACTCGGCGGGGTAGGGGCTTTCGGCGCGACCGTAGAGTCCCCGCTGCATCCCGCCGTTGGCCATGGGCGGCATGTTGGTCAAGCCGACGAGGATCGCCCCAGCGGCGCGGAGGCGGGCGATGGCAAAGGCGTCGTCGCTGGCGATGAGATCGGCAAAGGCGGGGGAGCCGGCGGCGACGGTCAGGCCTCTGGCCTTGAAGCTGTCCTTTGCGGTGTAGGGGATGCCGTCGAGGGGGCCGAGGGTTTCCCCCCGCGCGCGGCGGAGGTCGGAGGCGCGGGCCTCGGCGAAGGCGGCGGGGTTGAGGACCGGGACGGCGTTCAGGCGGGGGCCGGCGCGGTCATAGGCCGCGATGCGTTGCAGGCATTGCGCGACAAGAGTGACGGCGGTGGTGCGCCCCTCGGCAAGGGCGGCGGCAAGATTGGCGAGCGAGGCTTCGACAAGGGTCATGGCGCCGGATGGTCAGGGGGGCGGCGGAGACGATCAAGAGGGCGAGTTCTTCGAAGAAATCGCGGCGGAGCCTTTGAAGGCTCCGGTCCGGAGTTTTCGAAAACTCCGGGGCCCGGATGTGCCGCGTCAGAAGTCGGTCGGCGCGCCGCCTTCCTGTTTGCGGCGGGCGACGAAGCGGGTCAGTTCCTCTTGCGCCGCGTGGTCCATCGCGGGGGCCTCGAATTCGGCGAGGATCTGCTTGTAGATCCGATGCGCACGTTCGACCGTCCAGACGCTGCCGTCGGCCTGCCAGGCCTCGTAGTTGCGCCAGTCGGAGACGAAGGGCTGGTAGAAGGCGTGCTGGTAGCGGTCCTGGGTGTGCTGGACGCCGAAATAGTGCCCGCCTGCGCCGACCTCGCGGATCGCGTCGAAGGCAAGGTCGTCGTCGGTGGTGGCGAAGGTCACTTCCTCGAAATAGCGCTGGATCATCTGCAGGACCTCGCAGTCCATGATGAATTTCTCGGGGGAGGCGATCAGCCCGCCCTCCAGCCAGCCCGCGGCGTGGTAGACCATGTTGGTGCGCGACTGGACGGCGGCCCAGAGGGAGTTGGAGGTTTCCCACATCGCCTGCCCGTCCGGGACGTTTGCCGCGCAGACGCCGGAGGAGCGCAGCGGCAGCTTGTAGTGCCGCACCAGTTGCCCGGTCATCTGGGTGGCGCGCATGTATTCGGGCGTGCCGAAGGCGGGCGCGCCGGACTTCATGTCGACGTTGGAGGTGAAGGTGCCGATGGCGACCGGGCATCCGGGCGCGATGTATTGCAGCAGCGCGATGGCGGCGAGAGCCTCGGCTATGGAGAGCGCGACAGCGCCCGCCATGGTGACAGGGGCCATGGCCCCGGCAAGGGTGAAGGGCGTCACCACGACCGGCTGGCCGCGCTTGGCCATCCGCATCGCGCCGTCCAGCATCGGGTAGTCGTGCTTCAGGGGCGAGACGGAGTTGATGTTGGTATACATCCGCGGTTTCGCGTCGAATTCGGAATGGCTGAGGCCGCCCGCGATGCGGACCATCTCCATCACGTCCTCGACCCGTTCGGCCCCAAGCGAATAGGCGTGGACGACCTTGTCGGTGAGCGTCAGCTTTTCATACAGGCAGTCGAGGTGGCGGACGCTGGCGTGGATATCCACGGGTTCCACCGGATAGCCGCCCGCGATGTGGATGCAGTTGAAATACTGCGTCAGCTTCATGAATTCGCGGAAGGTCTCGAAATCGCCGGAGCGTTTGCCGCGCTCCATGTCCCAGGCGTTGGGCGGGGAACTGACGTTCACGAAGAGCATGTGCTTGCCGCCCATGATCAGCTCGTGATCCGGGTTGCGGGGGGTGATGGTAAAGCTCTCGGGCGCGTGGCCGAGCATCTCCATCACGAAATCCTCGTCCATGCGGACATTGGTGCCGTTCACGATGCAGCCCGCGCGGCGGAGGTGTTCGACCGCGTCGGGGTTGAGGAATTCGATCCCGATCTCGGACAGGATCCGCATGGCGGTCTTGTGGATGCGTTCTACGCCGTCGGCGTCCAGGGGCTCGATCGGGGCGTCTGGGTTGACCGGCACGCGCCAGGGCATCTGGTCGATGGCGGCCGAGCCCGCGCGGACTTTCATTCCCGCCCGTCCACCGGCGCGCTTCCTGCGAGTTGGCTCTTCGGTCATCGGTCCCTCCGCTGATGCGGCGAAGATGACGGAAGCGCGGCCGCAATGGGAACCGCAGGAGCGACGTGAAAGCGTCGTTTTCGAGCGATCAGGCGGGAAGTTCGGCCAGCCAGCCGGGGATCGCGCCAATATCGGGCAGGACCACGTCGGCATGGGGGGCAAGGACCGAGGCATCGGCAAGGCCGGTCAGGACCCCGATCGTCCGCATTCCGGCGGCGCGTCCGGCGTGGAGGTCGTGCAGGCTGTCGCCCACCATCGCGACCCGGGCGGGGTTCAGGCCAAGGTCACGGGCAAAGGCAAGGCACATGCCGGGCCCCGGCTTGGCGCCATGGCCGGAATCGTAGCCCGCGATGAAATCGAAAAGCCCGGTCAGCCCATGAGCCGCCAGGTGCTGCCGCGCGGGAGCCTCGGAGTCGTTGGTGGCAAGGCCAAGCCGCAGCCCCCTGCCCCGCAGCGCGGTCAGCAGCGGGCGCAGTGGCACGGCCTCGGCCATGGGCGCCATGCCGGCGGCGGCGTCGATCCGGTCGGTGAGCGCGTCCAGCGTGGTGTCCGGCAACTCGGGCAGGAGCGCGCAGGCGATCTCGGCGGCGGTGCCGGCGATCACCGGGCTGTCCGGCGCAAAGCTGCGGGTCCGGGCGTCGAAGCCGATCGCCTCGCCCAGGCGGCGCGCGTGGCTGGCATCGCGGGCCAGCGTCGGCAGGAAGTTCGCCGCCCAGCCGCCCCAGCTGAGCCGGAAGTCGAAAAGCGTGCCGTCCTTGTCAAAGAGCAATCCGTCGATCATCAGTGCCATTCCTCTGTTCCGCCCAGCGCCGCGCGGGCCTGCATCGGCGCGGTATAGGGCAGGCCCTGCCCGTCGCAGAAGGCCACTACCCATTGATCGTCCATCAGCAGGAAATCGAGAATCGCCAGATGAAAGTCCGCATCCTGGGCGCGAGCACGAAGGTCCGCGGGGCTGGCTCCGGTTGCGCCGAGAAAGAGGCCGGTGAGTTCTTCGTCGGCCAGAAGCCAGGCAAGTGCCCGCAGAGCGAGCGTTTGCGCGGATTCCCGCTGGTTTTGAGGGGTTTTCATCGTGATCTTGTCCTGCTCGGGTCGGGAAATATCGTCTTGGCAAGAATTCGGAAAGGATTTCTTAACTCTCTCGGTAACACACTGTTCACCAGTGGGGATAACGCAGCACGGCTTCGGAAGATGAGCGGACGCATTCTGATTGTCGACGACATGGCGACAAATCGCATCGTCTACCGGGCGCGGCTGGCGGCTGCCTATTACGAGCCGGTTCTGGCGGTGGACGGGGAAGGCGGGCTGAGGATGGCGGTGGAGCTGCGGCCGGACCTGATCCTTCTGGACATGGGCCTGCCCGACATCTCCGGGCATGAGGTGCTGCGGCGGCTGCGGGGCGATCTACGCACGCGGGATATTCCGGTGATCGTCCTGACCGCTGCCCGCGATAGCGAGACGCGGCTGGCGGCCTTCTCGGCCGGGGCGGATGATGTGATCGTGAAGCCGGCAAGCGATCAGGTGCTGCTGGCGCGGGTGCGGAACCTTTTGCGGGCGCGGGCCGAGGTCGACTATTCCGGGACCGAGTTGCAGCCCGCCGGCATGGCCGAGGCCGCGCTGGCCTTTGAGCCGAGCGGCACGGTCGCGGTCGTGACGGGCCGGACCGAAGCGGCGCGGCGGCTGCAGCGTGACCTGTCCGGGCAGCTGCGCGACCGGCTGGTGATCCTGTCCCGCTCGCAAGCGCTGGCGGATGCCTCGGCGCGGGGGTGCGAGGTGCCGGATGTGTTCATCATCCATGACGAGGAGGCCGATGCCGGCGCGACGCTGCGGCTGGTGTCCGAACTCAAGAGCCATCAGGCGACGCGACATTCGGCGGTCTGCGTGGTGGGCCGTGCGGCCGAAGGGGAGGAGGCGGCGATTGCCTTCGATCTGGGCGCGGATGATGTCGTGGCGCCGCATGTGACGGCGACCGAACTGGCGCTGCGGACGCGGAGTCTTCTGCGGCGGAAGCGACAGGGCGACCGGCGGCGGGCGCGGATCGAGGACAACCTGCGGCTGGCGCTGGTCGATCCGCTGACCGGGCTGTACAACCGCCGCCATGCCGCGCAGCAACTGCCGATGATCGGTGCCCGCGCCGAGGAGCGGGGCCGTGACGTGGCGGTGATGGTGGTGGACCTCGACAGGTTCAAGGCGGTGAACGACCAGCATGGCCATGCCGCGGGAGATGCCGTCCTGATCGAGGTCGCGCGCCGCCTGCGGGTGAACCTGCGCGAGGGCGACCTGCTGGCGCGGATCGGCGGGGAGGAATTCCTGGTGGTGCTGCCCGACAGCTCCATCCCCGACGCGCAGCGGGTGGCCGAGCGGCTGTGCGAGGCGATCGACGAGAGGCCGATCCGGCTGGCGACGGGACAGACGATGAAGGTGACGGTCTCGATCGGGGTCGCGGTCTCGGCCCTGGCGGACGGGGGCAAGCTGTCGGTGGACCAATTGGTGGAACAGGCGGATCTTGCGCTCTTGGACTCCAAGGGCGCCGGGCGCAATCAGGTCACCTACCGGCAGAGCGCGGCCTAGGGGCGGCGGCGCAAGGCTGCGTCCAGCCGGTCGGCGAAGGCGCGGCGGTCGGCGGCGTCCATCGACAGAAGCCGCGTCTCGATCAGGGTGCGGCCAATCTCCAGCCGGTCGGAGTTGCGGGTCTGGATCGCGGCGAGAGCGGCGGACAGGGCGGCGGGGTCGAAGGGCTCGGCCCGCAAGGCAGCGAGGAGCGTGGCAAACTCGGCCCGGGCTTCCTGACGGGCGGCGCGGAATTCGGGGGCGCGGGCAAGGAACTCACGGCGCAGCGCGCGGCGATCCTCGGGGCTGAGCGCATCGGTCACGGGGCCGAAGGCGAGGTCACGGGACGGGCTGCGGCGGTCACTGCGCGGCCCATGGTCCGAGAGCCATGCCCCCGCCACAAGCCCCGCGATGGCAAGGTTCAGCGCCAGCGAGAGGGCAAGCGCGATCTTCAGGCCGCGGCCGGGTTTCGCCGGGGGGGAGGTGGTCTCGGTCATGGCATCAGCCTTCGGAGGACAGGAAATCGGTGGCGGGGAAGAGGTCGACAAGCTCGGTGCCAGTCTGCCCGCCGGTGAGATAATCGTAGGTTACGGGGTTGAGGTAGCCGATGACCAGCCCAGCCACAGCCGCACTGCACACCCCGGCCAAAGCCGGGCCACCGCCAAAGGCGGCAGCGATCCGGGCCAGTAGGCCGGGGCGCGGGATCGGCCTTGGCGCGGGCCGCGGTTGTTCGGCCAGCGCATCGGCCAGCACCCGCTGCATCAGCGCGTCCGAGGGCTGCGGCCGGTCAGCCCGGGCGGCAGCGAAGAGGTCGTCAAGGTCATCGGTCGGCATCGGGGTCGTCCCTGTATCCAAGGTCATCGCGTCGTCCAGCAAGCAGCGCGGAAAGGGCGCGCTTGCCACGCGCGGTCAGGCTTTCCACCGCCTCGACGCCAATCTCCATCACGGCGGCGATCTCGGGGTTGGTCAGGCCCTCGATATGGCGCAGCACCACGGCCTGCCGCTGGCGGTCGGGAAGCCCGGCCAGCGCAGCGTGAAGCGCGGCCATGCGGTCCGCCTGCACAAGCCGCGCCTCGGCGCTGGGGTCCGCCGAGGGCAGGTCGGGCGCGTCGTCCAGCGCGGTCTGGGCCTTGCGGCGCCGCGACCGCTGCCGGTCGAGGCAGAGGTTGGTGGCGACCCGGTAGGCCCAGGTCGTCACGCGGGTTTCGCCCTGCCGCCAGTCCGGCGCGATGCGCCAGAGCCGGAGCATGGTTTCCTGGGCAACATCCTCGGCCTCGGCCCGGTCGCCGCCCAGCATCCGGGCGGCATAGGCGAGGATCCGGGGGGTGATGCGACGGGTCAGCGTCAGCGCGGCCTCACGGTCTCCATTCGCATAGAGCACCATCAGCGCCTCGTCCGAAGCCGTATCCGCGTCGAAGGCCATCATCATCCCCGGAGCCTTGCCCGAAGCGGGCGGGGCCGCAAGCCTCAGTCGTTGCCTTGCATGCCCTTGCGGTACTTGCCCATCCGCTTGCCGGCGGCTTGGGCCTCTTCCTTCGAGATCGCACCATCGCCGTCAGTGTCCAGCCGCGCAAGGCGATCGGCCGCGAGGCCTCCGGGCATTTCATCGGCCGAGAGCCCGCCGTCGCCGTTGGCATCCATCCATTGCATCATGCGATTGGTGCGGGCGGCCATCCGCTCGGCCATCTGGGCGGTGTGGAAGGCGGTGAGTTCATCGGCGTCCAGCTTGCCGTCCCCATTGGCGTCGGCTGCGGCGAAACGGGCCTCGCGATGCGCGGCAAGTTCCGCCGGGGTGATCTTGCCGTCCTTGTCGGCGTCGATCGCGTCGAACTGCTCCATCAGCATTCCGCCGTCCATGCCGCCCATGCCGCCCTTCATACCACGGCCCGGCCCCATGTCGGCCAGCGTCGCAGTGGCGAAGAGAGCGCCGGTCACCGACAGGATCACGAGCGCGGTCTTGGTGGATTTCTGCATCTTGGTCTCCATCTTCGGCCCCATCCGCGGGACCCATGCCAGTCACACGCCGCGGCCGCGCCTTTCCGTCGCGGGTTTTTCCGCCGTGGTCCTTTGCGACATGGGGACACAGGCGGACCCCCTGTCCCTTTCCTATCTTTGGGACTATCTATGGCGCTTGCCTGTCCGATGAGCGCACCATGACCCTTGCATCCCCTGCCGATCTTTCCCCCGACGACCGCCTGGTGAAGCCCGCGCTGCTGCGTGGCTGGCGTCGGCGTTGCCCGAACTGCGGGGCCGGGCCGATGATGCGTGGCTATCTGAAGGTGCGCGATTCCTGCCCGGTCTGCGGCGAGGAACTTCACCATCACCGGGCCGACGACGGGCCGGCCTATATGACGATCCTGATCGTGGGGCACCTGCTGGCTCCGGTCCTGATGTTCGTCTACACGAAATGGCGGCCGGAACCGCTTGAGATGGCGGTGGGCTTCACTCTGGGGACGGTGGCGCTGTCGCTGTATCTGTTGCCCAGGTTGAAAGGCGCGCTGGTGGCGCTGCAATGGGCCAAGCGGATGCACGGGTTCGGGCCCGTCCGGGATGTCTGAGCCGATCCGCCCCGCGGCGACGGTGGTTCTCTGGCGCGATGCGCCGGGGGGGCCGGAGGTCCTGATGGGCCAGCGCGGCGCGGGGGCGGTGTTCATGCCGTCGAAATTCGTCTTCCCCGGCGGGCGCGTCGATGCCGAGGATCAGGCGGCACCGGGCTATCTGACCGAACTCTGCGCGCGGCGCCTGGCGCTTCAGTCCGACGGCACCCAGGCGGACGTGCTGGTCGCGGCCTGCCTGCGTGAGCTGGAGGAGGAGACGGGCCTGCGCGTCTGCGCCCCGCGGGAGGGGGTGATGCGCTTTGTCTTTCGTGCGATCACGCCGCCCGGTCGCCCGCGCCGGTTCGATGCGCGGTTCTTCCTGACCGATGCAGCCGCGCTGGACTGCGACCCGCAGGATTTCGCCCGGGCCTCGGGCGAACTGGCCTTCCTGCGCTGGCTGCCCCTGCCGGAAGCGCGCGCGCTGGATCTGCCCTTCATCACCGAGGTCGTGCTGGCCGAGGTTGCCGCGCTAGTGACGGGCGGCGATCAGCCCGGCGTGCCGTTCTTCGACAATTCCGACACCACCCCGCGCTTCCGGCGGCTGGTCTAGCGCACCGCCCTTGTCCACTGGCCAGATCGGGTGCGGCACCGGATCCTTGGCGCGGAAGAGGTATTGCCGGAAGATCTCGACATAGCTTCCGTAGCGGTAGCTTTCGTTCCGCCGCAGATAATGGTCACGGTTGGCGAAGTAGAGCGCAGGAAGCTTGTACCACGGCACATTGGGATGCATGTGGTGCACGACGTGGAAATTGTTGTTCAGGAACAGCAGCGACAGCGGCCCTCGGCTTTCGACGACAACGGTGCGGGCCCGCGCCGCCTCATGCGCGCGGTGTTCGAGGTAGGTGCGGATCTTCAAAAGGCTCCAGCCCAGGTAGGCGGCCAGAAGATAGGCCCAGACCGGCATCGCGGCCCAGGCGAGCCACAGGCCCACCAGCGCCACGCCCGGCAGGTGCAGGCCCCAGGCCAGCCAGACGCGGCGGTCGCCCCGCCCCATGGCGGCAAGGTCGCCCTTGACCATGGCGAAGGTAGAGATTGCCGGCCCAACCAGCATCCGGCCGAAGAGCGTGTTGTTGAACCGCAAGAGCGCCTTCACGGGAGCCGGTAGCCGCGCCCAGACGGCGGGGTCGAGGTAGTTCGCTTCCGGGTCGTCATATGGGTCGGTCAGCGCCGGGTCGAAGTGGTGCTGCAAGTGCAGGTCCTTGAAGCGCAGGTAGGGGACAAAGATCGTCAGGCCGGGGAAGACCAACGCCTCGGACAGGGTCTGGTTGCGGAACGGGTGGCCGTGCAGGACCTCATGCGTGAGGGAGGAAAACTGCGCGATGGCCAAGGCTGCCGTCAGCGTGCCGAGAAGCGGTGAAACGGTCCAAAGGGCGGTGGTGGCTACGGCCCAGAGGGCGTAGGTTGCGGCGAAAAGGGCAAGCGTGGGCCATTCGATGGCGCGGGACTGGGTTTGCAAGATCGGGCCTGGGAACTGAAATTCTGCGCCCAAGATTAACAAGATCGACGGTCGGCGGACATTCGGGATATTGTAAACCAAAGTCAGCACATGTTGCAGAAAGTGAACAGATGACGGACAGAATCGACAAGCGCGACCGTGCCCCCATCTTTCGCGCCCGGCTGACGGAAGCGATGGCAAGCCGCAAGATGAGCCAGGCGGAACTCGCGCGGCAGACGGGGGTGGATCGCTCTACCATCTCGGCCCTGTTGCAGGCGGGGACGCGTTTGCCAAATGCGCAGCTGGCGGCGGATTGCGCGCGGGCTTTGGGGATCAGCGCGGACTGGCTGTTGGGCCTGTCCGGGCGGCCTGAGCCGATCGCGGATCTGCTGGCGGCCTCCCTGTCGCTGACCGAGGCACCGCGTGCCCTGATCGACGAGCGGATCTTCGGCTGGCACCAGGAGGCGGCGGGCTACAAGATCCGCCATGTCCCGGCGACCCTGCCCGACATGCTGAAGACGCGGGCGGTGGTGGCGTGGGAATACGAGCCGCAACTGGGACGGACCGCGGAACAGGCGATCGGGGCCTTCGAGGATCGGCTGAAATGGATGCGCGGGGCGGGGTCGGATTACGAGATCGCCCTGCCCCTGCACGAGCTGACGGCCTTCGCCACAGGCTCGGGCTATTACGAGGGGCTGGCGGCAGAGGTCCGGCGCGAGCAGATCCAGCATCTGATACGGCTGTGCGAGCTGCTTTACCCCTCGCTGCGCCTGTGCCTGTTCGATGCGAAGAAGGTCTTTTCCGCGCCCGTCACGGTGTTCGGGCCCTTGCTGGCGGTGATCTACCTCGGCCGGCATTACCTCGCCTTCCGCGACACGGCGCGGGTCGAGACGATCTCACAGCATTTCGACTTCCTGGTGCGCGAGGCCGAAGTCGGGGCCCGCGACATGGCGGCGCATCTGGCCGGGCTGCTGGAGCGGGTGCGTTAAAGCGGGCGGAAGGCGGCGGGGATGTAGCCGTTGAAGTCGAAAACCTCACGCGCCGCGCTCAGCCGGTCAGGCGCGGGCGCGCCGCGGTCAAGGACAAAGCCGAAGCGGCCCGAGGGCGTGCCGATTGCAAGCGTCCGGTAGCCGGAGTCGACCCAGAGGATCCACCAGTCCTCCTGCCCGTCGACCGAGAGGCGGCCGGGACCGGCAGGGCGGGCAGTGGTGGCGATCCGCTGCATCTCGCCGTTGAGGCAGAGCGTGCCGTTCAGCCGCAGCCCCTCGGCCATCGGGGTGATGGTCAGGGCCCCGGCCGCGCAGCCGCCGGGGCGGGCGGCATGGGCCGCGACCTGCCGCCAGTCGCCGGCCATCTGGGCGGGCACAAGGGCAGCGGCGGACCAGATCGGAGTGTCCGTGTCACGAAAGCCCGCGACCTTGGTCGGGGCCGGGGCGCAGGCAGCCAGCGCCAGCAGGGCGGCAAGGATCACTCGATGCATAGCGTCACCCTCGCGCCATTGTCCTGCAGGATCTCGTTGCAGCCAAGAAGTGGTTTAACCGGCGCGCAGGTGCCCGAGCGCGCAAGACAGACGCCGTCGCACTGGCTTTCCCGGGTGCATTGCTTGCCGCCATCGCGGGTGGTGAAGACGCAGACGCGCAGGTCGCCCTTGCCGGTCGGGGACCAGCGGCCCTTGCGCCTTTCGCAGGCGATCTGCTGTTCCGATTTCGGCGCGGCGAGAGCCTCGACAACCGCTTCGGGCTGCGGGGCGGCGGCGGGGAGGGGCTCGGCGGGCGCAGGCTGTGCAGGGGCGGCCTCGACCGCCGCGGTCGCCGGGCCCACGGTCGGGGCGGCAGAAGCGGCGGCGGGCGGCGGGCTATCCAGCGCCGTGACCTCGATCGCGCTGCCGATCACGGCGTTCGGGGTCACGTCATCAGGCCCCGCGGTCCGGCCCCCGCCGAACGGCCCCCCGGCGAACTGGCAGGCGGACAGAAGGGCCGAAACGCCCAGCGCCAGGAGAAGATGCTGCAGTCTTGCCATTGCGCCAGAAGTGCCCTGATCCGGTCCGCGCCGCAAGCCCGTCAGTAGGGTGCCGGGAAAGCCCGGTGGGTTTCCGCGATCTCGGCGAGGACCTCGGGCGAGAGCGTGACCTCGGCCGCGCGGATATTGGTGCGAAGCTGGTCGAGCGTCGTCGCACCGATGATCGGGATGGTGCGAAAGGGCCGCGACAAGCAGAAGGCGATGGCCATCTGGCAGGGGTCAAGTCCGTGCCGCGCGGCGACGCCCAGATAGGCGGCGACGGCGGGGAAGACCTGCGGCGTCACCCGCCCGCCAAGGTCGGGGGTGAAGCTGCGGCGCGACCCTTCGGGGATCACATCTCCGGCATATTTCCCCGATAGAAGCCCGGCCGCCAGCGGCGAGAACGCAAGGAGCGGCATGTCCTCGACCAGCGAGAACTCGGCCCAGTCAGTGTCGAACTGAC
>JARFTV010000067.1 GCA_029289325.1 Alphaproteobacteria bacterium
GATGAAGTCCGCAGCCGCGTCATTTGCGATCTGGCTGGTCGCAATGTCGCAGAACGTTCCAAACATGAAGTAGAAGCCGCCGCCGCGCTGCCATGCGGCCTCGAACACGCGTTCGCGTTCTTCAGGCGAAGCGGTTTCCGCAGGCACGGTGCTTTCCTCGAAGCCGAAGGCCACGACCGAGGATTTCACTTGTTTCCAGATGTCGTCGTAGTTGGCCTTTTGCTGGGCGATCGTCGCCTCGTCCTGGGGCGTGTTGCCGATCGGCACGACATATTGGGGCGAGCGCTGGAATACCGTAAGATGCCCGGCAATCGGAGCGGTCGCGGTGATGACCTGAACCCCGGTCGAGCCGGTGCCGATCACGCCGACGCGCTTGCCCTTGAGTTCGACACCCTCGGGCCAGTAGCCGGTGTGCAGCATCTGGCCCTTGAAGCTGTCAATGCCCTTGTATTTCGGCGTGTTCGTCGCGGACAGCAGGCCAAGCCCCGTGATCAAGTATTTCGCGGTGACCGTCTCGCCCTTGTCGGTTGTCACATGCCACAGCCCGGTTTCGTCATTGAAATGGGTCGCGGTGACACGAGTGTTGAACTGGAAGCTGCGGCGCAGGTCGTAGGTGTCTGCAACCTCGTTCATGTAGGCGAGGATTTCGGGCTGGGTAAGATAGCGGGTCTTCCAGCGACCCTTTTGCAAAAGCTCGCCGCTGAAGGAATAGCGGTAGACGAAGCTTTCGGTATCCGACAGCGCGCCGGGATAGCGGTTCCAGTACCAGGTGCCACCCACATCGCCTGCACTGTCGAAGGCCTTGACGTTCAGGCCCTGTTCATTGCGCAATTTGTAGACGGAATAGAGACCGCCGAAGCCCGCACCGATGACGACAGCATCGAAATCGGCGCCCTTGGTCTTTGTGGTTTCAACAGATTTGGTCATGATACTCCTCCCAGAGCATGGCACTGCCGCCCCGCGAAAAGCGGGTGAAAGGCCGGTTGACTGTGATGATATTTGTTGCTGCCCCGCGCCAGCTGGCGGCGCGGGGCAGTCGGATCAGAGGGCGCGATACCAAGCGGCGATGCGTGCCAGTTCCTGATCGGCCTCGGGGGCGCGGCCCGACAGGGCCGGGAAGACGTGCTGCATCCCCGGCACCACCGAGAGTGCGACGTTCACGCCCTGCGACTTGGCCTTGGCGGCCAGCGACTCGGAATCGCTTTGCAGCGTCTCGGCCCCGCCGCAAGTGATGTAGAGCGGCGGGAAGCCGGTGAAATCGTTTTCCAGCGGGTTGGCCAGCGGGTTCAGCGGATCGGTCGCGCCGCCGAGGAACATGCCGGCCATCGCTTCAAGGATCGGCTTGCCGACCAGCGCATCGGTGGCGGCGTTGGTTTCCAACGTCTTGCCGCGCAGCGCCATGTCAAGCCAGGGCGAATAGGCGATGACCGCACCCGGAAGGGGCAGGCCAAGGTCGCGGAACTTCAGCACCGAAGCGATGGCGAGGTTGCCACCCGCGCTGTCGCCTGCAGTCAGAATGTTCCTCGCCTCGAACCCTTGGGCCAGCAGCGCTTTGTAAGCGGCCACGGCATCCTCGATCTGGGCGGGGAAGGGGTGTTCCGGCGCACGGCGATAGTGCAGAATGCAGGCGGTCACGCCCAGCACTTTAGCAAGATGGCCCGCCATCTTTCGGTGGCTGTCGGCCGAACCAACAGCAAACCCGCCGCCATGAGTATAAACGATCACGCGCTTGGCGTCGGCGCCCACGGGCAGGGCCCAGATCGCCTCGACCCCGCCGACATGGTCGCTCTTGTAGGTGACGTTCTCCGGTTCCAGCGCGGGCTGGCCCCATTCGTCGAACATGCTGCGCAGGTTGGCGATGGTCAGGCCGGGGTTCGCGACCATTTGGTCGGTCCAGCTCTGATAGAGCGCACGCAGTGTATCGGCTTCCTTGCTGATTGCCATTTTATCCTCCAATGGTGGTGTTCCTGCCTTTCCTCGCCTCCGTCCGATCCTCCATCGGCACAGGGGGGCACGGAATATCCCTGATCACGAGACGCTACAGCCATTGGCGGTACCGCGTATTGAACGTGCTTGCTTGCCGCGTAGCATCTTCTTGCTGTTTCGCGCCCCCAGTGCGGCGCGGGGGCGGTCCGGGCTGGGGCGCGGGGATCAGGCGTTGGCCTTGGCGGCGTTCAGGCTGTCCAGGGTCAGCCCCTTTGCGGCCAGACGCGCCAGCAGCGGCGGCACCGCCCATCCCTGCGGATCGGCCGTGGCCAGCGCCGCATAGCGCGCCAGCAGGTCTTTCGCCCCAAGGCTGTCGGCATGATGCATCAACCCGCCGCGCCAGCGCGGAAAGCCGTAGCCATGCACCAGCGCCAGGTCGATGTCCTGCGGCCGTTCGGCGATGCCTTCGTCAAGGATGGCACAGGCCTCGGCGATCATCGCCAGGGTGATCCGCTCGACGATCCCCTCTGCGGTAAAGCTGCGCCGCGTCTTGCCCGCTTCGGCCGAGACCCGGTGGATCTCCTCCGTCACCAGTGCCGACACCACGGGCTTGCCCTCTGCGCCGTAATCATACCACCCCGCGCCGGTCTTACGGCCAAGGCGCTTGTGATCCTCGACCAGCCGTTCCACCAGCGGGACGTGACGCGGGGTGGCGCCAGCGTTCTGCCGCCGGATGTTGGCGTAAGCGATGTCCAGGCCGGACATGTCCTGCGCCTCATAAGGCCCCATCGCCATGCCGAAGCCCTGCATCGCGGCATCGATCTCGGCCGGCAAGGCGCCCTCGACCAGCAAGAGGTTCGCCTCCTGCCGGTAGCGCGTCAGGATGCGGTTGCCGATGAAGCCGTCGCACACACCCGACAGGACCGGAACCTTGCCTAACCGCCGTGCCAGCGCGAAACCCGCGCCAAGTGTTTCGGGCGAGGTGCGCTCGCCCTTCACGATCTCCAAGAGCTTCATGACATGGGCCGGGCTGAAGAAATGCAGCCCGAGGAACCTCGTCGGGTTCTTTAGGTCATCGGCGAGGCGGTTCACGTCAAGGTATGAGGTGTTGGTGGCCAGGATGGTTTCTGGCGGCAGGGCGGCCTCAAGCTCGGCAAAGATCGCGCGCTTGACGTCAAAATCCTCGAATGCCGCCTCGATGGCCAGATCGGCGGGTGGCAGGTTGTCGTATCCGGCTACGGTGGTCAGGCGGCCGTGAACGGCTTCGCCGTCGATTGCAGACAGCGTGCCACGGGCGACCCCCTGATCAACCAGCTTGCGAAGATTGTCCTCGGCCCGCCCCGCCGCC
The DNA here is from genome assembly GCA_029289325.1 of Alphaproteobacteria bacterium. Classification (GTDB taxonomy): domain Bacteria; phylum Pseudomonadota; class Alphaproteobacteria; order Rhodobacterales; family Rhodobacteraceae; genus Tabrizicola. The sequence goes on from JARFTV010000067.1 coordinate 3,275, forward strand.
GTCGCGTCACGCTCGACAATCGTCACCGCGATGCCTCCGGTTGCGAAGGCGTAGGCGATGGAGGCCCCCATGTTGCCGCCGCCGACGACAATGGCCGTCGCTATATCGCGCGCCGGTCTGGGATAGTCGCGCCCACGGTTGCCAGCCGCCCGTTCGGTAAAGAACACATGCCTGAGCGCGCGCGCCTGAGCCGAGGCGCGCAGGTCCAAAAACGCCGCCCGTTCTCGCGCCAGCCCTTCGGCCAGCGGCAGCGTGGCACTGGCCGCGACCAGACCCACGGCGATTGGCGGCGCAATCTGGCCGGTCAGGCGCCGCTTCGCATGAGCCAGCATAGCGGCCACGGCGTCCTCATCCACTTGGGGCGCGGGTTGCTCGTCCGGCCCTCGCGCTGCGGCAAGTAGAGCGTCGTCAATGGCCAGCGCGACTGCCAGCGGGTTGTCCGCAAGCTTGTCGACCAGCCCCAGCGACAGCGCCTTGCCTGCCGCGATGGCCTTGCCGGTCACGATCATGTCCAGCGCCGCCTTGACGCCGATCAGGCGCGGCAGCCTTTGCGTCCCGCCTGCGCCCGGAACAATGCCCAGAACCACCTCGGGCAGGCCAAGCTGCGCGCCGGGCGCGGCGATGCGGTATCGGCAGGCTAGCGCGATCTCCAGCCCGCCGCCCAATGCCGCCCCGTTGATCGCGGCGATCGTCGGGATCGCCAGCCCCGCAAGATGCAGCAGCACATCGTTCAGGTGCGGTTCGATCGGCGGCAGGCCGAACTCCCTCGCATCCGCACCCGCGACAAAGGTGTTGCCCGCGCCGGTGACGATCAGGCGGGTCGCGCCCTGTGCCATCGCCGCGTCCATCCCACGCATCAGTCCCGCCCGAACCTCGGCACTGAGCAGGTTCAAGGGCGCATTGTCGAAGGTCAGGATGGCCGCGCCACCACTCAGGTTCAGATCAACGGACATGTTAGACCTCACTGGACCGGCGCGGAATTGCGCGAGATGAACTTGGTGGACAGGTAGCCGTCAAACGTCTCGGTCCCGCCTTCGCTGCCATAGCCACTGTCGCGTACGCCGCCGAACGGCGTTTCCGGCAGGGCGAGGCCGAAGTGGTTGATGCTGACCATCCCCGCTTGCAAGCCTGCTGCTGCACGGTCGGCCCGTTCCAACGAATTGGTGAAGATGTAGGAAGCAAGGCCGAAGGGCAGGCCATTGGCGCGTGCCAACCCGTCCTCGATCTCGCGGAAGGGCGACACGACCGCGACCGGACCGAAGGGCTCGTCGCGCATCAGGGCGATGCTGTCGTCGGGCGTGTTGACGATCGTGGGCGCGTAGAAACTGCCGCTGTTGCCGATCCGGGTGCCCCCGGTCAGCACCTCGGCGCCGTTGTCGCGCGCATCGGCCACAAGCCTTTCCATCGCCGTCACCCGGCCCGCATGGCAAAGCGGTCCCATCTGCGTGCCCTCGGCCAGGCCGTCACCGACCTTCACGGCCTGAAACGCCGAGACCAGCTCCGCAAGGAACCGCTCGTGAATGCCCGCCTGCACAAAGAATCGGGTGGGCGAGACGCAGACCTGCCCGGCATTGCGCAGCTTGTTGCCCGCCAGAGCCCGCGCTGCCGCTCCGGCATCCGCGTCATCGAAGACCAGCACCGGCGCGTGGCCGCCCAGTTCCATCGTGGCCCGCTTCATGTGCCGCCCGGCCAGCGCGGCTAGATGCTTGCCCACCTCGACCGACCCGGTGAAGGTGATCTTGCGCAAGACCGGATGCGCGATAAGCGTTTCCGAGATGAAGGCCGAGTTGCCCCAGACGAGGTTCAGGCAACCCTCGGGCAGACCCGCCTCCTGCAGGAAGCGCGCGATGGCAAGGCAGCCTGCCGGGGCTTCGGCCGGGCCTTTCAGGATCATCGTGCAGCCCGACGCCAGCGCGGCGGCGACCTTTCGCACCGCCTGGCTCAGCGGAAAGTTCCAAGGGGTGATGGCAAGGCAGACACCCACCGGCTCGCGCACGACCAACTGCTGCACCGTCGGATTGCGCGAAGGCACGATGCGGCCATAGATGCGGCGACATTCCTCGGCGTGCCAGTCGACGTGGTCGGCGGACGCGCGCACCTCGACCAGCGCTTCGGCTAGCGGCTTGCCTTCATCCAGCGTGATCCAGCGGGCGATCATCGCATCGTTTTGCCGCAGAAGATCGGCGAACCGGCGCAGGATCGCGCTACGATCGGTGGGCGAACGGTCCTTCCAAGTGGCAAAGGCCGATTCGGCGTGGCGCACCGCACGCTCCAGATCCTCGGCCGTGGCCTGGGGAATTCGGCCAATCTCGACCCCGTTGGCCGGGTTGATGACCGCCCGATCGCCGGTAGTTGCACTCGCCAGCCAATCCTTGCCGATGAGGTGGCGGATTTGCGGGTAATCCAGATTATTCATGATGTTCACGTCCTCGCTTGGCAGCGCCACCCGCTGTTCCATTGATGCAAGCGGGATAAGGCGGGCAGCTTCTTTATTCCGCTATGCGGAAAAATATTCCGCAGTATTGACGTGGACCATATCTTTGCTTTAGAGATCATTCAATACGCAGCATCTGTCCTTGAGGAGGGACACCGTGAGGCCAAGGAAGGAGAAACCCGAGGATGACGAACAGGACCGCGACTTCGTGGTGGCCTTGGCGCGCGGCCTGGAACTTCTGCGCGCCTTCCGGCGTGAGGGCGAGGCGCTGGGCAACCGCGATCTTGCCGAACGCGCGGCGCTCAGCAAATCCACCGTCTCACGGCTGACCTACACGCTGCACAAACTGGGGTATCTCAGCTACAACCCAGACACCGCGCGCTACGTGTTGGCGCCCCCGGTGCTGTCACTGGGCTTTTCCTGCCTTGCTGGGATGCCCCTGCGGCAACTGGCCAAGCCTTACATGCAGGAACTCGCCGATTACACCGGGATGCCGGTGGCAATGGCCAGCCGCGACCGCCTGTCGATGGTCTATCTGGAACGCTGCAAGGGCACCAATGCGGTGACGCTCGCGATCGAAGTCGGCGCGCATATCAAGCTGGCCACCACCGCAGTCGGCCGGGCCTGTATCGCCGCCCACCCCGAGGACGAGCGCGCCCGGATGATCGACGAGGTGCGCGAGCACGAAGGCGAGAACTGGCCAAACGTCCAGCCCGGTATCGAAAAGGCGATCGAGGATTACCAGACCCGTGGCTACTGCACCTCCTATACCGAATGGAAGCGCGACGTGAACGCGGTGGCGGTGCCCTTCATCCCACGCGACGGCTCGCCCATCGTCGCCTTCAACTGTGGCGGCCCCTCGCAGACCCTGACGCGCGACTGGATCGAAAGTGATGTCGCGCCCCGCCTTATCAACGTTGTCCGCCACGTGGCGGCCGTAGCCCCCTGACCCCAGAGAATACCATGGCCCTAGACTCCGATACACTCGCCCAGTTCCTCGACGCGCTCGACCGCTTCGTCAAGGAACGCCTGATCCCGAACGAGGCGCTGGTCGCCGAAGAAGACGCGATCCCGCCCGCGCTGGTGCAGGAGATCCGGGAAATGGGCCTTTTCGGCATGTCGATCCCAGAGGAATACGGCGGCCTTGGCCTTTCCATGTCCGAAGAGGTGCAGGCCGCCTTCGTGCTGGGTCAGACCTCGCCGGTGTTCCGCTCACTGGTCGGCACCAACAACGGCATCGGGTCGCAGGGCATCATCATCGACGGCACCGCCGAACAGAAGGCGAAATACCTGCCCGCGCTGGCTTCCGGCGAAATGATCGCCTCCTTTGCGCTGACCGAACCGGATGCTGGGTCGGACGCAGGCAGCTTGCGCACCACCGCCCGCCGCGATGGTGACCATTTCGTGCTGAACGGGACCAAGCGCTATATCACCAACGCGTCGCGCGCCGATGTCTTCACCGTTTTTGCCCGCACCAATCCCGAGACAAAGGGATCGTCCGGCGTCAGCGCCTTCATCGTCGAGGCCGGAACGCAAGGCCTGTCGCTGGGCCAGCCCGACAAGAAGATGGGTCAGAAGGGCTCGCACACCTGCGACGTGATCCTTGAAGATGTCCGCGTCCCCGCCGCCAACATCATTGGTGGCCCGGCGCGGGAAAACCAAGGCTTCAAGACCGCGATGAAGGTGCTGGACCGGGGGCGTCTGCATATCTCGGCAGTCTGCGTCGGGGCAGCCGAACGGCTGATCCGCGATGCGCTGGCCTATGCGATGGAGCGCCGCCAGTTCGGCGAACCGATTGCCGAAAAGCAACTGATTCAGGCCATGCTGGCAGACAGCCGCACCGAAGCCTTCGCCGCCCGCTGCATGATCGAGGAAACAGCCCGGCGCAAGGACGCCGGGGCGAACGTGTCCACCGATGCCGCCTGCTGCAAGATGTATGCCTCGGAAATGGTGGGCCGGGTGGCCGACCGGGCGGTGCAGATCCACGGCGGCGCAGGCTACATGGCCGAATATGCCGTCGAACGCTTCTACCGCGATGTGCGCCTTTTCCGCATCTACGAAGGCACCACCCAGATCCAGCAGGTTCTGATCGCGCGGAACATGATCCGCGATGCTGCTGCCGCCTGACCGAACCGGAGCCCATGATGGATTTCAACTTTCTCGCCACCCCCAGCATCGTCTGCCAGAGCGGCGGCCTCGCCCAGCTTGGCAGCCTGACCAAAGGTCTGTCAGTCACCCGCGCCTTCGTGATCACCGACCCCGGCATCGTCGCCTGCGGTTTTGCCGGTGAGGCGGTCGCGGCACTCAACGGCGCAGGCATCGCTGCCGAGATCTTTGATAAAGTGCAGGCCGACCCACCCATCGCGGTTGTCGAGGCCGCAGTTGAGGCCGCGACTAGCTTCGGCGCCGACGGCGTCATCGGTCTGGGCGGCGGCAGTTCGCTCGATACCGCAAAGGTCGTGGCGGTCGCCGTGGCCAGCGGCCAGCCGATTGCCGACATGATCGGCGTGGACCGCGTGAGGGGCCAGCGCCTGCCACTGATCCAGGTGCCGACCACCGCCGGAACCGGGTCCGAGGTGACCTGGGTTTCGGTGCTGACATCGGAGAGCCACGAGAAGAAGGCGGTCTATGCGCCGCAGCTTCTGCCCGACATCGCCCTTCTGGATGCCAAGCTCACGCTCGGGATGCCACGTTCGATCACTGCGGCCACCGCACTGGATGCGATGGTGCATGCGATCGAGGCCGCAACCAGCCGCACCCGCAAGAACCCTATTTCCGACGGTCTGGCCGACAAGGCGCTGGTCCTTCTGGGCCAGAACCTGCCCCGCGTGCTGGATACCCCGACGGACCTTGAGGCGCGCGAAGCGATGTTGCTGGGCGCCACTCTGGCCGGGATGGCCTTCATCAACGCCAGCGTCGGCGCGATCCACGCGCTGTCCTATCCCCTTGGCACCGGTTTCCACGTTCCGCACGGCCATGCCAACGCGCTGGTGGCAGGCCCGGTCCTGCGCTTCAACCTGCCCGTCGCCGAGGCGGAATACGCCCGCCTGTCGCGTCTCCTTTTGCCTGCCCGCCATTTCAACTCCGACGCGGCGGCGGCCCTTGCCCTGATCGAGGAAATGGAGCGGATGCTGAAGGCCAGCGGCCTCAAGGCCCGCCTGTCCGAGGTTGGTGTGACCGAGGCCGCCATTCCCGGCATGGCAAACGAGGTCGTGACCGGTATCAGCCGGCTGCTGGCCACCAACCCGCGCGACATGACGGCCGACGACGTGGCCTCCCTTTACCGCGAGGTGTTGTGATGCCCGGCGCGCTTGACGGAATCCGCGTCCTTGACCTCAGCCGCGTGCTGGGCGGCCCCTATTGCACCCAGACGCTGGCCGACCATGGCGCCGAGATCATCAAGGTCGAGCCTCCGCAAGGGGACGAGACGCGCGGCTGGGGCCCGCCCTTCAACGACGGGCTTTCCGCCTATTTTTCCGGCGCCAACCGCAACAAGCGCTCCATCGCCATCGACATCGGCAAGCCCGAGGGGCGCGACGTGATCCTGCGCCTGCTCGAAGGCGCCGACGTCCTGGTCCACAACTTCAAGTCCGGTGCTTTGGAAAAATGGGGTCTCGGCTATGATGCGGTGCTCAAGAACCGTTTTCCCCGCCTGATCCTTTGTCACGTCACCGGCTTTGGTGCCGATGGCCCGTTGGGCGGCTTCCCCGGCTATGACGCCGTGGTGCAGGCGATGACCGGCCTGATGAGCATCAACGGAAACCCGGCCAATGGCCCGACGCGGATGGGCACGCCCATCGTGGATATCGGCACAGGACTCATCGCCTGCAATGCGGTGCTGGCGGCTATCATCGAACGGTTCCGCTCTGGGCTGGGCCAAGCAATCGAAGTGCCACTTTACGACTGCGCCATCAGCATGATGCACCCGCAAGCTGCAAACAGCCTCATGTCGGGAAAGGTCCCGGTTGCCACCGGCAACGGGCACCCCAACATCGTGCCCTATGACATGTTCGAAACCCGAACCGGCAAGTTATACCTCGCCGTTGGCAACAACGGCCAGTTCGCCAAGCTCTGCGAGGTGCTAGGCCTGTCCGACGTCCCGCAAGACCCCCGCTTTGCCGACAACGCTGCCCGGCTGGCCCACCGCGCCGAAATCACGGAAATCCTGTCTGCGCGCCTTGCGGAGAGCGACGCCCGGGCGCTTGAACCCGCGCTGCTGCGCGCAGGTGTCCCGGCAGGCGTGGTGCGCAACGTGATCGACGCGCTTGACCACCCGCATACCCGCCATCGCGGCATGGTGGTGTCGGTCGGCAGCTACAAGGGCACTGGCGTTCCGGCACGTCTGTCGCGGACACCAGGCGAAGTCCGCGCCGCCCCGCCCCGGTTCGCACAGCATAGCCGTGTCCTGCTCAAGGAGGCGGGTTTTTCGGAACAGCAGATCGACGATCTGACGCAGTCGGGCGTCGTTCTTGAGGAACGGACGGACACGGTTCAGAGATGACGCGCAAAGCCGGGCCGCCAACTCGGCCCGACCGCCAATAAAGGGGGAGCCAGATGCAGAAAGCACTCGTGACGCCAGACCGGATTCCTGAGTGGATTCCCGGCACAATCACGATGGACAGTTCCGGCCGGGACTGGAAGGGCATCACGATGAAAGGCTACCACTACGATCGCCAGGACGCGGCCATCCCCGCGATGCGCGATTACATGATCGTAGCCTACGACGGAAATCCGACGACCATGCTGCGAACAAGTGGCGGATCAAGGCAAAGCGCGCCCGTTGGCAGGGGCAGGATCTCGCTTTTGACGCGGGCCGAGCAATCCACGTGGTGCTGGGCAGAACCGATCAAGGTTCGGCATATCTACATCGGTCATGACTGCCTTGAGGACACGGCACAGACCGTGTTTGGCCGCAGTCCGCAATCCGTCGAGATACAAGATCAGGTTTCGGCCGAGGATCCGGTTCTGCTAAACTGCTTCCACATGCTTGAAAACGAACTGCGCAACGGTGGCATGGGGCAGCGCCTGATGATTGACGCGCTGCGCAACCAGATCGCGGTGCATATGCTGCGACGCTATGCCCGGATCCGGCTTGCCGATGAAAGCGGCTCCGCCTTCAGCCCGACTCAACGCAAACGCATCATAGACCTCATCGAAGACCAGCTCAGCGAAAACATCAGCCTTGACGATCTCGCCGCTGCCGTCGGCCTCAGCCCGTTTCACTTTTCCCGCCAGTTCAAGGCCGACTTCGGGATCGCCCCATACGCCTTTGTAATCCAGAAACGTGTCAGCAAGGCACAGGAGATGCTCCGACGCGGGCGCCTTCCACTTAAGTCGGTCGCGCTGGACTGCGGTTTCTCCGACCAAAGCCACCTTTGCCGTACATTTCGCAAGATAGTAGGTGTGACGCCAGCCCAGTACCAGAACAGAGCATGACTTTCGCCGCGAGTATCATTTGCAGGTCTTGACCTTCTGCGAGCACAAACGATGGCGGACCTCTGTTGGGCTCTGACTTGCCCCCTCCACCAAGTCAGGACCAATTGATCATTCGCTCGCTGCGTCACTCGGACTCCGTGAGGAGACTGACCGATAAGCAACCTTTTCTGGCTGACAGACGCACAGATGGCGCGGTTTCAACCTTTCTTTCCAAAAGGCTATGGCAACCCCCGCGCCTTCATAAATCGCAATGGTGTGCTCTGGTGTGATACGCGTCGGGAGTATGGCCCAGCATTTGGATCGATCTGGAGGCACCGGGGATCACGTTTTCCACATAGCCGCCGTTGGCTGTGATCCGCACGAAGGGCTGCTAAGGGCCGTTCGCGATCCTCAAAGGCACAGTATCTCCGCCACCCCGCGCAGCCCGCCCTGCCGCGAAAGCTGCACCACCAAATCCACGCTCCCCTCGCAGTACCGCTTCACCTCCTCGAACCCCATGCCGAGCCCGGCGGCCATGACCATGATCGCCAACCGATCGATGGCTTTCCGGGCGGTGTCGGCATGGATGGTTGTGAACGACCCGCCGTGCCCGGTGTTGATCGCTTCGAGGAAGGTTCGGCTTTCCTCGCCGCGCAACTCGCCTAGGATGATCCGGTCCGGCCGCATCCGGAGCGAGGCTTCCAGCAGCCGCGCAGGCGTGCGTTCACCTAGGGCGCTGCGATCCGCCTTGAGTGCCACGGCGTTTTCCTGTTGGGGGAACAGCTCGTAGGCATCCTCGATGGTCAGTATCCGCTCCCCCGGGTCCACCATCGACAACAAAGACCGAGCGAATGTCGTCTTGCCGGTCGAGGTGCCGCCTGAGATCAGGATGTTCATGCGCTCCTCGACGCAAAGCCGCATGGCATCGACAACTTGCCCGGCCTGAGCCAGCTTCATCGCCTCCCCTGCCCTTTCCCGACGCTTGGCGTCGAGATCGACGAGACAACCGTGTAAGAGGCGCGGCTCGATCAGCTGATCGGCGGAAACCTTGAATGGCCGGAACGTGATAGCCATCCCGCCTTCCACTATGGGCGGCGCCACAACCTGCGCCCGGATCGCCATATCGCCCAAGACGATCTTTCCCGAAACGGTCGGCTTCTTGTCGGAGAACTGCACACCAACGGCAGAAGCTATTGCCTGCCCAAGGTTGTTAGACAGGACCCGATCGATGGACAGATGCGCGACCCGCTCCATGTGCGTCGCGCCCTTTCGCTCGATCCAGACTTTTCCATCCGGGTTGATCGCCACCTCGACCAGATCGTCCCGTAAGAACAGCGGCGCAATTGGCGTCAGGTAGGACCCGAGGAAGCTCGGCCGATCATCCATCACCAGATTTCCAGATCGCGGTCGACCATGACCGTGATCGCGGCCCCAGGGGCGACGGTGATGATCGGCGGCAGGCTCGTATAGGCCTCGACCGCTGAGCCCATGGCAGCGCTCAGGTCCTCGCCCATGCTCTCGGCCGTGTCGGAACTGATCTCGTCGGTGTATTTCGCGGCGGCGACAGCGGGAGCGGCCCCGAGAAGGGAAATGAGCGCAGCCGACCCGAACCTGGCACCGAAGCGGGTGTTGACCTTGCCGGTGATTCCGGAGCGACCTTGGGCATCGCCACCGAAGGCTTCCATCTGTACGGACTGCCCGTCCGGTGTGACGAGCCGCGTCCAGGCGACAAGAATGCGACCCTGACCAATCGCCACGTCCGAGGAATAGTCCCCGAAGAGGCGCGAGCCCGCCGGGATCAGGATCTGCGCCTGATCGAAGGACCACACAGGTCGGGTTACGATAGCTGTGATCTGGCCAGGCAGGCTCGAGTCGACCGCATTCTCGAGGGTCGCTTCGATCATCGTGCCCTGAAGGACGGTGTTCGACGGATTGGCGATCACCTGGCTCACTTCGGTGGCGGTGGCTTCCCTCCCTGACTGCACGAAATCCCGACCTGTCGCATCGCGGCCCTCAGCAGGGGCCTCAGGCATCCCCATACCGGCATCCCCTGCCCCACCCTTTTGCCCATCATCGAAGACGACCGAAGGTGAGGCCACGCGGGCCGCAAGTTGCGCCTCGCGCTCGGCACGTTTGGCCGCGAGCTCGGCCTCGCGTTGGGCTTCCGCAGCGCCCGCAGTGTCGGCGCTTGCCTTCAGGACGGCGATCTCCTGATCGAACTGCCGCCGCATGTCCTCCATCAGAGCGAGGTTTTGGGACTGTGCCTCTTCGAGCGCGAGCGCCAGTTCCTTGGCGGTCTGATCCTTCTCGGCATCGGCCCTGTCGGCAAGATCACCCAGTTCGCGCTGCAGCCGTTCGACCTCGGACTGGAGTGTGGCGTTCCGCGCTTCGAGGTCTTCGCGCTGTGAAGCCAGCTCCCCTTCGATGTTGGAGAAACCATCGCTCGCGGGTTTCGCGTCCGGTCCGGGTTCGATGGCGCCGAAGGGCGAGCCGCCACCCTGCTCCTGGAATTCCTCGACAGCGGAGGTTTCCACATCGGGGATGGCGCGGCTGGAAGGCCAGACCGTCCAGAGCGCGGCAAGGCTCGCCCCGGCTAGCAGTGCGCCCATGCCAAGCTTTTGCTGCCGGGTCATTTTTGGCGTGGGTCGCTCGACCTTGTAGTCTGGCTCAGTGCCCTTCTGCGGATCGGTCATCTCGGGATCAGCCATGTCAGAACTCCCATCCCTGAAGCTTGGCGAGCAGGGCCGGATCGGTGGTCACGCCGCCGTCCACCCCCTCGATGCACAGAACCTGGCCGCCGATCCGGATCGAATAGGCGGAGCGCAGGCCCGAGACGCGGACGATGCTGCCGCGCGTGCCGGAGTTCAGCGTCACTTCGCGTCCCGTCGCATCGACGCCGAAGATCGAGGGACGAAGGCCCGGGGCGAAGGCGAAGTAGGTCGCTTGCCCATCATTCCAGATATGGACGGGCTTCAGGGTCTCATCGCCCGACCAGGCATAGCCGATGTCGCGCGAACCTGCGGCCACCGTGCTGCGGGCGGTCCGGCTTGTGCCCGTCTCAGGATAGCGCAGGACGAGCCGATAGGTCGGGTTACGAGACCTGCCCTCGCTGATCGACAGCGAGATCGTGCGCCGCCCAGTATAGATCGTCATGTTGGTCTCGGCCCCGGCGATCAGGGGTTTCACGGAAACCGTGGTCCGGTTCGAGAGCACCTCGACCTCGAAGGCTTCACTGTCGCCGAGAAGGACCGAGTCGATCCGCTCTCCGGCGCCCAGTTCGATGGCGGTGTTCACGCGGAGATGCGTGTCGAGCTGGATGACATCGACGGGGTTGTAGAGGACCGACCGGACGCGCGCGTCGGCACCCATCGATGCGGGGGCGACTTCGGCGGAGGTAACAGTCGCGAAGCCGAGGGCGCAGGCGAAGGCAAGTCCCGGGAGGAGGAGAGAACGGGTCATGGATTGGTCTCCAGGGTTTCGGCGTCGACGCGGTAGGCCGAGACGGTGAAGCCGAGCGGGTTTTCCCAGACATGGGCGAGGGAGCGTTCGGTCTTCGGCTCGAAGGCGAACTCGACCGTCGCGACAAAGGGCTGCGTCACCGGCTCCTGCTTCGTCTTGCGCAGGGTTTTCAGGAAACGGATCTGGGCGACGTTCGGCGAAAGGAACGTGATCCGGCGCACGGTCACCGTGACTTCCGCACCGGGCCCATAGACATCGGGCGGATAGGCCGTGTTTCCCCCGCCTTTCGACCAGAGAAGCCGCAGACTTTCTTCGGCACCCCCTGTCGAGCGGCGCTGCACGCTCTCAAGCCGGGCCTGAATGCCGGCCAGAAAATACCCTTCGCGGTCGGAGACATAGGCCACGAGGAGGCTTTGCTTCAGCGCCTCCTGGTCCTCGATCCCGGTCGGGGCGACTTGGAGGATGTTTTCGGCGTCACCGGTCTGCCGATCAACGAGGACGGTGAAGACCTGGGTTTCCCGCAAGGGCAGGACGAGGACCAGGGCGGTCGCAAGGATCAGGCTCAGCCCGCCCGCGGCACTCGCGACAATCCAGGCGCGCCGGGCCGAGAGGCGGGGCTCCAGAACGAGATCGACGTCAAATCCATGCGCCTCCATGGGCGGTCCTCCACTTCTCGAATTCTGGGGCATCAGCTCTTGTCCGGTGTCCGGCTGGCGAGCCGCATCGCGGTCTGCACCGCGGATCGCCCGATCTGTCCGGCGGTATTGCCGTTCAGGCGCGCGTCCGAGGGACGGCGACCGCCTGCATCCAGACCAGCCGCTCCCCGGCCCGCGCCGATCCCGGACGCGATGCCGGTGCGCCCGTATCCCTTGACGCTGTCCGCCGTGCGGAAAGTCGAAGCTGCAACGCCACCGAGGCCGGTCGCGGTCGATGCGAGGGACTGTGCGATCGTCGGCACCATGGCCATGAGGCCGGTGCCGAGCATCATGACGACCACGAAGCTCAGGACATCGCCGATGGTTTCGACCGAGGCAAGGGAGGCGGGTGTCAGGTCGCGGGCGATCGCGATGGTGAAGGCCGCCATGCCTGAAG
>JARFTV010000109.1 GCA_029289325.1 Alphaproteobacteria bacterium
CGCGGTTGATCGCGACCAGACGGTCGGCGAATTCCGGGGTTTCTTCCGGGCGGTTGTCGCGACGGTCGTCACGACGCTCCCGGCGGTTCTCACGTTCTGCCATGTGGCAATTCCTTCGTGGTGGCGCGCTTGGCGCCGTTAAAGCCAATCCTGGTGCCCCGGATCAGGTCCGGGGCCCGGATCATCGGGGCAGCGCTGCCGCTGCCCGCCTTATTCAGAACTTCAGACCGCCTTCGCGGGCTGCATCGGCAAGCGCCTTGATCTTGCCGTGGAACAGGAAGCCGCCACGATCGAAGTAGCACTCTTCCACCCCGGCCTTCTTCGCCCGCTCGGCAATCGCCGCGCCGACCTTGGCCGAAGCTTCCAGGTTGTTCTTGCCCACCACGCCGAGATCCTTCTCGAGCGTGGAAGCCGAAGCGATCGTCACACCCTTCACGTCGTCGATCAGCTGGACGCTGATGTTCTTCGACGAACGGTGCACCGACAGCCGCAGACGACCATGCGAGGTCGCCTTGATCTTGTTCCGGACGCGCAGGCGGCGCTTGAGGAACAGCTCGCGTTTTTTCAAAGCCATTTTCGACACCCTTACTTCTTCTTGCCTTCCTTGCGGAAGACGAACTCACCCTTGTAGCGGATGCCTTTGCCCTTGTAGGGCTCGGGCTGCTTCCACTCACGGATGTTCGCTGCCACCTGGCCGACCAGCTGCTGATCGATACCCTCGACGACGATCTCGGTCTGCTTCGGGACGGTGATGGTCACCCCCTTCGGCGCTTCGAAGTTCACCTCGTGCGAGTAGCCGACCGACAGCTTCAGGGTGTTGCCCTGCATGGCCGCACGGTAGCCGACGCCCTGGATTTCCATTTCCTTCTTGAAGCCGGTGCTGACGCCAGTCACCAGGTTCTCGATCATGGAACGAGTCATGCCCCACTGGGCACGGGCGCGCTTGGAAAGACCGCGCGGGGCGACCTTTACCTCATCACCTTCGATGGTGATGGTCACGTCGTCGCCTGCGGTGAAGCTGCGCGACCCTTTCGGGCCCTTCACTTCGATGGTCTGACCGCTGACCGAGGCAGAGGTGCCTTTGACCAGGGCGACGGGTTTCTTGCCGATACGAGACATAGGAACCCCCTTAGAACACGGTGCAAAGCACTTCGCCGCCGACGTTGGCAGCGCGTGCATTTGCATCCGACAGAACGCCCTTGGGCGTGGAGACGATGGCGACGCCAAGGCCGTTACGGACCGAGGGAAGCTCGCTCACACCCATGTACACGCGACGGCCGGGCTTCGAGACACGCTTCACTTCGCGGATCACGGGCTCGCCTTCGTAGTACTTCAGGCTGATGGTGAATTCGCCCTGCTTGTTGGCGGTCTCCGACTTCTCGTAGCCACGGATGTAGCCTTCCGAGAGGAGCACGTCGAGCACGCGGGCGCGCAACGTCGAGGCGGGGGTCGTCACGGTGGACTTGCCGCGCATCTGGGCGTTGCGGATACGGGTCAGCATATCGCCGAGAGGATCGTTCATGGACATCTGATTCCTCCCTTACCAGCTGGACTTGACCATGCCGGGGATCTGGCCGAACGAGGCCAGGTCACGCAGCATGATGCGCGAGAGCTTGAGCTTGCGGTAGAACGCATGCGGACGGCCGGTCAGCTGGCAGCGGTTGTGCAGCCGGACGGCGGACGAGTTGCGGGGCATCTCGGCCAGTTTCAGAGTCGCCTTGAAACGCTCTTCCATCGGCTTCGACTGGTCGTTGATCACCGCCTTGAGGCCGGCGCGCTTGGAAGCATGCTGCTTCACCAGCTTCGCCCGCTTCACTTCGCGGTTCACCATGGATTTCTTTGCCATATCTCAGGTTCCTCGCGCTTACGACGTGAAGGGCATGTTGAAATGCTTCAACAGCGCCTTGGCTTCCGCGTCGGTTTTCGCGGTGGTGCAGATGATGATGTCCATCCCCAGAACCTCATCGACCTTGTCGAAGTTGATCTCGGGGAACACGATGTGCTCTTTCAGGCCCATGGCATAGTTGCCACGGCCGTCGAAGCTGTTGCCCTTGACGCCGCGGAAGTCGCGGACGCGGGGCAGAGCCACGTTGATGAGCCGGTCGAGGAATTCGTACATCCGGTCGCCACGCAGGGTGACCTTGCAGCCAAGCGGCATTTCCTCACGGACGCGGAAGCCGGCGATCGACTTCTTGGCCTTAGTGATCACGGCCTTCTGACCGGCGATCTGGCCAAGTTCCTCGGCAGCCTGCTTCACCTTCTTGGTGTCCTTGACCGCTTCACCGACGCCCATGTTCAGGACGATCTTGTCCAGACGCGGGATCTGCATGTCGTTCTTGTAGCCGAATTCCGTCTTCATGCCGGCGCGGATCTTGTCCTTGTACTCGGCCTTCAGACGCGGAGTGTAGGTGGCTTGGTCGAGCATCAGATCGCCTCCCCGGTGGTCTTGGCGAAGCGAACCTTCTTGTCGCCTTCCATGCGGAAGCCGACGCGGGTCGCCTTGCCGTTCTTGTCCACGATGGCAAGGTTCGACAGGTCGATCGGCATCGCCTTCGGAACCCGGCCGCCCTGCGAGGACGCCGACTGCTTGGTGTGGCGGATCGCGACGTTCACGCCGTCGACGATGGCCTTGTTCTCGGACGGCATGACGGCGGAAATTTCGCCCTTCTTGCCCTTGTCCTTGCCGGTGAGCACGACGACCGTGTCACCCTTCTTCAGCTTGGCAGCCATCAGAGCACCTCCGGAGCCAGCGAGATGATCTTCATGAAGTTCTTGGCACGCAGCTCACGCACGACCGGCCCGAAGATACGGGTGCCGACCGGTTCGCCCTGGTTGTTCAGGATGACGGCGGCATTGCGGTCGAAACGGATCGAGGTGCCGTCTTCACGG
>JARFTV010000110.1 GCA_029289325.1 Alphaproteobacteria bacterium
CCAGTCCGGCCGCAGCCGCCAGGCATTGTTCACCGCAAGGATCCGGTCGAACGGCTCGCGTCTCCAGCCCGCCGCCTCTGCCGCCATGGGCGCCGAGCCCAGCATCAATACCCGCATGTTCCCGCCCTCCGACCGTTGTCGGCGGAAACTAGCGCATCGATCGGACCGGACGAGGGGTCAGAGGGAAAAACTCGTGCCGCAGCCGCAACTTGACTTGGCGTTGGGGTTCTCGACCACGAAGCGCGCCCCGATCAGCTCATCGGTGAAATCGATCACGGCATTGGCCAGGAAGGGCAGGCTGACCTGATCGACCAGAACCTTCTGGCCGTCCTTTTCCAGCACCAGATCATCCGCCCCCGGTTCGTCCAGCGTGATCGAATACTGAAATCCCGAACAGCCGCCCCCATCCACCGCCACGCGCAAGGGCTTCGCCTCACCCGTCGCCTCGGCGATCTCGGCCAGGCGGGCAAAGGCGCGATCGGTGACTTTCGGCGGCAGCGTCAGTTCCATGACTGTTCCTGTATCCTTCGGTGGCTTCGGCAAATATATGGAAGCCGACCGCGCCCCACAAGGAGAGCCCGATGCTCGCCCCCTTTGCCTGCCAACCCGACACGAGCCGCGGCAGGCTCTGGCCCGAGCGGCTGTCCTCCTTCCGCTCACCCTATCAGCGCGACCGCGACCGGATCATCCATTCCTCGGCCTTCCGCCGCCTGAAGCACAAGACGCAGGTCTTCGTGGAACATGAGGGTGATTATTACCGCACCCGCCTGACCCATACGATCGAGGTGGCGCAGGTCGCCCGCACCATCGCCGGGGTGCTCGGCCTGAACACCGACCTGGCCGAGGCGGTGGCGCTGGCCCATGACCTCGGCCATACGCCCTTCGGCCATACCGGCGAAGACGCGATGGAACGTCTGATGGCCCCCTATGGCGGCTTTGACCACAATGCGCAGGCGCTGCGGATCGTCACGAAACTGGAACGCCATTACGCCGATTTCGACGGGCTGAACCTCAGCTGGGAAACGCTGGAAGGCATCGCCAAACACAACGGCCGGGTCACGGGTGAGAATGCCGACAAGAAGCACGCCCATGCCGAAGAGGGGGACCCGCTCCCCTATGCCCTGGCCGAGGTCAACGCCCAATGGGACCTCGAACTCGACACCCATGCCAGCGCCGAGGCGCAGGTCGCCGCCATCGCCGATGACGTGGCCTATTCGCACCACGACCTGCACGACGGTCTGCGCTCCGGCCTCTTCACCGAGGACGACCTGATGGAGCTTCCCGTCACCGGCCCGGCCTTCGAGGAAGTGGACCAGCTCTATCCCGGTCTGGAGAAGATGCGCCGCCGACACGAGGCGCTGCGCCGCGTCTTCGGCCGCATGGTCGAGGATGTGATCGCCGTCGCCCAGAACCGCCTCACCGCGGCCCAGCCGCAGTCGGTGGATGACATCCGCCATATGGGGACCACGATCATCCGCTTCTCGAAACCGCTCTACCAGGAGCTGAAGGCCGTCCGCAGCTTCCTCTTCCACCGCATGTACCGCGCCCCCAGCGTGATGGCGGTGCGGGCCGAGGTGACGAAGATGATCGACGACCTCTTTCCGCTCTTCCTCGCGCAACCCGGTCTTCTGCCCCCCGAATGGCAGGCTGACGTGCAGGCGGCCAGGAATGAAACCGATCTCGCCCGCACCGTCGCCGATTACGTCGCCGGAATGACCGACCGGTTCGCGATCCAGGAACACCAGCGGCTCTGCGGCTGACGCCGGCCTTTCATCTTTGCCCAAATATCCCCGCCGGAGGCATCGACCCGAGCGGTCTTGCGTCCTTCACGCAAGACCGCGAGACAAAAGGACTTCGCGCCGCAAGGCGCTCATTTTTCTTGCCACACTGGACCAACCGCCCCGGACCGGATCCGGGGGGCCGCGGCGCATGGCCACGGTCCAGCTTGCTCAGGCCCTGCGCGCGGCCGCGACCCAGATGCCCGCCAGCACCAGCGACAGGATCATGTTCCACCCGGCCATCGAGATCCCCAGCATCTCCCAGGCGATGGCGTCGCAGCGCACCGGGGCAGAGATCGGGGCGGCGGGGTTCAGCAGGTCAGCCGTGGAAATCCCGCTGATCGAACCTGCGGTGCAGGTCGCCAGACCCTCCCACCAGCCCTGCTCGACGCCGACATGGAACCCGCCGATCCCCGCCGTCGCCAGCGCCGCCAGCGCCCCGGCCCAGGCAAGGCCGCGCCAGCCCGTCGCCAGCGCAATGACACCGATCAGGATGGCCGCGGCATGGGGCCAGCGCTGCCAGAGGCACAGCTGGCAGGGAAAAAGCCCGCCGATATGCTGGAAGGCGAAGGCTCCGCCCAGCAGGCCCACCGAGCCCAGGGTGGCCAGAAGGATCAACATGCGGCGGTCAAGGGTCATGGCGTTCGGTCCGGGTCAGAAAGGCGCCGCGACCATAGGCCGCCGCGGGGGCAAGGGAAAGGGGAACCGAAGTCGCGGGGCGGCGGTTCTCCTTCCGGCTTTCCGGTGCTTTCCCCGCCTGTCTTGGATATCCTTGGCAGATCGCGGGCGGGCGCGGGTTAAGAAATGGTAAATGCCAGCAGCCAAGGCATTGATGAGTAACGGATATCGCCGAATGTCCACCGTGGACAGCCGGTGATCTGGAAGGGGGATGACATGGACTGGCGCGGACGCAGGGGAAGCCGCAACATCGAGGACCGCCGCCGCACCGGCGGCGGGGGGCCGCGGATCAGCCTCGGTGGCGGCCGCCGCTCTGCCCGCGCCGGCGGGATCGGCGGGGCCGGGGCGGTCGTGGTCCTCCTCCTCGCCCTCTTCTTC
>JARFTV010000014.1 GCA_029289325.1 Alphaproteobacteria bacterium
CCCAAAGTTTCGGCACCGCCCTCTGTGCCGCCGCGATGGAAAGCGCCCGCGTCAGGGGGCATGAGGTCCGTCTCATCGACCTCCATGCCGAGGGCTTCAACCCGGTCATGTCGGCCGAGGAACGCCGGGGCTACAATGACAGCGGACCGCCGCCCGCGGACCTCCTGCCCCATATCGAGGCGCTGCGCTGGGCCGAGGGGCTGATTTTCGTCTATCCGACCTGGTGGAATGGCCAGCCCGCGATCCTGAAGGGCTGGCTTGACCGGGTCTGGCGGCCGGGCATCGCCTTCACCGTCCCGACCCCGACCACGCCCCTGCGTCCGGCGCTGACCGATCTGCGGCTGATCGGGGTCATCACCACACTCGGCTCACCCTGGTGGGTCTGGACCTTCCTTCTTGGCGCGCCGGGGCGAAAGATGCTCCTGCGGGGCTTGCGCCTCTGCACCGGGCCCCGCACCCGGACCTTCTGGCTGGCGCTGCATGACATGGACACCCAGACCGACAGTGCCCGCCGCCGTTACCTGGACCGCGTGCGCGCCCGGATCGCGCGCCTGCCGCTGTGATGCGCGCTTACTTCGGCAGATAACCCACCGGAGCGTTCTCGTCCCGCCAGAAGTCCAGCGCCGCCCGCTCGGCCACCGCCGTCGCGCGCTTGAAATCGCAGACCAGCTCACCCCGGTCGATCTCGGAGGCGACGATCAGGCATTGGAGCACATGCCGCGAGCCGTCATAGACATCGACCAGCCCGCGCAGCTTGCCGGGGCTCAGGTCAGCATCCAGCGCAAAGCCGTTGTCCCAGAAACGCAGCACCGGAAAGACCGCATCGCCGACCTGCACCCGAAGCCGCGAGCGACGCTTCAGGTCCCTCTTGCGCGCGGCCTCCAGCCCTTCGCGCACCTCGTTCGGCAGAAACTCAAGCATGACGGCCTCGCACGACTGATTGTGATAAGTCTGTGGTCTGACGGGAAAAAATCAAGTCACAGTCAGTCTATTGGCGAAATGTAAACCAGTTATGACCGGAAAGCTGCGGGTCCACACACGCGGGGGTTGATCGGCCTCCCTGTCCGCGGATTTTGATAGCCAAACCCCTGTGTCCGCTTGCGAATCAGCACCGCGCCGGGAATAGCCGGGCCATGATCCTGATCCTCTCCATGCTCCTTGATGCGGCGTTCGGCGAGCCGAAGGCGATCTGGGACCGATTGCCGCATCCTGCCGTCCTGATGGGCCGGCTTGTGGGATGGTGCGACCGCCGCTTCAACACCGGCGCGCGGCGCAAGGCCAAGGGCGTGGCCGTCGCCGCAGGCCTCGTGGCGGTCGGGCTTGTGCTCGGCAGCCTGATCGAGTCGCTTCCCGACCATGGGCTCTTCGAACTCCTGACCCTTGCCATCCTGATCGCGCAGAAAAGCCTGGTGGAGCATGTCCGCGCCGTGGCTCAGGGCCTGCGCCGCTCTCTTGCCGAGGGACGGCAGGCAGTCGCGATGATTGTCGGCCGCGACACGGCCGAGATGACCGGCCCCGATGTTGCCCGCGCCGCGATCGAAAGCGCGGCCGAGAATCTGTCCGACGGCGTCGTCGCGCCGATCTTCTGGTATCTCCTCTTCGGCCTTCCGGGGATCCTTGCCTACAAGCTGGTCAACACGGCCGACAGCATGATCGGCCACCTGACCCCGAGATATGCCGAGTTCGGCTGGGCCTCGGCCCGCCTCGACGACGTGCTGAACCTGATCCCCGCGCGTCTGACCGCGCTTCTCATCGCGTTGACGCATGGCTGGCTTGACCCTGCCCCGATCCTGCGAGACGCGCCCAAGCACCGCAGCCCGAACGCGGGTTGGCCGGAAAGTGCGCTTGCCCCGGTCCTGAACGTCGCGCTTTCCGGGCCCCGCAGCTATAACGGCGTGCGCAAGCACTATCCCTGGGTCTGGCCCGAGGGCCGCCGTGATCCGGGCCCCGACGACATCGACGCCGCTGCCGATGCGCTCTGGCGGGTCTGGGCCGCCGTGCTTGCAGTTGCCGTGCTGGTCGCGCTCGCCTAGGTTTCCCACAAACCGTGAGGATCCGATGCGCGCCGCCCTTCCTGCCCTGTCGCTTGCCTCCCCCGCCGACGGCTGGCCCATGCGGGACCTGCTGGACGCGCCATGATGCCAAGCTGGGGCCTTGTCGCCACGGTCAAGGCACCCGAGGCCAAGGTCCTGGCCTGGGCCGCGCATCACCTTTCGATCGGGGCTGCGCATCTTTGGCTCTATTTCGACGATCCCGAGGACCCGGCCCATGCCGCCCTCCAGGGCTATACAAGGATCACCGCGACGCTTTGCGACGCCCGCTACTGGGCCAACAAGAACCGGCACGACCGGCATCAGAACCGTCAGGCCCGCAACGCGCGCGACGCCTACGGCCGGGCCCGGACCGACTGGCTCGGCCATATCGATGTGGACGAATTCATCCAGGCAGACCGCCCGCTGGCCGAAATCCTGGCCGAGGTCCCGGCCGACAGGATGGTGGTCAAGCTCGAACCGTTCGAGGCGATGCACGACCCCATGCTGCCCGACGACATCTACACCGCGCGCGAATTTCGTGGCGCGCTGACCCATGACGTCTGGCGCTATCGCACCCCGGCGCTTGGCCCGTACAAGCGGGTGATCCGCGACGGCTTCCTCAGCCATACCGTGGGCAAGGTCCTGTTCCGCACGGGAATCCGGGGCCTTGCGCCACGACTGCACAGCGTCATGCTGAACGGAGAAAGGCTTCCCGCCGGCGACTGGTGCCGCGAGGCGCGGCTCCTGCATTTCCACGCGCAGGACCGCGCGGCCTGGCTTGCGGCGCTGCCGTACCGGCTGACCCGCGGCGCCTACCAGTTCCGCCCGGCCCTCCAGCAGTTCCTCTCCATGGCCACCCCGGACGAGATCGACGCCTTCTACCGCCGCACGCAAGTGCTGCCGGTGGACGTGTCAGAGCAGTTGCAGGAATTCGGCCGCGTTGTGGTGGCCGACCTCGACCTACGGAACAAGGTGCAGGCGATGCAGGGAGAAAAGGCATGACGACCTGGGGCGTTGTGGCGACCGTCAAGGCGCCAGAGGCAGAGTTGCTGGCCTTCGTGGCCCATCACCTGGCGCTGGGGGCCTCACGCGTCTGGCTCTATTTCGATGACCCGACCGATCCGGCTCATGCCCGCCTCTCGCGCCTGCCCAAGGTCAAGGCGGTCCGTTGCACCAGCTTTTACTGGGCGCTGCGCGGTGGACGGCCCGAGGTGCTGACGCAACGGCAGATCTCCAACGCGCTCCATGCGCAGCGCAGGTGTCGGCTGGACTGGCTGGCGCATATCGATGCGGACGAGTTCATCCACGCCCCAGCGCCCGTGTCGGACCTCCTGTCGCAGGTGCCCGCAGAAATCCCGAACGTCATGATGGCCCCGTTCGAGGCGTTGTACGACCCCGGACTGCCCGACGACATCTACACCGCCCGCCGCTTCCGCGGCCCGCTCGGCAAGGCGCATCCCGACCTGCACAAGGCCGTCTTCGGACCCATGGCCGAGGTCGTCGCCAAGGGAAACCTTGGCCATATCATCGGCAAGAGCTTCGGCCGCATCGGCTTTCCCAAGGCGAAGATGGGGCTTCACTCGATCTTTGTCGACGGCAACCGCCTGCGCGACCCGTTCCATCCACAACTGAGGATCCTGCACTTTCACGCGCAGGACCAGGAGGTCTGGCGTCGGCAACTACCGTTTCGGCTGCAGAACGGCGCCTACAGCTACGATACGGAAAACCGGCTCCGCGGCCATCTGCAGGGGGCAAGCGACGCTGTGATCGACGATTTCTATCAGACCGTGATGACCCTGACGCCCGAGAAGGCGGCCCTGCTCGAGGCGCATGATCTCTTGATCACCACCGACCTTGGCCTGCGGGCAAAGGTGGCGGACCTGCTGGCCGGGCGGCTTTAATCCACGTTCACCAGCACCAGCGCCGCGCGTTGGAAGGTGGCCATGATCTGGGCGCGTTCCTTCTGGGCGACGCCGGTTTCGACCATCGCCCGGTCCATCACCGCCAGCCAGTCCTCAGCATCCTGAAGCCGGATCTCCACATGGGCGTGGATTTCGCGCAGATTCATGTGGCCGTGCTTCTCGTGATAATACCGCCGCCCACCGAAGAAGCCGCAGAGGAAGTCGAACTGCTCGGACCGGACATGCGACAGGCCGTGGCCCTTGAGATGCATCTCCATGATCGCGCGGCCCTGGGGCAGGGTCTCGATCAGGTCGTAGAAGTGGTTGACCAGCAGCTTGACCTGCGGCTCCCCCCCGATCCGGTCGATCATCGGTTCCATCGCACCCTCCTCTCCCCGATTTCTTCAAAGAAATCGGACCGGAGCCTTTGAAGGCTCCGCACCGGACTTCTGAAAAGTCCGGTGCCCCCGTTCAGCTCTGCGGCCGCGTCTTCTTCGGGTCGTAATGCGACAGCGGCACGATCACCGCCGGAAGCCGCTTCTGCTGACCGTCCAGCTTGCCGACCTCCAGCGCCGTGCCGACCTCCGCATGGGCCACATCCACGCGCGCCAGCGCGATGTTCTTGCCCAGGATCGGCGAGCGGACCGAGGACGTCACCTCTCCCACCTGCGCCCGGCCCACATGCAGGCAATCACCGTGGCCCACGTCCACATTCGCGTCGATCTCCAGCCCCACGAACTTGCGGCTCGGATGCTCCTTCCGCCGGATCAACGCCTCGCGTCCGACGAAATCGTCGGTCTTGGACTTGAGCGGCACGGTGAACCCGATCCCGGCCTCGAACGGGTCGGTCTGGTCGCTGAAATCATAGCCGGCAAAGATCAGCCCGGCCTCGATCCGCACCATGTCCAGCGCCTGCAGCCCCATCGGCCGCAGCCCCAGATCCTCGCCATTGGCCCAGACCGCGTCATAGACCGCGCTGCCGTCCTTCGGGTGGCAGAAGATCTCGAACCCCAACTCGCCGGTATAGCCCGTCCGCGACACCACAACCGGAGCCCCCGACGGCCCGCCCAGACGGCCCACCGTGAAGCGGAACCAGCCCAGCTCCTCGATCGTCGGCTGGTGCGGCGCGGTCCAGATCATGCGCTTCATGATCTCGCGGCTGTTCGGACCCTGGACGGCAAGGTTGTGCAACTGGTCGGTCGAGGATCGCACCATCGCCTGCAGGCCCAGCTTCTCTGCCTGCTCCCTGATCCAGACCCCTCCGTAATCGTCGCCGCCGATCCAGCGGAACTGGTCGCGGCCCAGACGGAACGCCGTGCCGTCGTCGATCATCCCGCCGTGCTCATAGCACATGGCGGAATAGACCACCTGACCCTGGCTCAGCTTCTTCATGTCCCGGGTCAGCACCCAGTTCATCAGCGCCTCGGCATCCGGGCCGGTCACCTCGAACTTGCGCAGCGGCGACAGGTCCAGCACCACCGCCGCCTGACGGCAGGCCCAGTATTCTTCCAGCGCGCCGTTCGACGAATAGGCCTGCGGCAGCCAATAGCCTTTGTACTCCACCACATTCCGGGTCTTCTGGCTGATCCGGTCGTGGAAGGCGGTTTCCTTGGTCATCTTCGGCTCCGAGGCGGGCGTGGGGCGATAGGCGATGGAGCGCGAGAATTTCTCGGCCCCCGAATAGGTGCGGACATGGATGTCCGACAGATACCAGCCGTTGGCCGGCGAGGTGTCGTCCGGGCAGGCCGAATTCACGCAGACGATGTCGGTCAGCGCGCGGAACAGCACATAGTCGCCGGGCCGCGACCAGGGCTCGTCGCTGATCAGCACGCCATGCGCGTCGATGTTCGTGTTGAAAAACAGGTTCACCGCCATCCAGCCGGGCCGCGGATCGACCCCGTGCTGCGCCAGCGCCTTGTTGAAGTTGTCCGAGCAGTTGACGTGGCCAGGATAGCCGATGTCGTCGTAATATTTCGACGCACAGGCCATCGCAAAGGCATCATGGCGGCCGACCGTGTCCTGCACCACCTCGACCAGCGGCACCCAGTCCTGATCGAAGTACTTCGAATGCAGGCCCGGCATCGAATAGGCGTGGCCCATCAGCGTCCGGCTGGTCGTCACGTCCAGCGCATGTTGCAGGCCCTTGTCCAGCTTGCGCGCGTCAAAGCACTGGAAGTCGGTGCATTGGCGCCCGTCCACGTCCAGGATCTGGATATAATCGCCAGCCTTGACGAAATAGCTCTCCGCCGTTGCCGACTTGACCCGCAGGTCGAGGATCGGATCGGCCAAGGGGTCCGGCAGGTCATAATGCCCGACCATCCGCGGCTTTGCCCGCTGGACCAGCAGCGTGACCGGCGTCGCCGTGTCCTGCGCCTCGGGCGCCATCGGCAGGCCGGGGACGCAGACCACCAGCCAGCCCTCGTCTAGCGTGGTCAACTCGGCCCGCGACCCGGCAGGGGTTTCGGCCCCGAAAAGCCGCAGCGCCCCCGCAGTCGCAAGGTCGACCTTCCGCGCGGCCAGCCCCTTGCGCAGCCGCGCGAGACTTTCGTCGCGCGAGGCCAGCATCGCCTTCAGCCCCTCGGCCGAGGAATTCGCCGCCTGCCCCAGGATCGCCGCGTCGATCCGCCCGTCCTTCGTGGCCGCCACCAGTTCGACCGGCTGGCCGCCCTCGTCGTTGACCAGCGTCAGCCGGTCGCCCACCATCAGCTGCAGCAGGACCGCGCCACCCCCCGGAACGACGTGACGTTCCTGGCCGTGGTGGCGCGAAAAGCCCTGCGGCGTCAGAATTCGTGACGGTCTCGGTGGACCCGGAGGAACCGAGGGATAGATCGAGTCCAGCATGACACCCTCCGCAGCGAATCGGTCGATGATCCAGCAACCAGTTTAATGAGGATAAAACTTGTTCATCCACAAGAATAGCGGCAGGGTGAGGCCGAAACAAGCTCAGGTCAAGGGAAAGGCGCGTAAATGCTGGCATTGAGTTTCGGCCTGGGCGCTGCGCTCCTCTGGGCGGTGCACGACCTTCTGGCCCGCAAGCTCAGCCAGGGCGCGCCGCTTCTGCCGATCCTGACCGTGGTTCTGGCGGCAGGGACGCTGGGACTGGTGCCGGTCGCGCTGATGACTGGCGGATGGGCCGCCATGACCGGCCCGGCCTGGGGCCTCGCGGCGCTGTCCGGTCTGGCCTTCGGAGGCGCGATCGGCGGGCTTTACAAGGCCTTCAGCCTTGCCCCGGTGCGCGTCGTCTCGCCGGTGGTCGGGGCCTATCCGCTGCTGATCCTGCTGATTGCCGTGGCCCAGGGCCGATCCGTGACGGGAGGCGACTGGCTTGCCGTGCTGGCGATCGTGGTCGGCATTGCCATCGTGGCGGTCGCCGCCCGCGACGATGCGCCCGAAGGCTATGCCTCCTCCCCCGGCGT
The DNA here is from genome assembly GCA_029289325.1 of Alphaproteobacteria bacterium. Lineage (GTDB taxonomy): Bacteria > Pseudomonadota > Alphaproteobacteria > Rhodobacterales > Rhodobacteraceae > Tabrizicola. The sequence continues at coordinate 7,351 of JARFTV010000014.1, forward strand.
CGCCATCGGCTGGGGCGCGCTGGCCGCGATCGGCTTTGCCGCGACCTTTGCCCTTGGGCAAGAGGCGACGCGGCTGGGCTCGGAACTCCCGGTGATGCTGGCGGGCCGACTGGTGGCGCTGGCATTCATCCTGGGGCTTCTCTTCTGGCACAAGGGCTCGCTCGCGCCGCAGCGCGGGCATTTCGGCGTGCTGGGCCTGATGGGGTTGGTCGACGCGCTGGCGCTGGGGCTTGTCACCGCCTCGGGCGGGCTGCCCCAGGCGGAATACGCCTCGGTCGCCTCTTCGCTTTTCGGGGTGGTGACGGTCCTCCTGGCGGCCTGGTTCCTGAAGGAACGGGTGCGCCCGATCCAGGGGCTGGGCATCGCCTGCGTCTTCGGCGGGATCGCCGCGCTGGGTCTTCTGGGTGGATGAGCAGGGTGGGCGCCATCGCCCACCCTACGCCCGCGCTCAGACGCGATCCGAGCCCCAATAGGCGTACATCTGCTCCAGCGCGCTCAGCGGCCGCAGGGCAGGGGCCTGAACGGGACGGGCTGCCTGGAAATATGGCTCCAGCACCGGAATGGCGGCAGCGGGGCGGGGCAGGGTATGGACGGACATCGGACGAACCTTTCGCTTGGTCTCCTCCCGCTGCGCAAGATAGTCCCGCCGCAGGGTCGTCCCAACCCACGATTGCGCATGGCCGCCCTGCGCCGAGCGCCTACCAGATCAGTACGACCGCCGCATAGGCCAGCACCAGCCCGATCACGCAGGCCACTGCCAGCGAGCCAAGGTCCTTCGCATCCTTCGCCCAGGCCGACCAGCCGGGGGAAAGCTGGTCCACCAGCACCTCAAGCGCCGTGTTCAGCGCCTCGACCGCGATCAGCAGCAGGCCGAGCCCCACCAGCCCCAGCATTTCCGGCCCCGATGCACCGGAGACGACGAACAGCAGCAGAAGGCCACCGATAAGCGCCACCTCCTGCCGGAAGGCGCTTTCCCCCGCCAGCCGCCGCAGCCCCGCCGCCGAATAGCCTGCCGCCGCGAAGAAATGCGCTATCCCGGTCTTGCGCACAGGCTTTTCCTCGACGCTCATCCGGTGACCCCGACCCGGCAGCGCCCGGCAATGTCCAATGTCGCGTCGCGCGCCGTCGTCGTCACGTCCAGCATCCCCAGCACGGTCGAGAACATGTTGTCGTGGCTCAAGGCTTCACCCGTCGCAGCAGCCATGCATCCGGCGTCAAGGGCAAGACTGGCACGGAACCGCTCGGACATCCAGAGCACCATCGGCACCCGGGTCTGGTACTCCGGCGCCATGAATTCGGGCGCGCCGTGGAGGTAAAGCCCGCCCTCCCCCAGACTTTCGCCATGGTCCGAGACGTAGAACAGCGCCGGGATCACCCGCCGCTCGGCCTCCAGCAGGTCAATGGTCTCGGCCAGGAAACGGTCTGTGTAGCGGATCGTGTCGTCATAGGCATTCACGATTTCCGCGGTCGAACAATCGGTCAGCTCGGGCGTATGGCAGGCGGGCTGGAACGCCTCGTCCTCGGCCGGGTAACGCAGCCAGTAGCTGGGACCGTGGCTACCGATCTGGTGCAGCACGATGACGGTGTTCGCGGTGATCCTCGCCGCCTTCTCCCGCAGGGCGTTCAGGAAAACCCCGTCGACACACTCCGGCTGGCAGAACTCTGCCCCATCCGCCGCCGTCATGCTGCGGTTGGATACGCGGTCGGCGATGTTCTTGTGGCCGGTATTGTTGTCCCACCATTCGACCTCGAACCCGGCATGGGTCAGCACGTCGAGCAGGTTCTCGTGGCCGAGGCCGCCGTCATAGGAATAGTCCGCCTTGGTGAGGGGCGAGAACATGCAGGGCAGCGAGGTCGCCGTCGCCGTCCCGCAGCTCGAGACATTCGGGTAGTAAAGGATATCCCGCTGCGCCAGCCTGGGGTTGGTATTGCGTTCATAGCCCCCCAGCGACCAGTCCTGCGCCCGCGCGGTTTCCCCCGCGACGATGACCATCAGCACGGGCCTCTCGGCCGCCCCCAGATGCGGCCCCGGTCTGGCATCCTGCCCCGTCGGCTCCAGCACGATCCGGGCCGTCCCGACCATCATCTTCGCATAGCGCAGCGAAGCCGCCAGCGGGGCCAAGGGCTGCACCGCGCCCATCAGCTCCTTGTCGGCGCGCAGGACGGTGGAATAGGCCCGCAGGTTGGTGAAAAGCAGCCCCACCACCAAAGCCGCCGCCCCGGTCGTGACCAGCGCCCAAAGCCCCAGGTCGCGCCAGGGCGTCCGCCGCCGGATCCGCACCGACAGGACCAACACCGCGGGCAAGAGACCATACAGAGCGACATGGAACAGGAATTGCCCGGTGATCAGATGGCGTGACTCGGCAAGGGTCGTCGTCATCGCGTTCTGGATCATCTCGCGGTCGATCACCACGCCCAGACCCTCGACATAATACGAACTGACCCCCGCGAGGATGACCAGCCCCGCCAGCACCGGCTTCTGCAGCCGCCGCACGGCCAGAAGTTGCACCACCAGCAGCAGCAGCGCCCAGACCGCTCCGGCAAAGACCAGCGCGGTCACGGTCCGGCCCTGGAAAATGCGGAAGAGATGCCCCCAGAAGGTCGCGTTGCACAGCGCCAGAAGGTAGGTCGTCACCAGCAGGTTCAGGGCAAGGGCGGAAAGGTCGGGGCGACGCCCCGCAAGCGAAGGAATGGTCATGGAAGGGTCCCGGGACGCGAATGGCCGTGTCGTGGCCTCGCGCCCGATCTAACCCCTGCCGCAGCCTCTGGCTGTAAGCGGGCGCTTAATTCCGCCCGGATCAGCCGCGGCGGGCGGTCAGGTGATGCTTTCCAGCCGTTCCTTCGACATGTCGCCCGGCACGATGGTGATCGGGATCGGCAGACTGCCCGAGGTGCGCGACAGCGCCGTCACCAGCGGCCCCGGCCCCGACTTTTCCGTGCCCGCGCCCAGCACCAGCACGCTGATCTTCGGATCGTCCTTCACCTGCGCCAGGATCTCGGCCACCGGATCGCCCTCGCGGATCACCAGCTCGGGGTTCACCCCCTGCTTGTCGCGCATCCATTTGGCAAAGACCTCGAAATGCGCCTCGATCCGTTCGCGCGCCTCGGCCCGCATCAGATCGGCCACGCCCACCCAGGTCTGGAACTCGTCCGGCGAGACGATCGACAGGATGGTCACCCCACCCCCGGTATGCGAGGCGCGCAGCGCCGCATAGCGCATAGCGTTCAGACATTCGCGGCTGTCGTCCAGCACGACCAGGAATTTCCGCATCTTCTCCCCCTTGGCCGGCGGATCATGCCCTTTCCCGGCGGGAAAAGGCAAGCCTCAGCCGCTGGTCGCCAGGGCGGAAACCCTGGGATACAGCCGCCACAACGTCAGCGTCCGCGTCGCGTTCAGCACCATGAGCCCCGCCCAAAGCCCGTGATTGTCCGCCATCGGCACCAGCACCGCCAGCGCCACGGCATAGACCGCGACCGAGGCGAGCATGGCCCGCAGCATGTCCCCGGTCAGCATCGCGCCGATGAAGATGCCGTCATAGATCCAGGCCACGATCCCGATCACCGGCGCGGCGATCAGCCAGGGCAGGTACTCCCGCGCGGCTTCCCGCACCTCGGGCGAGGTGGTGAGGAGGTCGATGATCCACGGCCCCGTCAGTGCAAAGATCACCGCCAGCCCGATGGCGCCGATCACGCCCAGCTGCATGCAGATGCGCGACGCCGCCCGGATCTGGCGGGCCGACTTCGCCCCCACCGCCTGCCCGACCAGCGCCTCGGCGGCAAAGGCGAAGCCGTCCAGCGCATAGGCCGTGACCTCCAGAAACTGCATCAACACCTGGTTCGCGGCCAGCGTCACATCGCCGAAGCGCGCGCCCAGAAAGACAAAGCTGGTGAACGAAAGCTGCAACAGGACCGTCCGCCCCATGATGTCGCGGCTTGCGGTGAACATCCGCCGCAAGGCCACGCGGTTGCGCAGCCGCGCCACGGCCTCGCGGAACCCCCGGCCAAAGGCATCCCGCGCCAGAAACAGCGCCAGCAGCAGCCCCGACCACTCGGCGATCAGGGTGGCCGAAGCCACCCCGGCCACGCCCCAGCCAAGCCCAAGCACGAACCACAGGTCCAGCGCCACATTCGCCCCGTTCTGCCAGACCTGCAGGACAAGGACGCCCCGCGTCCGCCCCAGCCCGATCAGCCAGCCGTTCAGCGCATAAAGCGCGATCGTCGCGGGCGCGCCCCAGATGCGGATCGCCAGATACTGCCCCGCCAGCCGCTCCACCGCCTCGCTGGCCGGAGCGACCGCGAAGGCTGCCGCGAACAGGACAACCTGCACCGAGACCAGCACCAGCCCCGCCACCGCCCCCACGATCAACGCGCGCAGCAGGACCGCCGACCGCTCCGCCGCGTCCCCCGCGCCCTCGGCCTGCGCGGCAAGACCCGAGGTCGACATCCGCAGGAACCCGAAGGCCCAGTAAAGCGTGGCAAGGATCACTGCCCCGATCCCCACCGCCCCAAGGCTCGCCGGATCACCCAGCTGGCCTATGACGGCCGTATCGACTGCCCCCAGAAGGGGCACCGTCGCATTGGACAGCACGATGGGCGCCGCGATCCGCAGCACCCGGCCATGCGTGATCGCGGTCACTTCTGCGGCTCGGAGGGCGGCATCAGGAAATGCCCGGTCGCCTGTGCGAACAACCGCGCGCGATTATCCTGCCAGGCCTCGACATGCACGCTGGCATAGCGCCGGCCGGATCGGTTGACCCGGGCCCGCGCATAGGCGTCGCGCGGCAAGCCCGGCCGCAGGTAATCCACCGTGAAGTCGATCGTCTTCGGCAGCCGCAACTGCCCCTCGGGCAAGGAGCCCTGCGCCTCGACCCCGTCCCAGAGGGTGGACCACGACAGTTCGATCATCGCGGCGATCTCCAGGAACCCGGCCGTGGCCCCGCCGTGCAGCGCGGGCAGCATCGGGTTGCCGATCAGGCTGTCGTGATAGGGCAGCACCGCGGTCAGCTCATCCCCCCGGCGGTCGAACTGGATGCCCAGAAAGCCGATATAGGGCACCGCATCGACCAGGGCGCGCAGCAGACCCTCGCGCCGCTGCTTGATGACATGCACAGGCTCCGGCCGCTTCATGCCGCGCCCCGTTCCACCGTGAAGGCGCCGGTCGCCATCGCCACCGGCCGGCCCTCGTCCTCATCCGTGGCGACGGCCCGAACAAAGGCGACCGTGCGGGTGACATGGTGGCACTCGGCCCGGCAGCGCAGCCTCTGGCCGGGGGTCGCCGGGCGCATGTAATCGATCCGCAGATCCAGCGTCGCCGTGGAAAACCCCGCCTGCGGATGACACATCACCGCCGTGCCCGAGGCAGTGTCCATCAGCGCGCTCACCGCCCCGCCATGGATAACCCCGGTCAGCGGGTCCCCCACCAGCCGCGCGTCATAGGGCATCGACAGGACCGCCCACCCCTCGCCCAGCTCCTCCAGCACCATGCCAAGGGCCTTGCTGTGCGGCAGCGCCTCGATGAACTGTCGGGCGATGGTCAATGTGTCGCGGGTCATGGCGCGATCAAACCGCCGCCCGACGGGGAACGCAAGCCCCAGCGTCACCGTTGCAAGGGACAGCACCTTGCGCCTAGGTTGCAGACGGGAGGAGAGCACATGACCGAAACCCGCCTCAGCTTCAAGGAAATGTGCGCCAAGTTCGATGTGACGCCGCGCACCCTGCGCTATTACGAATATATCGAGCTTCTGGCCCCCGAAAAGGAAGGCCGCGCCCGGTTCTACGGCCCGCGTGAGGTGGCGCGGATGAAGCTGATCCTCCGCGGCCGCCGCTTCGGCTTTTCGCTGGAAGAGATCCGGCAATGGCTGCTGATCTACGGCAAAAAGGGCGAACGCCCGCAGCTTCAAGCCTGGCTCGACCTCGCCGACCGGCAGCTCGGCGAACTGGACAAGCAGCGGGCCGAGCTTGATACCACCATCGCCGACCTGCGCGCCCTGCGCGAGACTGCGGTGGAAGAGCTGAACCGCCTGCCCGACCCCTGACCCAAGGTGCGCGGAGTTTTCAAGAACTCCGCACCGGAAATCCTCGATTTCCGATCCGGTTTCTTCGAAGAAACCGGCCCCTCAGATCCCCGCCTCCAGCCGGTCCACCAGCCGGGCCAGCATCATCCGGCACAGCCCGATCTGCTCCACCGTCACGAATTCGTCCGGCTTGTGCCCCTGCGCCATCGACCCCGGCCCGCAGATCACCGTCGGCACCCCGAGCCGCTGGTCGAACAGCCCGCCCTCGGTCCCATAGGCCACCTTGATCGTCCCGTTCGCCCCGGTCAGCCCCTTGACGAATTTCACCACCGCCGCATCCGACGCCGTGCCAAGACCGGGATAGTCCCACAACCGCTCCACCCGGATCGCCGCCTCGGGGAACTCCGCCCGCAAGGGTGCGACGATCGCCTCGGCCTCCGCCTCCAGCCGCGCGATCAGGCCCGCCACATCCTCGCCCGCCAGCGCCCGGATCTCGAAATCCAGCACCGCGTGATTGGGCACGATATTGACCTGCACGCCCCCCGACATCTTGCCCACATGAAGCGTGGTATATGGCACGTCGTAATCCCCGTCGCGCAGCCCCGTCGCGGCCACCTCGGCCTGCAACCGCCGAACCGCGCCCAGGAAATCCGCCGCCAGATGCAGCGCGTTCAGCGCCAGCGGTGCCAGCGCCGAATGGCCCTCGCGCCCCATGCAGGTCGCCCGCAAGGCCACCTTGCCCTTGTGCCCGGTCGCCACCTGCATTCCCGTCGGCTCGCCGACGATGCAGAACCGAGGCCTCACCGGGGCCGCCTCCAGCAGGTCGATCAGACTGCGGACCCCCATGCAGCCCACTTCCTCGTCATAGGACAGCGCCAGATGCAGCGGCACCCGCAAGGGCCGCCGCGCCGCCAGCAGCATCGCCTCCACGGCACAGGCCACAAACCCCTTCATGTCCGCCGCGCCCCGCCCGTAATAGCGCCCGCCCTCCTCGGTCAGCGCGAACGGGGCCTTCGTCCAGGCCTGCCCCTCGACCGGCACCACATCGGTATGGCCCGACAGCATCACGCCCCCCAGACCCTCCGGTCCGGTCGAGGCGTAAAGGTTCGCCTTGCCCCCGCCCAAATCCGGCACCAGCGTGACCGCGATCCCCGCCGCCTCCAGCAGCTCCGTCACATAGGCCATCAGCGCCATGTTCGGCTTCGAACTCACCGTGTCGAAGGCCAGCAGCCGGCCGAGAATCTCGTGCATCGCCATCTCCCTTTGCCCCCCTGCTAGCGCGAATCCGTCCGGCCGGGAAGCATGCCACCTTGCCCCCGCCCGGCGCTTTTGCGACAGTCCCGGACCGATCCAGCCCCGGCCCCCAGATGCTTGCTCGCACGCTCCTCGCCCCCGCCTGCCTGACAGCCGCCTGCCTCGGCGCGGCGCTTCACGCCGAGGCGCCGAACCTGTCCGCCGATCCGCAGGGGCGGCCGGGCAGCGTCGCGCAGCTGGTGCTGGCGCAACAGGCCTACCAGACCGCGCTGCGGCAGGGTGAGGTTCTGGCGCTCCTCTCCGCGATCCGCCTCGCGCGCGGGATAAGCCAGCGCCCGGCCACCGGCTGGACGCTGGAGACGCTGGGCAAAGTCCTGCCCGACGCCCCGGCAGGGAAACCGGCCGCGCCCCAGCCCGGCGGAGAGACCGCCATGCTGATCGCCCGCAACCTCGCGGGCGAGGATCCGGACCTTCAGGATCTGGTCTATGCGCTCGACGCCCAGTTGCCCGGGACGCATCAGGACACCGCCCTCGTGGCCAGTTCCGATCTCGCCCCCGGCCAGACCGATGTCTGGACCCTGCCCCTCTTCGGCGAGGTTCTGGCCGAGATCGGCCTGATCGGCGATGGTGACGGCCCCCTGACCCTCACCGTCGCGGATGAAAGCGGAACGCCGCTCTGCACCCGCCCCCCCGGCAGCCAGCCCCGGCTGTGCAGCCTGACCCCGGCCCGCAACGGCTTTTTCACCGTCGCGATCGGCAACGGGGGGACCACCGTCAACAGCTACCGGCTTCTGGCGAACTAGGCGATGGACGACCTTTGTCACAAGACCCCGCTTCTCAACGGGCCCCGGACCTGCAAGGACAAAGGCTGTGGCGGCCTGCTCCGGGCCAGAGGCGTGAAGATGCAGCTCAGATCCCTCTCCCTCGCGCTTGGCACCACCGCGCTGGCTGTGCTCGGCCCGCCCGCCCATGCCCAGGACAGATCCGGCCCGAACGTCGCCACCCCGACGGAATCCCCCACCCCCGGCGCCACCGCGACCATGGCGCTGGCGCATGAGCTCTACGCCACCGGCCTCGCCCAGGGGGACCCCGTGACCGTTCTGGCCGCCGCCAGACTCGCCGCCTCGGTCGATCTCGCCCCGACAAATCCCGCAACACTCAATCCGGAAAGGGTCACGCTCGACCCGGACGCCTTCCGGATGACAGCCGCCCTCACCGCACCCGCCCCCCGGACGGACGAGGGCGCGATCCGCCCCGTCGCCAGGGCCAGCTTCCTTCCCGCCCTGACCCAGGACGAAGGCGCCGCCGACGCCCCGGCAAGCGTCGAGGCCATGTTCGCCAAGGCCACCGAACTCGCCGGAGACGACGAGGCCCTCCTTGACCTCATCGAGGACGCAATAGCCGAAGGTCCAGGCGGGCGGATTGGCGGGGTGAAGTGGCTCTCGCAGCTGCCCGCGGGCCAGACCGAAGTCTGGGAAATCCCGTTCCATGGCAAATCCCATGCCGAACTGGCCATCCTTGGCGATGGCGACGCAAATCTCGACATGGTCGTCACGGACGAGAACGGGAATGTCCTATGCTCCGACCCAGGCTGGTCGGACAGGCTCTACTGCGACTGGACCCCGGCCTGGGATGGCTATTTCTACCTCACCGTGCAGAACCGCGGGACCGCGCGGAACAGCTATCACCTGCTGACCAACTGACCCTCACTGCGCGACCGTCCCGCCAAGAAAACCCCCCGGCAGAATGTCCGGGCGAGAGGGACAAATCGCCTTTCTCTTCTCCAAATATCCTCAGGGGGTTTGGGGGCAGAATGCCCCCATTCCACCGAGGAAGCGGGCAGGAAGCCCGACGACGAGAGAAAGGACTTGCGTGAAACCCGCGCCTGATCTGCCGCCGCCCGAGCGTGGCTCAGGATGGTAGGGTGGGCGATACCGCCCACCCTACGCCCGCGCAAAGTCCTGACGATTCGTTAATGCGCGCAGCCAAGTTCTTGAATCCAAAGGGCCGGGAAACCTGTCCACGCAGGACAGCCCTACCGCCGATCCGCCCACCAAAGGGCCCCCGCCCCCAGCAGCGCAATCCCCACCCCAAGGACCGCCACCGTCCCATAGCCCGCCACCGCCGTCCCGACCGCGAAGCAGGCCGCGGCGATCACCTCTCCGGCCAGCCGTTGCACCGCCATCAGGCTCGCCCCCGTCCCCGGCCGCTCCGCCAGCAGGTCCTGCAGATAGGCGATCGGCACGGTCAGGATCACCGCGCCACCCACCGCCGCCGGCAGGATCAAGAGCCACACCGTCCCGGACCCCGCCAGCACCGGCAACAGCAGGACATGCACCCCGTAAAGCGCCGATCCCCCCAGGATCAGCGCGGTCCGGTCCACCCCCCGCATCAGCCGCGGCAAGAGCAGCATGAAGGGCACCTCCAGCCCCGCGACCAGCCCGAAGTACAGCGCCACATCCGCCGCCCCCCGCCCGATCTCCGCCACCATGACCAGCGACAGGGTCGCCACATAGACCGTGGCCGAGACATTGACCGCCCCCAGCGCCAGCACCCGCAGGGCCACCCTGGGATGCCCCATCTCGGCCAGCGCGGCCCGGAAACTCAGGCCGCTGGGCCGGTCCTGCCACTCCGTCGCCCCATCCCGCGGCCAAAGCCGCAGAAGGACCCCCAGCATCACCGCCGACAGGATCAGGCTGACCGGAAAGATCGCCGTCACCTCCACCCCCTGCCGGAACACCACCGCCCAGACCGGCAGCACCACGACGAAGGGCAGCGCGAAGAGAGCCCGGATCACCGCCATGATCCCGTCCCGCTCCTGCACCGGATGCCGCGCCGCGGCCATCCGGGCCAGGGCAAAGACCTGCCCGAAGGTCACCGCCCCCACGGGCAGAAGGACCGCCGCGGTCACCGCAAAGACCCAGGGCCCCGGCACCACGGTCATCAGCCCCGTCCCGGCCAGCAGCGCCAGCACGGCCGCCAGCGTCACCTGCCGCCGGTTCGCCGTCTGGTCCGCCCGGATCCCGCCGATGACCGAAGACACGACCGCAACCACAGACGACAGGGCCAGCAGCACCGCGAAGCCCCGGTTTCCGAACCCATAGGAATGGACTGCGAGAGTCGAGAAATAGGGCCCGAAGCTGCAGACGATCGCGCCCTGCAGGACCATGATCAGCCCGGCCGCGCGCAAGGAGGGATCGGTCAGACACAGGCGGGTGGCGGACATGATGCCGAGGGCTATCCCGCCGCCCGGCCCCGCGCAAGGGCTCGCTCCCTTCGCGGCAGGATCGTCAGGGGATCACCTTCCCCGGGTTCATCCGCCCCTCGGGGTCAAGGGCCCGCTTCACCGCCCGCATCACCTCCAGCGCGACCGGGTCCTTCCGCCGCGCCATGGCGGGCAACTTCGACAAGCCCACCCCATGCTCGGCCGAGAAACTGCCACCCAGCTCCTGCACCACATCCTCGACCACCTCCATCACCCGGTCCTTCAGACCCGGCTCGTCTCGGGTCGGAAAGAGGGTGAAATGCAGGTTCCCATCGCCCAGATGCGCCACGGTCAGACTGCGCAGACCGGGGTCCAGCGCCTCCAGCCGGGCCAGCGCCTGCGTCAGGAAGCTCTCCACCCGGTCCAGAGGCAGGCAGACATCCGTGTCGACCGCAGGAACCAGACCCAGGCAGATCTCGGCCGCCGCCTCGCGTCGGGCCCACATCGCGCGGCGTTGCTGCTCGTTCCGTGCGACGACCGCGTCGGTCAGCAACCCCGCCTCCAGCATCTCGGCCAGCACGCCTTCCAGAAGCCCGACCAGCGGAACCTCTCCCGCCGCGTCCGGCCGGGCCTCGGCGGGCACGGTGGTCGCGGCCTCGATCAGGATCGTCACCTCGGGGATATGGTCGAAGGGCAGCCCGAGGTCGGGGCGCCCGACCCGCAGACGCTCGGAATAGGTGCGGGGCATGAACTCGAACGCCTCGACCCGGCCGCCCGTCGCCTCCTGCATCCGGTTGAGAAGGACAAGCGCATCGCCCAGCGACCGCGCGGCGAGCGTCGCCGTGGCATGGGCACGGGGCGCCGGGACCAGTTTCATCACCGCCGCCGTGATGATGCCCAGCGTCCCCTCCGCCCCGATGAACATCTGCTTCAGGTCATAGCCCGAGTTGTCCTTGTGAAGCTCGCTCATCAGGTTCAGCACGCGCCCATCGGCCAGCACCACCTCCAGCCCAAGGCAAAGCCCGCGTGTGGAGCCATAGCGGAGCACATTGGACCCGCCCGCATTGGTGGACAGCACACCCCCCAGCATCGCCGACCCTCGCGCGCCGAACCAGAGCGGGAAGTACAGCCCTTCCGCCTCGGCCGCATCATGCAGCCGCGACAGGATCACGCCCGCCTCGGCCACGACCAGCCGGGCCTCGGGCTTCACCGCGCGGATGCGGTTCAGCCGCTCAAGGCTGAGCATCAGCCCGCCCGTGGTCATCGTGCCCCCGACCAGCCCGGTATTGCCGCCGATCGGAACCACCGGCAGTCCATGCGCGGCGGCGATCTTCACGCAGGCCGCCACCCCGGCCGTCGAGCCCGGCCGGACCACGGCCAGGGGCGCGCCGCGATACTTTGCCATCCAGTCGGTCGCATAGCGGTCCAGATCGGCGCCGCCCAACACATGCGCCGTCCCGATTGCCACCCGAAGATCCTCGATCACGCTCATGCCCGCCCCCGTTTGCGGCCAAGCTAGGCTCCGCCCATCCGGCAGGCAACCCGGTTGACTCGCGGGCGGGAAGGGGGGTTACTTAGCCAATCAGCTAACTGAAAGGGTCCGTCATGCTTCGCCCGCTTCTCCTTGCCGCCTGCCTTGCCCTGCCGGTCCAGGCGCAGGACATGTCCGACCTCGGCAGCCCACCGGCGGGGACCTACCGCACCGATCCGGCCCATACCCGGCTGTGGTTCGTCGTCGATCACCTGGGCTTCTCGCGCTACATGGCGCTGTTCACCAAGGTCGAGGCCACCCTCCAGTTCGACCCCGAGGTGCCCAAGGCGATGGAGGTCACCGCCACGGTCGACCTGACCTCGCTGGAAACCCACAATGACGACCCGAGCTACGATTTCAACGCCATCGTCTCGGGTCCGGACTTCCTGAACGCGCCCGCGCATCCGGTGGCAAGGTTCACCTCGACCGAAGTCAGGTTGACCGGGGAGCGGACGGCCGAGGTGACGGGAGACCTGACCTTGAACGGCGTCACGAAGCCGGTTGTGCTGCTCGCGACCTATAACGGCGGCTGGGGCCACATGCCGCTGGATCCGGGCGGGGCGCGGGCCGGGTTTTCGCTGACGACCACACTGAAGCGGTCGGAGTTCGAGATTGCCAACGGCATCCCGGCACCGGGAACGACGCTGGGGGTCGCGGACGAGGTGCAGGTCCATATCGAGACCGAGCTGATGAACCCGGACGCGCCGACACCCTAGACGCGCGGGCGTAGGGTGGGCGGTATCGCCCACCCTACCTTGCGTCGGTCCAGATCGGGCCCAGCATCTCCCGCAGCGCAGCCAGCGCCGGTTCCGCATCCTCGCACCCCGGCCCGATCCGCACCGCCACGGTTCCGGCAAAGCCGAAGGCCGCCCGCCGTCCCGGCGCGATCACGATCTCCAGCCCCTTCGGCCCGATCACCACGGACTGCAGCGCATCTTCCGCCCCGAAGGTCTCGTCCCCCACCTCGAACCAGACCGGCCCGCCACCGACCTGCTGGCGGAACAGCGCATAGTTCTCCTCCTCGTCCTCGCCCTCGGCGAAGCCCACGAAGAGCATCCCCTCATCCTCGACGACCGAGCCATAGGCCGCCTTCACCACGATATCCGTCATCCGCTATCCCCGAACGTAAAGCCACAGCGCCACAGCGGTCAGCGCCAGCGCCTGAACCCGGTGCATCCTCGCCGAAACCGCCGGATCGGCAAGCCATCCCCGCAAACCCCCCGCCGCCAGCACGATCCCCAGATGCACCGCCGTGGCGATGCCAAGGTAGACCGCCGCCAGCATAAGCGCCCCGCTGTCGCCGGGGGGCAGGAACCCCGGCAGCACCACCACGAAGAACAGCGCGGCCTTCGGGTTCAGCAGGTTCGCCACCAGCCCGCGCCGGAACCCTGCCCTTCCATCCTTGCCCTCACCCGGAAGGTGATGCGCCGGATTGCCCGCGTCGCGCCAGCTTTCCCAGGCGAGGAACAGCAGGAACCCGACCCCGGCCAGTTGCAGCAGCCGGTAGAGCCCCGGCCAGGCCGCGATCAGCGCCGCGACCCCCAGCGCCGCCAAGAGCGCCTGCGCCGCAAGGCCCAGGCTGATCCCCGCGACCGCCGCCAGCCCCGCCCCACGCCCTGCCGTCGCACTCAACAGCGCGAGCCAGGCCATGTTCGGACCCGGCGTCAGTTCCAGCACGAGGACGGTCAGCAGGAAGGAGGCGAACCCCTCGGCCCCCATCTCAGGGCCATTTCGCGACCGGCGGCAGGCTCATCAGGACCGCATTGGCATCATGCCCGGTTTCCAGCCCGAACTTGGTGCCCCGGTCGTAGACGAGGTTGTATTCGGCATAAAGCCCGCGGTGGACCAGTTGGGTCTCGCGGTCGGCCTCGGTCCAGGGGGTGGAGATGCGCCGCTCGGTCACCGGCAGGAAGGCCGGGAGGAAGGCGCTGCCCACGGCCTGAGTGAAGGCGAAATCCGCCTCCCAGTCGCCGGTGTTCAGATCGTCGTAGAAGATCCCGCCCACGCCCCGCGCGCGGCCGCGATGGGGGACGAAGAAGTACTCGTCGGCCCAGGCCTTGAACTTCGGATAGTAGTCCGGCGAATGGGCATCGCACGCGCGCTGCATCTCGGCATGGAAATGCGCGGTATCCTCGGCATATTCGATGCAGGGATTCAGGTCCGCCCCGCCGCCGAACCACCAGGCGCCGGGGGTCCAGAACATCCGGGTGTTCATATGCACGGCGGGGGTATGCGGGTTCACCATATGCGCGACGAGGCTGATTCCGCTCGCCCAGAAGCGCGGGTCCTTGTCCATCCCCGGCACGCCCCGCGCCGCCATCGCGCGCTGCGCCTTCTCGCCCAGGGTTCCGTGCACCTCGGACCAGTTGACGCCGACCTTCTCGAACACCCCGCCGCCGCGCATCACGCTCATCAAACCGCCGCCACCATCGGCCCGCGTCGTGGGCGTCACGTCGAACCGGCCGGGCGCATCCTTGGCGTAACGCTCCTCCAGGCCTTCGAAGGCCGCGACGATCCGGTCGCGAAGCTCGCGGAACCAGGCGGCGGCGCGCGCGTTGCGATTGTCTGACGGATCGGTCATCCTGCTGTCTCCGGCTGCTGACACAGCCTGCCTAACATTCCCGCGCCCCGCTTTCCACCTCTGCAAGGAGGGCCCTGATGAAACGCCCCGGCTTCTTTGCTTGCGCCCTTCCCGCGCTCCTGCTTCTGGCCGCTTGCGGCACGCCACAGGAACAGTGCATCGGCCGCGCCACCCGCGACCTGCGGACCGTCGATCGCCTGATCGCCGAGACGCAGGCCAACCTTGACCGTGGCTATGCGCTGGAAACGATCACGGTCTATGAGGACGACTGGACCTGGTGCCGCTCGCCCCGACTGCGGGACGGCACGCCCACCCCGCCGCATCTCTGCCTCGATGACCGCCCCGTGACCAAGACCCGGCCCAAGGCCATCGACCTGACCGCCGAGGCGCGGAAGCTGGACAGCCTCAAGGCCAAGCGGCGTGAGCTTGCCCGCGCGGCCCAGCCGCAGATCGCGGCTTGCCGGGCCCAGTATCCCGACTGATCAGTGCGACGGCGTGCAGGCCACGTCCAGAAGACCCCGCCCGCCGTCCACCGTCAGCACCTGCCCGGTGACGAACCCCGATGCATCCGAGGCGAGGAACTGCACCGCCTCGGCCAGTTCCGCCGGCGAGGCGATCCGCCCCAGCGGCGTCGCCGCGGTGATCATGTCGCGGTAATCCGGGTTCTCGCGCAGCGAGGTCTGTAGACTCGCGCTCATCACGCTGCCGAAAGCGACCGCATTCACCCGGATCCCCTTGGGCGCCAAGGCCACCGCCAGCGAGCGGGTCATCTGATCCGTCGCCGCCGCCGCCATCGAATAGGCCAGAAGCTCCGGACGGGTCGCCTGCGCCGCGATCGAGGAGATGTTGATGATCGAGCCCAGCATCGTGCCCTCTTCCAGCCCGGCGCGCTGGCCGTGCTGGATCATGCGTTTGGCCGTCATTTGTGACATGCGCAGCGCCGAGAGAACGTTCTGCCGCCAAAGCTCGTCCACCGCATCGGCCTCGGGGTTCAGCACCTCCGAGACCTGCATCCGGCGGCTGGCGTTGACCAGGATATCCAGCCGGTCGAAGGCATCGACCGTGGCCGACAGAAGGTTGGCGATGGTCAGTTTTTCGGTCAGGTCGCCCGCGAACATGCGCACCGGCCCCTCGGACCGGGCCTCTTCGCCGATCTCGGCGTCAAGCCGGGTCTCGTCGACATCGGCGAACATCACATTCGCGCCCTTGTCGACCAGATGCCGGCCAATGGCGAGCCCGATGCCGGCCGCCGCGCCGGTGACGATGGCGGTCTTGCCGCTGACGGAAAAGGACATGGTCAGCCTCTAGGGTTTGGCCCGTCTGGGCTTGGTGGCATGGATGACGCGGAAGGCGCCGTCGCCGGCAACCTCTTGCACCATCAGGAAACTTTCGGCCAGAACGGCGTCATAGGGCAAATGGCGGTTGGCGACGAGCCAAAGGCTTCCATCGGGGGCCAGCATCCGCCGCGCCGCCCGGATGAATGCCGCGCCAAGGCCCGCATCGGCCTCGCGCCCGGTGTGGAAGGGCGGGTTCATCACCACGGCATCCAGCAGCGTCTCGGGCCGCCAGCCTGTCGCATCCGCCCAATGGAAGCGCGCCCTCTCGTCGGTCACGTTGACCCTGGCGCAGTCCAGCGCATCGGCCTCGGCCTCGACCAGGTCCAGCCGCTTGACGCCCGGCCGCTTCAGGATCTCGGCCGCCAGGAAGCCCCAGCCCGCGCCCAGATCGGCAACCTTGCTGCCCAGCTTGGCCGGGAGGACCCCCGCCAGAAGGACTGATCCGCGATCCGGCCCATCGGCCGAGAACACGCCGGGCAGCGTCTGGAACCCCGCGACCCGTGACGGCCGCGCGAGCCAGACCGACAGGTCCGGCCCGACGGGAAAGCTGGCGAGCTTGCCATGCGCCTTCGACAGGCTTTCCGACAGATCGACCCGGCGACGCAGATCCTTCAGCGCCGTGTCGATCCCGTCGGTCTTCTGCCCGTCCACCGCCACCCAGCCGCCGGGCGCCACCTCGGCCGCCGCCCGCGCGATCAGCGCGCGTCCGGCCTCACGGCTCCGGGGCAGGCAGACGATGGCCGCCGCATAGGGCGGCGCGGGGACCACTGAACAGCGTTGCGCGAAATGGTCGTGGTCCGGCTTGAACCCGGTCAGCACCACCACCCGATCCCGGGGCAGCGCCGACAGGTCATCCCCGATCCTTGGCCGATAGACCGCGATCGTCCCTGAAACGGGAAGGACCAACGCGCCGGTTTCCAGCGCCAGAGAAAGACGGGCGGACCGCATGAGCGGGGCCTCAGGCCCCTCGTCTCCTGCAGGGGCCGGTCATTCCTTTTCCATCGTGCATTGCAGCGGATGCTGGTGCCGGCGGGCGAAATCCATCACCTGCGCGACCTTGGTCTCGGCCACCTCGAAGCTGAACACCCCCACGACCGCCAGCCCCTTCTTGTGGACCGTCAGCATGATCTCGAACGCCTGGGCATGGTTCAGGCCGAAGAACCGTTCAAGCACATGCACCACGAACTCCATCGGCGTGTAATCGTCGTTCAGGAGCAGCACCTTGTACAGGGGCGGGCGCTGGGTCTTCGTCTTGGTCTTGGTCAGGATCGAGGTGTCATTCCCCGGCCCATCCGTCTTGTCAGACATGGTCATGGGTCGCATGGACACGGAAGGACGCCTCTGGGGATTCGGGGGTTGCATCGGATGGGGGAAATATAGCCTCTTTTGCCGCAGCGAAAAGGGGGCGGCGCAAGGCTCGCCCGGAAGGTGCATCATGTTGACCACGATCGGCTTCGACGCCGACGACACGCTCTGGCAGAACGAGGCGTTCTTCCGCATGACGCAAGAGCGTTTCGCGCGGCTTCTGGAACGCTACGCCGACCCGCTGCACCTTGCCGAGCGGCTGGAGGCGGCCGAACGTCGCAACCTTGGCCATTACGGCTTTGGCGTGAAGGGCTTCACCCTGTCGATGATCGAGACTGCCATCGAAGTGACCGAAGGCCGCGTCCCCGCCCGCGTGATCGGAGAAATCGTCGCCGCCGGGCGCGAGATGCTGGAACATCCGATCGAGCTCTTGCCCCATGTGCGCGCCACGGTCACCGCACTGGCCGCCGATTACCGGGTGGTCCTGATCACCAAGGGCGACCTTCTGGATCAGGAGCGCAAGCTTGCCCAGTCCGGTCTCGGCGACCTGTTCGACGCCGTCGAAATTGTCAGCGACAAGACCGCCGCCAGCTACCACACCATCTTTGCCCGCCACGGCACCGGGGCGGATCAGGGGATGATGGTCGGCAACTCTTTGAAATCCGATGTTATTCCCGCACTGGAAGCGGGGGCCTGGGGGGTTCACGTGCCCCATGGTGTGACCTGGGCCTTGGAAGCCGCCGACCCGCCCGAAGGGCACCGCCGCTTTCATGTGCTGCCCGACCTCTCGGGCCTGCCGTCGCTGGTCGACAGCCTGCGCCCCGGCCGCAACGGATAGGGGCGGGGAATCAGACAGCCGCTAAATATGGCGCGGGCCGACATGTGCGCGCAACGGCATGAACTCTGCCCTGAAAGTCCTTGTAATTTTTGGGTTTTCGGAACCGATCCGCTGTGCTAGCCTTCAAGCCGAGGCAGAATTTGGCACCGGGAAACCCGGGCCGCACAAGGCAAAGGAATAGGCGACATGGCATCGCTTGTCGGGCGTATTCTTCGCGCAGTCTTCTTGTATGCAATGGTCGGGGCCTTCCTCGTGACCAGTCCGCTGCAGGCGGCACCCTTCGCCGCCATCGTGATGGACGCGCGAACCGGAGAGATCCTGTACGAAAAGAACGCCCGCACCCGGCTGCATCCGGCCTCGCTCACGAAGATGATGACGCTGTACATCGCCTTCCAGGAGATCCAGGCCGGCCGCCTGTCGCTGGATACCCGCGTCACCGTCTCGAAATATGCCGCCTCGCAGCCGCCCTCACGCCTTGGGCTGAAGCCGGGGCAGAAGATCGCGCTGCGCTACCTGATCCGCGCGGCGGCCGTGAAATCGGCGAACGACGCGGCGGCCGCCATCGGCGACCACATCAGCGGCGACGCGGCCAGCTTCGCCAAGCGGATGACCAAGACCGCCCGCACGCTGGGGATGAACGACACCACCTTCCGCAACGCGCATGGCCTGACCGCCGAAGGGCACCTGTCCACCGCCTATGACATGAACGTCCTCGGGCGGCACCTGTTCTACGATTTCCCCCAGTATTACAACATCTTCTCCCGCCGCACCGCCGATGCCGGGATCGCCGAGGTGCGCAATACCAACTCGCGTTTCCTGGACAGCTACGAAGGCGCGGACGGGATCAAGACCGGCTTCACCTCGGCCGCCGGGTTCAACCTGACCGCCTCCGCCGTGCGCGGCAACAAGCGGATCATCGCCACCGTCTTCGGCGGCACCTCGACCGCGAATCGGAACGCCAAGATGGCCGAGTTGATGAACCTTGGTTTCGGCGCGGCGAAGAATCGGGTCAAGGAACAGCCACCGCAGGCGCCGGCCCCGCTGCCCGCCGATGCGCTGATCGCCTCGGCCGCGCCCGAGATCGACGAGATCGACGCCGCAGGCGGCGCCGGCAAGACCGTCCGCGTGTCGGGCGGCGTCACCTCCAGCCTGCGGCCCAAGTCGCGGCCCTCGGTCCCGGCCATCCCGGATGAGGTGGTGATCGCCATGGCCGCCAGCATCGACGGCGCCTTGGCCGAGGCCACCGCCGAACCCGCTCCGCCCGGCACGCTGGACTTCCAGGCCCAGACGATGGAATCCGCGCCCGAAGCGGCTGTCGCAACCGCCCTCGCCGCCGTCGAGCCGGTGGCCGAGGCCCTGCCCGAGCCCGTCGAACTTGCCGCCGCAGCGCCGGAACCCGGCACGCTGGACGCCCAGGCCGCCACGCTCGAGGGCGGTATCCTGCCCGAAACCACGCTCGCCGCTGCCGAACCCGCGCCGCAACCCGGCACGCTGGAGGCCCAGGCCGCCGCGCTTGCGGATGCGGTCCTGCCCGCCGAAACCGCCCTCGCCGCCGCCGCCCAGGACCCGACCCTGGCCGAGATGAAGCCGCAGGCACGGCCCGAAACGCTCGCCGCTGCCCCGGCCCTCGCGGCCGAGGAGATCCCCTTCGAAGTCGCCGCCGCGCCGGAAGAGGTCGTGACCGACCCCGGCCTTCCGGCTGAATCCGAATTCGCCCTCGCCGAGGCCGCCCTGCCCGAGATCACCGCCGTCGAAACCGTCGCCGCCGCCGTCATCATGACTCCGGCCGACCCGACGGCCCCCGTACGCCAGGCCCCGATCTTCGACACCGTCGAAGTCGCCCAGGCCCCCGAACCCGCGCAGGAGGAGGTCGTCGTCATGTCCACCTCCGGCGGGCGGCACTTTGGGGTGAACGTCGGCGAATTCCCCTCGCGCTACGAGGCCGAGCGCGCGCTGCTCAAGACCGCGCTTGCCGAAAGCGCCACGTTGAACGAGGGCCTGCGCAAGACGACCCAGGCCGGAGGCGCCTGGCGTGCCAGCTTCCTGGGGCTGACCGAGGACCAGGCCGAGCTTGCCTGCCGCCGCCTGCGCGCCCGCGCTGTGCCCTGCGAAACCGTGGGGGGCTGAACCGATGGTCGCGCTCGTCTTTCCCGCGTTGCCCACCGTCACCCTGCCCGTGACCGGCCGCGCCGAACGCTTTCCGGTCCGCCGCATCTTCTGCGTCGGCCGGAACTATGCCGACCACGCCCGCGAGATGGGCGGCGAGCCCGAGAAGGAGCCGCCGTTCTTCTTCACCAAGCCCGCCGATGCCGTGGTTGAAAGCGGCAGCCGCATCCCCTATCCGCCCGCCACGACCAACCTGCACCATGAGGCCGAGCTGGTCCTCGCCATCGGCAAGGGCGGGGCAATGGTCGCCGAGGCGGACGCCCCCGCGATGATCTGGGGCCACGCCGCCGGCAACGACCTTACCCGCCGCGACCTGCAGGCCGAGGCCAAGGCGAACCGGCGGCCCTGGGACATGTCCAAGGCCTTCGACAAATCCGCCGTCATCGGCCCGATCCGCCCCGGCGCGCTGCCGGATGCGGCCCTGCGCTGCACGGTCAACGGCGCGCTTAAGCAAGAGGCGCGGCTGTCGGACATGATCTGGAACCCGACCGAGATCATCGTCGCGCTCTCGCGGCTGGTCAGCCTCGCGCCCGGCGACCTGATCTTCACCGGCACCCCGGCCGGCGTCGGTCCGCTGAACCGCGGCGACACCTGCAAGGTCGAGATCGACGGGCTGCAATTGGCAACCGTCACCATCGCCTGACCGCTCGCCGACGACGAGAGGCCCGCCTCAGGGCTTCGGCCGGTCGTCCCACTCCTTGGTCAGGATCCGGTTCGCATCCCCCTCGGGATCGTCGAACTGGCGTGTCTTCATCGCCCAGAAGAAGGCGACCAGCCCGATTCCGCCCAGGAACAGCGACACGGGGATGAGGATCGACAGGATTTCCATTACTTCAACCGCATCGCGTTCAGCGAGACCGTGATCGACGACAGCGACATGGCGAGCGCCGCCGCAAGCGGCGTCGCCATGCCGACCAGCGCCAGCGGCACCGCGACGATGTTGTATCCGCCCGAAATCGCGAAATTCTCCACCATCCGCCGCGCCGACTGCCGCCCGATCCGCACCGCATCCGCGATGGGCGCGATGTCCTGCCCCAGAAGCACGATATCCGAGGCCACCCGCGCCGCATCCAGCGCGCTTGCCGGAGAGATCGAGACATGCGCCGCCGCCAGCGCCGCCGTGTCGTTCAGCCCGTCGCCCACCATCAGCACCCGGCCCGCCTGCGACAGCTCGGCCACCCGCGCGGCCTTTTCCGCGGGAAGCACCCCGGCGCGCCAGTGCGGGATCCCCAGCCTTTCGGCCAGTTCGCGGACCGGAGCCTCGGCATCGCCGGACAGAAGCTCGACTGTCATCCCCGCCTTCTGCAGCGCCGAAACCGCCTCGGCCGCGCCGGGACGCGGGCGGTCTGTGAAGGCGAAGGCATGGGTCGCCCCGCCCAGCGCAAGATAGGTCGCAGTCTGCGGCAAGGGTTCGGCCCCGCACCAGTCGGCCCGGCCCAGACGCACCCGCGCGCCCTCCCACAGCCCTTCGATCCCCTGCCCCGGAACCTCGCGCAGATCCGCCACCTCGGCCGGGGCGATACCCAGTGCCCGCGCGCCCTCGGCCAGAGCCCGCGCCAGCGGATGCGACGAGCCTGCCGCCAGCGCCGCCGCCACGGCCACCGCCTCGCGCGGCTGGTCGGCCAGCGCCACCGGCTCGGGCACGCCAAGGGTCAGCGTCCCGGTCTTGTCGAAGACCACCGTATCGACCTCGGCCAGCCGCTCCAGCGCCGTGCCGTGCTTGATCAAGAGGCCCTTGCGGAACAACCGCCCCGAGGCCGAGGTGATCACCGCCGGCACCGCCAGCCCCAGCGCGCAGGGACAGGTGATGATCAGCACCGCGGCCGAGATGTTGATCGCATAGCGCAGATCGCCCCCGGTCGCCCACATCCAGTAGCCGAAGGCGCTGAAGGACAGGATATGGACCAGCGGCGAATAGGCGCTGGCGGCCCGGTCGGCGAGGCTGGTGTAGCGCGTCTTGGCCCCTTCCGCGACCGCGACCAGATCGGCCATCCGGTGTAGGCTCGACTCCTTCCCTGCCGCCGTGACCCTTACGGTCAGGGGCCCGG
This sequence comes from Alphaproteobacteria bacterium, assembly GCA_029289325.1. Taxonomy (GTDB): domain Bacteria; phylum Pseudomonadota; class Alphaproteobacteria; order Rhodobacterales; family Rhodobacteraceae; genus Tabrizicola. Next base: position 29,630 of record JARFTV010000014.1, read on the forward strand.
TCAGGTTGACCTCGCCCGCGCTGACCACAGTGCCCTCACCGGCCGTGACGGGCAGGCTTTCTCCGGTCAGCAGGCTCCGGTCCAGTTCGGACGCGCCCGAGACCACGACCCCGTCCACCGGCATCCGCGCGCCAGGACGGACCAGCACCAGATCACCCGGCACGACGGCGGCGATCAGGGTCTCGACCTCCTGCCCATCGACCAGCACGATCGCGCGCGGCACTTCCAGCGCGGCCAGTTCCTCGGCCGCGGAGCGGGCGATGGCCCGGGTCCGGTGGTCCAGATAACGCCCCAGCAGCAGGAAGAAGGCCAGCATCACGGCGGCGTCGAAATAAGCATGGCGGCCCGACATCCAGGTCTCGTAGACCGAGATCGACGAGGCCAGGATCAGCGCAAGGCTGATCGGCACATCCATCCCCAGCTTGCCCTGTTTCAGGCTGGCCCAGGCCGATTTGAAGAAGGGTTGCCCGGCGAAGATCACCGTCGGCAGCGCGATCGCGCCGGAAATCCAGTGAAAGAGGTCACGGGTCGCATCCTCGGCCCCCGACCAGACGGCGACCGACAGCAGCATGACGTTCATCATGCTGAAGAAGGCCACGCCCAGTCGCATCAGCAGCTCACGCCCCTGCCGGTCGGTCTCGGTCGCGGACAGCAGGCCGGGGTCAAGCTCATGCGCCTCCTGGCCCAGACCCTCCAGCACCGCGACCAGATCGGCCGCCGTCACGCCCATCGCTTCGACGCTGACGCGCTTCTGCGTCAGGTTTACCCGGGCCGAGCGGACGCCCGGCACCTCCAGCAGCGCGGTCTCGACGGTCGAGATCGTCTCGGCCCCCGACGCCTGCGGCAGCGACAGGACGATCCGGCCCGCCCGCTCGGCCCGCAGCGCGGCAATCCGCTCGGCGGCCGGGACCACGGTGCAGGCCGGACAGGCCGAGACCGGGGCGCGCCCGTACTGCTGGTCGAACTCCTCGACGACCGCCATGACCTAGCCCTGCACGAAAATCTCGGAGCGCTGCTCGAACAGCGTCCCGTCGGCGGTGCGGGCGGTGACCTTCACCATCCACTTGCCCCGGTCAAGCTCCAGCGGCGCGGTGTAGACATCCCCGGCCTGCATGAACTCCGGCCGCGCGTCCTGAGCGGTCGAGGTCGTGCGACCGATCAGCACCTCCAGCGATTCCACCGTGACGGGCTGCCCGTCGCGGTCGGTGAAGGCCAGATCGATCCGCCCGTCGGCATAGCGCGGCGCAAGGGACCAGCCAAGCGCCTCTTGCGCGGCCTTGCGGTCATTGAAACCCTGGCTCGCGACATAGGAGTTCTTGACCTCCAGCCCCGGGAAGGTCGACACCGCCTGGAAGGCCAGCACCCCGTTCACCCCGATGATCACCGCGAATGCGCTGGCGGTGATCGCGAAGACATGCTTGCCGGTCAGCTTAGTCATGGCGGTTCTCCTTCCCGTTGAACAGGGTATCATGGTGGACCCGGTTCGTCGTCCCCTCTTCCGCGATCCAGAACCGCACTCGGGTCCGGTCCTCCTCGGCGGCGTTGCTCCCGGCCGGAGCGGTCAGATAGACGCGCTGCGACATGGTCTGGTTCGCCGGCACCGTCACGGTCAGCCCCTCGACCCCTTCCAGCGCCAGGTCAAGCTGTGCCTCGGAAGTCACCGACAGGGTGAACTCGGCATCCGCGCCATGCATGTTGCGCAGCCGCAGCTCATAGGCGTTGCGGATCGACCCGTCCGCAAGCGTCACGAAGGTCGGGTTGCGCACCGGAGTCACGTTCACGTCGATGGGCGAGCGCAGGAACAGCGCCACGATCAGCCCGATGCCGATCCCGGCCCAAAGCACGGTGTACAGCATGGTCCGCACCCGGAACACATGCGCCCAGACCGATTTCGGCGGCAGGCCCGCGCGTTCCCGCGTCTCGTCGGTCAGCGCGAGATAGCCGATCAGGTCGCGCGGCTTGCCGATCTTGTCCATCACGTCGTTGCAGGCGTCGATGCACAACCCGCAGGTGATGCAAGCCATCTGCTGGCCGTCACGGATGTCGATCCCCATCGGACAGACGTTCACGCAGGCCATGCAGTCGATGCAGTCGCCGTTCCCCGCGACATTCTGCTTGCCCCGAGGCTCGCCGCGCCAATCGCGGTAGGCGATGGTCAGCGTGTCCTCGTCCATCATCGCCGCCTGGATGCGCGGCCAGGGGCAGGCATAGATGCAGATCTGCTCGCGCGCGAAGCCGCCGAAGAAGAAGGTCGTCAGCGTCAGGATCAGCATCGTCGTATAGGCGACGGGATGGGCCTCGCCGGTCACCAGATCGCGCAGAAGCGTCGGCGCATCGGTGAAATAGAAGATCCAGGCCCCGCCGGTGGCCAGACCGATCAGGAACCAGACCGTCCACTTGACCGCGCGCTTGCGGACCTTCTCGCCATTCCATTTCTGCCGGTGCAGCCGCAGCCGCGCGTTCCGGTCGCCCTCGATCCAGCGTTCCACCAGGATGAAGAGGTCGGTCCAGACCGTCTGCGGGCAGGCATAGCCGCACCAGACCCGGCCCGCGGCGCTGGTGAACAGGAACAGACCCAGCCCCGCCATGATCAGAAGGCCCGCCACGAAATAGAATTCGTGCGGCCAGATCTCGATCATGAAGAAGAAGAACCGCCGGTTGGCCAGATCGACCAGCACCGCCTGATCCGGCAGCGCCGGGCCACGGTCCCAGCGCAACCAGGGCGTGATGTAGTAGATGCCCAGCGTCACCGCCATGATCCACCACTTCATCGTACGGAAGGCACCCTTCACCCGGCGCGGAAAGACTGGCTCTCGCGCGGCATAAAGGCTGGGAGGGGATTCGGTATCGGACACGGGGACGGCTCCTTGCGGGCGCGAATTCTGCAGCCTCTGCTTCGTCGATTGACGTCAAAGCGGCCTTGACCTGCATCAATAGCGGCCCCGGCCGGGGCGGGCCATGCGGCACGGCGGCACAACTTCCCGTGATCAAGCCGCCCGCGGAATAGAAAAGGGGGCCCGAAGGCCCCCTTTCCCACCATCTACAACGGTCACTCGCCACCACCCAGACCATGGACATAAAATGCCACGGCCCGGATTGCATCCTCGCTCAACCGTTCGTTCCAGTTCGGCATGACCCCGAACCGGGCGTTGACCACCGACTCGGTGACCGCCGCACGGCTGCCGCCGTACAGCCAGATCTGGTCGTTCAGCGCCGGAGCCCCCAGCGCCCGCTCGCCCGAGCCGTCTTCCATGTGACAGGACGAGCAGTTGTCGAGGTAGATCGTCGCCCCTTCCGCTGCCAGCGCCGCGTCATGCTCTTGCCCGGACAGGGAAAGCACATGCTCGACCACCTGCGCGACCTGGGTTTCGTCCAGGATTCCATCGGCGCCGAACTTCGGCATCTCGGAATACCGCGAGTCGTCATTGTGCCGGATGCCGTGGGTAATGGTCAGATGGATGTCCTCCATCGTCCCGCCCCAAAGCCAGTCGTTGTCCAGCAGGTTGGGATAGCCCTTGCCTTCGAAGCCCGCCGCGCCCGAACCATGGCAGGTCGAGCAATTGGTGCGGAACACGGCCGCCCCGGCGCGCGAGGCAAAGGCCGCCAGTTCGGGATCAGCACCGATCGCGTCGAGATCGGCCGAGATCAGCCGTTCCTTGATCGCTGCATTGGCGTCGTCGAACGCCTTGATCTCGGCCTTCACATCGGCGCGGGTCGAGGCGCCCAGAAGGCCCGGCGTGGCCTCCTTGATCAGCGGCCAGGCGGGATAGGCGATCGTATAGCCGATGCCCCAGACGATCGTGGCGTAGAACACCCAGACCCACCAGCGCGGCAGGGGGTTGTTGTATTCCTCGATCCCGTCCCACTGGTGGCCGGTCGTCTCCACCTGCCGGGGTTCTTTCTTGATTGGCTTGGCGCACATCGCTCAGGCCTCCTTCTGGGCAGGGTTGGCTTCCGCAGGATGGTCGTCGTTGCGGAAGATCGAGCTTGCGACCTCCTGGTGCATGGCGCGGCTGCCGGGGCGGAAGGCCCAGACACACAGCGCCAGGAACCCAAGGGTCATGGCCAGCAGGAACCAGCTGTCCGCCAGGCCGCGCAGGAAGGTGTAGGTTTCCATCTGCCCCTCCTCAGCGGTTTGCCACGGGCGTGTAGGTCGAGAAGTCGACCATCGTGCCCAGGACCTGGATATAGGCGATCAGCGCGTCCATCTCGGTCAGCTGTGGCTGGCCATCGAAGTTGCGCACGTTGACCGGGGTGCCAAAGGCCGCTTCGCCGTAACGCTCTTCCAGACCCGAGCTGTCGCCCGCCGGATTGGCCTGCGCCTGGAAATCCGCCAGCGCGTTCTGAACCATCTCGTCCGAATAGGGGACGCCGGTCATCCGGTGCGTGGCGACGAGATCGCGGATATAGCGCCCGTCGATCACGTTGTTGGCAAGGAAGCCATAGGGCGGCATCACCGATTCCGGCACCACGGACTTGGCGTCATAGAAATGGTCCTGATGCCATTCGTCCGAATAGCGCCCGCCAACCCGCGCCAGATCCGGCCCGGTCCGCTTGGACCCCCACAGGAACGGCCGGTCATACATCGACTCGGCCGCAAGGCTGTAGTGGCCATAGCGTTCCACCTCGTCGCGCATCGGGCGGATCATCTGGCTGTGGCAGCCATAGCAGCCCTCGCGGACATAGATCTGCTGCCCGGCCAGTTCCAGCGGGGTGTAGGGCCGCACGCCCTCCACCTTCTCGATCGTGTTCTCCAGATAGAAGAGAGGCACGATCTGCACGATCCCCCCGATGGTCACGACCAGAAGGCTGAGGACCATCAGCAGCGTGGCGTGGGTTTCGATTGCCTTGTGCTTGTCAAGAAAAGCCATTGTCTCGTCCCCTTATTCCGCCGGCACTGCCGAGTGCTGCGAGGCCCTCACAGGTTGCGCGCGCACCGTCATCCACAGGTTCCAGCACATGATCAGCGCGCCCGTCAGGAACAGCAGGCCACCGGCCGCCCGCACCACATACATCGGGAACTTCGCGGCCACCGTGTCTGCAAAGGCGTTCACGAGGAACCCGTTCGCATCCACTTCCCGCCACATCAGGCCTTCCATGATACCCGTGACCCACATGGACGAGGCGTAAAGCACGATCCCGATCGTCGCGAGCCAGAAGTGCCAGCTCACCAGCTTCAGGCTGTACAGCCCCTGCCGGTTCCACAGGCGCGGCACCAGGTAGTAAAGGACGCCGAAGGTGATCATCCCATTCCAGCCCAGCGCGCCGGAATGGACGTGGCCGATGGTCCAGTCGGTGTAGTGGCTCAGGCTGTTGACGGCCTTGATCGACATCATCGGCCCTTCGAAGGTCGACATGCCGTAGAAGCCGATCGACACCACCATCATCCGGATGATCGGATCGGTGCGCAGCTTGTCCCAGGCGCCCGAGAGGGTCATGAGGCCGTTGATCATGCCACCCCAGGACGGCATCCACAGGATCACCGAGAACACCATGCCCAGCGTCGAGGCCCAGTCAGGCAGCGCGGTATAGTGCAGGTGGTGCGGACCGGCCCAGATATAGAGGAAGATCAAGGCCCAGAAGTGGATGATCGACAGCTTGTAGCTGTAGACCGGACGCTCGGCCTGCTTGGGGACGAAATAGTACATCATCCCCAGGAAGCCCGCGGTCAGGAAGAAGCCCACGGCGTTGTGGCCATACCACCACTGCACCATCGCATCCTGCACGCCCGCATAAAGCTGGACCTGGGCCGAGCCGAAGATCGACACCGGGATCGCCGCGTTGTTGACCAGATGCAGCATCGCCACGGTCAGGATCATCGACAGCAGGAACCAGTTGGCCACATAGATATGGGGCTCCTTCCGCTTGAAGAGCGTGCCCATGAACGCGACCAGGAAGCCGACCCAGACCACGGTGATCAGGATGTCGACATACCAGACGGGCTCGGCATATTCCTTGGACTGCGTGGCGCCCAGGACATAGCCGGTCGCGGCCAGCACGATCACTAGCTGCCAGCCCCAGAACACGAACCAGCCAAGGCTCCCGCCGAACAGACGCGCCGCGCAGGTGCGCTGGACGATGTAGAACGAGGACATGATCAGCGCGTTGCCGCCAAAGGCGAAGATCACCGCGCTGGTGTGCAGGGGACGCAGGCGGCCAAAGTTCAGATAGCCCTGCGCCCATTCGAAGTTCAGCTGCGGGAAGGCCAGCTGCAGCGCGATGACCACGCCGACCAGAAAGCCCACCGCGCCCCAGAAGGCCGTGGCGATGGCCCCGGCCCGGACGACTTCATCGAAATATTCATGCTGCAGGTTCGGCTTCGGATCGCCAGCGCTCCGCAGCACCCACAGGAAAGCGATGCCTGCGGCCAGCATCACCGTGATCGCGTTGACCTGATAGGCCAGGTCATGGGCGTAATTCGCCGCGATCGCGGCACAGACCGCGACGAGGCCAAGCCCTGCCAATTTTAGGTAATCCCACATTCTTTGTCCCTTCGTCCTGTCTGTCCACCCGAGCCGATTGCGATTCGGACTCCTGGCGCACAATTCGACAGGCTCCTTCTGCGCTGCACCACCGTCACGCGACATGATCTGAATCAAGGTTTAGCCCGCGGGATGCTTGACTTGGGTCAATGCGCTGACCGACCGTGGCGGCAAGATTGAACCATCCGAATTGGGAGATCCTCCATGGCTTACAAATCGCTCCTTACCATCGCGGCCTCGCCCGATGGGCTAATGGTGCCAGTGACCGCCGCCGCGCAGATTGCCGTCCGGCTGGACGCGCATCTCGACGCGCTTGCCCTGGGGGTCGACCGCACCCAGGTTGGCTATTCCTATGTCGGCTCGGGCGCGGTGATGATCGCCGCGGCGATGGAGCGCGCCGAATCAGACGCGCGTGAGGCCGAGGGCGCGCTGAAGGCCGCACTGGGCGCCCAGTCGCCCGACCTGCGCTATGCGGTGGAATCGGTGGTCACCCAGCTTGGCGCCGTGACCGATGTGGTCGCCTCCCGCGCGCGCTATTGCGATCTGGTGGTCCTGCCCCTGCCCTATGGCAAGACCCGCGGCGTCGAGGATGAGGCGCTGACCGAAGCCGCGCTCTTCGAGGGCATGGCTCCCGTCCTGGTGGTGCCGGAACGCGGCATGCGCGACGCGGACCCGCGCCGGATCGTCATCGCCTGGAACCAGAGCCGCGAGGCGCTGGTCGCCACGCGCCGCGCCATGCCCTTCCTGAAACGCGCCGACAATGTGCAGATCGTGGTGATCGACCCGCCGACCCATGGGCCGGAGCGGTCGGATCCCGGCGGGCTTCTCTGCCAGCTTCTGGTCCGTCACGGCATCCGGGCCGAGGTCACGGTCCTGGCCAAATCGCTGCCCCGCGTCTCGGACGTTCTGGCGCGCCATCTCCGCGACGTCGATGCCGAGATGCTGGTGATGGGGGCCTACGGCCATTCCCGCTTCCGCGAGGCGATCATGGGCGGGGCGACCCGCGACATGCTGGAAAGCGCCGAAGTCCCGGTCTTCCTGGCGCATTGACCCCGAAAGGGCGGCCGTCCTTGGGGCATCGAGCCCCGCGGACGGCGTTGCCACGGAAGGCGGACCACGGCGCGCGCCGCCTGCAACCGGGCCGCGGACTTTTCGAAAAGTCCGCCCCGGAACCTTCAAAGGTTCCGATCCGATTTCTTCGAAGAAATCGGTCCCCGGACCTAGCCGGGCACCCGGATGCGTCCTTCACCGACCGGCACCGCGCTGCCAGCGATCCGCACCTCGACCAGCTTGCCCGCTGCGACGACGGCCGTCAGCCCGATCTCGCTCGGCCGCCCCATTTCCACCCCCTGGCGCAGGGTGAACCGCGTCTCGCCCTCGCCCAGCGCGCCTGCAGCCAGAAGTTGCGCCGCGAGAATCGCACTCGCCGAGCCCGTCGCCGGATCCTCGGGGATACCCGCCGTGGGAGAGAACATCCGCGCGCGGAAGTCGCGGCCGTCACCGGGCGTGTAAAGATAGATGCTGTCCACCCCCGCCGCCTGCATCTGCGCCGACCAGTGCGGCTCGATCGGCCGGGCCCGGCCCAGCGCCTTCAGGCTGGCGACCGGCGCGTAGAGAAAGCGCGGCCCGCCCTGCCAAAGGCCGGGGCGATGCGCGCCGCTGCCGATCTCGTCGCCGTCAAGCCCCAGCGCCGCCGCCAGCCGCCCGGCATCCAGCGCCGCAGCGCGGTCGGGCGCATCGGCCACGCCATGGGGAATGACCGGCGCCACGAACTCCGCCCGGACCGCCCCGCCCCGTCGGCTGACCCGGACCGGAACCAGCCCGGCCTCTTCCTCCAGCACAAGCTCGCGGTCGAAATCGCCGGAGGCCCCGGCACAGGTCAGATGGATCGCGCAACCGATGGTCGGGTGACCGGCAAAGGGGATCTCGGCCGTGGGAAAGAAGATGCGGACCCGTGCTGTATGGCCGGGGTCCCGGGGCGCCTGGACAAAGATCGTCTCGGACAGGTTGAACTCGCGCGCAAGGGTCTGCATCTGCGCGGTGGTCAGCCCGTCCGCGCCCAGGACGATGGCCAGGGGGTTTCCGGCAAAGGGCCGGTCGGTAAAGACATCGCAGGTGTGGAAGGTCAGCATGGGCTTGCGGAAATCCTTTCAAAAGTATGAACGGAAAAAGCCAAGCTGTTGATTAGACGGGGATTCCGGTTCTTGTCCACCGTGGACAGATCAGACCAGCATCCCGCCGTCGGTATCATCCCCCGCCTCTTCCAGCAGCCGGTCGAGGTCCGGGATGCTGACGTGCCGGTTCCCTTCAAGGGTGATGACCCCGTCCTTCTTCAGCGCGCTGATCTGGCGGCTGACCGTCTCGAGGGTGAGGCCGAGATAATCTGCCATTTCCTCGCGGGTGAGGGGAAGGTCGACGGAAAGCTGCCCCGTGGCCTTCTTCTTGTTCAGCGCCGCCTCACGCCGGGCGATGATCGAGATCAGCGAGGCGATCTTCTCCCGCGCGGTCTTGCGGCCAAGAAGCAGCATCCACTCCCGCGCGGCATCCAGTTCGTCCAGCGTCATCTCAAGCAGCCGCTGGGCGATGTGCGGCGTTTCGGCGATCAGCGTCTCGAACGGTTTCTTGCGGAAGCAGCACATCACCACGTCGGTGGTGGCGGTCACGTCGAAGGCCGCGGTGGAGCGACCGGGCCGGCCGACGAAGTCCGAGGGCAGCAGAAGGCCCACCATCTGACGCCGCCCATCCTCCATCGTCTGGGTCAGGCTGGCGATGCCCGAGACGACCGAGCCCACGAACTCCATCCGGTCGCCGGACCAGATGATGGTCTGGCCGGCCTGGAAGCTGCGGTAGTATTTGATCTGTTCCAGCTGGGCGAGTTCGTCCGTCTCGCACCGGGCGCAGACCGCTCGGTGTCGTATGGGGCAATCGCCGCACTGGACATGCACGAAGTGGTCCTGCATCCGGTGTTCCAAAGGTTGATCTGCGTCAAGGTGACATTAGGCACGGTTGATAGTGTACCCGCATGACCCACGATCCGCAACTCGCCCGCCTGGGGCTATTCGACGCGCGTGTGCCCCGGTACACTTCATACCCTACCGCGCCGCATTTCGGCCCCTCGGTCGGGGCAGCTGATTTCACCAGCTGGATCGAGGCCATCCCGGAACGCAGCGAGATCTCGCTTTACGTCCACGTCCCCTTCTGTCGCCGCTTGTGCTGGTTCTGCGCCTGCCGGACGCAGGGCGTTGCGAACAATGATCCGGTGAATTCCTATGTCGAGACGCTGCGGGAAGAGCTGGCGCTTCTGGCCCGCCACCTGCCGCGCGGGGTCAGCCTGTCGCGACTGCATTGGGGCGGGGGAACGCCGACGCTGCTGGATGCGGACCGGATCAATCGCCTGGCCGAGGCGATCTTCAAGGTCGCACCGATGGCCGAGGGCGGCGAATTCTCGGTCGAGATCGACCCCAACGAGATCGACGACCCAAGGCTGGACGCGCTGGCCGCGGCGGGGATGAACCGGGCCTCGATCGGGGTGCAGGATTTCGACCCGATGATCCAGGCCGCGATCGGGCGCGAGCAGAGCTATGCCCTGACCCGCGACGTGGTGGAGCGGATCCGCGATCGCGGCGTGGCCAGCCTGAACGCCGACATCCTGTATGGCCTGCCGCACCAGACCGGGCCACGGATCGCGGATTCGGTGCAGAAGCTCCTCACCCTCTCGCCGGACCGGGTCGCGCTTTATGGCTATGCCCATGTCCCGTGGATGAGCCGTCGGCAGCAGATGATCCCCTCGGATTCGATGCCGACCCCGCAAGAGCGGCTGGACCTGTTCGAGACCGCCCGGCAGCTGTTCGTCTGGGACGGTTACCGCGAGATCGGGATCGACCACTTCGCCAAGCCCGAGGACGGGATGGCGCGGGCCCATGCGGCCGGTCGTCTGCGGCGGAATTTCCAGGGCTATACCGATGACACGGCCTCGGCGCTGATCGGGATCGGGGCCTCGTCGATCAGCCGGTTCCCGCAGGGCTTTGCCCAGAACGCCTCGGCCACCGCGGCGCATGTCAAGGCAATCCGCGAAGCGCGCTTCTCGGCGCACAAGGGCCACCGTTTCAGCGGCGAGGACACGTTGCGCGCCCGTATCATCGAGGCGCTGATGTGCGACTTTGCCGTCCGGCGCGAGGAGTTGCTGGCGAATTTCGCCACCACCGACGCGCGGCTGGACGAATTGTTCGGGGCCGCGAAGGCGGTGTTCGGCGACATGGTGCGGGTCACGGATGAGGGCTTCTTCATCCCCGAGCGTGCCCGGCCGCTGACCCGGATGATCGCACGGGCCTTCGATGCCTATGACAGCGCCCAGGCGCGGCATTCGTCGGCGGTCTGACGCCCGGCTAACCCGTTCAACCCCGCTCCAGCCGGGTCAGGAGGTCGATCTGTCTTGGCAGGCAGACCGAGCGCAGATCATATCGCTCTCGCGCCATGGTCCGGGCGGCTTCGCGCATTAGGAGATAAGCCTCGGGCCGGGCCAGCGCGTCGGTCAGGGCCGCCGACCAGCCCTTGATATCGAAGAAATCGACCAGCCGGCCCGTGACGCCATCCTGAATCACTTCGGCCACCGGGGCGGTATTCGAGCCGACGACCAGTGTCCCGGCGGCCAGCGTCTCGACCATCGACCAGGACAGGACGAAGGGATAGGTCAGATAGGCATGGACCCGGCTGACATGCAGGAGGTCGACCAGCCGGGCATAGGGCACCCGGCCCACGAAATGCACCCGCGAGAGGTCGAGGCGATCGCGGACCTCGTTCAGGAAGATTTCTTTCCAGCTGCCGCCATCCTTGGGCGGCTGGCCGTAGCTGACCTCATTCCCGCCGACGATCACCACCTGAGCCTGCGGCCGGGCGGCAAGAACCTCGGGCAGGGCGCGGAGGAAGGTGTGGTAGCCGCGATAGGGTTCGAGGTTGCGGTTGACGAAGGTCAGGACCTCGTCCCCGCGGTGCAGGACGCGACCGTCCGGGAGCGTGAAGCGGGCCTGCGGATTCGGCGTGAGGCGGTCGCAATCCACCCCGTCGAAGATCACCTCGATGTTCCGGCGCAGGAGCGGCGGGTGGCTGTCAGCCTGCCAGTGCGTCGGCGAAAGTCCCCGGTCGGCATGGACCAGCGCCTGGCCAAGATGGGTGGCGCGGCCTTGGGCGATCATCACCTGGTCGAAGGTGCAGCCCTGGAATTCGGGGTCGAAGCCGGTGTCTGCGCCTGTGCCCCGGTAGTAGAATTCGGCGAAGACCAGAAGGCGCGCCTCTGGCCAGACCTCCTTGAGAAACAGCGTCTCGCCCCAGCCGGAATGGCCGTAGATCACGTCCGGCACATAGCCCTGGGCGCGAAGCTGGCGGGCGAAGCGGGCGACGACGACGCCCCGGTCGCTCATCGTCGTGTATGTGCGGCCAAGGCGGGTCTGGGCGGGATCGACCTCGGGCGGCTTGTAGCCATAGCGCAAGAGCGGGATGGGCGAGGGGTTGGTGTTCGCCGCATCGGTGATCGCCCGGACGTCATGGCCACGGCGCTGCATCTCGGGCGCGAGATGCAGGAACTGACCGGGGAAGTTCTGGTGGACGAAGAGGAGCTTCAAGGTCCGGGTCCGAAGGCAGCCGCCATCAGAGCCTTGGTATAATCCGATGAAGGTCTGGTGAACACGCTCTCGACATCGCCGCTTTCGACAATATCACCGGCCCGCATCACCATGACCTGATGCGCCATGGCCCGGATCACCCGCAGGTCATGGCTGATGAAGATATAGGCGAGACCCCATTTGCGCTGAAGCTCGCGCAGAAGCTCGACGATCTGGACCTGCACGGTCATGTCGAGCGCGGAGGTCGGTTCGTCCAGCACCACCAGTTTCGGGCGCAGGATCATCGCCCGGGCGATGGCGATGCGCTGGCGCTGGCCGCCGGAGAATTCGTGCGGGTAGCGGCCCATGGTGGCGGGGTCGAGCCCGACCTCGCGCATGATCTCGGCCACCATCTCGGTCCGGTTGCGGCCCGGCTCCAGACCATGCACGCCCAGCCCCTCGGCGATGATCTGTTCGATCGTCATCCGGGGCGAGAGGCTGCCGTAGGGGTCCTGGAACACGACCTGCATCTCACGCCGCAGCGCGCGCAGTGCCGCGCCAGTGCGATCGCGCAGGTCACGGCCGAGGAAGGCCACGGTCCCCTCCGAGGGGATGAGCCGCAGGATCGCAAGCGCCAGCGTGGTCTTGCCCGAGCCGCTTTCGCCGACGATGCCCAGTGTTTCGCCGGCGCGGACGGCAAGGGTTGCGTCGTTGACCGCTTTCACATGGCCGACCGTGCGGCGCAGAAAGCCCTTCTGGATCGGGAACCAGACGCGGAGATGGTCGGTCCGCACGACCTCTGCCGCGCTTTCGGGTACGGGGTCGGGGCCACCCTTCTGCTCGGCGGCGAGGAGCTTGCGGGTGTAGGGGTGCTGGGGGTTGGCGAAGATTTCCGTGGTCGGCCCCTGCTCCACGATCTCGCCACCCTGCATGACGCAGACCCGGTCGGCGATGCGGCGGACTATGCCGAGGTCATGGGTGATGAAGAGGAGGCTCAGCCCCTCGGCCCGTTTCAGATCGGCCAGAAGGTCGAGGATCTGCGCCTGGATGGTGACGTCCAGCGCGGTGGTGGGTTCATCGGCGACCAGCAGTTCCGGCCCGTTGGCCAGGGCCATGGCGATCATCACCCGCTGGCGCTGCCCACCCGACAGCTGGTGCGGATAGGCCCCGAGGCGGCTTTCGACGTCGCGGATGCCGACCTTGCCCAGAAGTTCGATGATCCGCGCGCGGGCCTTGTCGCCGGTCAGGCCTTGATGCAGCGCCAGACTTTCGGCCAGCTGCTTTTCGATCGTGTGCAGCGGGTTGAGGCTGGTCATCGGCTCTTGAAAGATGAAGCTGATGTCGTTGCCCCGGACCTTGCGCAGGGCGCGTTCGTCGGCGCCCACCATCTGCGTCCCGCGGTAGGTGACCGAGCCCGACACGGTCGCATTGTCGCCCAGAAGGCCCACCGTCGACAGCGCCGTCACCGACTTGCCCGAGCCGCTTTCGCCGACCAGCGCCACCGTCTCGCCCTTGGAGACGTCGAAGCTCACGCCCTTGACGGCCTCGATGATCCGGCCGTCCTGGCTGAAGCTGACCTTCAGGTCGCGAACCTCGAGCACGCTCATCGGAACGTCTTTCGCGGGTCGAAGGCATCGCGGACGCCCTCGAAGATGAAGACCAGAAGCGACAGCATGATGGCGAAGGTGAAGAAGGACACGAAGGCCAGATGCGGCGACTGCAGGTTCTGCTGCGCCTGACGCGACAACTGCCCCAGCGAGGGCGAGCTGGAGGGCAGGCCGAAGCCCAGGTAGTCCAGCATGGCAAGTGAACCGATGGTCCCGGTGATGATGAAGGGCAGCATGGTCAGCGTGGCGACCATGGCATTCGGCAGAAGGTGGCGGAACATGATCTGTATGTCCGGCACGCCCAACGCGCGGGCGGCGCGGACATATTCGAAGTTGCGGGCACGCAGGAACTCGGCCCGCACCACACCGACAAGGGCGGTCCAGCCGAAAACTACCATCAGAAGGACCATGAGCCAGAAGCTCTTGGACCAGACGGCTGTGACGATGATGATGACGTAGAGGGTGGGGACCGAGGTCCAGAGCTCGATCACCCGTTGGAAGATCAGATCGGTCCGGCCGCCGAAATAGCCCTGCACCGCCCCGGCCGCGATGCCGATGATCGAGGTGAGGAAGGTCACGATCAAGGCGAAGGTGACCGAGAGGCGGAAGCCGTAGATCACCCGCGCGGCGACGTCGCGGCTGGTGTCGTCCGTGCCAAGCCAGTTCTGCGCAGTGGGCTTGCCGGGGGCAACGCCGCCGGTGTCGACGATGGTGTTGTAGCTGTAGGGAATCGGCGGCCAGAGGATCCAGCCCTTGGTCACAGGCTCACCCGCTGCGGTCCCGCTCGCCTGCACCTCGGCGATGATGCCCTCGGGGTCATCCCAGCAGTCCAGCGAACCGGCGGCGACGATCAGGCATTGCACCTCGACGGTGGAATACTTGGCCTCGGTCCTGAGGTCGCCGCCGAAGGCCGTTTCGGGGTAGAAGTTGAGGACCGGCGTGTAGAATTCGCCATTGTGGCTGACAAGGATCGGGCGGTCGTTGGCAATCAGCTCGGCGCAGAGCGACAGGCCGTAGAGGATGAGGAAGAGCCAGAGCGACCAATAGGCGCGCCGGTTCGCCTTGAAATTCCGCCAGCGGCGCTGGTTCAGGGGGGACAGGGCAAAGGGCCGGGCCATCAGCCGCGCCTTTCAAAGTCGATGCGCGGATCGACCAGCACATACATCAGGTCGGACAGGATGCCGACCACCAGCCCGATCAGCCCGAAGGCGAAGAGCGTGCCGAAGATCACCGGATAGTCACGCTCGACCGCAGAACGGTAGCCAAGCTGGCCAAGGCCATCGAGCGAGAAGATGAATTCGATGATCAGGCTGGACCCGAAGAACACGCCAAGGAACAGGCTGGGGAAGCCCGCGATCACGATCAGCATCGCGTTGCGGAAGACATGGCCGTAAAGGACCTTCGATTCCGACAGACCCTTGGCGCGGGCGGTCATCACGTAATGCTTTTTGATCTCGTCCAGGAAGCTGTTCTTGGTCAGCAGCGTCAAGGTGGCAAAGGCCGAGATGAGCTGCGCTGTCACCGGCAGGATGATGTGCCAGAGATAATCGGTGATCTTCTGGTACCAGGGGAAGTTCTCCCACCCGTCCGAGGTCAGGCCGCGGAGGGGGAACCACTGGAAATAGGACCCGCCGGCGAAGACCACCATCAGCATGATCGCGAACAGGAAACCGGGGATCGCATAGGCCGCGATGATGATTCCGCTGGTCCAGGTGTCGAAGCTGGACCCGTCGCGCACCGCCTTGCGGATGCCAAGCGGGATCGAGACGAGGTAGGCGATCAAGGTCGACCACAGGCCGAGGGTGATCGAGACGGGCATCTTCTCCAGCACCAGATCGACGACCGAAATCGACCGGAAATAGCTCTCGCCGAAATCGAAGGTCAGGTAATTGCCCATCATGATGAAAAAGCGTTCAAAGGCCGGGATCGGCTCTTTGTCGCATTCCGGCGCGCGCAGGTTGGGGGTGCCGGTGAAGCCGTCCTCGCAGACGATGCGGGCGAAACCGAACTGGACCTCCAGCTTCGCAAGGAATTCCGGCGGCAGGCCCCGCGCGCCGACATAACCGCTGTCCTGGTTCTGCGTCCCCGCGTCCGAAGTCCCGCTGAGCGCGGCGATGGCATCGCCCTCGCCCTCGATCCGGGCCTGGATCTGGTCGATCGGCCCACCGGGGACGAACTGGGTCAGGGCGAAGTTGATCAGCATGACCCCGAACAGCGTCGGGATCACCAGAAGCAACCGGCGGAGGATATAGGCGCCCAAGTGCTTGCCTGCCTGTTATTTCAGGACGCCTGCTGCCTTCAGCGCCCCGGCTTTTTCGGCGTTGTACCACCAGAGCGATTCGACGCCAAGCGCATAGGGCGGGATCTCTTCGGGGTGGTCATACATGTCGTAATAGGCCACCCAATGCTCTGCCTTGAACCATTGCGGGATCCAGTAGCCCTCGGCCCGCAGGACGCGGTCCAGCGCTTTTGTCGCGACGGTCAGGTCCTCGCGCGTGTCGGCGGCCATGACGACGTCGATCAGCCGGTCCACCGCCGGGCTTTTCAGGCCCGCAAGGTTGAAGACCGAAACGTCCGCCGTGGCCGAACCGTAATACTGCTTCAGCTCCGGCCCCGAGAAATAGGAGGAGCGCAGGTTGTCGGTCACGAGGTCGAAATCATACTGCGGATTGCGGGTCCGGGCCTCGTACTGGGCGGGGTCCACGTTTTCCAGCCGGGCGGCGATGCCAAGGGCGTTCAGGTTTTCGACGAATGGCGTGATGATCCGGTCGAACTGGGGGCTGGCGTTCAGGAACTCCAGCGTCAGGACCTGCCCTGCAGCGTTCCGGCGTCGGCCGTCGTCGCCGACGGTCCAGCCCGCCTCGTCCAGAAGGGCGCTGGCGGCGCGGAGGTTGCGGCGGTCAAGCTGCCGCTCACCGCTGGTGGGGGCCATCGCCGCCTCGTCCGTCAGGATGGCGGGGGGGAGCAGCCCCTCCTCCACCAGCGGCTGGAGGATCGCCACTTCCTCGGGCGAAGGGGTGCCGGTGGCTTCCATCTCGGTGTTTTCCCAGACCGAGTTGATGCGGCTGTACAGTCCGTAGAACAGCGTCTGGTTCGACCATTCGAAGTTGAACATCAGCGCGATGGCCTGACGCACCTTCGGGTCCTGCCAGTTGGCGCGGCGCAGGTTGAAGACGAAGCCCTGCCCATTGGCCTTGGCCCCGCTGGGCAGCGCATCCTTCTTCACATGGCCGGCGGTGACGGCGGGGAAGTTGTAGGATTCGGCCCAGGTCTTGGAGGAATTCTCGATCCGCAGATGGTAGATGCCGGCCTTGAACCCCTCGAAGGCGGCATTGCCGTCGGCGAAATATTCGTAGCGCAGGGTGTCAAAGTTGTTCTGCCCGATGTTGATCGGCAGGTCCTTGCCCCAGTAATCCGGGTTGCGGCGGTAGGTGATGCTGCGGCCGATGTCCATCTTGTCGAACATGTAGGGCCCGGTTCCCAGATGCGGGATGATCGAGCTTTCCTCGAGGTCGAGGTTGTGCTTCTCGAAATAGGCGCGGGAAAAGACCGGCAGGCCGCCGACGGATTCCGGCAGATCGCGCGTCGGGATGCCAGGGCGGAAGGTGAACTTGATCCGATGGGGGTCCAGCACTTCGACCGTTTCGACCTGTTCGTTCAGCACGGTACGGAAGTCGCTGAGGCCCTTGTCGCGGAAGGTCTCGAACGAGAACAGCACGTCATCGGCCGTCAGCGGCGTGCCGTCCGAGAAGCGGACCTCGGGACGCAGGTTGAAGATCACCCAGGACCGATCCTCGGGGTATTCCATCGTGGTGCACATCAGGCAGTAGCTGGCGCCGATCTCGTCCGCGGTGCCGGTCAGGATCGATTCCATCATGATGGTGGAGGCGATAGCCCCCACGCCCTTGACCGAAAACGGGTTGAGGCTGTCGAAGGTGCCCTGCATCCACTGCGAAAGCTCACCGCCCTTGGGGGCGTCGGGATTGACATAGGGCAGATGGGTGAAGTCCGCCGGGAGCTTCAGGTCGCCAAAGGTGGAAATCCCGTGCGACGTGATGACCGTTTCCGCCCGTGCCGACAGCGCCGTCGCAGCCAGCGCGAGGATCAGCGTCCCGGTCGCCGCCAGAGGCCCCCATCCCGTCCGCCGCACCGCACGCGCCTGTGCCACCGCCGGTCCTGCCTGTCGCATCGGCCACTCCCCCTTGGTCAACCTGCCTTATTCTTCGATCCTATTTCCCGCTTTGTCGAGCCAACAAGCCGCGACGTTCCCGCGCATTTGCGTGATTGGCGCGGTCGTTGCGCATTCTGCAGGCGATGGCTAACGCAGCCGGAAGGTGGCCGAATTCCCGGCCCCGCGATCCACGGTAAAGCGCATCCGCTCAGCCCCCTGCGCCTCGACGAGCTGGCAGTTGTAGGCGATGGGCGTGCCGCTCCAGTCCATCTCGCGGCAGAAATAGCCGTCCTGCCAGGACCAGCTTCCGGTGATCTGCCAACCCAGGGCCGATCCCTGGATGCTGCCATCTGGCAGGACATTGATCGAGAGATTGTAAAGCCCGATCCGCAGGACGCGATCCTTCACGAGGTCGAGGAAGCGGTCCTTTTCGCGAACCGGCTCAAAGCCGTTCGCGCTGGCAGTGGCGGGGGCGGCAAGCAGGGACAGGACAAGCAACAGGCGCAACATGGCATCCTCCGGGCACCAGACAGGGCTTTTACGCCCCGCCGGCCCGGTCGGATTAGTCAGGTCAGATGCCCAGAACGTCCATCATGTCATACTGGCCAGGCTTCCGGCCCTGACCCCAGACGGCGGCCTTCAGCGCGCCACGGGCAAAGATCGCGCGATCGGTCGCCAGATGGCGCAGGACAATGCGCTCACCCTCGCCCGCGAAGATCACGTCATGCTCGCCCACGATGTCGCCGCCCCGGATCGCCGAAAAGCCGATGGTCCCGCGTTCCCGCGCGCCGGTGATGCCGTCGCGGCCCGAAACCTTGGCCTCGTCCAGCGTGACACCGCGCCCGTCGGCGGCGGCCTGGCCCAGCATCAGCGCAGTCCCCGAGGGGGCGTCGACCTTCATCCGGTGATGCGCCTCGACGATTTCCACGTCCCAGTCGGCGTCCAGCGCCTGGGCGACCTTCTGGGTCAGCCGGACCAGCAGGTTCACCCCCAGCGACATGTTCCCCGCCCGCACGATCACCGCATGACGGCTGGCGGCCTCGATCTTCGCCAGATGATCGGGCTCCAGCCCCGTTGTGCCGATCACATGCACCGCCCTGGCCTGCGCTGCCAGCGCGGCGAATTCCACCGTGGCGGCGGGAGAGGTGAAGTCGACCACCGCCTGCGCCTTGGCAAAGGCCTCCAGCGGGTCGTCCGTGACCTTGACCCCAAGGGCCGGGCCGCCCATGCATTCGCCCACGTCCCTGCCGATCCAGAGATGGCCCGCGCGTTCGACACAACCGACCAGCCGCAGCTTGTCGCTGGACCCAGCCAGCCGGATCAAGGTCTGCCCCATCCGGCCCGATGCGCCGGTCACCACAAGGCCGGGAAGATCGTCCATTCTGTCCTCCTGCATTCGCCCCTCCCTAGCCGCTTCGTGCGGGCATGAGAAGCCCGGCGTTGCAGGGCGCAAGGAAAGGGCCTAAATGGGCGCAATGTCCAAGCGCACTCCCTCCGGCACCGGCCCCTCGCAACGCCAGCTCCGCGTCGGCGAACTGATCCGCCGCACGCTCTCTGACGTGCTGAACCGGGCCGAAATCCACGATCCCGAGCTGAACGCCATGTCGATCACGGTGGGCGAGGTTTCCTGCTCACCCGACCTCAAGGTCGCGACGGTCTATGTCATGCCGCTGATGGGCTCGGTCCCGGTGCAGGATGCCATCGCCGCGCTGGCCAGGAACAAGGCCGAGCTGCGGCATCGCGTCAGCCAGGAACTGACGCTGAAATACGCGCCCGACCTGCGTTTCCGCCCGGATGAGACCTTTGACCGGCTGGACGAAACCCGGCGGCTGTTTTCGGACCCCACCGTTCAGCGGGACCTCGAAAAGCCGGACGAGGACGCCTGATGCTGCGCCTTGCGCTTGCGCTGCTGCTCGCTCCGATCCCGGCGGGCGCGGCCACGTGCCGATACACCGATTTCGAGGGCGCGTCCTATACCGTTTGCGAAGTGACGCTGGCCGATGACCTGCGGCTCTTTCATTCCGGGCCCGGCGGGACCTATGGCAGCTTCCGCGCGGTGAACCAGGCGCTGGAGGCCGAGGGGGCGACCCTCGGCTTCGCGATGAATGCCGGGATGTATCACCGCGATCTCGATCCCGTCGGGCTTTATGTCGAAGAGGGCGTGGAGAAGACGCGGCTCGTGACACGCGAAGGTCCGGGGAATTTCGGCCTTTTGCCGAACGGCGTCTTCTGCTGGGGCGAGCGCTTTCGCGTGATCGAAAGCCGCGCCTTCAAGGCCGAGGGCCCCGCCTGCCGTTTCGCCACCCAGTCCGGACCCATGCTGGTGGTCGAGGGGGTGCTGCACCCCCGGTTCCTGCCGACCAGCGACAGCCGCTACATCCGCAATGGCGTCGGCGTCAGCGCAGATGGACAAAGGGCGGTCTTCGCGATCTCGGAGGATGCGGTGAACTTCCACAGCTTCGCGCGGCTCTTCCGGGACAAGCTGGAGCTGAGCGACGCGCTTTATTTCGACGGCAACATCTCGCGCCTCTATGCGCCCGAGCTGCGCCGACACGACGCGGGCTTCCCGATGGGGCCGATCGTCGGCACCGTGGTTCCGAAAGGCTGAGACAATGGCACGGGGCAAGAAGGGCCGGGCCGTCAGCGGCTGGCTGGTGGTGGACAAGCCGGCGGGGGTGACGTCGACCGCCGTGGTCAACAAGGTGAAATGGGCCTTCGGGGCGCAGAAGGCCGGACATGCGGGCACGTTGGACCCGGATGCGACCGGGGTGCTTGCCGTGGCGCTGGGGGAGGCGACGAAGACGATCCCCTATATCACCGACGCGCTGAAGTGCTACCGCTTCCGGGTGGTGCTGGGGGCGGCGACCGCGACCGACGATGCCTCGGGCGTGGTGATCGCGACCAGCGAACTGCGGCCGACGGACGCGCAGATCGAGGCGGCACTCGCGGCCTTCCGTGGCGAAATCCTGCAGGTCCCGCCGCAGTATTCCGCCGTGAAGGTCGACGGCGAGCGGGCCTATGACCTAGCGCGGGAGGGCGAGGTGATGGAACTGGCGGCGCGGCCGCTCTGGGTCGAGCGGCTGGAGATGACGGGCCGCCCGGATGCCGATCACGTGGACCTGGAGATGGTCTGCGGCAAGGGCGGCTATGTCCGCTCCATCGCCCGCGATCTGGGTCAGGCGCTGGGGTGCCTTGGGCACGTCGAGTGGCTTCGGCGCGAGTGGTCGGGGCCTTTCACCGCCGAGAACGGCGTCACGCTGGACCTGATCGACGCAGAAGCGAAGACCGAGGCGCTGGATGCGCGTCTCCTTCCGCTGGAACTGGGCCTGCAGGACCTGCCGGAGTTCCGGGCCACGCCGGAAGGCGCGGTGCGGCTTCGGAATGGCAATCCGGGCCAGGTGATCGGCCATGCCGACTGGGGAACCGAAGGCTGGGCCAGCCTCGACGGTCAGGCCGTCGCGGTGGGCCATTACCGGGGTGGTGAGTTGCACCCCAGCCGGGTGTTCAACCGCTAGCCTGCGGCGTTTGCTGGTGCTGTACCAGCCGCCAGTCCTCATGGCCCTTCCGCTGCCAGGTGGAGGTGCAATAGGCGCGATAGTCGGCGTTGTCGGCGCGGTTGGCCTGCACACTGTATGCCAGCACGATCAGCCCCTTCTTCGGCCGCTCCACTCTGGTGTCGCTGAACTCGACCCCGCTCCATCTTGGCGCCTGTGCCATGCCGCGCAGTGCCTCATCGGCCGACAGGATGTGCGGCGGGGCCGGGATCACGATCAGGCAGGACGGATCCATGAGGGCGGGATAGCTCGCGGGGTTTCCGATCCAAAGGGTTTTCTCGATCGCCCATGCACGCTGGTCTTCCATGGTCTCCTCCTTCGTTTTTCGGATGAACCGCGCAGAGGGGCAGCCGGTTCCCGCCGCAGTTCACCGGGGCGGTGATCAGTGGGTTGCGCCCGACGCGCCGGGGCGGCACGCATTGGTGCCTGCTGAAGGGGAACAAGATGCGCGAATGGCGACTGCTGATCCTTTTCCTCCTCGCCCTGCTTGGGTTGGCGGCACTGGTGCCGCGCGGGTTCTGGCTGACCGGTAGGATGCCCACCGTGCCGTTGGACCTGGTCACGGGCGGGCCGGCGGTTCCTCCGGTCGGGCGGGTCTGGATCGACAGCGACCCGGCATGTGGGGTGGGACCGCGGACGGACCCGGACGACTGCTTCGCGATCCTGTGGCTTCTGGACCGCGGGGTGGAGGTCGCGGGAATCGGGACCAGCTTCGGCAATGCGCCGGGTGCGGTGGTGCAGGATCGGATGGCAGTCCTGGTGCGGCAGATGCGCGCGGCGGGGCTGGAGTTGCCAGCGGTCCATGTCGGCTATCCGGGGCCGAGGGACGGTTCGCCCGAGCCACCCGCCGTGGTGGCCCTGCGGGAGGCTCTGGAGGCGGGGCCGCTGACGGTGCTGGCGCTGGGACCGCTGACCAATGTCGCGGCGGCGCTGGAGGGGCGGCCGGATCTGGTGCCGCAGGTGCAGCGGGTCGTGGCCGTCATGGGCCATGAGGCCGGGCACCTCTTCCACCCAAGCGAGGGGAACCGGCGCGGGGCATTTGGTCACGGGCCGATCTTCCGCGACCTGAATGCGCGTGTGGACATTGCGGCGGTGAACGCGGTGCTGGCACTGGACCTGCCCCTGACGCTGATCCCCTATGACGCAGGCCGCAGGGCCGAGATCACGGCAGCGGACCTTTCGGTCTACGCCCTGCAAGGAGCGGTGCAGGCCAGGGTCGCGGAAGAGGCGCAGGACTGGCTGGCCTTCTGGCAACGAGAGGTCGGGACCGAGGGCTTCTACCCCTTCGACTGGGTGGCGGCGGCCTATCTGCTGGATCCCGCGCTGTTCGACTGCGCACGGGTCCGGGCCGAGGTGCGATGGGAATGGGCGCTGTGGCTCGTCCCGCACCGCGGTCTGGTGGTGTCGCCCGAGCCGGAGGGAAGCACGTTCTACTGTCCGCGCACCTCACCCGAACTGAAGGCGGTGCTTCTGAATCCCTGAATGGAAAAGGCCCCGCGTCTCCGCAGGGCCTTTGCAGTAACCTTGGATCTGGCGATCAGGCCAGAGCGGCCTTGGCCTGGCCAGCGATGGCGTTGAACGCATCGGGCTCGTGCACGGCGAGATCGGCGAGGACCTTGCGGTCAACCTCGATCCCGGCTTTCGCGAGGCCATTGATCAGGCGCGAATAGGTCATCTCGGCGTCGAACAGACGGACGGCAGCGTTGATCCGCTGGATCCACAGCGCGCGGAAGTTGCGCTTGCGGGTCTTGCGGTCGCGGGTCGCATACTGGTTGGCCTTGTCGACCGCCTGAGTCGCGGTGCGGAAGTTCGTGGAACGGGCGGCGTAATAGCCCTTGGCCGCCTTGATCACCTTGCGGTGACGGGCGTGGGTGACCTTGCCGGATTTGACGCGGGACATCTGGTGCTCTCCTTACCGGTCGTAGGGCATGTATTTCTTGACGATCTTCGCGTCGCTGTCGCTCAGGATCATCGGACCCGAGGCGTCGCGGACGAATTTCGCCGTGCGCTTGATCATGCCGTGGCGCTTGCCGGCGGGGCCGGCCTTCACACGACCGGAGGCCGTGAAGCTGAAGCGCTTCTTCGCCGCCGATTTGGTTTTCATCTTGGGCATTTCCATCTCCGTGGTTTCAGGCACGACTCGGCATGCCACCTTGGCCGGCCGTGCGGGTAATCAAGCCGCCCCTATAGGGGCAAGCCCGGTCAGGTGCAAGAGGGCTCAGTTGATCGCGCGGGACAGGACGGTCACCATCACGCCCGGAACCTCGTCGAAGCGATAGCCGGTCGGCCGGTACATCGCCGCGCTGAGGATCATCGACATCCCGGCCAGAAGGACGAGGGCCCCCACCCGAGGCGGGCGCCCTTCAACCCAGGCAGACAGAAGCGAGGGGATGGTGACGACGATCAGAAGGATGCCAAGCGTCAGAACCAGATCCGTGTCCATGATCCCGCCTCTGCCCACCGATGTCGGGCCGAGATTACTCCGGGTCGACGCTGGAAATCAACCGTTCGTCACAAGGCGCCACGCGCAGGATATTGGTCGTGCCCTTCACGTTGAACGGCACCCCGGCGGTGACGACGATCTGGTCCTCATCCGTGGCAAAGCCGTTGGCCCGCGCGGCCCGTACGGCCGCCAGAACCGCACCCTTAAACCGCTCCTGCGGCTGGGTGATCACGCAATGCGCACCCCAGGTCAGCGCCAGACGGCGCGCGGTGGACATCAGCGGGGTCAGCGCGATGATCGGGACATGTGGCCGTTCCCGCGCGACCAGCGCGGCGGTCGTGCCGGTCTGGCTGAATGAGCAGATCGCCTTGATGTTGGTCGCCTCGGCGATCTCGCGCGCGGCGGCCACGATGCCGTCGGCGACCGATTCCCGGCGGACCTGGCGGCTGGCCTCGATCACCGAGCGGTAGGTCGGGTCCTTCTCGACGCTCATCGCGACAGCGTTCATCGTCGAGACCGCCTCGACCGGATATTTCCCGGCCGCCGATTCTGCCGATAGCATCACCGCATCCGCGCCTTCGTAGATCGCGGTCGCGACGTCCGAGACCTCGGCCCGGGTCGGGACCGGGCTTTCGATCATCGATTCCAGCATCTGGGTCGCCACGATCACCGGCTTGGCCGCCGCCCGCGCACCACGCACCAGCCGCTTCTGGATCGGGGGAACCGAGGTCACCGGGAGTTCGACCCCCAGGTCGCCGCGTGCGACCATGATCCCGTCCGAGACCTGCAGGATCGCGTCATAGGCCTTCACCGCCGCCGGCTTCTCGATCTTGGACAGGACGGCCGCCCGGCCCTTGACCAGGGTGCGGGCCTCGATCACGTCCTCGGGGCGCTGCACGAAGGACAGGGCGATCCAGTCCACGCCCAGGTTGCAGGCGAATTCCAGGTCGCCCCGGTCCTTTTCCGACAGCGCCGCCACCGGCAGCACCACATCGGGAACGTTCACGCCCTTGCGGTTGGAAATCGTGCCGCCGACCTCGACCGTGCATTCGGCGAAGTCCTTGCCGCAGCTGTTCACCCGCAGCCGGATCTTGCCGTCGTTGACCAGAAGGGTCGTGCCGGGTTCCAGCGCCGCAAAGATCTCGGGGTGCGGCAGGTTCACCCGGGTGACATCGCCGGGGGTGGTGGACAGGTCCATGCGGAAGGCCGCGCCTTCGGCGAGTTCCTCCGATCCGTTGGCGAAGACGCCGACGCGGAGCTTCGGGCCCTGCAGGTCGGCCAGGATGCCGATCGGACGGCCGAGATCCTTTTCGACCTGGCGGATGATCTCATGCCGTTTGGCGATATCCTCGTGGACCCCGTGGCTCATGTTCAGGCGGAACACATCGGCTCCGGCCTCGAACAGGGCGCGGATCATCTCGTAGCTCGACGACGCGGGGCCAAGCGTGGCCACAATCTTCACGTTGCGGTGGCGGCGCATCGCCATCCTCCTGCTGATATTTCGGTTCATTGTGGGCCGTCCGCCTTATGGCGCAATCCCGCGGCTGCCGCAACGCCGGTTTCGCCATCGGCGCGCCGGGTTTCGCCAACCATGCTCTGGCATCCCGGCCCGAGGGGCCATAAATCTGGGCGGCAAGACGCATCCGCAGGACCCCGCCTTGGCCTACACGATCGACGGAGAACACCGCCCCGGCCGCTGGCTGATCACCTGCGACCATGCCTCGAACCGGGTGCCGGACTGGGTGGCGGGCGGCGACCTCGGCATCCCGGCCGAGGATATGGCGCGCCACATCGCCTGGGATGTGGGCGCTGCCGGCGTCGCCCTGGCGCTGGGACGACTTCTGGAAAGCCCGGTGATCCTGTCCGACTTCAGCCGACTGGTGATAGACCCCAACCGGGGCGAGGACGACCCGACGCTGGTGATGCAGCTTTATGATGGCACGATCATCCCGGCGAACCGGCATATCACGGCGGCAAGGGTGGAGGAGCGGCTTGACCGGCTATACCGGCCCTATCACGCGGCCTATGCCCGCTTGGCCGCGCTCCGGCCCGACCGGGTGATCGTTGCCGTCCATTCCTTCACCCCCGCCCTTCGGGGCCGCGCGCCCCGGCCCTGGCATGTCGGCGTGCTTTACAGCCACCTCGACGAGCGCTTCTCGAAACCGCTGATCGGCCGGCTTCAGGCCGAGACGGACCTCTGCATCGGCGATAACGAACCCTATTCCGGCCATCTGCCCGGTGATGCGATCGACCGTCACGCCTTGCGTCTGGGCCGACACAACACACTTATAGAGCTGCGGAACGACCTGATCGCCACGCCCGCCGAACAGGAACACTGGGCGGCCCGGCTGGCTCCGATCCTGACCGAAGTGATGAAGGGCCTCTGACATGGACGACCGGACCCGTCTGGAACTGGAAGCCGCCACCTTCCGCGCGCTGGTGCATCATCTGATGGAAAAGCGCCCGGATGTGCAGAACATCGACCTGATGAACCTTGGCGGGTTCTGCCGCAACTGCCTGTCGCGCTGGTATCAGGAAGCGGCTGCCGATCGGGGGGTGGACCTCACGAAGGATGCAGCGCGCGAGATCGTCTACGGGATGCCCTATGCCGACTGGGTTGCGCAGCACCAGACCGAGGCCGATGCCGGCAAACAGGCGGCCTTCCAGAAGGCCTTTGCCGAGAACGTCGGTAAGAAGGACTGACGGCAGTCCTTTCCGTCGGCTGCGGTTCGGTCCTGCCACGGCCTAAAGGCCCAGCCAGCGCAGCGCCGCCACGATCACCACGCCCAGCAGCGCCGCTGCAACATCGCTGCGCAGCACAAGCGTCAGCCCCACGACCGCGCCAAGCGCGATCGCCTCGGCAAGCCCGCCCGCCTGCACCGCCAGCGCGGCGATCCCCGCCATGACCGCGAGAGGCGTCGCCCGCAGCGCCGCCTCCAGCCGGGCCGAGACGGGGATCATCCGCATCAGCGTGAACCCCGCCACCCGGCATAGGAACGCCGCCGCGGCCATGACCAGCAGGAGTATAGGGAAGCTCTCGGTCACTCCGCCCTCCGGTGCATCGCCGCCGCCACTGCACCCCCAGCAAGCCCGGCCCCGATCACCGCGGCTGCGGGACCGATGACTCGCGCTATGATCAGCGCCGCGCCCGCACCCACCACCACCGGAACCAGATCCGCCCGTCTCCGCGTCATCGCGGCCATCATCGCCGCGGCAAAGCAGGCGAGCATCAGATCGAGGCCCAGCGCCTCGGGCCGGGGCAAGATGCTGACCGCCGCCGCCCCCAGCGCCGTGCCCGAAAGCCAGCCCAAAGCGATGGGCGTGCCCGTCCCCGCCAGATAGGCGCGGTCCTCCTCGCCCTCACTGATCCGGCGCATGGTCAGTAGCCAGTTCGCATCGCCCAGCAGCAGAAGGCTGCCATAGGACCGCACCGGCCCCGCCGCCCAAAGCCAGGGCTGCAGCGCCGCCCCGAACAGAAGATAGCGCGCATTGATCACCAGGATCGCGGCGAAAAGCGCCAGCAGCGTCGCCTCTCCGGTCTGCAACAGGTTCACCGCCGCCAATTGGGCCGAACCGGAGTAGATCGCCGCGCTGGTCGCGACGGCCTTCGTCACCCCGAACCCGGCCTGCGCCGCGACCAGGCCGAAACCCAGCCCATAGGCGAAGATCGACAGGGCCAGCGGCACGCCGTCGCGCGCACCTCGGCGGAAACCGGCAAAGGTGAAGGGCGCGTGGCTCATTCCCGGCCCTTTCCCGTGCCTGCAATCCCGTCGGCAAGGGTTAGGAGCCCGCATCGCCCCCGTCAACCGCTCCCCCCTTGCCGAACACCCTGCAATCAGCCTAGGCCTGCACCCGACCGCAGCGACCAGGACCCGGACGTGCCGCAGGACCAGATCCAGACCATCACGCAGGAGCTGCGGCTGAACGCCGCCGCCTTCATCGTGACGATCTACGGCGATGTTGACGTGCCGCGTGGTGGCGAGCTCTGGACCGGGACGCTGATCGAGCTTTGCGCCGAGGTGGGGATCAGCGAATCCCTCGTCCGTACGGCCGTCTCGCGTCTGGTCGCAGCCGAACAGCTGGCCGGAGAGCGGATCGGTCGGCGCAGTTTTTACCGGCTGCGCTCCAGCGCCGAGAAGACCTTTATGGAGGCCGCCGATCTCCTTTACGGTCCCGACCGCCCGGCGAAAGGCTGGCAGATCCTGCATGACCCCGATCTCCGGCCCGAGGACGCTCGGCGCCAGCGCATGGGCCATATGGGCGGTCCGGTCTTCATCCGGCCCGACCGGGGTCAACCCCTGCCCGCCGGCGCCATGGTATTCCACGCCGAGACGGTGACGACCGCCGAGCCCTTGGCCGGGTTCTGGGATCTCAGCGCCCTGCGGGAAGGCTATGACCATTTCATGGCCCTGTTCAGCGCAATCGACCCCAAGGCGCTGACCGACGCCCAGGCGCTGATCGCCCGCCTCCTCCTCGTTCATGCCTACCGGATGGTCCTTCTGCGCGACCCCCGCTTGCCGGCCGAGCACCTGCCGCCCGGCTGGAACGGGGCCGAGGCGCGGGCGCTGTTCCGGCGTCTCTACCTGGCGCTCACGCCCGCCGCGCAGCGCCACATCGCCGCCTGCTGTGAAGGCGGCGATGGCCTGCTTCCCGCCGAGACCCTCTCCACCGCCCGCCGCCTGATCGGCCTCGAGTCAGAAGGCTGATCCGGCAAGTGCCTGATCCGCAAGGCACTCGACCCTCGCCCCAAAACATTACATGACTTCCGAAAATTTTACTTCCACTGTGATGTTTCCCGCGCTATAGATTGACCGATCGGTCGGTGAATGAGGAATCGCCGGCCTCAGCAGACAAACAGGAGGAAGGATGCGCGACGCCTTCATTTGCGATGCGGTCAGGACGCCGGTGGGGCGTTATGGCGGTGCTCTGGCACAGGTGCGTGCCGACGATCTTGCTGCCGAGCCGCTGAAGGCGCTTATGGCGCGGAACCCGAATGTGGACTGGTCGCAGGTCGATGACCTGATCTACGGCTGCGCCAACCAGGCGGGCGAGGACAACCGCAACGTGGGCCGCATGGCCGTGCTTCTGGCCGGAATGCCCATCGGCGTGCCGGGGACCACGGTGAACCGGCTTTGCGGGTCGGGCATGGATGCCGTCGGCATGGCCGCGCGGGCGATCAAGGCCGGGGACTGCGATTTCGTCATCGCGGGCGGCGTCGAAAGCATGAGCCGTGCGCCCTTCGTGATGCCCAAGGCCGAGACGGCGTTCTCGCGGTCGAACGCAGTCTATGACACCACCATCGGCTGGCGCTTCCCGAACCCCGCGATGAAGAAGATCTACGGCACACATTCGATGCCGGAGACCGCGGACAATGTGGCGGCCGACTACAACATCAGCCGCGCCGATCAGGACGCCTTCGCGCTGCGCAGCCAGCAGCGTTGGGCCGCGGCGCAGGCTGCAGGCGTTTTCAAGGACGAGATCGTCCCGCTGGTGATCCCGCAGAAGAAGGGCGATGCGCTGGTCATCGACACCGACGAACACCCACGTCCCGGCACCACCTTGGAGCAGCTGGCAAAGCTGCGCGGCGTGAACGGGCCTGACCTGACGGTCACGGCAGGGAACGCCTCGGGCGTGAATGACGGGGCGGCCGCGCTGGCCATCCTGTCGGCCGAGGCCGCGGCGGCCCAGGGCCTGACGCCCAAGGCGCGGATCGTGGCGATGGCGGCGGCGGGGGTCGAGCCCCGGATCATGGGCGTCGGCCCGGCCCCGGCGGTACGCAAGGTGCTGGCCCGGGCCGGCATGACGCTGGACCAGATGGACGTCATCGAGCTGAACGAAGCCTTCGCCGCCCAGGCTTTGGCCGTCCTGCGCGACCTTGGCCTCCCGGATGACGCCGCGCATGTGAACGCGAACGGTGGAGCCATCGCGATGGGCCACCCGCTGGGCATGTCGGGTGCCCGGCTGATCACCACCGCGATGTACCAGCTGCACCGCACCGGCGGCCGCTATGCCCTTTGCACCATGTGCATCGGCGTCGGTCAGGGCATCGCTATCATCATTGAACGAGTCTGAGGGAGGAACGACCCATGTACGCACAATTGGTCAAGGCCGAAGGCGCCAAGTCCCGCGAGGAGATGTCGGAACAGGAACGCGCCTTCCAGGACCGCATCGACCGGGGCGAGAAGATCGAGCCCAAGGAATGGATGCCGGAAGGCTACCGCAAGACGCTGATCCGCCAGATCGGCCAGCACGCGCACAGCGAAATCGTCGGCCAGCTGCCCGAGGGCAACTGGATCACCCGCGCGCCAACGCTGGAGCGGAAGGCTATCCTTCTGGCCAAGGTGCAGGACGAGGCAGGCCACGGTCTCTACCTCTACTCCGCCGCCGAGACGCTGGGCGTGAGCCGGGATGAACTGCTGGAGCTCCTCCACAATGGCAAGATGAAGTATTCGTCGATCTTCAACTATCCGACGCTGAACTGGGCCGACATCGGCACCGTCGGTTGGTTGGTCGATGGCGCGGCGATCATGAACCAGGTGCAGCTGCAGAAGACCAGCTATGGTCCCTACAGCCGCGCGATGATCCGCATCTGCAAGGAAGAGTCCTTCCACCAGCGTCAGGGTTACGACATCCTGATGAAGATGTGCCTGCAGGGCACCCCGGAACAGAAGGAAATGGCGCAGGATGCCATGAACCGCTTCTGGTATCCGGCGCTGATGATGTTCGGCCCGTCGGACAAGGACTCGGTCCATTCCGCGCAGTCGATGCAGTGGAAGATCAAGATCAACACCAATGACGAGCTGCGGCAGAAGTTCGTCGACCAGACCGTTCCGCAGGCCGAATATCTGGGCCTGACGATCCCCGACCCGAACCTGAAGTGGAATG
Source organism: Alphaproteobacteria bacterium (assembly GCA_029289325.1). Taxonomy (GTDB): domain Bacteria; phylum Pseudomonadota; class Alphaproteobacteria; order Rhodobacterales; family Rhodobacteraceae; genus Tabrizicola. The sequence goes on from JARFTV010000014.1 coordinate 60,369, forward strand.
AGGAGAAGGGCGGCTACGACTTCTCCGAGCCCGATTGGAACGAGTTCTTCGAGGTCATCAACGGCAACGGCCCCTGCAACGCCGAGCGGATGGAAGCCCGCGTCACCGCCTGGGAAGACGGCGCATGGTTCCGCGACGGGCTGATGGCCCACGCGAAGAAGCAGGACGCCCGCCGCGCCGCCGCGCGCATGGCTGCCGAGTGAATTGCCGGCGGGCCGCGCAGGCCCGCCCCACCCCTTGACCCGAACCGGGAGGAATACCGATGTCCAGCGAATGGCCCCTCTGGGAAGTCTTCATCCGCGGCCAGCATGGCCTGAACCACCGCCATGTCGGCAGCCTGCACGCGCCCGACGCCGAAATGGCGATCTGCCACGCCCGCGACGTCTACACGCGCCGCAACGAAGGCGTGTCGATCTGGGTCGTGAAGTCGAACGAGATCACCGCCTCGGCCCCGTCCGAGAAGGGACCGCTGTTCGAGCCGTCGAACTCCAAGGTCTACCGTCACCCGACCTTCTTCGACATCCCGGCTAAAGTGGGGCATATGTGATGCCCTCGCTGACCGATGTGATGACCGCCGATGCGGACCTGGCCAAGGCGGCCGGCATCCGCACGATGGCCGCCAAGGGCGCGGCCCCCGAGGATGCCTTCGTCGACTGGCTGTGCCGGATGGGCGACAACTGCCTGGTGCTCGGCCACCGCGTCTCGGAATGGTGCGGGCACAGCCCCGTGCTGGAGGAAGACATTGCCCTGGCCAACACCGCGCTTGACCTGATCGGGCAGACGCAGCTTTGGCTGGGTCTCGCAGGCGAGGTCGAGGGCAAGGGCCGCACGGCCGACAACCTCGCCTATCTGCGCGACGCGGCGCAGTTCCGCAACGTGCTGCTGGCAGAACGCCCGAACGGCGACTTCGGCCAGACGCTGATGCGCCAGTTCCTCTTCGACGCCTGGCACATGGAGATGCTGCGCGCGCTGCAATCCTCGTCGGACAAGCGCGTGGCCGAGATCGCGGCCAAAGCGGCGAAGGAAGTGGCCTACCATCTGGAACGCTCGGCCGATCTGGTGATCCGTCTGGGCGACGGGACCGAGGAAAGCCGCGCCCGGATGCAGAAGGCGCTGAACGTGCTGTGGCCCTATACGGGCGAGCTGTTCCTCGGCGACGCCGTGGATCAGGGGATGACCGAGGCCGGGATCGCCCCCGCACCGGAAAGCCTGAAAGCCGCCTGGGACCGCACCGTGGCCGAAGTGATGGTCGAGGCGACGCTGGACCTGCCGCAGGGCACCTTCCAGCACAAGGGCGGGAAGCAAGGTCGGCACACCGAGGCTTTGGGCTTCATCCTGGCCGACATGCAGTTCCTGCAGCGCGCCTATCCAGGCGGCACCTGGTAACCCATGAGCAGCGCGGTGCTTCCCGATATCCAGATGGTCCGGCACTGGCTGTCCCAGGTGCCGGACCCGGAAATCCCGGTGATCAGCCTGACCGATCTGGGCATCATCCGGGACGTGGAATGGCAGGGTGACACCCTGGTCGTAACGGTCACGCCCACCTATTCGGGCTGCCCCGCGACCACGGTGATCAACCTCGACATCGAGACCGCCCTGCGGGCCAAGGGAATCGAGAAACTGCGCCTGGAGCGTCAGCTCTCGCCCCCCTGGACCACCGACTGGATCACCGCCGAGGGGCGCGAGAAGCTGCGCGCCTACGGGATTGCTCCGCCGGTGGACGGCACCGCTGCCGACGGGCGGCTCGCTGGGCGGGTCGCGCGGCTGGCCGGAACGTCCAACCTGGTGATCGCCTGCCCGCGCTGCGGCTCGACCAAGACGGAAAAGGTCAGCCAGTTCGGTTCGACCCCCTGCAAGGCAAGTTACCGCTGCACCGACTGCCTGGAACCCTTCGACTATTTCAAATGCATCTGAGGATGCACCCGACCGGGAGGACATGATGTCTCGCTTTCATTCGCTGAAGGTCACCGAGGTCCGCCGCGAAACCCGCGACGCCGTGGTTGTGACCCTCGCCCCGCGCGACGAGGACCGCGCGCTCTTCGACTTCACCCAAGGCCAGTATCTGACCTTCCGCCGCAGCTTTGACGGCGAGGAACTGCGCCGGTCCTATTCGATCTGCGCCGGAAAGCACGAGGGCGTGCTGAAGGTCGGGATCAAGCGCGTCGATGGCGGTACGTTCAGCACTTGGGCTAACGAGAACCTCGCCCCCGGTGACGAGATCGAGGCGATGCCCCCGATGGGCAAGTTCTTCACGCCGATCGACGCCTCTGCGGAAAAGCACTACCTCGGCTTCGCCGGTGGTTCGGGGATCACCCCGGTCCTGTCGATCATCAAGACCGTGCTGGCGGACGAACCCAACTCGCGCTTCACGCTGGTCTATGCCAACCGGGCGATCAACACGATCATGTTCCGCGAGGATCTCGAGGACCTGAAGAACACCTACCTCGGCCGCTTCTCGGTGATCCATGTGCTTGAGACCGAGGCGCAGGAGATCGACCTCTTCACTGGTCGCGTGGACGCGGACAAGATGAAGGCCCTCTTCACCGGCTGGATCGACCCGAAGTCGGTGGACACTGCCTTCATCTGCGGGCCCGAGCCGATGATGCTGGCCATCGCCGCCAGCCTTCGCGACCACGGCCTGACCGACGCCCAGATCAAGTTCGAGCTTTTCGCTTCCAGCCAGCCGGGCCGCGCCAAGGCCAAGCCGGTCTCGAAGGCCGAGCTGAACGCAGGCAACTCCACCGCCGCGACGGTCACGCTGGACGGCACCACCCGCAGCTTCCAGATGCCGCGCCAAGGCCAAAGCATCCTGGATGCCGCAATCGAGAACGCGCTCGATGCTCCCTATTCCTGCAAGGCCGGCGTCTGCTCGACCTGCCGCTGCAAGGTGATCGAGGGCGAGGTGGAGATGCACACCAACCACGCGCTTGAGGATTACGAGGTGCGGGCCGGTTATGTCCTGTCCTGTCAAAGCTTCCCGCTGACCGACAAGGTCGTCGTCACCTTTGACGAGTGAGGTCCTGATGTCCGAGACGATGAACATCGATGACTACCTTGCCCAGGGCGGCGTCCTGACCTCTCCCGGCAACGTGCCCGCCCGTTATCGCGGAGAGTTGTTGCGGCTCATGGGGTCCTTCGTGGACAGCGAACTGGCGGCCTCGGCCGGGTTCGCCGGGTCGATCAACTTTGCGCCCGGCATCAAGGAGCGGATCGCCGCCAGCCGGATCACGCTGGAAAAGGCCGACCATGCCGAGCGTGTGCTGAACGTGATGGCGGATTTCGGCACCGATACGGCGCGCTATCAGCGCCAGCACGACTGGGCCGCGCGGCTGCCGCGTGAAGCAGACTTCGGCGCGACCCGCACGGGCGGCGACATGCGGCTGTCGGTGTTCCACTACCCGATCACCGGCTGGGCCGATGCGGTGGTGATGAACGTCCTCATGGGCCTTGCGACCGGGGTTCAGATGACCGAACTCACCCGAATCTCCTATGCCCCCCTGGCCGAGGTCTTCCGCGAGATCGCTCCGCGCGAGGCCCGTCACGCGGCCCTCGGGATCGAGGGACTGGACCGTCTGGTCGCCACCGAGGATGGCAAGGCAGAAGCCAAGGCCGCCGTCGCCTACTGGCGTCCACGCGTCGCCGCGACCTTCGGCATCGCGAACTCGGCCCGCTACGACACCCAGGCCAAATTCGGCCTGCGCCACGCCACGAACGAGACCCTGCAAGCCCGCTGGGATGCGCTGGTCGCCGAAACCCTCGGCCCGATCGGCCTGAACTGACCTGACGGGGCGGGCCAGGGCCCTCCCCGCTTCTTGACCAAGGAATATGCCCATGACCAACCCGGCCCGCTCCCCGCGCCGTCTGGAAAGCTATGTCTCTGGCCGCTGGACCCCCGGTGCCCGTGACGGCCAACCCCTGCTCGACGCCGCGACCGGAGAGGTCGTGGCCACCATCGATTCCACCGGCATCGACTTCGCCGCCGCCCTTGCCTACGGGCGCGAGGTGGCGGGGCCGAAGCTGCGGGCCATGTCCTTCCATGACCGGGCCGGGATGCTGAAGGCGCTTGGCCTGCGGCTCATGGAGCTGAAGGAAGAATTCTACACCGAAAGCCTGCACACCGGGGCCACCCGCTCCGACGGCTGGATCGACATCGAGGGCGGGATCGGCACCATGCTGACCTTCGCCTCGAAGGCCCGGCGGGAGCTCCCCAACACCCGGGTCCTGACCGATGGCGAGGTCGAGGTGCTGTCGAAGGACGGCAGCTTCGTGGCCCAGCACATCTTCTCGCCCCTGCAAGGCGTGGCAGTCCATATCAACGCCTTCAACTTCCCGGTCTGGGGGATGCTGGAAAAGATCGCCCCCACCCTGATCGCGGGCGTCCCCTGCATCGTGAAACCGGCCAGCCAGACCGCCTACCTGACCGAACTGGTCGTGCGGCGGATCGTCGATACCGGCCTTCTTCCCGACGGCGCGCTGCAACTGATCTCTGGCTCGGTCGGCGATCTTCTGGACCATGTGACGGGGCAGGACGCCGTTACCTTCACCGGCTCGGCCTGGACGGGGCGCAAGCTCAAGTCGCACAAGGCGGTGATCGAGAATTCGACCCGTTTCACGATGGAGGCGGACAGCCTCAACGCCTCGGTCCTCGGCCCCGATGCCGGGCCGGGAACGGCCGAGTTCGACCTCTTCGTCAAGGAAGTCGCCCGCGAAATGACTGCCAAGGCGGGCCAGAAGTGCACCGCCATCCGACGCGTCTTCGTGCCGCGCACCCATGTGCAGGCCGTCATCGCCGCGGTTGGCGACCGGCTGGACAAGACCGCCCTCGGCCTGCCGGGAGAGGAGACGACGCGGATGGGTCCGCTCGCCAGCCTTGACCAGCGCGACGAGGTGCGGGCGCGGATCCGCGACCTGCAGGCCGACGCCGAGATCGTGGCAGGCAACCCCGATGCCGTGCGCGTGGTGTCGGGCGATGCCGAGGCCGGGGCCTTCCTGAACCCGGTCCTGATGTATTGCGACAAGCCATTTGCGGCGGGCGCGGTCCATGATGTCGAGGCGTTCGGGCCGGTGTCCACCGTGATGCCCTATGATGACATCGAGGAAACCGTGGCGCTGGCCGCCAAGGGCAAGGGCTCGCTCGTGTCGTCGGTCTTCACCGACGATCCGAAAGTGGCCGAGGCGGCGGTTCTGGGCCTTGCACCGCACCACGGGCGGGTGCTGATCGGCAACCGGGCGACGGCGAAATCGTCCACGGGTCATGGCTCGCCCCTGGCCCCGCTGGTCCACGGCGGCCCCGGTCGCGCGGGCGGCGGTGAGGAAATGGGTGGGATGCGTGGCGTGAAACACTACATGCAGCGCACCGCCGTTCAGGGTAGCCCACGGCTTCTGTCGGCGGTCACTGGCCGCTGGATCGAAGGCGCCGAGGCGCAGCATGGCCAGCATCCGTTCCGCAAATCGCTGGCCGAACTGAAGATCGGCGACCAGCTCGTCACCGCCGCCCGGCAAGTGACCCTGGAAGACGTTGAGCACTTCGCCCATTTCACCGGCGACACGTTCTACGCCCACATGGACAGCGCGGCCGCCAAGGCCAACCCGTTCTTCGATGACCGCGTGGCGCATGGCTACCTGATCGCCTCTTTCGCTGCCGGCCTGTTCGTGGACCCCGCGCCGGGTCCGGTTCTGGCAAACTACGGCGTCGACAACCTTCGCTTCCTGACGCCCGTCTACTTCGGCGATACGCTGCAAGTGCGGCTCACCTGCAAGGAGATCAACCCCCGGGCCAATGCCGAGCATGGCGAGGTCCGCTGGGATTGCCAGGTGACCAAGCAGACCGGAGCCGTGGTCGCGCAATATGACGTGCTGACGATGGTGGCAAAGGTCTGGCCCCCCGCCGCATCCCAGGCCGCCGAGTGAGCGGGCGCATCTACTCCTGGGACGGCATCGTCCCGGTGATCGACCCCACGGCCTTCGTCCACCCGGCGGCCGTGGTGATCGGCGACGTGATCATTGGCCCGGCCTGCTATGTCGGGCCGGGTGCCGTCCTGCGCGGGGACTTCGGGCGGATCGTGATGGAGACGGGCAGCAACCTGCAGGAAACCTGCGTGGTCCATGCCTTCCCCGGCAAGGATGTGGTGATCGAGGAGGCCGGCCACATCGGCCACGGTGCCGTCCTGCACGGCTGCCGTATCGGGCGGAATGCCATGGTCGGCATGAACGCGGTGGTGATGGACGAGGCGGTGGTCGGCGCGGACTCCATCGTCGCGGCGCTTGCCTTCGTGAAGGCCGGCGCGCAGATCCCGCCGCGCAGCCTTGCCGTGGGCAGCCCTGCCAAGGTGCTGCGCGAGCTTTCCGACGACGAGATCGCTTGGAAATCGCAGGGCACCGCGATCTACCAGCGCCTTGCGCTGGAGGCGCCGGAAAAGCTCAGATCCGCCACGCCGCTGACCGCGCCGGAACCTGACCGCCGCCGGGCCGAAGCCCCCGCCTATGACCCAAAGGTCCTCGCGGGCCTCAACGGACGGCCTTGATCCCCTCAAGGATCAGGGTCGTCGCCACATCGGCATAATCCTCGCGGCTGATCCGGCCCCCGTCGCGGAACCACATGTAGACCCAGTTCATCATGCCGAACAGCGACATTGTCACCGGCATCAACAGGGGCCTTTCCTTCGAGTTCAGGCCAGGGTTCACCTGGTCCAGCACGGCCGAGAACCGACGTACGATCCTGCGTTCAAGCGCCGTGATCTCGGCCTTCTGTTCATCCGACAGGGCGGCCGTCGCGTTCAGCTGCACCTTGTGCTGGTTGTCGGCGCCACGATAGTTCTCCAGAACCGTGCCCACCAGCTTGCGCAGCCGCTGCTCGGGCGGCAGCGTCGGATCGTCGGCCTCTTCGATCGCCGCGTCCAGCCCTTCCAGATGGGTGATGATGATCGCGAAGATCAGCGCATCCTTGCTGGGATAGTAGTGATAGAGCAGTGCCTTCGACACCTGCGCCACCGTCGCGATCTGGGACATGGAGGCTTTCTCCATCCCCTGATCCGCAAAGACCTGTGCCGCGTGGTCCAGAATGACGCGCTGCTTTTCCTCGAAATCTGCCGCCCGGGTCCGAGCCATGATCATTTTCCTGACGCTGCCGATGAAAAAGGGGCATCGCTGCCCCTTCTAAAGCAAGCATATCATTGTGTCACTGACCGGACGGTCAGCCTTTGGGGCGATTGTCCACGACCCGCTTCGCCTTGCCTTCGGAACGGGCAATTGCATTAGGATCGGTCACGTTGATGCGCGTGGACACGCCGACGATGGCCTTGATGTGATGCGCAAGCTCCTTGGCCGACTTGGCGCGGGCGTCGGCGTCCACCTGATCCGGGGCGCATTCGACATGGACGGTCATGTTGTCCATCCGGCCTTCCCGGCCCAGTTCGATCTGGAAATGCGGGGCGAGGCCCTTGCACTTCAGGATCTGCTCCTCGATCTGGGTCGGGAAGACGTTGACGCCGCGCAGGATGATCATGTCGTCGCTGCGGCCGGTGATCTTCTCGATCCGCCGCATCGACCGGGCGGTGCCAGGCAGAAGCCGCGTCAGGTCGCGGGTACGATAGCGCACCATCGGCAGGCCTTCCTTGGTCAGCGTGGTGAAGACCAGTTCGCCCATCTGGCCGTCGGGCAGCACCTCGCCCGTCACCGGGTCGATGATTTCCGGGTAGAAGTGGTCTTCCCAGATATGCAGCCCGTCCTTCGTCTCCACACATTCCTGCGCGACGCCGGGGCCCATGATTTCCGACAACCCGTAGATATCCACGGCGTGCATGTCGAACGCCTCTTCGATCTCTTCCCGCATGGCGTTGGTCCAGGGCTCGGCCCCGAAGATCCCGACCTTCAGCGAGGACTGGCGCGGGTCGATCCCCTGACGGCGGAATTCGTCCAGGATCGAAAGCATGTAGCTGGGCGTCACCATGATGATCTGCGGCTGGAAGTCCGTGATCAGCGACACCTGCCGCTCCGTCTGCCCGCCCGAAATCGGGACCACGGTGCAGCCAAGCCGCTCTGCCCCGTAATGCGCACCAAGGCCCCCGGTGAACAGGCCATAGCCATAGGCGTTGTGCAGCATGTCGCCCGGACGGCCGCCCGCCGCGCGGATGGACCGTGCGATCAGGTTCGCCCAGACGTCGATGTCATTGGCGGTATAGCCAACCACCGTCGGCTTGCCCGTGGTGCCCGAGGACCCATGCACCCGGACCAGCTTGTTCCGCGGCACGGCGAACATCCCGAAGGGATAGGTATCGCGCAGGTCCTGCTTGTAGGTGAAGGGGAACTTGGCAATGTCCTTGAGGGTCTTCAGCTCCTCGGGGTGGACGTCCGCCTCGATGAAGCGGTTGCGGTAGAAGGGCGAATTCTCATAGGCGTGCTTCAGCGACCGCTTCATGCGGTGGAACTGCAGCGCCTCGATTTCATCGCGTGAGGCGATCTCGATCGGGTCCAGATCCTGCTTGCGGGGGGTAAGGTCTTCCATGGGTTCCTCCCTCGGGAAATAGCTACGCCGGTCAGCCGTCGACCGGAAGATGGGTGCCTTTGACCGTGCGCGACAGGCCGCGGAACTCGGCGATGTGCTGGCCATCCTGATTGGTGACGCGGACGTCGTAGACGCCGGACCGGCCCTGCCGCGACACCTCGCGTGCGGCGGCGGTCAGACGGTCGCCCAGACGGCCCGGCGCGAGATAGGTGATTGAGGCATGCTGGCCCACGGTCCGCTGGTTATAGCCGTTGCAGGCAAAGGCAAAGGCGCTGTCCGCCAGCGTGAAGATATAGCCGCCGTGGCAGGTGCCGTGGCCATTCGACATCGCCTCGGTCACTTCCATCGACAGCGTCGCCTCGCCGGGGGCAAGGTGTTCCATCACCATCCCCAGCCGCTGGCTGGCCGAATCGTCGTTCCACAGGGCCTGGGCCGAGGCCTTGGCAAGTTCCTGGGGGGTCATCTCGCGCGCGTCCTTCATTTGCCGGTAAACCGTGCTGCGCGCTTTTCCAGGAAGGCGATTACGCCCTCGGCATAATCGGCACTGCGGCCCGCCTGCTGTTGCAGGTCCCGCTCCATGTCCAGCTGTTCGTCCAGCGAGTTGGTCGCAGCGGCCTGGATCAGTCGCTTGGTCAGTCCCAGCCCCAGCGTCGGCCCGGCGGCGAGCGACTCGGCCAGCTTGGTCGCCTCGGTCATGAGATCCGAGTCCTCGACGGCCTTCCAGATCAGGCCCCAGTCGGCAGCCCGTTCCGCCATCAGCGGCTCGGCCGTCAGGGCAAGGGCCTTCGCACGCGGCTCGCCCAGGATGCGGGCCAGCGACCAACTGCCGCCCGCGTCGGGAATCAGCCCGATCTTTGCGAAAGCCTGGATGAACTTCGCGGATTTCGCCGCCAGCACGATGTCACAGGCGAAGGCGATGTTCGCCCCCGCGCCCGCCGCCACGCCGTTCACGGCGCAGATCACCGGCTTTTCCAGCTGGCGAATCAGGCGCAGCGTCGGGTTGTAGAAAGTCTCCAGCGTGTTCCCCAGATCCGGGGCCGGCCCGCCCTTGCGCGGATCGCGGTCGCCAAGGTCCTGCCCGGCGCAGAATCCGCGCCCCGCCCCGGTCAGCAGGACCGCGCGGACAGCTTCGTCATCATGCGCGCGCTGGATCTGGGCACGCAGCGCCAGGTGCATCTCTTCATTGAACGAATTCAGCTTGTCCGGTCGGTTCAGCGTCAGATGCAGGACACCTGCTTCAAGCCTGGCAAGGACGGTCTCGGATGTGGTCATGGAAGCGTCTCCCCCGCCCGGACCCATTTTCCGGACGCCTTGAAAAACCTCTTGCATAAACCGACCGGCCGGTCAATGATAAAACCCGTCGGGGAGGAGAGCCCTCGGCAGGAGGATATCATGGCGGACTTCTTCGACCTTCACCGGCCGACGCTTGAGGCGGCCGTCACGGCCCTTGCACGTCGCGAATACTGGACCCCCTACCCAGAGGTTCCCAGCGGCAAGATCTATGGCGAAACCGCCAAGGCTGACGGCGAGGCCGCCTTCACCGCGCTGATGGGACAGGACTTCGACCTGCCCGGCCATCCGGGCGCATCCCGCGCCGGGGCCGAGGTCTCGCCCTTCGGCCCGACCCTTTCCATCCGCTACCCTGCCGCGACGCCCGACGAACTGATCGCTGCCGCCTCGGCCGCCGCCCCCGCGCTGGCCGCCGCCTCGGTCGAAACCCGCATCGGCGCCTTGATCGAGGCGCTGACCCGGCTGAACCGCCAGAGTTTCCTGATCGGCAATGCCACGATGCACACCACGGGCCAGGCCTTCGCCATGGCCTTCCAGGCGGGCGGTCCCCATGCCCAGGACCGCGGCCTCGAAGCCGTCGCTGCCGCCTATGCCGAGATGACCCGCTTCGCCGCCCACGCCCGCTGGGAAAAACCGCAGGGCAAGGCCGCCCCGATCGTGATGGAGAAGTCCTGGACCCTCCGCCCCGCCGGAATCGCGCTGACCATCGGCTGCAACACCTTCCCGACCTGGAACTCCTACCCCGGCCTCTTCGCCAGCCTTGCCACCGGCAACCCGGTGATCGTGAAGCCGCACCCCCGCGCGATCCTGCCGCTGGCCCTGACCGTCCGCGTCCTGCGCGAGGTGCTGGTGGAAGCCGGCCTGCCCGCCGATGCCGTCCTCCTTGCCGTCGACGAACCCGGCGCCGAGATCACCAAGACCCTCGCCATCCGGCCCGAGGTCAAGCTCATCGACTACACGGGCTCCTCGACCTTCGGCGGGTGGCTCCGCGACAACGCCCGTCAGGCGCAGCTGTTTACCGAGGAAACCGGCGTCAACAGCGTCGTCATCGCCGCGACCAGCGACCTTGACGGCATATGCGCGAACCTCGCCTTCGCGCTCTCGCTCTACTCGGGCCAGATGTGCACCTCGCCGCAGAACATTTACATCCCCGAAGGCGGAATCGAGACCGACAAGGGCCACAGATCCTTTGACGAGGTCGCAGCCGCTCTCGTCTCCGCCATCGACGGCCTTCTCTCTGACCCTGCCCGCGCCGCCGGCATCTGCGGCGCCATCGCCAACCCGGCCACCCAGTCCCGCGCCGAAGCGACCGCCGCCAAGGGCCGCGTCCTGCGTGCCGGGGCCTCGAAGGGGGAACCGGGGCCGCTCCTGCTCGCCGTGTCCGAAACCGACGCCACGGCAGGCGAGGAATGTTTCGGCCCCGTCGCCTTCCTGATCGCCACCAGGGACGCCGACAGCGCCATCCAGCAGGCCACAACCCTTGCCGCCGAAAAGGGCGCCATCACCGCCGCGCTCTACGACACCGACGAAACCCGTATCGCTCGCGCCGAGGCCGCCTTCGCCGAGGCCGGGGTGAACCTGTCGATCAACCTGACCGGCAACATCTTCGTCAACCAGTCCGCGGCCTTCAGCGACTTTCACGTCACCGGGGCCAACCCCGCCGGCAATGCCAGCCTGACCGATACCGCCTTCGTCGCCACCCGCTTCCGCCGGGTGATGTCGCGCCGTCTGGCGGCCTGAACCAACCCTAGCTCTCTGGGAGGAGACCCAATGAAGACCTTTCTGACCACCACCGCCCTCATCGCCCTTGCCCTTCCGGCAATGGCCGAAATCAAGCTCGGTGCCTCGATCTCGGCCACCGGCCCGGCCGCCTTCCTGGGCGACCCCGAGCTCAAGACCCTGGAAATGCTGGTCGAGGACCTGAACGCCAAGGGCGGCATCAACGGCGAGGAAGTGGTGCTCGTCGCCTATGACGACAACGGCGACCCGAACAAGGCCCGCACCTTCGCAACCCGCCTCGTAGAAGATGACGAAGTCGTCGCCATCATCGGCGGCACCACCACCGGGACCTCGATGTCGATCCTGGCCGTGGCCGAGGATGCGGAAATCCCGTTCATCTCGCTCGCCGGGGCCATCGACATCATCGACCCGGTCAAGCCCTTCACCTTCAAGACCCCGCACACCGACCGCATGGCCTGCCAGAAGATCTTCGAGGACATGCAGAACCGCGGCTTCACCAAGGTGGGCATGATCTCGGGCACCGACGGCTTCGGCGCCTCGATGCAGGCCCAGTGCAAATCGGTCGCCCCTGACTACGGGATCGAGATCGTCGCGGACGAGACCTATGATCCGAAAGACGCGGACATGACCGCCCAACTGACCAAGATCCGTGGGGTCGAAGGCGTGCAGGCGATCCTGAACCCCGGCTTCGGTCAGGGCCCGTCGATCGTGACGCGGAACGTCAAGCAGCTGGCCATCGACCTGCCGTTCTACCAGTCGCATGGCGTGGCTTCGGACGGGTTCATCGACCTCGCCGGGGCCGATGCGGCGGAAGGCGTGCGCCTGCCGGGCACCGCGCTGCTGGTCGCCGACCTTCTGGCCGAGGATGACCCGCAGAAGCCGGTCGTCGATGCCTACAAGGCGATGTTCGAGGCAAAGACCGGCACCCCGGTCGGCACCTTCGGCGGCTATGCCCATGACGCCTTCCTTATCATGACCGACGCCATCGCCCGTGCCGGTTCGGCCGAGCCCGCCGCGATCCGCGACGCGATCGAGGCGACCACCGGCCTTGCCGGCACCACCGGCGTCTACACCTTCACCGCCGAAGACCACCTCGGCCTCGACCTGACCGCCTTCCGCATGCTGGAGATCAAGGGCGGCAAGTGGACTCTGGTCCAGTAATCCACCCGCCGCGCCCCTGACCACGGGGGCGCGGCAACCCTTTCGGGCCATCGGGGGCTGGGACGCATGTCGGAACTTCTGCAATTCCTTCTGTCCGGGGTGACGGTCGGCGCGGTCTACGCGCTGGTCGCCCTGGGCTTCACCATCATCTACAACGCATCCGACGTGGTGAACTTCGCGCAAGGCGAATTCGTCATGCTGGGCGGGATGATCACCGTCGCCGCCTATGCCGCCGGGGCACCGCTGCCGCTGGCCGCGCTGGTCGCCATTGTGGTGACTGCCGCGCTGGGGGTGGCGATGAACAAGCTCACGATCGAGCCCGCGCGCGGGGCGCCCGTCGTCTCGCTGGTCATCATCACCATCGGGGCCTCGATCTTCATCCGGGGCGCGGCGCAGCTGATCTTCGGCAAGCAGATCCATACCTACCCCGCCTTCTCGGGCGATGATCCGATCCGCATCCTAGGGGCGACGATCCTGCCGCAAAGCCTCTGGGTGATCGCGGGATCCGTCGCCGTGTTCATCGGCCTGTGGCTGTTCTTCACCCGCACCCTTCTGGGCCGGGCCGTGCTGGCCACCTCGAACAACCGCCTTGCCGCGCAGCTGGTGGGGATCAACACGACCTTCGTGATGACCCTGTCCTTCGCGCTGTCCGCCGGGATCGGCGCGCTGGCGGGGGTGCTGGTGACACCGATCACCATGACCTCCTATGACGTGGGCCTGGCCTTCGCGCTCAAGGGCTTTGCCGCCGCCATGCTGGGCGGAATGGGCAACCCGAAGGGCGCACTGGTGGGCGGCTTCCTCCTCGGCCTGCTTGAGGGGCTGACAGCCGGCTACATCAGCTCGCAATACAAGGACGCCGCCGCCTTCATCGTCATCCTGGCCGTGCTGTTCTTCCTGCCGCAGGGCCTTTTCGGCCGCAAATCGACCGACCGGGTGTGACCATGCGAATGACCCCGAAAAACGCCACCCTGCTGGCGCTCGCCATCCTGATCGCGCTGTCGCCGATCTTCTTTCCCTCCAGCTTCTACTACCGAGTCGGAGCCCTGATCTTCGTCAATGCGCTGGCCGTCACCGGGATCGTGATCCTGACCGGTTGGGCCGGGCAGATCAGCCTCGGCCACGCGGGCTTTGCCGGGATCGGCGCCTATGCCTGCGCGCTGGCCCCGGTGCATCTGGGCCTGCACCCCGCGCTTGCCGTCCTTCTGGGCGCGCTGATCTCGGCGGTCCTCGCCTGGCTCGTCGGTCGCCCGATCCTGCGGCTCAAGGGCTATTACCTTGCTGTCGCCTCGCTCGGCATGGGCATCCTGATCTCGATGGTCCTGAACAACGAGCGCGATCTGACGCGCGGCCCCGACGGCATCGACGTGCCCGAGCTTGGCCTCCGCGCGCTGCTCAAGGACGCGGGGCTTGACCTGTCGAACGGCCAGTTCTGGTACTTCTTCTGCGGCATCGTCCTCATCCTGGGCGCCTGGCTCGCGCTGAACCTGCGCGACAGCGCCACCGGCCGGGCGTTGCGGGCGCTGCACGGATCGGAAGTAGCGGCCAAGACCGTCGGCATGGACGTGGCCCGGCTGAAGCTGCAAGCCTTCGTGATCTCGGCGGTTTACGCCTCGATCTCCGGCTCGCTGCTTGCGTTGCAGAACAAGTTCATCACCCCCGACGTCGCAGGCTTCATGCACTCGGTCGAGATGGTGACGATGGCAGTCCTCGGCGGCGTCGGCTCGGTCGCAGGCGCGATCTTCGGCGCGGCGGTCCTGACCCTGCTGCCGCAGGTGCTGACCGTCTTTGCCGAATACGAACAACTGGTCCTGGGCCTGGTGATGGTCCTGGTGATGATCTTCCTGCGCGAAGGCGTCGTCCCGTCGATCCTGCGCAAGATCCGGGGGAGGGGCGAATGACTCTGCTGTCGATCGAGGGGCTGGGCATCAGCTTCGGTGGCCTCAAGGCCGTGAACGACGTCTCCTTCAGCGTCAAACCCGGTGAGATCGTCTCGGTCATCGGGCCGAACGGGGCGGGGAAGACCACGCTTTTCAACATGATCTCGGGCGTCTACCAGCCCGGATCGGGCAAGGTGATCCTGAACGGCGAGGACGTGACCGCGATGTCCCCGCACCTTCTGGCCCGTCGCGGCATGTGCCGGACCTTCCAGAACCTCCAGGTCTTCCAGTCGATGACCGTGCTGGAAAACACCATCGCCGGCTACCACCTGCAGGAAAGCGGCCATGTGCTGTCCGACCTCCTGAACCTTCCCGCCTCGCGCCGCCGCGCGCGCGAGGCCGAGGCCGGGGCGCGTGAGCTTCTCAAGCGCGTCGGTCTGGAGCGCGCCGCCGAGCGTGAGGCCGGCAGCCTCTCCTACGGCTCGCTCAAGCGGCTGGAGATCGCCCGTGCCATGGCGCTGAAGCCCAAGGTCCTGCTCTTGGACGAACCCGCCGCCGGCTGCAACGCGGTGGAGACAGAAGAAATCGACCACCTCATTGCCGAGATTGCCGCCTCGGGCGTGGCAATCCTGCTGGTGGAACATGACATGAAGATGGTGATGCGGATTTCCAACCACATCGTCGTCCTCGACCATGGCGAGAAGATCGCCGAGGGCGACCCGGCCTCGGTAAGCCAGAACCCTGCCGTCATCGCTGCCTATCTGGGGGCCGAAAATGCTGCTGGTTGAAGGTCTCCGCGCCCGCTACGGGCGGATCGAAGTGCTGCATGGGATCGACCTGCGGGTCGACTCGGGCGAGATCGTCACCGTGATCGGGGCGAACGGGGCGGGCAAGACCACGCTCCTGCGCTGCCTCTCGGGTGTGCACCCCCTCGCGGGGGGCTCCGTCACCTTCCGGGGCGAGGCGCTCTCGGGCGTCCCGGCCTGGCGCCGCGTCGGCCGGGGCCTGTCACAATCGCCGGAGGGCCGCCAGATCTTCACCAACCTGACGGTGGAGGAGAACCTTCGCCTCGGCGCTTATCTCTATGCGGACGACCGAGTGGAGAAGGACATGGAAGACGCCTTCCAGATGTTCCCGATCCTGAAGGAAAAGCGCAACCTCGCTGCCGGGGGCCTGTCCGGGGGCCAGCAGCAGATGCTGGCCATGGCCCGGGCGCTGATGGGGCGGCCGTCCTGCCTTCTGCTCGACGAACCCTCGATGGGCCTTGCGCCAATCATCGTCGCGCAGATCTTCGACGTGGTGAAGGGCCTCAAGGCGCTAAACGTCACCGTGCTTCTGGTCGAACAGAACGCCTATGGCGCGCTGAAGATCGCCGACCGGGGCTATGTGATGGAAACCGGACGCATCACGATGGACGGGGCAGCGCAGGAGCTGATCGCCGATCCGCGCATCCGCGAAGCCTATCTGGGGATTTGACATGATCAGCATCGACCGCGACGGCGACATCGCCATCGTCACCGTGGAAAACCCCCCGGTCAACGCCCTGGGCCAGGCCCTGCGGCAGGGCCTGTGGGACGCCGTGGGCACGCTGGACGCTGACCCCGCCGTTCGCGCCGTGGTGCTGACCTGCGCAGGCCGCACATTCATCGCCGGGGCCGACGTGACCGAGTTCGGCAAGCCCCCGGTCCCGCCGCACCTGCCCGACCTCGTGGACCGGCTGGAACAGGCGGCCAAGCCCTGGGTCGCCGCCATCCACGGCTCCGCCCTTGGCGGCGGATTCGAGGTCGCGATGGGTTGTCGCTTCCGCTTGGCCATGGACAGCGCCGCGGTCGGCCTGCCCGAAGTCACCCTCGGCATCGTGCCGGGCGCCTCCGGCACGGTCCGCACCCCGCGCCTCGCGGGCGTCGAAGCGGCCGTCGAGCTTGTCACCTCCGGCCGCCCGGTGAAGGCCGCCAAGGCCCTGTCGCTGGGCCTGATCGATGCCGTCGTCAGTGGCGACCTGCGCGCCGAAGCGATTGCCTTCGCCCGCACGGCTGCGACCCAGCCCTTGCCGCAGCCCGCCTCCGCCCGTCCCGTCACCTCGCCCGACGCGGCCTGGTGGGACGACCAGCGCAAGACCATCACGAAGCGGGCCAAGGGCGAAATCGCGCCCCTGTGTGCGCTGGACTGCCTGCGCATCGCCGCCGAAAAGCCCTTCGCGGAAGCCATGGCCCATGAACGCGCCACCTTCCTTGAACTTCGCGCCTCGGATCAGGCCGCAGCCCTGCGCCACATCTTCTTTGCCGAACGCGCCGCGCCCAAGCCCGCGCATCTGGGCGACGCCAAGCCGCGTAAGATCCGCTCTGCCGCGGTGATCGGCGGCGGCACGATGGGCGCAGGCATTGCCGCCGCCCTGCGCGATGCCGGCCTGCCCGTCACCCTGATCGAACGCGACGACGAGGCCGTCCAGCGCGGCCTTTCCAACCTCCGCTCCATCTTCGACGGTGCGGTCAAACGCGGCAAGCTGACCGAGGCGCAGGCGCAAGCCCGCATGGATGGCGTGACGGCGGGCAGCGACTATGCCCTTCTGGCCAACACCGATCTGGTGATCGAAGCCGTGTTCGAGGACCTGAGCGTCAAGCGCGCCGTCTTTGCCCAGCTTGGCCAGACCTGCCGCCCCGACGCGATCCTTGCGACCAACACCTCCTACCTCGACCCCCGCCTGATTGCTGAGGGCCTGCCCAACCCCGACCGTTTCATCGGCCTGCACTTCTTCAGCCCGGCCAACGTGATGAAACTCCTGGAGATCGTGCCGACGCCCACGACCTCGCCCGAAACCCTCGCCACCGGCTTCGCCCTTGCGCGCACCTTGGGCAAGATCCCTGTCCAGGCCGGGATCTGTGACGGTTTCATCGGTAACCGCATCCTGAAACGCTACCGGGCCGAGGCGGAAACTCTCGTCCGCCAGGGCACCCCCATCGCCGCCATCGACGCCGCCATGCGTGCGCACGGCTTTGCCATGGGTCCGTTCGAGGCGCAGGATCTGGGCGGCCTCGACATCGCCTTCCTCCAGCGCGAAGGCGCGCGGGCGGCGGGGCATGACGTGCCGGAAACGCTGGGCGACATCCTCGTCCGCGCGGGACGGAAGGGTCAGAAGACCGGCGGCGGCTGGTATGACTACGCCCCCGGCGACCGGACCCCGAAACCGTCCGAAACCACCGCCGCTCTCCTGGCCGACCGGATCAGCGCCGGGCCAAGCCTCACGGCAGAGGACATCGCCACCCGCCTCACCGGCGCGATGGCCGCCGAAGGCCGCGCGATCCTTGCCGAAGGCATTGCCCTCAAACCCTCGGACATCGATCTGGTGGAAGTCCACGGCTACGGCTACCCCCGCTGGCGCGGCGGGCCGATGTTCGCGGCGGGGGGCTGATCTCAGCCCTTCGTCTCGACCGCCCCCCCGGCTGCGACCCAGCCGGTGAAACCCTCGGGAATATGCGCGGCGGCAAAGCCCATGTCCTGCAAGGTCGCCACCGCCAAGGCCGACCGCCAGCCCGAGGCACAGTGGAACACGAACCGCTTTTCCTCGCCAAAGATCGGCTTGAAATAGGGGCTCTCCGGGTCGACCCAGAACTCCAGCATCCCGCGCGGGCAGTGGAAGCTGCCGGGGATGAACCCCGATCGCTCCCGCTCACGCACGTCGCGCAGGTCGACGAACACCACCTCCGGCCGCCCCAGCAGCCTCACGGCCTCTGCGGCCGGGATCTCCTCGATCCGCGCCCGCGCCGCCGCGACCAGCGCCGCCGAGCCGACCTTCAGCGCCATCAGATCGCCGCCTTCCGCATCTCGTCGAGGTAGATCTCCCGCAGCCGCGTCGCCACCGGCCCCGGCTTACCGGTTCCCACCGGCTTTCTGTCCACCTCCACCACCGGCATCACGAAGATCGACGCCGCAGTCGAGAACGCCTCATCCGCCCCCTGAGCCTCGGCCGGAGTGAACGCCCGCTCCTCCACCTCGAACTGAGCCTCCGCCGCGAACCGCAGCACCGCCGCCCGGGTGATCCCGTGCAGAATGTCGTTACCCAGGGCCCGGGTGATGATCCGGTTCCCCTTCACGATATAGGCGTTGTTCGAGGTCCCCTCGGTCACGGCCCCCGCCTCATCCGTGAACCAGCTGTCGTCCACCCCGGCCTTCTTCGCCGCCATCTTCCCCATCGAGGGGTACAGCAGCTGCACCGTCTTGATATCCACACGGGACCACCGCAGGTCCGGAATCGTGATGACCTTGAACCCCGTCTTCGCGGCGGGAGCATCGGCCAGGTTCGGGATGTTCTGCGTGAAAGCCACCACCGTCCCCGGCACCGAGGCGTCGGGGAACATGAAACTCCGATCCCCCGGATTGCCCCGCGTCACCTGCAGATAGATCATCCCCTGGTCGATCCCGTTCCGCGCCACCAGCTCGCGGTGAATCGCCAGCAGGTCCTCCGCCGACAGGGGACAGCTCATCTCCAGCTCTTTCAGCGACCGCTCCAGCCGCCGGATATGGCCGTCGAAGTCGATCAGCTTCCCGTCCAGCACCGAGGTCACCTCATAGACCCCGTCCGCCATCAGGAACCCCCGGTCGAAGATGGAAACCTTCGCCTCCCCCTCGGGCAGATATTCTCCATTCACAAAGACGGTACGGGTCATGCTCTATCCCCAAAGCAGCGGCGTGGCCGGGTGGATGTGGCGGTCGTCGTAGACAACCGGATGTTCGCGGTCCTGCGCCATGTCTGCGGGGCCGTCAAGGTCGGACCAGTCGGCCCCCTGCGCGACAAGCACCGCAGGGGCCATGGAAAGCGAGGTCGAGATCATGCAGCCGACCATCACCTTCAGCCCCAGCCGCCGCGCCTCGGCCCTTGCGCGCAGCGCCTCGGTCAGCCCGCCGGTCTTGTCCAGCTTCAGGTTCACCACGTCATACTTGCCCAGAAGCCCGGGCAGGGATGCCGCATCATGCGCGCTTTCATCCGCGCAGACCGGCAAGGGCCGCGCGATCTCGGCCAGCATGTCATCCGCGCCCTGCGGCAGCGGCTGTTCCACCATCTCCACGCCCAGCCGGATCAGATGCGGCGCAAGGTCGGTATAGACCTCGGGCGTCCAGCCCTCGTTCGCATCGACGATCAGCCGGACCTTCGGCGCTCCCTGCCGCACCGCCTCGATCCGGGGCATGTCGGCGGGGGTGCCGAGCTTGACCTTCAGCACCGCCCGATGCGCGTTCCGCGCCGCCGCCGCCCGCATCGCCTCGGCCGTGTCGAGAGACAGGGTGAACGCAATCTCCACCGGCTTCGGCGGCACAAGCCCCGCCAATTCCCAGACCGGCCGCCCGAGAGACTTCGCCTCCAGATCCCACAGCGCGCAATCCACCGCATTCCGCGCCGCTCCGGGGGCCATCGCCTCTTGCAGCGCCGCCCGCGTGATCCCCTCGGGCAGCGCCCGGATGGCCGCAATCGCCGCCTCGACCGTCTCGCCATAGCGCGGATAGGGCAGCCCCTCGCCCCAGCCGCGATGACCGTCCCGGGAGACCGTGGCCGTCACCACCCGCGCCTCGGTCTTGGACCCGCGCGAGATGGTGAAGGGATTGCGAAGCGGGAAGGTCTCGGCCTGGGCGGTGATCATGGGGCGACCTTAGCGGGCGGGGGCGGGCAGCGGAAGGTGCAAGCCTTGCTGCAAATGCAAAACGGATATTGCACTGCGGCGCGCAACATTATAACCGTAATTGCGAACCAAGCGTAATATCCTTGCCCACGGGAATTTCCATGAGCTTCCGCCTCCAGCCGCCCGCCCCCGCCCGTCCGAACCGCTGCCAGCTTTTCGGCCCCGGCTCGCGGCCCGAGCTTTTCGCCAAGATGGCCGCCAGCGCCGCCGACGTCATCAACCTCGATCTCGAGGATTCCGTGGCCCCCGCCGACAAGCCGCAGGCCCGCGCGAACATCATCAAGGCGATCTCTGACATCGACTGGGGCCGCAAGACCCTCTCCGTCCGCATCAACGGGCTCGACACCCCCTACTGGTATCGCGACGTGGTCGACCTTCTGGAACAGGCCGGCCCGCGCCTGGACCAGATCATGATCCCCAAGGTCGGCTGCGCCGCCGATGTCTATGCCGTCGATGCCCTTGTCACCGCCTGCGAGGCCGCCGCTGGCCGCCAGAAGCGCATCAGCTTCGAGGTCATCATCGAAACCGCCGCCGGCATTGCCCATGTCGAGGAGATCGCCGCCGCCTCCCCCCGCCTGCAGGCGATGAGCCTAGGGGCCGCCGACTTCGCCGCTTCGATGGGGATGCAGACCACCGGGATCGGCGGGACGCAGGAAAACTATTACATGCACCGGGAGGGGCAGAAATACTGGTCCGACCCCTGGCACTGGGCACAGGCCGCCATCGTCGCCGCCTGCCGCACCCATGGCGTGCTGCCGGTGGACGGCCCCTTCGGCGATTTCTCGGATGACGAGGGCTTCCGCGCCCAGGCCCGCCGCTCGGCCACGCTGGGTATGGTCGGCAAATGGGCGATCCACCCCAAGCAGGTCGCACTGGCGAACGAGGTCTTTACCCCCTCGGATGCCGCCGTGACCGAAGCGCGCGAGATCCTTGCCGCGATGGAGGCCGCCAAGGCCGCCGGGCAGGGCGCCGCGACCTACAAGGGGCGGCTGGTCGACATCGCCTCGATGCGGCAAGCCGAGGTGATCGTGCGGCAGGCGGAAATCATCGCCGGGGCCTGAGGAATCGTTGACAGCTTGCCCGCGAAACGGGCAGCTTTCCCCGGCGTCAGCGCCCTTGTCGGGCAGACCGCAAAGAATACCCGAGCCGCGCCCCAGGGGAGGGGAGGCCCCGCGCGGCGAAAGGGAGGATGCACGCCCCGTGGCCCTGCCACGGGGCGCTGCTGTTCTTGCGGGACGGGCAAGGCTTGGCGCGGAAGACATCCCCCCGGCCCGAGACGGTTAACCCTTTATGAATGGCCGCGCGCAAGCCTTTGAAAAGGCAGGATCCGTCATTCTGTCCACGCTGGACAGGCCCCCTTGCCCGTCCCTGCCCGCCAAGCTACCCTCCCCCCGACCCATCCTCCGGAGAGCCCCATGCACCCGATCGAAACCCGCCTGGCCGAGCTTGGCGTGACCCTCCCCCACGCCCCCGCCCCGGCGGCAAACTACGTCCCCTTCGTCCAGGTCGGGAACCTGGTCCACATCTCCGGCCAGATCAGCCAGAACGAACACGGCCTGATCAAGGGCCGCCTGGGCGAGGACCTCGCCGTCGAACAGGGCGCCGAAGCCGCACGCCGCTGTGCGATCTCGCTGCTGGCCCAGCTGAAGAAGGCGGTCGGCGGTGACTGGGACCGGCTCGACCGGGCGGTCAAGCTGGTGGGCTTCGTGAACTCCACCGCCGATTTCGTGGACCAGCCCAAGGTGATCAACGGCGCCTCGGATTTCCTGGTCGCCGCCCTCGGCGACGCCGGCCGCCACGCCCGCTCCGCCGTCTCGGCCGCCTCGCTGCCGCTGGGGGTGGCCGTGGAGATCGAGGCGATCTTCGCCCTCATATGAGCCGCGTCCCGCTGCCGGAGGCGTTCCTGCGCCTCCCCATCACCCACCGTGCCCTGCATGACAGGGCGCAGGGCCGGATCGAGAACTCCCCCGCCGCCATCCGCGCGGCGGTCGCCGCCGGCTACGGGATCGAGGTGGATCTCCAGCTCTCGGGCGACGGGGTTGCCATGGTCTTCCATGACGAGACCCTCGACCGCCTCACCGACGAGCAAGGCCCGGTCAACGCCCGCACCGCCGAGGAACTGGGCCGCATCCGCCTGAAGGACTCGACCGACACCATTCCCACCCTCGCGCAGGTCCTCACCCTGATCGACGGTCGCGTCCCGCTTCTCATCGAGATCAAGGACCAGACCCTCACCATGGGCGAGACCGACGGCCGTCTGGAATCCGCGACCGCCGAGGCGCTGCGGAACTACCGGGGCGACGTGGCGCTGATGTCCTTCAACCCCCATTCCGTCGCCCATATGGCCCGCCTCGCCCCGCGCCTGCCGCGCGGCATCACGACCTCGGCCTACGACCCCGACGACTGGGCGCCCCTTCCTGCCGAGACCTGCGACCGCCTGCGCAAGATCCCCGACTACGACGCCACCCTGTCCAGCTTCATCAGCCACGAGGCACCCGACCTTTCCCGCGCCCGGGTGGCCGAGCTGAAGGGCCAGGGCGCGACGATCCTCTGCTGGACGATCCGCTCTGCCGAAGCCGAGGCGCAGGCGCGGCGGATTGCCGACAATGTGACCTTCGAGGGGTATCTCTCGCCGCTGCCGACTTGACGGCGGCGGCCTGCCCGCCACCTTCCTTGGCGACCCGCGGAGCAGCCATGGCCGACCTCACCCTTCTAGGGCCTGTTGACGTTCACTTCAGGCGAATGATGGTCGCCGCGAGGGAGATGA
>JARFTV010000015.1:0-11127 GCA_029289325.1 Alphaproteobacteria bacterium
CGATCCCCGATGTCTCGGGTCCCTTCACCCTGTCGGCGCGCGGGCTCTCGGGCGGGCAGCAGGTGGCGCTGGACCTGTCGGGCGGGGTCTTTTCGGCCTTCATGCTGGGGCGCGTGGTTCCAGTGACGCTGGGCCTGACCGCAGGCGGCTCGCGCCTCCGGTTCGAGGGGCGCGGCGGGATTGCGCCTCTGGTGGCCGAGGGCGCGTTGACGGCTGACCTCGCGGATCTCCCGGCGCTGGGCGGCCTGTGGGGGCAGTCCATATCCCGGCCGGGTCCGGGTCTCGGGCAAGAGAAGTTGACCCTGACGGGCACGCTGACGCTGGACGGCAGCGGTGCGGCCTTCCTGCGCGGGGCCGAGATCGTGGCGGATGCCAATCGGCTGACCGGCGACCTTGACCTGCGGCCCGGAGAAGCGCGGCCGAAGCTTTCGGCCGAGCTGGTGGCGGGTCCCCTCGCCTTCGGAAGCGGGGGTGAGGCGACCGGAGCGGCGCAACCCCCGGGCTGGCCCGAGGAAGAAATCGATGTCAGCGCGCTTGGCGTGATGGATGCGGCGGTCACGCTGGCCGCCCCCTCGGTCGACCTTGGCGGGCTGAAGGCCGAGGAGGTGCGGACGCTGATCACCGTCGACCGCGCCCGGGCGGTCTTCGACATCCGGCAGTTGCGGGCCTATGGCGGGCAGGTGACAGGGGAGTTCGTCGTGAACGGCCGGGGCGGGCTGTCGGTCGGCGGCAAGCTGAACCTTGCGGGGCTGACCATGCAGCCGCTCCTCAGCGATCTTCTGGGCTATGACCGGCTGATCTCGACCGGCGATCTGGACCTGCGCTTCCTTGGCGTGGGGAATTCCATCGCGGCGATCATGGCCAGCCTCGAGGGCGAGGGCGCGCTGGAACTGGGGCAGGGCGAGCTGAAGGGTCTGGATATCGCGGGGATGCTGCGGACGCTGGATGCGGGCTTTGTCGGCGAGGGGCAGAAGACTGTTTTCGACGGGCTCGCGGGAACCTTCACCATCGCCAAGGGCGTGCTGACCAACAGCGATCTGAAGCTGGTGGCCCCCTACCTGACCGCCGCCGGGGCGGGCGAGGTGGGGCTTGGCCGTCGCACGCTGGACTACAGCATCCGTCCCACGGCTCTGGCGGCGGCGGACGGGACCGGCGGGGTGATGGTGCCGCTGCTGATCTCGGGCAGCTGGGCCGCGCCGAGCTTCCGTCTGGATCTGGAGAGCATCGCGCGCGAGAAGATGGAGGCCGAGGCCAGGGCCGCGGAAGAGCGTGCCAAGGCCGCAGCCGAGGCGGCAGAGGCTGCGGCAAGGGCGGAACTGGAACAGCGGCTGAAGGACGAGCTGGGGATCGAGGTCGCGCCGGACGAAAGCCTTGGCGACGCCACCCGGCGCGGCGTCGAAGACGCGCTGGGCGATGAGGCGATCCGGGCGCTGGAAGAGCTTCTGCGCCGCAACTAGGCCCCGGGCCGCGATCGGGCAGCCCGGGCTGTCGGCTCAGCGCCGCCGGTCGCGCCGGGCGCTCATCGGCTGGAAGGCCACGCCTACATGGGCTTCGCAATAGGGCTTGCCGGGCAGGCTGGGCAGACCGCAGAACCAGAAATCATCCGTCGCCGGGTCGCCGATCGGCCATTTGCAGGTCCGCTCGGTCAGTTCCATCAGCGTGAGCTTGCGCGCGCGCTTCTCCACCTCGCGGACCGAGGCAAGCGCCTCGGGGCTGATCTCGTTCAGGCTGGGCTGCGGCGGCAGCGGCTGGCCGGCGGGCACGATGGCCTTGCGCAGCGGCAGCGGGGTCACGTTCGACACCGGCGGCTGCGTCTGGGTCTGGGCGGCGGCCGCCGGGCGCGGCGGCTCGGCCCGAGGGGCGGCCGTGGCGGGTTCGGCGCGCGGTGCAGGGTCGGGCCGGGCCGCGGCCGCGGGGCTCGCCTGGGCCACCTCCGGCGCTGCGGCCTCCTCTTCCTCTTCCTTGCCGCCCACGCGGTTCGACAGGCCCAGCCGGTGCACCTTGCCGATCACCGCGTTGCGGGTGACGCCGCCAAGTTCCTTGGCGATCTGGCTGGCAGACTGCCCCTCGCTCCACATGCGCTTGAGCGTCTCGACGCGCTCGTCGGTCCAGGACATCTTGCTCTCCGGCTTTCCATTGACCGGCCCATTCTATCCGCGCCAGGGCAGGGGCCGCAAGGGCGGGCTCAGGGATCGGTCGGCAGACCCCGCGCCTCGCCCGGGCGAACGATGGGATAGGCCGCCCCATGCCGCCCCGACAGAGGGGCAGGAAGCCGCGCCGCGATATCCTGCGAAAGCCGGGCATCCGCCGCCGCCTCGCCCGGATGCAGGCTTTCGGCCAGCGCCCCTTCGGCAAGGATGACCTCATGCCGGTCGAACAGGAGTTGGTGGCAGACCAGCCCGCCCTCGGGCAGGACATGGCGGATGGTCGTGCCATTGACCAATGCATTGGCCGGGACCAGCACCTGATCCTCCCCGAAATAGACCTGGGCACGCCAGTCGCCCAGAAGCATCCGGTGCTGCGGCGCGACCAGCAGCGGCCGGGTGTTGCCCAGCGCGCCCGGCTCGAACCGCACCGGCAGCAGATCGCTCCGCGCCGCCATCGCGGCCTGCGGGATCGGCTGCCGACCGATCCAGCGCAGCGGTTGCGAGCCATGGGACAGCGTCGTCACCAGATCCCCCGGCACCAGCGCGGCCACCGGGCGCGGGCCTTCGGGCGTGTCGATCAGGCTGTTCCCGCAGAACCCCGCCATCCGCGACGGCGCATCCTCGGCGATCGCCAGCAGATCCGCGTCCTGGGGCGTGATGGGGGAACTCGCCGTCACGCGCAGCACCGCCGGCCCGGGAAGAGCCGCCAGGCTGGCGATCCAGGCCGGCCCGTCGTCCGCGCGCAGCACCAGAACCGGGATTGCATCCTGCAGCACCAGCCGCCCCGCGATCCGCAGGACGCGCCCAGGCCAGTCCTCCGGCCCCTCCGCCACCACCACGCGGTCGCCCGCCGCTTCGATCTCGACCACCACGGCAAGACCCGGCCCGCCCGTCACGTGCAGCCGCGCGCTGACCCGCGGCAAGGGCGCCTCCGGCTGCGCCCCGTCAGGCAGTCCGTCCTCCACAAGGGGCAACGGATGGAGGATGAACTGGTTACGCGTCATATACCACTGTCCGTCGTCGACGACCCGGCGACCGCCGATCTGTCGAGTTACGGCAGCAATCGCACAAAAGTTTTAACGTTTCGACCCAAATCGTGTCGCGTCCGGACGTTCTGCTTTTCCACTTTACGCCAAGTCATTCCGCCGTTATGCCGCTGGGCATGACCTACGGGATCACCCATATCGCCCTGTCGCGCCGACGCCGCTGCGTCTGATCCCGCCGGTCCCCGCGGTCCCGGCGTCCTGCCCGGCCGCAATTCCCCCTCCTTCCGTTGACTCAGGCCCCGCCCTCGGGCACCCATTGGCCATAGCTGCAAGGACAGACCCATGATCCCCGCCGTTCTGCCGACCTACAACCGCGCGCCGCTTGCCTTCGTGAAGGGCGAGGGCAGCTGGCTGATCGCCGAGGACGGCCGCCGATACCTCGACCTCGGCTCCGGGATTGCGGTCAACGCGCTCGGCCATGCCCATCCGGCGCTGGTCCAGACCCTCACCGAACAGGCGGGCAAGCTCTGGCATGTCTCGAACGTCTACACGATCCCCGAGCAGGAGCGGCTGGCGAAGCTCCTGACCGAGGCCACCTTCGCCGATACCGTGTTCTTCACCAACTCGGGCACCGAAACGGCCGAGCTCGCGATCAAGATGGCGCGCAAGCACCATCACGACGCGGGCCACCCCGAACGGGTGGAAATCGTCGCCTTCGAGGGCGCCTTCCACGGCCGCTCCACCGGCGCCATCGCCGCGGCAGGGTCCGAGAAGATGGTCAAGGGCTACGGCCCCCTCATGCCGGGGTTCAAGCACCTGAAATGGCCCACGAATGACGCCGACCACGACGCGATCCGCGCGGCCATCACGGACAAGACCTGCGCCGTCATCATCGAGCCGATCCAGGGCGAAGGCGGCATCCGCCCGGTCCCCGACCAGTGCCTCAAGGGCCTGCGCGACCTCTGCGACCAGACCGGCACGCTCCTCATCTTCGACGAGGTGCAATGCGGCATGGGCCGGACCGGCCGCCTCTTCGCGCATGAATGGGCCGGGGTGACGCCCGACATCATGATGGTCGCCAAGGGCATCGGCGGCGGCTTCCCGCTGGGCGCGGTGCTGGCCACCGAACGCGCGGCCTCCGGCATGACCGCGGGCAGCCACGGCTCCACCTATGGCGGCAATCCCCTCGGCTGCGCGGTGGGGGCAAAGGTGGTGGAGCTGATCTCCGACCCCGCCTTCCTGGCCGAGGTCTCCCGCAAGGGCGCGCTCCTGCGCCAGGGGCTCGAAAGCCTCGTCGCCCGCCACCCGCAGGTCTTCGACTCCGTCCGCGGTGAGGGGCTGATGCTCGGCCTGAAATGCAAGCCCGCACCGGCGGATGTGGTCAAGGCAGGCTATGAGGTCGGCATCCTCACCGTCGCCGCCGCCGACAACGTGCTGCGCCTCCTCCCCGCGCTGAACATCCCCGACGCCGACATCGCCGAGGCCCTCGCCCGCCTCGACCAGGCCGCCACCCATCTGGAGAAGGCCGCCTGAGCCTTTTCTCTTCCCCAAATATCCCACGGGGGTCCGGGGGTGTGAAACCCCCGGCTCCACGGGTCCAAAAAGCGAAACGACATGAATCACTTCCTCGATATCCACAAGACCGACCCCGCCCATCTGCGGGCCATGATCGACAATGCCCAGGCGATGAAAACCGCCCGCAATGGCCGCCCCAAGGGCTCGCCCGATGACGAGCAGCCGCTCAAGGGCCATATGGTCGCGCTGATCTTCGAAAAGCCCTCGACCCGCACCCGCGTCAGCTTTGACGTTGGCGTGCGCCAGATGGGTGGCGAGACAATGGTGCTTTCCGGCAAGGAAATGCAGCTCGGCCACGGCGAAACCATCGCCGACACCGCGCGGGTCCTCTCCCGCTACGTCGACCTGATTATGATCCGCACCTTCGAGGAAGCGACGCTCCTCGAAATGGCCGAACACGCCACTGTGCCCGTCATCAACGGCCTGACCAACCGCACCCATCCCTGCCAGATCATGGCCGACGTGATGACCTATGAGGAACATCGCGGCCCGATCGGCGGCAAGAAGGTGGTCTGGTGCGGCGACGGCAACAACGTCTGCGCCTCCTTCCTGCATGCCGCGGGCCAGTTCGGCTTCGATTTCACCTTCACCGGCCCCGAGACGCTTGATCCGGAGGACAAGTTCGTCCAGTTCGCCCGCGAGAAGGGCTCGAAGATCACCATCCAGCGCGACCCCTTCACCGCCGTCGAGGGCGCGGACCTGGTCGTGACCGATACCTGGGTCTCGATGCACGATCCCGAATCCGCCAAGGAACGCCGCCACAACCAGCTGCGGCCCTATCAGGTCAACGAGCAGCTCATGTCCCGCGCCAAGCCGGACAGCCTGTTCATGCACTGCCTGCCCGCACACCGGAACGACGAGGCCACCTCCGCCGTGATGGACGGCCCGCATTCGGTGATCTTCGACGAGGCCGAGAACCGGCTCCACGCGCAGAAGGCCATCATGCGCTGGTGCCTTGGCCGATAACGCCTGACCGGGGCGCGGCGGAATCTGTCTTCGAATTCCGCCGCGCCCCCGCCGCAGGCTTCGGCTTGACAGGGACCCCGCCACGCCGGACCCTTCGATGGAAAGGAGGCCCGCCATGCACCGCCGTTCCGTCGCCGTCTTCGACCGCTTCCTCTCGGCCCTCGCCACCATCCTCGACAAGGCCGAGGCGCATTGCGAAGCGCGGAAGATCCGACCCGAGGTCATCCTGACCGCCCGGCTCTTCCCCGACATGTTCCCCCTGACCCGCCAGGTGCAGCTTGCCTGCGACTTTGCCGCCCGCGGCACCGCCCGGCTCGCCGGGCAAGAGCCGAAGGGCTTTCCCGACAGCGAGACCAGCTTTGCCGAACTCAAGCACCGCATCGCGGCGACGCGCGGCTACATGGGCGGTTTCCAGCCCGTCGACTTTGCCCATGCCGACACGAGGGAGGTCCATTTCAAGGCCGGCGGCCGCGACCTCGTGCTCAAGGGGGAGGAGTTCTTGTCGTTCTACGCCCTGCCGCAGTTCTTCTTCCACCTGACCACGGCCTACGACATCCTGCGCCACAATGGCGTTGACCTCGGCAAGCGCGATTACATGGGCGCGCCCTGAGTCAGGTCTGAACTGGACGCCCTACGCCGCCTGCGCCTCGGCCGGGCGCAGCACCTTGCCACCCGTGTCCGCATCCGCCGCCCGCGCGGCAAGAAGGGCGACAAGGACCAGCAAGACCGATAGGCCCAGGTAGGTCGGCCGGAAGCCCACATGCTCCCCCAGAAACCCGATGGACGAGGGCGCGACGAGGATCCCGCAATAGCCGACCATTGTGACGATCGAGATCGCATTGGCCGAGGGCAGCGAGGGATGGTTCCCCGCCGCCGAGAACAGGACCGGCACCATGTTCGCCACCCCAAGGCCCGCCACGGCGAAGCTGGCGATGGCGACCCAGTCATTCGGCGCCAGCGCCCCGCCCATCAGCCCGGCCGCGCCGATCAGGCCCGACAGCCGCAGCGTCCGCACCGCGCCAAAGCGGTTGCGCACCGAATCGCCGAGGAAGCGCATCACGGCCATCGCGCCCGCGAAGAAGGCAAAGCCCAGGCCCGAGACGAAGACATCCGACCCAAGCTCCTTCTGCAGATAGATCGCCGCCCAGTCCAGCACCGCCCCCTCCGGCACCATCGAGAACAGCGCAAGGAAGCCCAGCAGCCAGACATGCAGCTCTTTCGGGAAAAGCCGGATCTTCGGCGCCGAGACTTCGACCGCCTGGCCCTGCGGCGCATCCGGCAGCAGGAAGGGCATCGCCCCAAGGACCAGCAGGGCAACCACGCCCGCGGTGATCAGCGACTGAACCTCGGATCCCCAATGCGCGATGACCCAGGCCCCCGCCGCGCCGCCGAAAAAGCCGCCAAGGCTCCAGAACCCGTGCGAGGAGGACATGATCGCCTTGCGCAGCCGCCGCTCGACCTCGACCGCCTGGGCATTCATCGCCACGTCCATGCAGCCCGCCATCGCCCCGAACACCGCCATGAACAGGGCCAGCACCCACAGATTGGGCGAAAAGACCACCATCGGCAGCACCGGGATCAGCGCCAGCGAGAACCACATCAGCACCTTGCGTCCGCCATGGATCGAGATCAGCCGCCCGGCGAACAGCATGGCCGTGACCGCCCCCAGCCCAAGGACCAGGATCAGCAGGCCAAGGACCGACTCGGTCACGTTGTGGCGGGGCATCAGAAGGGGGATCTGCGGGGCCCAGGCCCCCATCACGAAGCCGTTGGCCATGAACATCGCCGCAACCGCCCAGCGTGCGCGCCGCGCCTGCGCTTCCATCTGCATGATCTGCCCCTATTATGTTAGCGCCTGTCATAGGCCCGTCGCGCAGCCGGGAAAAGGCCCGCCGCGATCAACTGCTGTTGCAGGCCTGAAAGGATCGGGCGCCAAATTCCTTAACAAAGGAATTTGCCAAGATCCTTGCTCAAGGATTTTGCCGCCTCAGGTCCCCCGCGGTTTCGCCCGCAGCGTCGGCTCCGCCTGCGTCGGGTCCTCGGGCCAGGGGTGGCGCGGATAGGCGCCGCGCATGTCCTTGCGCACATCGGCATAAGAGGTCGCCCAGAACCGCGGCAGGTCGGTCGTCACCTGCACCGGGCGTTGCGCTGGCGACAACAGCGTCACCCGAATCGGCATCCGCGCCGCGCCGACGACTGGATGCACCGTGACCCCGAACATCTCCTGCAGCCGCACCTCGATCGCCGGAACTTCGCCCTCGTAATCGATGGGGATCTTCCGGCCGAGCGGCATCTCGAAACTGCCCGGCACCAGCCGGTCCATCTCGGCCAGCCGGTCCCAGCCAAGCAGCCCCTGCAAGGCGGGGACCAGATCGAAGCCCCGGATCTCCGCCTCGGTCCGAACGCCCGTCAGATGCGGCAAGAGCCAGTCCTCGGCGCTGGCCAGAAGCTCGGCATCCTCCACCCCCGGCCAGTCCGCGCTGCGGGCAAGCCGCGCCCGCGCCCGCAGCCGCCGCGCCGCCGGGGACCATGGCAGGCCCAGGACCCGCACCCCCTCCAGCGCGGCCCTGGCGACCGCCTCGGGCGGCGCGTCCCAGTGCCGGTCCTCCAGCACCAGCGCGCCCAGCCGCTCCTGCCGCCGCGCAAGGACCCGGCCGTCGCGTTTCGACCAGTCGCAGACGTCGACCCATTGGATGCGGTCGCCGTAAAGCTGCCGCACCTCGGTCTCCGAAATCGCCACCGCCTGCCGCACCGTCGCTTCCCTTGCATCGCCGTCAAGGTCCGTCGCCACGATCAGCCGCGCGCCGGACAGGCTCAGCCCCGGAGCCATCGCCGCGCCCTTGCCGCCCGACAGCACCCAGCGCGGCGCCTCGCCCTTGCGGCGCAGGCCGATCCGGTCCGGGTAGGCCAGCGCCGCCATCTCGGCCAGCGAATGGGTCTTGCCCCCCGTCGAGATATCCCCCTCGGCAAAGCCCCGCGCTGCCGCTTCCAGCCGCTTCGCCTCGGCCCGGATGCGCTCCACCACGCCCCGGTCGGCCTCCGGTCCCGGCCGCTGGATCGCCTGCATCCGCAAGCTCAGATCCGGCCCCGCACCGCGCAGCGGGTCCCGCTCGGCCAGCAGCGCGGCAAGGGGTGCCGCCCCCGGCCCCGCCACCGCCAGCATATGCCCAAGCCGAGGATGCAGCGGCAGCCCGGCCAGCACCCGGCCATGCGCGGTGATATGCCCGCGCGCATCCAGCGCCCCCAGCCCCATGAGCAGGCTGCGCGCCTCGGCCAAAGGCCCCGCGGGCGGCGGCGTCAGGAACGGCAGGTCCGCGCCGCCCCAAAGCGCCAGTTCCAGCGCCAGCCCGGCAAGGTCCGCGACCTCGATCTCGGCGGGCGGGTAGGGGGCCAGCCCGCCTTCCTCGCCCTTCGTCCACAGCCGGTAGCAGACACCTTCCGCGACCCGCCCCGCGCGGCCCCGGCGCTGCTCGGCCTCGGCCCGCGACACCCGCTCGGTCACCAGACGGGACATGCCGGAATTCGGATCGAACCGCGCCCGCCGCGCCTTGCCGGCGTCCACCACCACCCGGATGTCCGGCAGCGTCAGCGAGGTCTCGGCGATCGACGTGGCCAGCACCACCTTGCGCCCCTGAACAGGCGCCAGCGCCGCCCGCTGCGCCTGAAACTCCATCGCGCCGAACAAGGGCCGCACCGCCACCCCCGGCAGGTCGCGCAGCAAGGCTTCCACCCGCCGGATCTCGCCCTCGCCCGGCAGGAACACCAGCATCCCGCCGTCGGTCTCCTCCAGCGCCGCCTTCACCGTGCCAGCGACCAGCGCCTCCAGCCGCAAGGACGCATCCGGCGGCCGCGGCAACCACCGCGTCTCCACCGGATAGGCCCGGCCTTCCGAGGTCACCACCGGCGCGCCGCCCATCAGGTCCGCCACCGGCCCCGCATCCAGCGTCGCCGACATCACCAGCAGCTTCAGCTCCTCGCGCAGCGCGCCCCGGACTTCCAGGCACAGCGCCAGCCCCAGATCGGCATTGAGCGACCGTTCATGGAACTCGTCGAAGATCACCAGCCCGACGCCCGTCAGCTCCGGGTCCGACTGGATCATCCGCGTCAGGATGCCCTCGGTCACCACCTCGATCCGCGTGGCCGGGGACACCCGCGCCTCGCCCCGGATGCGATACCCGACCGTCCGGCCCACGGGTTCGCCCAGCGTTTCCGCCATCCGCTCGGCCGAGGCCCGCGCCGCCAGCCTGCGCGGCTCCAGCATTAGGATACGGCCCTCGACCACCCCCCGCGCCAGCAGGTCCAGCGGCACCAGCGTCGTCTTTCCCGCCCCCGGAGGCGCCTGCAGCACCGCCATCCCGCGCGTGGTCAGCGCCGCGGCAAGCTCGGGCAGGACATGGGAAACCGGCAGCTCGATCATGCCCCGCTTATGGCGCGCCCAGCCGCGCATGGCCAGAGGCGCAGCTTTCCAACCCCCGCCCCACGGCGCATGATCCGGCGAAAGGAGGATCCCCATGCCGACCGCCCGCACCATCCAGCTTGCCCGCCGCCCCGTCGGAGTGCCAACCCGCGAGGACTTCCGCTGTGTCGAGGTCCCTCTCCCGGACCCCGGCCCCGGTGAGGTCCTTCTCAGGATGGAATGGCTCTCGCTCGACCCCTACATGCGCGGCCGGATGTCCGAGGCCCGGTCCTACGCCGCGCCCACAGCGCTTGGCGACCCGCCCCCGGCCGAGGCGGTGGCCCGCGTCCTTCAGTCGAACGACCCCGCGCTCCACCCCGGCGATCAGGTGCTGGTCCACGACGCCTGGCGCGACCACACCGTCGCCAGGGCCGCGAACTGCCGGAAACTCGACCCGACCGCCGCGCCGGTGCAGTCCTGGCTTGGCATCCTCGGGATGCCCGGCCTTACCGCCTGGGCGGGGTTGAAGCACATCGGCCGGCCGACCCCGGGTGAGACCCTCGTGGTCGGTGCCGCGACCGGGGCGGTCGGCAGCGTGGTGGGCCAGATCGCCCGCCTGCAGGGCCTCCGCGTGGTCGGCGTGGCGGGGGGCGCAGAGAAATGCCGCTACGCCACCGAAACGCTCGGCTTCGAGGCCTGCCTTGACCGCCACCAGCCCGACCTTGCCGGGCGCATGGTCGCCGCCTGCCCCGATGGCGTCGACATCTATTTCGAACTCACCGGGGGCGAGGTCCTCTCGGCCGTCCTCCAGCTTTTCAACCCCTTCGCCCGCATCCCGGTCTGCGGCACCATCGCCAGCTACAACGCCATCACCGCGCCCGAAGGCCCTGACCGCCTTCCCGCGCTGATGCGACTGGTGCTGACCCGCAGCCTCACCCTGCGCGGCTTCATCGTCAGCGAATTCGCCGCCGACCGCCCGGCCTTCGAGGCCGAGATGGCCGCCTGGCTGGCCGCGGGCCGGATCCACCACCGCGAGCACATCTCGCATGGTCTCGAC
>JARFTV010000015.1:11137-71245 GCA_029289325.1 Alphaproteobacteria bacterium
GGCAGAACTTCGGCAAGACCCTGGTCCGGCTGGACTATGCCGCGGGCCCCGCCCCGGTCACACCGGGCCGATCCGTGCGGCCTTCGCGCAGCGCCCCTCTCGCCAAGCCCGCAGGCTTCCGGCAAAAGAGGGGAAATGCGAGGGACCATGGACATCATCGAACGCGCCCGACTGATCCGCTCCGGCGACCGCCGCGCCCTTGCCCGCGCCATCACGCTGGTCGAAAGCGCCCGCCCCGACCATCGGGCCGAGGCGCTGGCGCTGCTCGAGGCGCTGCGCCCCGGCCCGCAGGCGCTGCGGATCGGCCTTTCCGGCACGCCCGGTGTCGGCAAGTCGACCTTCATCGAGGCTTTCGGCCTGATGCTGACGGGGCAGGGCCTCAAGGTCGCGGTCCTTGCCGTCGACCCGTCCTCGGCCCGCTCGGGCGGCTCGATCCTCGGTGACAAGACCCGGATGGAGCGTCTCTCGCGTGAGCCCCTTGCCTTCATCCGCCCCTCGCCCAGCCAAAGCCAGCTGGGTGGCGTCGCCCGCCGCACCCGAGAGGCCGTGGCGCTGTGCGAAGCGGCGGGCTTCGACGTCGTCCTGATCGAAACGGTCGGCGTCGGCCAGTCGGAAACCGTCGTCGCCGAACTCAGCGACCTCTTCCTCCTCCTCCTTGCCCCGGCCGGCGGGGACGAGCTTCAGGGCGTCAAGCGCGGGATCATGGAGATGGCTGATCTCATCCTGATCAACAAGGCCGACGGCGACCTGAAACCCGCCGCGATGCGGACCGTCGCGGATTATACCGGCGCGCTCCACCTCTTGCGCCGCCGCCCGCAGGACCCCAAGGGCTTCCCCAAGGCCCTCCCCGTCTCGGCGCTGGAGCAATCCGGCCTCGCCCAGGCCTGGGAGGAGATGCAGACCCTCATTGCCTGGCGGAAAGAGCACGGCCACTGGGACCGCACCCGCGCCGGGCAGGCCCGGCACTGGTTCGAGGAAGAGGTCCGGCAGGGGCTGCTCGCCGCCCTGACGCGTGAGCCGCAGAGGGGCCTGATGTCCAGCCTCGGCGACCGCGTGGCGGGCGGAGAGATCGCCCCGGAGGCGGCGGCGGCCGAGATGCTGCGGCTTCTGGGCCGGGGATGAGCGACGCGTCCAGCCGTGTCTTCGACGGCAATCTGCTGCGGGCGACGCTCTGGCAGCCGTCGGAGGCGCGCACGCTTTACGTCACCTTCCGCCAGCGCCTGCCCGCTCCGGGCCAGTTCGACGATCCCGGCCCGGTCCGGCAGGCCCTGAGCCGGGGATTTGCCCATCTCCACCTGCAATCGCGCTGGAACGACTGGTATCTGAACACCGAGACGACGGCGCTGGAAGCGGCGCTGTCCGCGCTCCGCGCCCGGTTCGATCGCGCCTGGGCGATCGGCTATTCGATGGGCGGGTATGGCGCGCTGCGGCTGGCCCGCGCGCTGAGGCTGGACCGGGCGCTGCTGGTCTCGCCACAGGTCACGCTCGACCCCAGGGTGATTCCCGGCGAGACCCGCTATCCCGAAGGCCCGGACTTCGACCCCGTGCTCGGCGATCTGGGCCGGGTCCCCTGTCCGGGACTGTCCGGGGTCGTCGCCTTCGACCCGTTCCGCCCGCTGGACCGCGCCCACGCCCGCCTGGCGGCCAGTCTTTTCCCCGGCCTCCGCCTCGCCCCGCTGGGCTTTGGCGGCCATCCCGCGACCGGGGTCCTGCGTGAGGCCGGGGCCTTCCGCAGCCTGCAGGGCCTGAGCCTTGGCGGCGATCTGACCGCTGCCGCCGTCACCCGCCTGCACCGTGATCTGCGCGCCGGTTCTGCCCGCTACTGGCAGAACCGCGCCGCCGCCTGCCGCCGCGCCGGGCGCCCCGTCGCTGCCTGCACCGCCGAGGCCCGGCTGGCGGTGTTGGAGTGACCCGAAGCCGCCTGTTCCCGCTTGACCTCCCCCGGCTTTCCCCTTACACGCCCCCAATCGAATTCGAGGGCTGGGGATTCCCCGCCTTCCCCCGCTTTTGACGAATCGAAGGAACACCGCAATGTCGCGCGTCTGCGAACTCACCGGCAAGGGCCCGATGACGGGGAACACCGTCTCCCACGCCAACAACAAGTCCCGCCGTCGGTTCCTCCCGAACCTCAACGAAGTGACCCTGATCTCCGACGTGCTCGGCCAGTCGTTCAAGTTCCGCGTCACCGCCGCGGCGCTGCGCTCGGTCGACCATCGTGGCGGGCTGGACGCCTATCTGGCCAAGGCCAAGGACGAAGAGCTTTCGGCCAATGCGCTGAAGATCAAGAAGGACATCGCCAAGGCGCAAGCCTCGGCCTGATCCGGTTGACCTGATCGAAAAGGCCCCGCCTTCGTGAGGAAGGGGGGGCCTTTCGTCTTGGCCGGGGACGGGGGGCGGATCGCCCACTCTCCCGCGGCGGTCGTCGGGGCGACCTGTACGGGCAGGGGCTGGTCGTAGGGTGGGCGATCCGCCCACCGCCCGCCGCTTGGGTCTCAGCCGCCGCAATAGGCCTCGGCCGTCCGGCCAAAGCTCTTGTAGCGTTCCCAGAAGGCGTCATCCGCCTTCTTCTGCGAGATCCAGGTCGCATGGGCCGCCTCGGGGTCCTTGAAGAACTTCGCCGCCCGGCGCTGATCCCCGCCCGACAGCGTCATGTTCGCCGCCTGCTGGATGCAGCCGCAGAGCTGCCGGTTTCCCTTCGACCGGTCCGAGCCCATGCAGGCCCGCTCGATCGGACCGGCCTCGGCCAGACCGGAAAACACTGCAAAGGACGCCGCCACTGCGGCCGCAAAGATGGTGGATTTCATTCGCTCTGCCTCGCTTGCCGGCCCGGAAGACTGCTGGCTACAGCCCTCTTGCCGATCGTTTTCTGCCGTCAATGATGCCGTCACCAAGCGAATTTTTCAAGTCGCACAGAGGTTTGGCGATTTCTGGCCGATTCCCGCAAGACCTCGCCCCCCCATTGTCCGCGCTCCACAATATCCTGTGGCCACTCATTCGATCGGCTCGATTCCCTCGCGCCGTGTGCGTGCGGCAAAGGCCCGCAGGTCCGCCAGCCGCGCGGCTGGCGTCGGTGCCCATCCCGTCACCTCGCCCAGAACCCGCAGCGCGCCCTTCGTCCGGTAGGAGCGCGTCGGATTGCCGGGAAACTTCCTGTCCGTCACGTTCGGATCGTCCTCTACCTCCGCCTCCGGCTCCACCACATAGACCCGCGCCCCGCCGGCCTCGGCCGCCAGTTCCGCCGCCAGCACCGCGATCTCCAGCCGCGCCGTCATGTAGACCCAGCCCGCCGGCCGCCCCGCGCCGTAATTCGCCGCATGGCCCGGCACGATCCGGTCCCCCTCGCGCAGCGCCACCTTCGTTCCGTGGAAATAATGGGCTGGTCCACCGATCATCGCCCGTCTCCTCTCCGTCCGCTCAAGGCCCGCCAGACTGCCGCAAACCGCTTGCGCCGCCCAGACTTGAACGAAATTCATTCCTCGCCACATCAGTGCAAATGCCCGCCGCTTTTCCCTTGCGGATAAGCCCTTTCCGGCCCCCCCGCCGTCAGCTATATGCGGCCCATGACCGAGCTCGACCGCATCCGCAATTTCTCCATCGTGGCGCATATCGACCACGGCAAATCCACCTTGGCTGACCGGCTGATCCAGATGACGGGCACGGTCGCCCAGCGGGACATGAAGGCCCAGATCCTCGATTCCATGGATATCGAGCGGGAGCGGGGCATCACCATCAAGGCCAACACGGTGCGGATCGAATATCCGGCCAAGGACGGTCAGACCTACATCCTGAACCTCATCGACACCCCCGGCCACGTCGACTTTGCCTATGAGGTCTCCCGGTCCATGCGCGCGGTCGAAGGCTCGCTCCTCGTCGTCGACGCCTCCCAGGGGGTCGAGGCGCAGACCCTGGCCAACGTCTACCAGGCTCTGGACGCGGGCCACGATATCGTCCCGGTCCTGAACAAGATCGACCTGCCCGCGGCCGAGCCCGACCGGGTCAAGCAGAACATCGAGGATGTGATCGGCCTCGACGCCTCCGACGCGATCCCGATCTCCGCCAAGACCGGCCTCGGCATCCCCGATGTGCTGGAGGCCATCGTCCACCGCCTGCCGCCCCCCAAGGGCGACCGCAACGCGCCGCTGAAAGCGATGCTCGTGGACAGCTGGTATGATGCCTACCTCGGTGTCGTCGTGATGATCCGCGTCGTCGACGGCGTGGTGAAGAAGGGCGACCGCATCAAGATGATGCAGACCGGCGCGATCTACGGCATCGACAAGCTCGCTGTCCTGAAACCCCAGATGGTCGACATCCTCGAGCTTGGGCCGGGTGAGATCGGCGTTTTCACCGCCTCGATCAAGCAGGTCCGCGACACCCGCGTCGGCGACACGATCACCCACGAACGCAAACCCTGCGACGCGCCGCTGCCCGGCTTCAAACCCTCGGTCCCCGTCGTGTTCTGCGGCCTCTTCCCCGTCGACGCCAACGACTTCGAGGCGCTGCGCGACGCCATCGAGAAACTCGCCCTCAACGACGCGAGCTTCACCTACGAGATGGAGACCTCGGCCGCGCTCGGCTTCGGCTTCCGCATGGGCTTCCTTGGCCTTCTGCACCTCGAAGTTGTCCGTGACCGGCTGGAACGCGAATATGACCTCGACCTGATCACCACCGCGCCCTCGGTGGTCTTCAAGCTCCACATGAAGGACGGCGAGGTCCGCGACCTCCACAACCCCGCCGACATGCCCGACCTGACCTATGTCGACCATATCGAAGAGCCGCGGATCAAGGCGACGATCATGGTCCCCGACGACTATCTCGGCGACATCCTGAAGCTCTGCCAGGACCGCCGCGGCATCCAGTTGAACCTCACCTATGCCGGCAACCGCGCGATGGTCGAATACGACCTGCCGCTGGCCGAAGTGGTGTTCGACTTCTACGACCGCCTGAAATCCGTCACCAAGGGCTATGCCAGCTTCGACTACCAGATTTCCGAGTACCGCGAGGACAACCTGGTGAAGATGTCGATCCTGGTGAACGACGAACCCGTCGACGCGCTGTCGATGATGGTCCACCGCGACCGCGCCGAGGCCCGCGGCCGGTCGATGGTGGAAAAGCTCAAGGACCTGATCCCCCGTCACATGTTCAAGATCCCGGTCCAGGCGGCCATCGGCGGCCGCGTGATCGCCCGCGAGACGATCTCGGCCATGCGCAAGGACGTGACCGCCAAGTGCTACGGCGGCGACGCGACCCGGAAGAAGAAGCTCTTGGAGAAGCAGAAGGCCGGCAAGAAGAAGATGCGCCAGTTCGGCAAGGTGGAGATCCCGCAGGAGGCGTTCATCTCCGCGTTGAAGATGGATGGGTGAGGCGCGGCCCCGGCCTTAGCAGGGGAGAAAACGCTCCAGTGGAGCGTTTTCAGCGCCGAACGCCCGCGAACGCTTTCGCAGGCGGGCTCTGGAGGAGGGTGGCCCCCAGGACATTCCCTGTCGGTGAGCCGAGTTGGCTGCCTCGTTACGCACATTTGCGTCAGAACAACCCGTCACCCCCGTCTTCCCGCTCTTTCGCCTCATCTACCGCCACGGCGGCTCCGGCTCCCAGCAGCGGCCCACAGGACGCCAGCATCAGCAGCGCCAGAAGCGCCGCCAGTCCTTTCGCTCCAATGCTCATCGCGCTCTCCTTTCACCCGCTCACAGTCCCGCCTGCGCCTCATTCGCCTCCTGGCTGATCGCCTCTCCTGCATTTTCCAGGTCCTGTCCCGCGCCCTTGATGGTCTCGCAGGCGGTCACGCCCAGCAGGGCGAAAAGAACAAGCAGTCGGTGCATGGGTCATCTCCTAAC
This sequence comes from Alphaproteobacteria bacterium, assembly GCA_029289325.1. Classification (GTDB taxonomy): domain Bacteria; phylum Pseudomonadota; class Alphaproteobacteria; order Rhodobacterales; family Rhodobacteraceae; genus Tabrizicola. The sequence goes on from JARFTV010000015.1 coordinate 16,969, forward strand.
AGGACGTGACCCCCTAAACCGTCCGCCGCCCAGCATGTTCCCGCAGGGTGGGGTTCCACCCTGACGCTCACCGGACCAAGGGCCGCAGGGTCTCCGGCTCCGGCGGACCGTCCTCGGCATAGCGCCGTTGCAGCACCTCCTGCGCGCGCGCAAGGGCCGGGACCACTGGCGTCTCGCCGATCCCCTCGACCTCCCGGTCCAGATCGCCGAACCCCGGCTTCGGCCCCTCATAGGCCCCTCGGTTGCGGTAATGGTCGATCGTCTCCGCCCCCCGGATCACCCCCGCCAGCCGCGCGTGCATGTAGCTGCGCAAGACGTCGTTGATCCGCGGCCCATAGTCCGGCCCCATCGAGCGGAAGAACTTCAGCACATCCGTCTCGAGCCGCAGCGTCACCTTCGCCCTTCCACTGCCGGGCCGCCGCTGCGCGATCTCGTGCCACTCCTCGGGGATGCGGCCCGTCATCTCGATGGAGTTGTGCAGGTCCCATTCCAGGCGCCGCATCACATCCATCATGTAGCTCATCTGCGCCCGCTGCCGGGGCGTCTGCTTCTTCAGGTCAGGCATGGTCCGTCTCCTTCCGCGGCCAGCAAACCATGCAAGGGTTAACGTCTTCCAAGGCCACCGCGCCGCCCGACGGAAAGCCGACGGATGCCCGACAGGTGCCAGACGCTTAACCACCTGTTAACCACCCTCTGCCACGTTGGCGGCATGAAAGCCCTGATCCCCCTCCTGTTTCTCGCCGCCTGCGGCGCATCACCGGCCCCGGAATTCATGAACGCCACCCGTACCGACATCACCTTAAACGGCCGCAGTTACACGATTTTCCAGAAAGGGGAGCGGGTGGAGGTCATTCGCCTTGGTTACGCCCATCGCGGTGAGCATCAGGAAATCCGCGCCACGATGATCGAACTGATTCCCCGCGTCACGGGCTGCCGCCTCCGCGAAAGCACGTTGCAGGGCGACAGCGGGGAAATGCGCGGGTCGCTGGACTGTCCGGCTTGACTCGGGCCGCCGGAACGCCAAGAAGCGAGGCCACCGAAAGGGGGGCCAGCCCATGCCGAAGATCGACCTTTCCCGCACCCTGCCGCACGCGCGCATCGATGAGCTTCCGAACCCCTATTTCGGCAAGGTGCGCGACTGCTACGACCTGCCCGACGGCTCGCGGCTGCTGATTTCTTCCGACCGGATTTCCGCGTTTGATCAGATACTTGCGGTGATCCCCTGCAAGGGGCAGGTCCTGACCCAGCTGGCGCGCTACTGGTTCGACCACACCGCCGACATCGCCGCGAACCATGTTCTCGGCTATCCCGATCCGAACGTCGTTCATTGCAAGCGCGTCTCCATCCTGCCGGTGGAAATCGTGGTGCGCGGCTACCTCGCCGGGACGACCTCGACCTCGATCCTGACCCAGTATTCCAAGGGCTTGCGCCAGATGTACGGCCATACCCTGCCCGACGGCCTCCGCCCCAACCAGGCCCTGCCGCAGCCCATCATCACCCCCACCTCCAAGGCCTTCGACGGCGGCCATGACGAGCCTCTGACGGCCGAGGAAATCGTGGCAACCGGCCTGTTAACGCAACGGCAATGGGATGAGGTTAGTGAAAAGGCCCTCGCTCTTTTCGCCAGGGGGCAGGAAATGGCGGCACAGCGTGGGTTGATCCTGGTCGATACCAAATACGAATTCGGGACGGATGCCGAAGGCAACATCCTGCTGGCCGATGAGATCCACACGCCGGATTCCAGCCGCTACTGGATCGCCGACGGTTACGAACAGGCGTTCCAGACCGGGGGCCGCCCGCCCAGCTTTGACAAGGACGTCATCCGGTCCTGGGTCGTGGCGCGCTGCGATCCTTACAAGGACCCGGTGCCGGAAATCCCGGCGGAAATGATCGAGAAGACCGCCCACGTCTATATCGACGCCTTCGAGCGGATCACCGGCCAGCCGTTCGAACCCGACACCTCCGGCGCGACGCCTCTGGACCGCATCTGCGCCAACCTGACGCCGTTCTTCACGACCTGATCTGTTTGCGCTAACAGTGCGCTGAAACAAGGGGGAAGACGATGATTCTCAGCTGTGGCGAAGCGCTGATCGACATGCTGCCCAGGACCTCGACCGAGGGCGAGGCCTGCTTTGCCCCCTATGCTGGGGGCGCCGTTTTCAACACGGCCATCGCGCTGGGGCGCCTTGGGGCACCCTCGGCGTTTTTCTCGGGCGTTTCCAATGACATGCTGGGTGAAATCCTGGCGGATACTCTGACCGCGTCGAAGGTCGATACCCGCTTTCTCGCCCGGTCCGACCGGCCCACGACGGTCGCCTTCGTCAAGCTGGTCAATGGCCAGGCAACCTATGCCTTCTATGACGAGGCGACGGCGGGCCGGATGCTGTCCACGGCCGATCTTCCCGCGTTACTCCCTGAAATCTCGACGCTTTTCCTGGGTGGGATCAGCCTGGTGAACGACCCCGCCGCCAGCACCTATGAGGCGCTGCAGGCCCGCGAATGCGCCACCCGCGTTACCATGGTCGACCCCAACATCCGCCCCGGCTTCATCGCCGGGAAAGAGGCAGAGTACCGCGCACGGATCGAGCGGATGCTGGCCCGGGCAGATATCGTGAAACTCTCGGATGAGGATCTGCACTGGCTGGAAGGGCAGGGCGACCTGACGGCGCTGGCGCGGGGGATCCTGGCGCGGGGGCCGAAGGTCGTGTTCATCACCGAAGGCGCGCAAGGGGCGCGGGCGGTGACGGCGGGTCAGGATATTTTCGTGGCCGCGCAGAAGGTTACGGTCGTCGATACGGTCGGCGCGGGCGATACGTTCAACGCCGGGGTCCTTGCGGCGCTGCATCAGGCGGGGGCGCTGAGCAAGTCCGGCGTCGCGCGCCTTGGCGATGCGACCCTGACCGCTGCGCTTGACCTTGGCACCCGTGCGGCGGCGGTGACCGTCAGCCGCGCCGGGGCCAACCCGCCCTGGGCGGATGATGTGAGAGCGGTCCTTCAGCGCGTCACCAGCGCCGCGGTCCATGTCGATGGCGCGCTGGTGGGTGAGACGGGACGGGGCTTCCTGATCCTCGTCTGCGCCATGGCCGGGGACAGCGAGGCGCAGGCGGAGAAGCTCGCGGCCAAGGTCGCCAAACTGCGGGTCTTCAAGGACGATCAGGGCAAGATGAACCTGTCGATCCGCGACATCGGCGGCAGCGCGCTTGCGGTCAGCCAATTCACGCTTGCGGCCGACCTGCGCGGCAATCGCCCCGGATTTTCCACCGCCGCTCCGCCGGCCGAGGGGGAGCGGCTGTACCTTCACTTTGCACAAGCCCTTGAAAAGGAAGGCGTCCCGGTCTCGACCGGCCGGTTTGGCGCCGACATGGCGGTCAGTCTGGTGAACGACGGGCCGGTGACCATCTGGATGGACACCGACGCGCCCTAGTTGAAGGGGTTGCCCGGCTTCGTGCTGGTGATCACCTCGCCACATTCGATCAGCGCGTCGATCGAGGCGCGCGAGCCGGACAGAGAATAGTTCTGCACGTCCGCGCCGTCGGATGAGCGCAGATAGAGCCGGTTGCCCTGTGCCACCTCGACGATGAAATTGATGCCGGCCTGATCGTCCGGCAGGGTGAACAGGACCGAGTTCTGGTACAGCTCCGCCTCGGTCAGGTTCCAGGCCGCGCGGCGGTCGATCTGCACCTCGAGGTCGGCGGTGTCGCCCTCGCCGAACTCCCAGGCGGTGGAATAGAACTGCAGCTGCACCGACCCGTCCGGGAAGGTCCAGAGCGAGAAGCTCTCTCCCGGTGCCGAGACCTGTGCGACGCAGCCAAGCGAGCCGTCCTCCCAGCCCACGATCTCGACCTGCCAATGCTTGTGCGAGAAGACCACTTCCGACTGTTGCGCGTCAGCCGACCCCGCGAGAGCCGCCAGCGTCACGGCGGCGGCAAGACCCATGCGAATACCCATCGTTCACATCCCGAAAACCAAATGCCTGCGGCGTTTGTCGCGCCGGCCTGCGAGGAAGGCAAACGAATCTTGCTGGCAATTTCATGGCACCGCCGCCGCGGCGGGTGGGCCCTATGCGGCCCATTCCCACGGGTTGCTGAACCGGCCAAGGACGGATTGCACGGCGGCATCCTCGACTGGGGCCGAACGGTCCAGCTGCGCCACAAGCCCGCGCTTCTTGTCCTCGATCACTGCAGAGACTCGGGCGGGGATCCCGGCCTCCGCGAGGGCGGCGTCGAAGGTGCGGGTGATCGCAAGGCGGCGCAGGTCGGGCTTGAACACCTTGCCCACGGCGGTCTTCGGCAGCTCTGGCAGAACCTCGAGGTACTTCGGCAGGGCGGCGCGTTCGTGGATGTGCTGGGAGGCATAGGTCATCAGATCCTCGACCGAGGCGCTGGCGCCCTTCACCAGTTCGACATAGGCACAGGGCAATTCCCCGGCCACGGCGTCGGGCTGGCCGATGGCGCCGACGAAGGCGACGGCCTCATGGCCCATCAGCGCCTCTTCGATGATCGCCGGGTCGATGTTGTGGCCGCCGCGGATGATCAGGTCCTTTGCCCGCCCGGTGATGAAGAGATAGCCATCCGCGTCGATCCGGCCGAGGTCGCCAGTCCGAAGGAAGCGGCCCTCGGCGAACAGCTCGCGGTTCTTGTCGGCCTCGGTATAAGTCGAGCCCTCGAAGACGCCGGGGTTCGAGATGCAGATCTCGCCCACCTCGTCCACCGCACATTCGCGGTAGCCGATGGCCCCTTCCGAGGTCAGGATGCGGACATGGGTATAGGGGAAGGGCAGGCCGACCGAGCCGATCTTCTTCACCCCGTCGGGCGGGTTGATCGACACGAGGCAGGTCGCCTCGGTCAGGCCGTAGCCTTCGACGATCTCGATCCCGGTTTCCTTCTTGAAGCGGTTGTAAAGCTCGATCGGAAGGGGGGACGAGCCGGAAAAGGCGTTCTTCAGGCTGGAGATGTCGGCATTGACCGGGCGCTGCATCAGCGCGGCCAGGGCGGTCGGCACGGTGATCATGTAGGTCACCTTGTAGCGCTCGATCAGCTTCCAGAAGTTGTCGAAGACGCCCTCGCCGCGATAGCCCTGCGGGGTCGGGAAGACCACATGCGCGCCCGATCCGATCATCGACATCAGGATCGGATAGCAGGCAAAGACGTGGAACAGGGGCAGGGGGCACATGACCACATCGGTCGGCTTGAACAGCAGGTTCGCCCCAAGCCAGCCATTGTAGACCATGCCCGAGACCTTGTGCTGCGCGACCTTCGGCATCCCCGTGGTCCCGCCGGTGTGGAAATAGGCCGCCACCCGGTCCTTCAGGCTGTCGGTGAAGGTGAGCTTGTCGGATGGCATCCGCGCCATCTCGGTCCGGAAGTCCTTAATGTTGGCGGTGTGCTGCGGCGGGTTCTTCGGCCGGATCAGCGGGACGATGATCTTCTTCAGGCCCGAGAGATAGGGGACGAGGTCCACCTCCAGCACGGTCTTGACGTTCGGGGCGAACTGCACCGCCTCCGACACCTTCTGCGCCAGGTCGGTCTTGGGAAAGGCTTTCAGCGTGACCACGACCTTGGCATTGGTCTCGCGCAGGATGGCGCTGATCTTTTCCGGCTCCAGAAGCGGGTTGATCGGGTTCACGATCCCGGCCACCGCGCCGCCCAGCAGGGTGACTGCCGTCTCCATCGCGTTCGGCAGGATGAAGGCCACCACATCCTTTTCGCCCACACCCAGCGACCGGAACAGGTTGGCCGCCTGCGTTACCTGCGCGTGCAGCTCGGCCCAGGTCAGCGTGATCCGCTTCGTCTGCGGCCCGGACAGCAGCTGATAGCTGATCGCCGGGCGGCTGCCATGCGCCTCCCTGGTGCGGCTGAGGTATTCGTAGATCGAGCGGGCCTGGCCGCGATCGGCCCAGGGCTTCTCGGCCTCGATGGCCTGGATGTCCGCGAGAGACGCGAATTTGGTCATGGTTCCTCCCCTGTGCTGCCCGCTGTATCCGCGGGCTTCGGGTCAGGATGCGGGGGCCAGGCGGATTTGTGAAGTCGGTTTGTCCCCACCAGGCGCGCCGGGACGCGACGTCAGATCGTGCCGTCGGTGAATTGCAGCCGGGCCAGCCGGGCGTAAAGCCCGTCCTCTGCGACCAGCTGGTCATGCGTGCCCTGCGCCACGATCCGGCCCTGGTCGAAGACGACGATCCGGTCGGCCCGCTTCACCGTGGCCAGCCGATGCGCCACGACCAGGGTCGTCCGCCCCTCGGCCAGCTTTTCCACCGCCGCCTGCACCAGACGCTCACTTTCGGCGTCCAGCGCCGACGTCGCCTCGTCCAGAAGCAGGATCGGCGCGTCGCGCAGGATGGCGCGGGCGATGGCCACCCGCTGCTTCTGCCCGCCCGAGAGCATGACACCGCGTTCGCCCAGATAGCTGTCATAGCCCTGCGGTAGCGCCGTCAGGAAATCATGCGCCGCCGCCGCCTTTGCCGCTGCCTCGACCTCGGCATCCGAGGCACCGGGGCGGCCGAAGCGGATGTTTTCGCGCGCCGAGGTGGCGAAGATCACCGGGTCCTGCGGCACCAGCGCGATGTGCTGGCGGAAGTCGGCCCGCGTCATCTGGGGCAGGGCCACCCCGTCCAGCGTGATCCGGCCCGACTGCGGGTCGTAGAACCGCATGAGAAGCTGCAGGATCGTCGTCTTCCCCGCGCCCGAGGGACCGACCAGGGCCACCGTCTCACCGGGGCGGACATGCAGGGAAATGCCGTTTAGCGCGCTCGTCTCGGGCCGGGCGGGATAGCGGAAGGTCACGTCGTCAAAGGCGATCTCGCCGCGCACAGGGCGGGGCAGGGCCACCGGACGGGCCGGGTCCTGCACCGTGTCGTCGGTGTTCAGAAGCTCGACCAGCCGCTCGGTCGCACCGGCCGCGCGCTGAAGCTCGCCCCAGATCTCGGACAGCGCGCCCACGGCGCCCGCCACCATCACCGCATAGATCACGAACTGGATCAACTCGCCCACGCTCATCACGTCGGCCCGCACATCGCGCGCGCCGATCCAGAGGACGCCGACGATCCCCGCGAAGGTGAGGAAGATCACGATCACCGTCATCACCGCCCGGGTGCGGATGCGGGCCTTGGCGCTGTCGAAGCTCTTTTCCGTCACCTGGCCAAAGGCGGCGCGGGTCGGGCCCTCATGGGTGAAGGCCTGCACCGTCTGGACCGAGGACAGCGCCTCGGAAGCCGCGCCCGAAGAATTGGCGATCCAGTCCTGGTTCTCGCGCGACAGCCGGCGCAACCGGCGGCCCAGCACGATGATCGGCACCACGATGGCCGGGACGACCAAAAGCACCAGCCCGGTCAGCTTGCCCGAGGTGAGGAACAACAGCACCAGCCCGCCCAGCAGGATCAGCACATTGCGCAGGGCGACCGAGACGGAAGACCCGATGACCGACAGGATCAGCGTGGTGTCCGTGGTGATCCGGCTGAGGACCTCGCCGGTCAGGATGCGTTCGAAGAAGGCGGGCGACATGCCGAGGACGCGGTCGAACAGCGCCTTGCGGATATCGGCCACCACCCGCTCGCCCAGCCGGGTGACAAGGTAGTAGCGCAGGCCGGTCCCCAGGGCGAGCAGCGCCGCGATCACCAGGGCCGCGCCGAAATACTGGTCCAGAAGCGCCGCGTCGCTGTCGTTGAACCCGTCCACCACCCGGCGGACGGCCAGGGGCAGGATCAGGCTGATCGTGGCCGTCAGGATCAGCGCAACCAGCGCCAGAAAGGCCAGCCCGAAATAGGGCCGCACGAAGGGCGCAAGCCCCCGCAGCGCGCCCACGCGTTTCGACTTCGGCCGATCCTCGACCACCGAGCTGTCCGACATCGGCCCGTCCTTCAACGTTTCGCCTTCCCACTTAATCCGCAAGGCCGGGGGCCACAAGCGCCGGTGCCCTTTCCAAGGCCCGCGCCCCGTGCCACCTTGCGCGCCATGACCGAGACACAGCATTTTCTGGCCGAGGACGGCGCCCGCCTCGCCTATCGCGATCAGGGGGAGGGGCTGCCGCTCCTCTGCCTGCCGGGCCTGACGCGAAGCATGGCCGACTTCGACTATCTTGTTCCGCACCTGCCGCCCCTGCGGCTGATCCGCATGGACTATCGCGGCCGTGGCGCAAGCGACTGGACCGGGGCCTCCACCTACACGATAGAGCAGGAGGGCCGCGACGTGCTGCGCCTGCTGGACCACCTGGGGGTGGAGCGCGCGGCGATCCTTGGCACCTCGCGCGGGGGGCTGATTGGCATGGTCCTTGGCGCCGTGGCGCGGCACCGGGTGATGGGGCTGATCCTGAACGATGTCGGCCCCGAGATCGCTCGGGAGGGCCTTCACCGCATCTTCGACTATGTCGGACGCAACCCCGCGGGCAAGACGCATCAGGGATTTGCCGAGCTTCTGTCCCGCTCTCCCGGTTTTGCCGGCGTGCCGATGTCGCGCTGGCTGGAGGAGGCGCGCAAACATGCGATCCAAACGCCCGAGGGTCTGCGGATCCCCTACGATCCCGCCCTGCGCGACAGCTTTATTGCCGCCTTCGACGGCCCCCGGGTTGACCTCTGGCCGTTGTTCGACGCGCTGCAGGGCCTGCCGCTGGCGTTGATCCGTGGCGCGAACTCCGACCTTCTGACGCCGGGAACGGTGGCAGAGATGCGCGCCCGCCGCCCCGACATGGGCTTCGCCGAGGTCCCGGACCGCGCCCATATCCCCTTCCTCGACGAACCCGAGGCCGTGGCGCTGATCCGCAGCTTTCTGGCGGGGCTGGCATGAACCTGACGATGATCGAGGCCGCCGCCGCCCGCATGGCCGGCCATATCCGCCGCACCCCGCTCCTGAATGCGCCGCTTCTGGACAAGGCCGTCGGGCGGCGGGTCTTCGTCAAGGCGGAGTGCCTGCAACTCACTGGCAGCTTCAAGGCACGCGGTGGCTGGTCGGCCGTCTCGGCGCTTGACCCCGAGGCCCGGGCGCGCGGGGTGATCGCCTTTTCGTCGGGCAACCATGCGCAGGGCGTGGCCTATGCAGCCGCACAGCACGGCGCGCCCTGCGTGATCCTGATGCCCGCCGACGCACCGCAGGTGAAGATCGGCAACACCCGCGCCTATGGGGCCGAGGTGGTGCTTTATGACCGCAGGACCGAGGATCGCGACGCCATCGGTGCCCGCCTTTCCGCCGACCGTGGCCTGACCCTCATCAAGCCTTTCGACGATGCCCAGGTCATCGCCGGGCAGGGGACCGTCGGTCTGGAACTTGCCGAACAGGCGGCGGAGGCGGGGATCGCGCGGGCCCCGGTCATCACCTGCTGCGGCGGGGGTGGCCTCGCCTCGGGCATCGCGCTGGCCCTTGCAGCGCGCGCGCCCGGCCTTCAGGTCCGCACGGCCGAGCCTGCGGGCTTCGACGACATGGCCCGATCCCTTGCCTCTGGCCGACGCGAGAGGAACCCGACCACCGCCGGCTCGATCTGCGACGCGATCCTGACGCCCAGCCCCGGTGAACTGACCTTCCCCATCCTGCAACGCCTGGCGGGACCGGGGGCGGTTGTCACCGATGACGAGGCCCTGCGGGCCATGGCCCTTGCCTTCACCCATCTGCGGATCGTGCTGGAACCCGGAGGCGCCGTCGCCCTTGCCGCCGCGCTCTTCGGCGAGAACCTCCCCGACACGGTCATCGCCGTCGCCACTGGCGGCAATGTCGCCCCCGCGACCTTCGCCCGCGCCTTGGAGCGGTTCGCGTGACCCTCGTCTGGTTGGAAGACCTGCGCCTGAATGCAACGCTCACCGGCCCCCCGGACGCGCCGCCCCTGGTGCTGATCCACGGCCTCGGCCTTGACCTGCGGCTTTGGGACGCGCTGCAGTTGCCGACCCGGACGCTCCGCCTCGACCTGCGCGGGCATGGCGCTTCGGACTCGCCCCCGCCGCCCTATGCGATGGGCACGCTGATCCGCGACGGCGAGCGCCTGATGACCCATTTCGGCCTGAAGGATGCCGTGGTCCTTGGCGCCGGAGAGGGCGGCCTGATTGCGCAGGGCCTGGCGGTCAAGCGCCTTGACCTGGTCCGCGCTCTGGTCCTGACCGGCAGCGCCACGCGTTTCGCCAACCCGTCCGTCTGGGAAACGCGCCTCTCCCGCCTCGCCGCCGAAGGGCCCGATCTCGACGCCGAATGCGCGACACTCCTCGGCCCGCGCTGGAGGACCTCCCCCGCGCTCGGCCCGCTACGGGCGATGCTCAGCGAGACCCGGCCCGAAGGCTGGCAGGGCCTTGCCGCCGCCACCGCCACGGCGGATTTCTACCAGACCACCGCCACGCTGCGCTTGCCGACCCTTGTCCTTGCCGGGGCCGACGACCGCAAGACCCCGCCCGACCTGCAACGTGAGCTGGCGGACCTGATCGCCGGCTCTACCTTCCAGCTCCTGCGCGGCGGGTCGCATCTGTCGATGCTGACCCATGCCGACGCCTTCACCCAGGCCCTGACCGACTTCCTGACCCGGATCGCCCATGTCTGACCTTCTCCTGATCCACGGCACCTGCCACGGCGCCTGGTGCTTCGATCGTCTCCTGCCCGAGCTTGCCGCCCGCGGCATCCCCGCGACGGCCATCGACCTGTCCGGCCGCGACGGCAGCCCCACCAGCCTTGACGATTATGCCCGGGCCATCCTCGCCGCCGCCCGGCCCGGGACCATCCTCGTCGGCCATTCCGCTGGCGGCTACGCCATCACCGCGGCGGCCGAGGTCGAGCCCGGGCGCTTCAAGGGCCTGATCTACCTCTGTGCCTATCTGCCCGAGGCCGGCCAAAGCCTCGCCGACATGCGCCGCGCCGGGCCGTCCCAGCCGCTTCTCCCCGCGATCCGCATGGCCGAGGACAAGCAGAGCTTCACCATCGACCCCGCCCGCGCGCCCGCCGCCTTCTACCAGGACTGTCCGCCCGACCGCGCCGCCTGGGCCACCGCGCAACTCTGCCCGCAGCCCGTCCTGCCGCAGCAGACCCCGCTCTGGCCCAAGGCGGCCGAAACCCTCCCGCGGCACTACATCGTCTGCGAGACCGACCAGACCATCCCCCCGGACTACCAGCGCCAGATGGCCGCCCGACTTCCCGAAGGCTGCCGCCATGCGCTCCCCTCCGGCCACTCCCCGTTCCTGTCGATGCCCGACCGGCTGGCCGACCTTCTGGCCGAACTGCGCCAGACCATCCTAGCATAGCAGGTTTGCGACGCATCAACGTCGTTTTCGCGCAACAAGACGCATCAATCCCCCTCTACCTTCTTCTCTGCATAAATATCCCACGGGGGGCGCGGGGGGTGTGAAACCCCCCGCTCCGCCGCCAGCCAGGGGGCGCGACGGATGAAACTCAAGGACCTCGAACTCTTCATCGTGGCTCCCCCGTTCCCCGGCTGGGGCGGGCGCTACTGGATCTTCCCGAAGCTCACCACCGACACCGGCATCACCGGCTACGGCGAATGCTACGCCTCGACCGTCGGTCCCAAGGCGATGCAAGCGGTGATCGAGGACGTGTTCGAGCGTCACATGCAGGGCGAAAACCCTGAAAACATCGAGCTGATGTTCCGCCGCGCCTATTCGGCCGGGTTCACCCAACGCCCCGACCCGACCGTGATGGGCGCCTTCTCGGGGTTGGAGATCGCCTGCTGGGACATCCTGGGCAAGGCGCGCAACCGCCCGGTCTACGCCCTTCTGGGCGGCAGGATGAACGACCGGATCCGCAGCTACACCTATCTCTACCCCGAGCCGGGAAAGGAATCCGCCGAGTTCTGGGTCGACCCCGACGCCGCCGCCGAGGCCGCGGTCCGGTTCATGAATCAGGGCTTCACCGCGGTGAAGTTCGACCCCGCCGGCCCCTACACGATCCGCGGCGGGCACGAGCCTGCCATGTCCGACATCACCCGCTCCGTTGCCTTCTGCAAGGCGATCCGCGAGGCCGTGGGCGATCGCGTCGACCTTCTTTTCGGCACTCACGGACAGTTCACCACCCCCGGCGCGATCCGCATGGGGCGCGAGTTGGAGCCCTACAACCCGCTCTGGTACGAAGAGCCGATCCCGCCGGACAACCTGCTGGAATTCGCCGAGGTCGCCAGATCCGTCCGCGTCCCACTCGCGACCGGCGAACGGCTGACCACCAAGGCCGAATTCGGCACCCTGCTCCGCGCCGGGGGCGTCAAGATCCTGCAACCCGCGCTGGGCCGCGTGGGTGGCATCTGGGAGGCGAAGAAGATCGCCGCCATGGCCGAAATCTTCAATGCCGAGATGGCCCCGCACCTTTATGCTGGCCCCGTGGAATGGGCCGCCAACGTGCATCTCTCCGCCTCGATCCCGAACCTTCTCATTGCCGAGACGATCGAGACCGGCGGCGCCTTCCACCAGAAGCTGATCCACAACTCGATCAGATGGGAAGACGGCTATATCCTGCCCCCCGAAGCCCCCGGCCTTGGGATCGAGTTCGACGAGGATGTCGCCCGCGCCCATCCCTATATCGGCACCGGCCTGCATCTGCAGATGCAGGAGGCCCCCTGCGACTATCGTCACGGCAACCGTTTCGAGGGTGGCGCCCCAAGCTCGATCACCTGACCTGCTCCTCCTTGGGCGCGTCGTGCCATTCGTCCGGGCCTTCCCGCGAGGAGTGCACGACGTGCGCGGCAAGCCACGGGTCATTGGACTTGTCAAAGCTAAGCATTGCCCTGACCCCACTGGTCGGTGTCCCGGCATGTCGTCATCCTGACTCCGACGCTCAGTCTGGAGGGAATGACATGCGCTGTGCCGCCTTGACGGGAATCCTGCTTGCCTGCGCGGGCCTCGCCCATGCCGAAGCGACCGAGGTCTGGCGGTTGGGCGGCTTTAACGGGCCCGAGTCGGTGGGGCGCGACCCGGCGACGGGCAGGCTTTATGTCTCCAACTACGGCGCGGACCCGATGGCCCGGGACGGCGACGGGTTCATCTCGATCATCACGGCAGATGGCAGCATCGAGCGGCTGGACTGGGTGACCGGGCTGGACGGCCCGAAGGGCATCGACTTTGCCGGAGGCAAGCTCGTCATCGTCGACCTCGACCAGCTGGTCGAGATCGACACCGTGTCGGGAGAGATCACCGCCCGCCACAGGGTCGAGGGGGCGCAGCTGCTCAACGATGTGGCAGCGGGGCCGGATGGCCGGATCTATGTCTCCGACACGCTGGGCGCCGCTGTCCATGTGCTGGAAAACGGTGTGGTCAGCCTGCTTGTGCAGGACCCGCTTCTGAGCGGGGCCAATGGCCTTCTGGTCGAAGGTGACACGCTTCTGGTGGCGGAACTGGGGGATCTTTCCGGCGGGTTCGAGAACATCACGCCCGGCCCGGTGATGCGGGTCGATCTCGTGACCAAGGCGATCACCGCCTATGGGGCCGAGGGCCCGGTCGGAGTTCTGGACGGGGTCGAATCCGACGGCGAGGGCGGCCTTCTCCTGACGGATTTCATGGCGGGGACGGTTCTGCAGCTGCAACCGGGCGGAACCGCTAGCCTGGTCGCCACTGTGGGGCAGGGTGCCGCAGACCTGGAGGTCGACCCGACCAACGGTCTGATCCTCGTTCCGGTTTCTCCCGCGAACGAGGTCGTGGCCCTCAGACGGAACTGAGGCTCCGGCCATTCCTCTGTCGCGGCGCTCACTCGGCGGACAGCGGCATCCATTGGTATTCCCAATAATGGAAATTCGGGATAGCGATGTACTGCAATCTTCGCATGTCATGCCGTTCGGGTATGCTGACGGAAGAAATGCAGGGCAGCGCCATCATGGATTTCACCTTCCGCCAGCTGGAGATCTTTCGGGCCGTCGTGGTTTCGGGGTCGATCACCAAGGCGAGCCACCGGATCGGTCTTTCGCAGCCTTCGATCAGCCAGCAACTGGCCAAGCTGGAAGAAAGCCTTGGCGTGCAGCTGATCAACCGCAATCGGGCGAGCTCGGTCTCACTGACCCCGGCGGGCGATTACTGGTATCGCGCCGCGCAAGAGCTAACCGAGCGGGTCCAGGCGATCGTGCAGGAGCATGACCAGAGCTTTCGGACGTCCAATCTGGTGCTGAAGCTAGGGATCACCCCCGCGCTGCGTGGCAAGTTCCTGACCGCCGTCGCCCGGATCGCCCAGGAGGAGGCCAGTTTCCACCGTTTCGAACTGACCTATGACCTGAACTCCAGCCTCCTGGTCGAGCAGCTGCGCATGCACCGGATCAATTTCGGGGTCTTCGCGCTGGAGGCGCTGGCGGAGGACTCCAGTTCGTTCGTGGTGGCCGATCTCTTCCTTGACACGATCATCTGGGCGGTGCCGGCCGCCGTCCCGGACGAGGAGCTGCGCAAGGCGCTGGACCCGGACCGCCGGGACGAGCCCCTGCATCCGCTGCTGCGCCATTTTGTCGACATCGATCCACTGGTGCCCACGCGCACGGCGTCCAGCGAATGGTACCGTCTGCACATGCCGCAGGCTGCGCCATCCTTCCGGGCTCCGACCTTTGCCGCGTCGATCGAATTCGTGGCCGATGGTCTTGCAACCTGCCATATCGCCCGCTCGCTGGTGCCGAACCTCAGCCGGAACGTGCTGGACAATGTAAAACTCTTCAAGGTGGAAGGGTTTGAGCGCCATATCGTCCTGGCAATGCGAAAGCATTTCCTGTCGCATCCGACCTATGCCCGGATCTTCAACCGGATTGTCGATTATTGTCGCGAGGATTACGGGCCCGCGATGCAGGCACAGGTAATCCGGCCCTTGTCGGATCTGCAATCCAGATTGCGCGTCGCTTGAGTCAGAGTTTGGGGCGGAGGCTTTGAAACGGGACCGTCCCCGGTTTCAAACTTCGGGGCCCTTGGATGCCATTACCCTGATCGCGGGATCGCCACTTACCGTGCGGTACCTTGGGCGCAGGGCTTCCTCCGTCCAGCCATTCGATTTTCCAATATTCCAGATTTGTTTCCGCATGGTCCACCTGCCGCGGCCACAACGGAGGCATGATCTGATGGAAATAGCCGTGAAGAAACAGCATCTTCCGTCACGTTCATTTACGGGAAGCGGGCGGCTATTCTGATATGAATCAGTGGGTTAGGGAAGGCACCGCGCACCGACCGCCTGCGCCGATCCATCCGCCTGGCCGACTGCGCGTGTCCACCGGGCGCTGGATTTGCCTGACCCTTGACCCTTGCTTGCCGGCCCGGGGTTGGCTTGACCGCGCAAAAATCACGTTGTTACTATCTATCTGCCGAGAGGCGCTCGGTAATGCCAATAAAAACATGAAGATAGCGGAAGGCCGCCTTTGGCGGGCCTGCATGGAGGGAGTCATGGCCGAAAGTGTTGCAGTGCAAAGGAGTCGCGGAAATACCGGGGTCTGGATCTTCCGTATCCTCGTGATCGCGGGTGCCGCATTCATGCTTTATTCCTGGTTCGCGCCGTGGTGGACCGCGAAAGTCAGCGTCATTCCGGGCAAGGACCACCTTGTCCTGCGGCCATGGGGGGTCGAGGCGGTTGCCCAGGTCCGGGCCAATACCGACAAATCGCTTTATTCCATGCCGTGGTTCTTCGGTCCCTTCATGTGGACCTATCTCACCCTGTGCATGTTGGCACTCGCTGCCAGCCTTTTCGTGGAAAGGAAGATATCGCTCGGACGGTTCAAGATTTCCCTTGCGACGCTGATGATCGGGATTGTCGGCTTTTCCTATATGGCCGCCGTCGGAATTGCCTATGGCGTCGGCGAATTGAAAGCCGGATGGGCCGACACCAACTTCATCGGGAAATCCACGATCAGGAACGCGATGACAGGCACCAGGATCAACATGGTCTCGGAATTGCTGATCGGTTACTGGCTGGCCCTTGCCGCGGGGGGAGTGCTGTTCTTCCTTGCCCTGATCCGCTGGATTTTCGTCCGTGGGCCAAAGGCATAGCACGATCTGAAAAGGGAAATGATTGGCGCGGTCCGGGGGATGCCCGGGCCGCGCTTTGCCTTGCCGTCGGCTGACGGGCCATTGCGCATAGTGCGCCGTCGCGGTGGGTCAATGATGTGTATAGGAAAATCCAAATCCCGAAGGTGCAAACATGCCCGCGAACGGATGCGCCCCATCCGTTTCCTTTGGGAGGGACACTGATGAAAATGACGAGACTCCTCGCCGGATCCTGCGCCATGTCGCTGGCGATGGCCGGTACCGCCACCATGGCGGAAGTGACGCCGGACCGGCTTTTGGCCGCCGGTTCCGAAGCCGAGGCCGGCAACTGGCTCATGGTCCACAAGACCTATGATTCCAATCGCTTTTCGCCGCTGAACCAGATCAATGCCGGCAATGTGGCCGGTCTCAAACTCGCCTTCGCCGTGCCGCTTGGCGGGCTGGAGCCGTCGGGCTTTGGCCTTGGCTACATGGAAGGCACGCCGCTGGTCGACAACGGCTTCATGTATGTCAGCGATCCTTGGGGCACGCCGTACAAGGTCGACGTCTCCTCGGGCAAGCAGGGCAAGATGCTCTGGGTCTGCGATACCGGGATCGACAAGGACCCGAGCCGCGGCATCCTGCTGGCGCATCGCGGCCTGGCGCTGGCGGGCAACAACGTGATCACCGCGCTGAACGATGGCCGGGTCGTGGCCTGTGACAGCGAGACCGGGGATATCGTCTGGGAGCAGCAGGTCGGCACCGAGCCGGGCGAAGGCTTCACCGGCGCGCCGCTGGTCGTGGGGGACAAGGTTCTGGTTGGCCAGTCCTATGGCGACTGGGCGACGCGCGGCTGGCTTGCCGCGCTGAACGTCGAGACGGGTGAGGAGGTCTGGCGCTTCTACACGGTGCCGGAGCCGGGCCAGCCGGGTTCGGAAACCTGGAAATGTGACGAGGCCGGCAATCCCGACTGCTGGAAGACCGGCGGCGGCGCGCTTTGGGTAACGGGCGCCTATGACCCGGACTCGAACACCACGATCTGGGGCACGGGGAACCCGGTCCCGATGTTCGACCCCGAGTTCCGACCGGGCGACAATCTCTACACCAATTCGTCCATCGCGCTGGACATGGATACTGGCGAGCTGAAGTGGCACTTCCAGTACACGCCCGGCGACTACATGGACTATGATGAGGTCGGCGTTCAGCTCCTGATGGATGCCAAGATCAATGGCGAAGACCGCAAGGTCCTGTCGCACTTTGGACGGAACGGGCTGTTCTACACCCTGGACCGGACCAATGGCGCCTATATCCAGTCGGCGCAGTATGTCAGCGAGCTGAACTGGACCAAGGGGCTTGATCCCAAGACCGGCATGCCGCTGGAGTATGACCCCTCGAAATCGCTGCAGACCTATGCCCTGGGCGTGATCAACCGCGACGGTGCCACGGCGACCAGCTGCCCGGACATTCGCGGTGGGGTGAACTTCTATCCGACGGCCTACAACCCCGCCACCGGCGTGGCCTATGGCGCCGGCATGGAGGGTTGCTCGGAGATCGCCACCAAGGAAGTCGCGGTCGAGGACGTCGTCCCCGGTTCGATCTTCCTCGGCGGGACCTACTCCAACTCGGACGCGATGACCGGCTCGATCACGGCGATCGACGTGACGACCGGCACGCAGGTGTCGAAGGCGGAAACCCCCTATCCGAACAACAGCGGCGTTCTGGTGACGCCGGACCTGATCTGGACGGGGGCGCTGGACGGCACGCTGGGCGCCTATGACGCCAAGTCGCTGGACCAGCTTTGGTCGATCAACGTCGGCACCGGCTTCCGTGCCCCGCCGATGACCTATTCGGTCGATGGCAAGCAGTATATCGCCATCGCCGGGGGCAACGTCGGGCCAAGCAACGCCATGGGTCATGCGGAGCTGGAGATGATCCAGCCGGCCAACATGATCTGGGTCTTCGCGGTCGAGTGATCGTCGCATCACCCTTGCCGGGCAGCTTCGGTTGCCCGGCATTTCCAGCTTTTGGCACGAGCCGAACCAGAGGACCCGACATGCCAATGACCCGCGCCCCGGCCGTGTCGCTTGCGCTGTCGCTTCTGGCCGCACCCATGGCTCCTGCTCAGGAGACAGGCGCGGCGCCGGGTGATCCTGAACGGGGGAAGATCGTCTATCGGACCTTGGGGAACTGCGTGAGCTGCCATGGCTGGGCCGCCGACGGAAAGGCGGGTGTCGATCTGCGCGCTCCCACCGGACCCGATCTGCGGGAAACCGCACTGGACGAGGCGTCACTGACCGAGGTGATCCGATGCGGACGTCCGGGCACCGCGATGCCCTATCACGACCGGGCCGCGTATCGTGACGACCGCTGCTACGGGCTGGTGATGGCCGATTTCGACGATGCGGGAAAGCCCGTGCGCGGCAAGACCTTCGGCGAGGCTGATCTCGCCAGTCTCGTCGCCTACCTGCAGGCCCGCGTGATCGGCCAAGGCAAGCCGACGCGTGAGGACTGTGCAGAATTCTTCGACAACCCGGCCGCCAAGGCCTGCAGTAACCTGAAGTGAGCCGTGCGCAGCAAAACCTTTCCTGCCCTCATCTGCCTGAGCCTTGCGGGGCACTCCGCGCTGGGCCAGGTGCAGATCGAACCGGTGTTTTCCATCTGGGATGTCCAGCTTGGCCAGCCTGTCGCGCAGATATCGGATGGCGTTGTCGGTGAGATTGCCTGTGGCACCAACGGTGGCCCGCCGGGACAGATGCTCGCCTCCTTCGCGGACTTCGAGACCTGTCCGCCCGAACCCTCTGGCCTTCGCGAGGTCACGTTCAACTATGACGACGAACAGGACTATATCGCGATGGCGCTTGAGGTCGGCTACAAGTTCCTGCAGGGCGGCACCTCGGTCTTCGCGCATCCGGTGATCGTGTCGGTGCTGATCGATGAAGCGGGCATCGTCCGGGGGCGCCGCATCGTGACGGACGACCGGATCGCGATCAACGACCGCCGCACCGCCGTCACCCTCATCCGCAATTTCAAGGCGCGTTACGGTAGCTGGTCGCTTGATTGCGCGGATATCGCCATGAAGGAAGGCGAGCAGCCGGTCGGCAACCAGTTCATCCACGAAATCTGCATCGGGCAGTCACCGGACGGGGGCACCCGCATCGCCATCGAGGCCAGCTACCTGCGCAAGAAGGGCCAGCGCGCGCTGAACCTGGAAACGCAGGCGGTCAACAAGGGCTATTTCGAAAGCAAGACCCGATATGACGAGGTGCTGGTTCCCTATGATCCGGTGGTCGGGCCATGAGGTCACTCTTGCAGCCGGCCGTCCGCCATGAAGTTGCCGGTCATGCTGGCCTTGTCGAATTCGACGCCCGCAACTGCTGCGGTGGTGAAGCGATTGCCGGTCAGGGTGGCGCCGGCGACCTTGGCGCGGCGCAGATCGGCTTTGTAGAAGTCGGTGAACAGTATCCTCGAGCCGACAAAGCTCGCGCTGCCGGCCTTGGCCTTGACGAGGCCGGCATGGCTGATCGTGGCCCCGTCGAACAGGCTGCGGCCAAGATGCGCCCCGGCCAGATTGGTCTGCCGGATCGAGGCATTGCTGAAATCGGCGCTGTTGGCGACCGCATCCCGCATCACCGCCCGATCCAGCACAGCGCCCGGCAACCTGGCCGAGGTGAGCCGCGCGGTCTGCAGCCGCGCCTCGCTCAGATCGGCGGCCGCAAGGTCCGCACCGGACATCTGCGCGCCGTAGAACAGCCCGCGCGAGAAATCGCCGCCCGCCATCTGGGCCTGGGTCAGGTCGGCGAGATTGAAATTGGCGTCCACCGCCGTCACCCCGGTCAGGACCGCTCCCTTCAGCCGTGCGCGGTGGAAGGTGGCCTTGGTGAGATTCGCCCCCGTCAGATCCACCCCGCTCAGATCGGCCTTCTTGAAGTTCGCGCCTTGCAGGTCGCAGCCGCGACATTCCCGGATCGTTCCGGCGATCAGATCGGCCACCTGATCCGCAAGGACGGGGCCCGTCATCAGGGCCAGGGCCGCGGCCAGCACGATGCGCATTCCTGCTTTCTCCCGGTTGCGAAAGAGTCTCTTGATGTCCAATGATACAGGCCGTGCCCCCCGGTTGCGCAAATTCTGGTCATTGGCGTTTTCAATGGCCGCCGTTCTGGCCGCCGAGGCGCAGGCTCAGGACGCAGCGACCGAGATCCGCGGCATTGCCGAAGTGCTTGACGCCGACATCCTGACCTTTGGCCAGAAGCGCGTGCTGCTCTGGGGTGTCGACGCGCCGGACAAGAACCAGAGCTGCCGGTTGAACGGGGAGCCGTGGAACTGCCACGACGTCGCCTTCCGCAAGCTGCAACTCCTTGCCGGCAGGGGCGAGGTCCTCTGCAGGTTCCAGGGCGACCCAGACCCCTTCGGTCGCCGCTTTGCCATCTGCGAAAGCGGCGGCGCCGACCTGAATGCCGAAATGGTCCGGTCTGGCCTGGCCCTCGCCTTTGAAGAGGAGTCCGACACCTACGTCGGCCAGATGGCCGAGGCGATCGGCGCCGGGGTCGGGCTCTGGCAACCCGGCGTGGAGTTTGAAGAGCCCTGGGTGTTCCGCCGCCGCGACAACCCGGCGGGCTACAGATAGGACAGATGATGGCGCAAATTGCCGATGCAATCCTGACCCCCGGCCGCGATGGCGCCTATGATGCGGTGCTGAAATGGGTGCTCTTGATGGCGCTGATCGCCATGGGGGCGGTCGTCAGCTATGATTATGGCCTGCTGACCTATCTGTTTGCCGCGGACGAATCCCGGATCACTGTCCTGATCGCCGTCCTCTATGTCGGCTTTTCCGCCCATTGCCTGTGGATCCTGGTCGAGCTTTCCCGCGAATACCGACGGGCGCTGCAGGTCAAGGCGATGCTGGCTGCGGCCACCCGGGTCCCTAACTTGCCGCGCGGTGGTGGGCTCATCGACAATTACGTGGCCGATGTGATCCGCTCACGCGAGCATCCGTCCGAGGTCGAGGGCAATGCCCATCTGCTGATGATGAGCCTTGGCGCCAGCTTCCGCCGCCGCACGAGGATCGGCACCTACGGCACCGATCTGCTGTACAAGCTGGGAATGCTCGGCACGATGGTCGGCTTCGTGATGATGCTGAATTCGATGGGGGAGCTGTCGAACTTTGACGTCGACACCCTGCGCGGCGCCTTGCAGGACATGATCGCGGGCATGGCCGTGTCGCTGCTGACCACGATCGCCGGGCTGATCGGCGGCATCCTTCTGCGTCTGGAATACAACATCGCCGATGCGCTGGTGACTGACATCAGCCAGACGGCGGTCAGCTTCACCGAGGTCTCGCTCCTGCCGTTGCTGGCCCGAGGGGAGCGCGATGTTTGAGGAGGAGCAGGAGCCGGAGTTCGAGATTTTCTCGTCCCTGCTGTTCAACTCGTTGAAGGCCATCACCTTCATGTTCTTCATCTCTTTCGCGATGATCAACAAGCCGGCCGACAGCGGCAAGGTTGACCCGAAGGCCGAGATGCTGATCACCGTCACCTGGCCGGACAACAACCCCGATGACGTGGACACCTATGTTCAGGATCCGGCCGGCAATGTGGTTTGGTACAACCAGCGCGAAGGCGGGCTCATGCACCTCGACCGCGACGACCGGGGCATGTTCAAGGACGTGATCCTGGTGGGCGATGAAGAGATCACCAATCCGCTTAACCAGGAGATCGTCTCGTTCCGGGGAATGGAGGACGGCGAATATGTCGTCAACGTGGTGCATTACATCGCCAACGGGACCGCGCCACTGCCGGTGAAGGTGAAGGTCGAGAAGCTGAACCCGACGGTGACGGTGGTCTTCTACGAGACGCTGGAGTTGAAGGGGGCGGGGGATGAACAGACTGCGGTGCGTTTCACGCTGAAGGGGCAGGATGTCATCAACATCGGCCGCGCGCCGAAAAGCCTGGTGGAACTGACCCGCTCGGCCGGTGGCAAGGGCGGAAGGGGTGGATCGGCCGCTGTGCCGGGTCAGATCGACGCCTCGACGGGGCAGGCGGTGGCGCCGTGACCCATACCATCCTGACCCTGACGGCCGCCTATGCGCTGGTGGCTTCGCTGCTGGCCTACCTGCTCCTGATGTCGCGCCTGCACTGGGTCTTCAAGGGCCTTGCGACCCTGTCCACCGTGGCCCTGATCCCCCTGACCTTCATCGGCGTTGGCGAACTTCGCGGTCTGCCCTCGGATGGCGATCTGCCCGACAGCTTTCGGATGCTCTGGGCCCAGGTGATCGAGCCCAACCCCCGGCAGGGCGAGAAGGGCCACGTCTTCCTCTGGCTCCAGACCCTCGACGACGACAATTATCCCGTGGGCCTGCCACGCGCCTATCAGCTGCCCTATTCCGAGCCCCTGAAGGTGAAGGTGAACGAGGCGATGGGGATGATCGCCAAGGGGGAAGCGATCCAGGGCACGGTTGATGCAAGGACGGCCCTGCCGGAAGCGACATCCGAATCCCTGGCCGAAGAAATTGCCGCCGAACTCACGGAAGGCAGGCCAGGGGGATCCTCGGCGCTGGGCGAGAGGATCCTGAACTTCGAGCCGGGGATGCTGATCTTCACCACGGAAGCGGCGCCCGTCACCCCCGCCAAGCCGCCCTGAGACCTAGGTCGGTTTCGTGTCCGTCATGTCGAAATAGGCGCCAGTCAGGTCCGAGGCTCCGGTCAGCGCGATCAGGTCGGCGGGTGGGAGCACGGCCTTCACCTCCCCCCGGACCAGAAGCGCGATGCGGTCGGCATGGGCGACCTCGTCGACCAGATGCGTCGCCCACAGGACCGCAAGCCCGGTCGTGGCCACGATCCCCCGGACATGGGCCACCAGATTGCGCCGCGCGGTGGCGTCAAGGCCCGTCGTCGGTTCATCCAGCAGCAGCACCTTGGGCTGGGGCAGCAGCGCCCGCGCGATCTCGGCCCGGCGCTGGTTGCCGCCCGACAGGCTGCGCACCGGCTTGTCCAATAGCGGCTCGATCTCCATCATCCTCGCGACAGCAATCACCCGCTCTTTCAACCCGCGCCCGAACAGGCCGAACAGCCCGCCGAAAAACCGAAGATTCGCCCGCACCGTGATATCGGCATCCAGCGACCGGGTCTGGAACACGATGCCAAGCTGGCTCAGGATCAAGGATGAGCTTTTGCCGTATTCCAGCCCGAACAGCTGCACCTTGCCCCCATCCGGCGCAAAAAGTCCGGTGCAGACCTGGAACAGGGTGGATTTGCCCGCGCCATTCGGCCCGAGCAGGCCAACGAACTCTCCGGGCTGCACGTCAAGGCTGATGTCCCGCAACGCGGGGTTCCCGCCGTAACTCTTGCTGACCTGTGCAAGATGCAGCGCCGGGGGCGGGGCTGTTCCATTCATGGCACTGCTTCCAACATGCTGGTTTCAATCCTGCTTTCCAAGGCCAGGACCATGTCCCGGCTGCGCTGCTCCGGGGCGCCGTCCAGCGCCAGATCGGCGACGATGCGGACCGGACGGCCGGCCAGCAGCACCACCCGATGCGCCAGCCGCGCAGCATCGCCGGGGTCGTGGCTGACCAGAACCGCCGTTGCCCGGCTGCGCGCGACCAGCCCGACCACGAGAGCCTGTAACTCCCGCACGACTGCGCGGTCCAGCGAGACGAAGGGCTCGTCCAGCAGCAGGAGCTGCGGGTTGACCAGAAGTGCCCGCGCAAGCCCCAGCCGCCGCTGCATCCCGCCGGAGAGCTGGCGCGGCCAATCTTCCTCCACCCCGACCAGCCCGACAGCCGCCATCGCCTCTGCGATCGTGGCGGGGCTGGCCTCGGGGCTGACAAGGGCCAGGTTCTCGGCACAAGTGGCCCAGGGCAGCAGGCGCGCGTCCTGGAAAACGAGACCGGGCCGGGGAGCCAGTGCGGCGGGCTGGCCGTCGATCAGGGCTTGGCCGTCGAAGCCACGCTCGACTCCGGCCAGGATGCGGATCAGCGTGCTTTTCCCCACCCCCGACGGGCCGATGAGCGCGAGGGTCTCTCCCGGAGCGACCTGCAGCCGAAAGTCCTGGAACAAGACCCGCGTGCCAAAGCGCAGAAGGTCAATACCTAGCTCTATCCCCGGTCCGCGCGCCATGCCAGGAGCCTCCTTTCCAGGGGGCCGATGAACAGATGCTCCAGGGCCATGACGATGCAGACGAAGACGGTCGTATAGGCAAGGATGCCCTTCAGGTCGAAGAACTGGAAGAAGAGCGAGACGCGGAAACCCACCCCGGAATCCGAGCCGATCACCTCGAAGACCAGCACGATTTTCCAGACCAGCGACAGCCCGGTGCGGCCGGCGGTCAGAAGATACGGCACCAGCTGCGGGACCTGGATGTTCCAGAACCGGTCGCGGCGCGACAGGCGATAGGCGGCGGCGAATTCGTCGTAGGCCGGGTCGAAGGAGAGGACCCCCTGCCGGATCTGGGTAATGACAAGGGGCGTCTTGTTCAGCACCACCGCCAGCACCAGCGCCGTATCGGTCAGCCCCAGCCAGATGTAGCACAGGATGGCGATGACGATGGCGGGCAGGTTCATGCCCACCACCACCCAGTTCAGGAACAGCCGGTCCACCAGCCGCGACCGCCCCAGCGCAATCCCGGCTGCCGTGCCCAGAACCATCGCTATGGCAAAGCCGCAGGCAGCCCGGGCGAGAGTCACCCCGAAGTCCGGGAGCAGATGGGCCTTTTGCGTCAGGAACAGGATATGTCCCGCCACCACCACCGGCGAGGGCAGGAAGCGCGAGTCCAGAACCATCGCGATGCCCTGCCAGACGGCAAGCAACATCAGCACGGACAGACCGCCAAGCCAGACCTCGATCCCCAAGCGGGCGGGTCGCATCACAGCCCATCCACCCTTCACCTCACTTGCGGTAGCCGGACCAGAAGGTGCCATCGGCCAGACCGTCGCTGCCGCCCGTAAGATCGGCGCCCCCGAACTTCGCCATCACCGCATAGGCTTCGATCGCTGCCTGGATGTCCGCATCCGAGTAACCTTCGACGATCCCGGCCCGGTAGGCATCGCGCAGCGCCAGGAACAGCGCGTCATCGTCGACGTTCATCGCCGGACGGATCTTTTCCCACAAGGCGTCATCGGTCATCAGTGCTGCCTTGGTCTGGAACGAGGCGTCAAGGAAGCGCTGAATCGCCTCGGGCTCCTTGGCTGCATAGGCCTCGGAGAAGACCCAGCCCAGAAGCGGCGGCGTCTTCGACACGCCAAGCTCCTGCATGATTTCCTGCACCGAGATCAGCTCCGTGGCCCCGGCGACGGCAGCGCGCGCGTTGAAATGCCAGAAGTTCAGGCTGGCATCGGCCTGCCCGCCCAGCAGTTGTTCGTTCACCAGTGGCGGCGCACCGAAGGTGGTCGAGGCATCCTGCGTCAGGTCCCCGCCGGTCTGCGCGTTGTAATAGGCCTGCAGCATGAGATAGCTCTTGTCGACCGGCCCACCGGCGACGGCCAGCGTGGCTCCCTTGAGGTCGGCGACCGATTTCACCTTGCTATCGGGCAGGACCATCAGCCCGCCCACGGCCAGCGAATGTGGCACGATGGTGAAATCCGCGCCCTGGTCCCGTTGCAGCGAGGCCCAGATGAAATCCGACAGGATCACATCCACCTTGCCCGCCTGTAGCGCCACCTGTCCGGCCTTGCTGTCGGCCACGTTGCGGATCTTGAGCTTGATCTCGTTCCGGGAATCCAGCTTCAACTCTTGCATCGCGGCGATTTCCCACGACGCTGTCCCGCCTTCCTGCAGGGCCAGATCGACCTCTTTTGCCGGTGGGCTAAAGGCGGAAAGCCCCATCCAGACCCCCGACATTACCGCCGTGAGGCCCAGGCCTCTGATCCAGCCACGCATCATACCTCTCCCTAGCAGGTTCAAATCTGTCGGGGCGCGTTCCCGCCGACAATCCCGTTCTGGCTATCACGAAGGGATATTCGCGTTCCCAATGTTGAACATTTCCGGTCCCGATCCCCGGCAAACGGGCAACTCGCGCAAGCGCCATCGGTTCCGGGGGCGGTGCCGCCTATTGGTAAAACCTATTCTTAGCATTGCAAAGCATGAGTTGACCGAACGTCACGCCGGACCCGAAGTTCGTTGGCGGAATTCAGAAATTCGGGAGGAACCGGGATGAAAAAGTTCAGCAAGGCCGCCGGAGTGCGTCGTGCCGTCGCGGCGGTGGCGATGGTCATGGCCGCAGCGCCAACTCTGGCCGAAGGCAACCTGGCGTCCAAACCCGTGGACCTGCCCGAACTGATGCTGACCGGCGATCTGAAGATGAGCCAGTCCGAATACCAGCTGGAAACCGGCAAATACTACCGCCTCAACATCTCGTCGGACGGACAGGAGGAATTCGCCTGGATGGCGCCCGAGCTGTTCCGGAACGTCTGGGTCAACCAGGTGGTGGTCAACGATCTCGAGGTCAAGGCGGCCGATATCTACAGCCTGGAATTCGACGCCGCCGGGACCTTCGAGCTGACCTTCGTTCCGATCCGGCCGGGTCGCTACGACTTCTATGTCAACGGCTATCAGCGGCAGGGCATGATCGGCGCCTTCGTGGTGAACTGAGGGGGCCGGCCATGCGCATCATTCCGACCCTCTGTCTGGCGGCGGCCCTTGCTTGGGCGGGCGGCGCCGCCTTGGCCAAGGACACCGGCCTGATCTTCGTCAGCCTCGAGCGTGGCAACGAGGTGGTCGTGCTGAATCCCGACCTCAGCGTGAACACCCGCATCGAAACCTCGCGCCGGCCACGCGACATGCAGTTCAACAAGGACCGCACCCTGCTCTATGTCGCCTGCGGCGATGATGACGCCATCGACGTGATCGACGTGGCAACGCTGGAAGTCATCGATTCCATCCCCACCGGTCCCAGCCCCGAGGTCTTTGCCTTCTCGCCCGACGAAAGCCAGATCTTCGTTTCGAACGAGGAAGACTCGACGATGGAGATCATCGATGTCGCCACCAAGACCGTGGTCGAACGCATCGCGACCGGGGCCGAACCCGAGGGCGTGATCAACTCGGTCGATGGCCAGTACATCTTCGTCACGTCGGAAGTTGCCGACATGGTCCATGTCGTCGACCGGGCCAAGGCCGCCGTGATCAAGAACATCATCGTCGGCACCAGACCGCGCCGCTTTGTCGTGACGCCAGACGGGGCGGATCTCTGGGTCAGCGACGAACTGTCCTCCGAGGTCCATGTCATCGATGTCGCGACCCTTGAGATCAAGACGGTCCTCAGCTTCGTCCCCCCCGGCTTCCGCCCCGAGGATGTCACTCCGGTCGGCATGGCCGTCACCAGGGACGGGTCCAAGGTCATCGTGACGCTTGGTCGGGCCAACCATGTGGCGATCGTCGATGCCAGGACCTTTGATGTCCTGCAATATGTGCTGGTCGGCAGCCGCGCCTGGGATGTGGCGCTGACGGCAGACGAAAAGACCGCCTATGTGGCAAACGGCCTGTCCGACGACATCACCGTGGTCGACATGGTCTCGATGGTGCCGGTGCAGTCGCTTCCGGTGGGGCGCACGCCGCATTCGATCCGGGTGGATGACTGAAATGCGTTGGGCCCTGATCCTGCTCGCCCTTGCCACTCCGGCATTGGGCGACGATCTGAAGATCGGCCATCTGAGCCTGGCAGAGGACCCGCGCTATGTGCAGGACTGGGGCTATGCCCGGCTGATCACCCCGCCGCCGGTCGTTACGGCCGATGCGGCGCGGATGGCGATCACCGACCTGCAGTTCACCACGGATGCGGTCGGGCTGACGGTGACGCTGGACGCCCAGGCGGTGGCCGAGACTGACGTGGTGACCACCGCGCAGAAGATGGTGGCCGATGGCACGGCCTATCTGGTGCTAGACCTGCCGGGCGCGGCGGTCGCGGCCGTGGCCGTGGCGCTGAAGGACCAGCCGGTGCTCATGGTCAACGCGACCGCGCCCGAGGACAGCCTGCGCAGTGCCTGCCATGCGAACATGGTCCACTCCGGCCCCTCGCGGCGGCAGGAGACCGATGCATTCGCGCAGTATCTGCGTGCGATGGGCTGGGACAATGTCCTGATCCTGCAAGGCGACAGCCCGGAGGACAGCGACTTCGCGGATGCCTTCACCGCCTCGGCGGAAAGGCTGCGGCTGACCGTGGTCGACCGCAAGCCCTTTACCCTTGCCGCCGATCCCGGGAACCGCGAGGGCAACAACGTCCGGCTCCTTACCGCGGAGCGCAATTATGACGTGGTCTTCGTGGCTGACACCCGGGGCGAATTCGCCCGCTACGTGCCCTACGCCACGCAGTTGCCGCGTCCGGTGATCGGCTCGGTCGGCTTGACCTCGCAAGCCTGGCACTGGGCGCTGGAACGCGACGGAGCCACGCAGGTCTCCTCGCGTTTCGACAAGCTGACCGGGCGCAAGATCCAGCCCGCCGACTGGAACGTCTGGATCGCGGTCAAGTCGCTGATCACCGCCGCGATGAAGACGCCGGGTGCGGATCCGGCCAAGCTGCGGGACTACGTCACCTCGCATCGGCTTAAGCTGGACGGATCGAAGGGCGTGACGCTCAACTACCGCCCGTGGGACGGGCAGTTGCGCCAGCCCATCCTTCTGGCAACGACCGAAGCGGTGATCGCGATCGCTCCGATTCAGGGGTTCACCCACCAGACGACCACGCTGGACACGCTGGGCGCGGATGAGGCGGAATTCGTGTGCAACTGACGGGACGGACCCTTGCGCTTGGGCTCTGGGTGGTGACCGAGCGAGAGCTGATGAAGTTCCTCCGCCAGCGCGAACGGCTTTTCTCCGCGCTGGTGCGGCCCTCGCTCTGGCTGATCGTCTTCGCATCGGGCCTGCACGACCTTCTGGGCATCTCGATCATCCCGCCCTATCGGACCTACACGCCCTATCAGGAATACATCCTGCCCGGCCTGCTGGGGATGATCGTCCTGTTCCAGGCCATGCAATCGGCGCTGTCGCTGGTCTATGACCGCGAAAGCGGGGTGATGCGGGTGATGCTGGTGACGCCCTTGCCCCGGCCCTATCTGCTTTTCGCGAAGATCCTGGCCGCCACCGTCCTGTGCCTCGTGCAATCCGCGGCCTTCCTGGCCGTAGCGGCGCTTTTCGGCATCCGTCTTCCCTTGGCGACCCTCGCGCTTGTCGTCCCGGCCCTCATCGCCGCGGGCCTCATGCTGGGGGCGATCGGTCTTGTCGTGTCGGTCTACACCCGCCAGATCGAGAATTTCGCGGGGATGATGAACTTTGTCATCTTCCCGATGTTCTTCCTGTCCTCGGCGCTTTACCCGCTGTGGAAGCTGCGCGAGGCCGGCGCGCAGGCGATCTACTGGATTGCCGTGGTCAATCCCTTCACCCATGCTGTGGAGCTGATCCGCTTTGCCGCCTACGGGCAGTTCAACCCGGTCAGCTGCGCAGTGGTGGTCGGCGTGGCGCTTGTGGCCTTCGCCCTGGCGGTGCGGGGATACAACCCGCTGATCGGCACCATCCGCCAGATCAAGCGCGACTGATCAGCTCCGGCGCAGGAAGGGCAGAAGCAGGCTTGCCAGCCCGAAGATCAGGACGCCCGACAGAAGCGCGCCGATCAGCCAGCGCGACCAGCGCAAGGGCTCCATGTCCGCGCCGAACCAGCCCCGGTCGCCCCAGAGGAGCACCCGCCCCCGCATCCCCCCGGCCGCGCCCAGCCTGATCGTGCGGCCGAGGTCTTCCTCCATCGCACTTTCGCCCAGCCATAGCGTCACCTGACGGACCTGACCCGCCGCCATCGCGCCCAATTCCAGCGCCTTCAGCCCGGTCGAGGTGGTGGTGATCCTGACCTTTTCCCCGTCCACCTCGGCCAGAAGTGCGCCCGGCACGGTCAGCGCGACGTCCTGCGTATCTGCGCTGCTGCGCAGGGTCCCGCGGATGGTGCGGCGGAAATTCCCGATGTCGAGGATCGCCGAAAGCTCGGGGATCTCATGCATCATCGCCTGCACCGCCACCACATTCATCAGCCGCGGCAGGACGATGTCCTTAACCTTCTTTATCACGTCGGACTTCAGCGTCATGCGGATGGCGACGTCATTCTCCAGCCGTTGGGCCAGTTCATCGGCCATGAACCCCGCCACCCGGGTCGGGTTCAGCCCGAAGTCCGAAGGCACCAGAAAGTCCTGCACGACCAGCTCTGCCTGAAGGGCAGGGGGCGCCAGCACAGGTCCCTGGCCAGCCAGGACGGCCAGCCCCAGCCCCGCCGCAAGCGTCAGGCCAAGCGAGAACAGGATCTGCCAGAACCGCAATGAAGCCTCCCCCGGTGTCGGGCGGATGCTAGACCGGCGCGCCATTGGAAATGCCGAAGACCAAGATTGGCCCTTCCCCCGGCAAACTGCCGTCTGATCGGCCCGAGGGGACCGAATGACTGGGGGGGACATGTGGAAGACGCTGGTTCTGTCGGCACTTCTGCCGCAGGCGCTTCAGGCCGGGCCGCTGCGGGACAGGTCGGTCCCGCTGGTGGCGGTCGAGGGCTTTGATCAGGCGCGGCTGGTGGGGGATTGGTACGAGGTCGCCCAGACTCCGACCTTTCTTGAACAGGATTGCCACGGCACCACGGTCGCCGTGGCCACGCGTGAGGACAGCCGCCTGACGTTCAAGATCGCCTGCCGCAAGGGCTCTGTCTCCGGCCCCGTCATGCCGTTGGAGGGTATTCTGGTGCAGACCGGCGCCGGTCGGTTCCACTTGCGGTTGTTTCGACTGGCCGAGTTGGGTAACCTGCCCCTCACGCTTCTCTGGCAGGCCCCCGATGACAGCATGGCCGTGCTGGGGGCTTCCTTCGGCGAGGTGGGATGGATCTGGTCCAAGACGCCGCATCCCGACCCCGCCGCCCTTGACGTGGCCAAGGCTATCCTGGTGGCAGCGGGCTACCGGGCCGACATGATCCGAAACGTGGAGCAGGCACCATGAGCGAGCCTGAATTCGTCGATCCCGAACTTCCCAGGGTCAAAGGGCTGGGGTCCGCTGGCAACGACATCTCCATCCGGCGCCTGCAGGTGTTCTGGGCGGTGTCGCATACCGGCTCGATGACGCGCGCAGCCAAGATGCTAGGCGTGTCGCAACCCAGCCTTTCGCAGCAACTCGCCGGTTTCGAGGCCGCGATCGGCGGCCGGCTCTTCGATCGCCGCGCCGGGCAGATGGAACTGACCGAACTCGGCCATTCGATCCTGGGGCGGGCAGAACAGGTTCTGCGCAGCGTGCAGGACCTTGAGGATATCCTGCCCAGCACGCCCGGCGGCGGTCCGCGAAGGTCGCTGCGGATCTGCGGGGCGGGCAGCGTGATGCGGACCCTTCTGCCCAAGGCCATGCTGCAGCTGGACGTTCCGCTGGATCATCTGGATTTCGACCTGCAGGAGGGCGCGCCGGGCGAGGTGCTTGAGGCGCTTTATGCCCGGCGCGCCCATATCGGCCTCGTCGCCGCCGGCTCGCTGCCCGATGCCGCAATGAGCTTCCGTCAGGTCCCGCTCCTGTCCGATCCTTATGTGCTGGCGGTCCCGTCGCGGCTTGATCTGTCCCGCTGCGCCCGACTGGCCGACCTTCCCGATGTGGATCAGGCGCTGCTTGGCACGACGCTGCAATTCGTCTTCGGCACGCAGCACAGCCGGCGGGTGCAGGACTGGTACGACCGGGTCATGCCGGGCAACCGGACCCTGGCCCGCGTGCGCAATTTCGAGACCATGATCGAAATGACCCGCGCCGGTCTTGGTGTCTGCATTGTGCCCGCCCTGAACTTCGCCGAGGGCGGGCTGCCGGTCAGGGGCCTCCGGCTTTACCGCACCGGGCTGGAGGAACGCCGGATCGTGGCGCTGCTTCTGTCGCAGCATCAGACGACCGCGCCGTTCAGCTCGATGATCGCCGCGCTGACCGCCGCCGGAAGCAAGATCATGCTGCCCGCGACAGAGCCCGCGCCGCCCTTCATCGCCGGTCCCATGAAGATGTGATGACCCCCGCGACCGCCTGCCCGGCCTCGGCCAATAGGAACCCCGAAAAGCCGCCTGTCCACCGCGTACGACCGCCGTTGCGCACGCGCGCCGGGTGCCGCCTGCGTGAGCTGTCGTGAGCGCCCGCAAGGCATAAGGCTTCCCTATCACTGCTATAATTTGTCGCAGGGCAGGGGGGCACCCATAGTGGTTCGACAGGGAAAACCCCCTGTGCATCCAAGAGGAGGAAGACCATGGCCTGGACCACCCCAAAGATTGCCGAAGTCGCCTGCGGCATGGAAATCAACATGTACGCTTCGGCGAAGAAGAAGTAATGACCTCGCCTGCCGCGATCTCCGGGCCGGGCGCCTTCCGGGTGCTTGTGCTGGGAAGCGCGGCAGGCGGCGGCCTGCCGCAGTGGAATTGCGGCTGTGCCACCTGCCGGGCGGCCTGGGCCGATCCCGCGATGCATCAGGGGCAGGTCAGCCTTGCCGTGACGGCCGACGGCGGGGCGCACTGGTTTCTGGTCAACGCCTCGCCCGACCTGCGCGCACAGATCCTTGCGACGCCCGAGTTGCACCCTCATCCCGGCCATCTACGCCATTCCCCCATCGCCGGGGTCATCCTGACCAATGGCGAGGTGGATGCCGTCGCGGGCCTTCTGTCGCTGCGCGAAGGCCATGCCTTCTCGATCCACGGCCATGAGCGGGTTCTTGATCTTCTGGACATGAACCCGATCTTCAACGTCCTTGATCGCGCCCGCGTCCCGCGCCTCTCCCTGACGCCGGGAGAACCGTTCGAGCCGCAGCTGCCGGATGGCACGCCCTCCGGCCTCGAAGTGACCGCCTTCGAGGTCGCGGGCAAGGTCGCCTGGTACATGGAAGGCGTGGCCGGCACCCCCCGCGAAACCCCCGGCGACACGCTGGGCCTGACCTTCCGGCCCAAGGGCCAACCCGGCCCGGTGGTCCATGTCCTGACCGCCTGCGCCCGGATCGACGATGCCCTGCGCGCCCGGCTGGACGGGGCCGACCTTGTGTTTTTTGACGGCACGCTCTGGACCGATGACGAGATGATCGCCCAGGGCCTTGCCCCCAAGACCGGCGCGCAGATGGGTCATCTGCCCATGTCGGGACCGGACGGCGCGATCGAAGGGCTGAACGGCGTGGCCATCCGCCAGAAGGTCTTTGTCCACGTCAACAACTCCAACCCCGCCCATCTGCCCGGCTCGCCCGAGCGGCAGGCCATCGAGGCCGCAGGGTGGGTCCTTCCCTCCGTCAACCAGGGATTTTCGCCATGAACGACCTGTCCGCCCCGCTTGTCGAACCCCGGGAGTCGCTGGACAGCGCCGACGCGATGGAGCGCCGCCTGCGCTGGATCGGGGCGACACGCTATCACTCGTTGCACCCGTTCCACCGGATGCTGCACGGCGGCCAGCTGACGCGGGGTCAGGTGCAGGCATGGGCGTTGAACCGGTACTGCTACCAGTCGATCATCCCTATCAAGGACGCCGTGGTCATGTCGCGCTTCCGCGACCGGATGATCCGGCTGGAATGGCGCCACCGGATCGAGGATCACGACGGCTTCTTCGACAGTGAAGGCGGTATCGAACGCTGGTTGAAGCTGACCGACGGGCTGGGCTTGGACCGGGCCTATGTGGAGTCGCTTGCGGGTGCCTTGCCCGCAACCCGCTTTGCCACCGAGGCTTATGTTCACTTCGTGCGCGAGAAATCCCCGCTCGAGGCCATCGCCTCCTCCCTGACCGAACTGTTCGCCCCGAACCTGCATGAGGAGCGGATCGCCGGAATGCTGAAGCATTACGACTTCATCCATCCCGGCATCATGACCTATTTCCAGCGCCGTCTCGATCAGGCCCCGCGCGATGCCCAATTCGCCCTGGCTTATGTCCGAGATCACGCCACCACGCCCGAGGCCCGTCAGGCGGTCTGCGATGCGCTGATCTTCAAGACCAACGTGCTCTGGGTGCAGCTCGACGCGCTGCACCATGCCTATGTGAACGGCAACGTACCGCCGGGCGCCTTCCGGCCGGACGGGATGTGATGGCCCGCCTGACCCTGCACCCCGACAGCATCGTCAAGCTGCCGCGCCACATCATGCTCCGCCATGACAAGCTGCGAGACCGCTGGGTGATCCTTGCGCCCGAACGCGTGCTGGTGCCCGATGCCATCGCCGTGACCGTCCTCCAGCGGCTGGACGGGGTGCAGACGCTGGCGCAGCTGGCCGAGGGGTTGGCTCGCGACTTCGCCGCCCCGGCCGAGGTGATCCTGGCCGATATCACCGCTCTTCTGCAGGACCTCGCGGACAAGAACTTCCTGATCGAGACGGAGCCCGCGCGCCATGGATGACCACGCCCCTTCCCTCGGAACGCCCCTCGGCCCCGCTGCGGGCGAGACCCATGCCATCCCGCTGGCCGTTCTGGCCGAGCTGACGCACCGTTGCCCGCTGCAATGCCCCTATTGCTCGAACCCCGTGGCGCTTGACCCGTCGTCAAGGGAACTGACCACCAAGGAATGGCTGCGGGTCATCGACGAACTGGCCGAGATCGGAGTGCTTCAGATCCATTTCTCGGGCGGCGAACCGGCGGCACGGAAAGACCTTGAACAACTGGTGGCCCGCGCCAATCAGGTCGGGCTTTACACCAACCTCATCACCTCGGCGGTGATGCTGACCCGCCCGCGGCTTCAGGCGCTGGCTGATGCCGGGTTGAACCATGTCCAGATCAGCTTTCAGGGGGCCGAGCCGGGCATTGCCGACCGCGTCGGCGGCTACAAGGGTGGCCATGCAAGGAAGCTGGAAGTCGCGGCCTGGGTACGTGAGCTGGACCTGCCGCTGACCGTGAACGCGGTAATGCACCGGCAGAACCTCGACCAGTTGCCCGCGATGATCGACATGGCCGTCAAGCTGGGGGCGGGCCGGATCGAGGTCGCGAATGTCCAGTACTACGGCTGGGCGCTGAAGAACCGCCGGGCCCTGATGCCCACGCCGGAACAGGTGGACGACTGTCTGCGCGTGGTCGAGGAAGCGCGCGAACGGCTCCATGGCGTCCTGGAAATCGACCATGTCCTGCCCGACTACTATGCCGACCGGCCCAAGGCCTGCATGGGCGGCTGGGCGCGGCAGTTCTTCAACATCTCGCCGCAGGGGAAGGTCCTGCCCTGCCATGCCGCCGAAACCATCACCACGCTGAACTTCGAAAGCGTGCGCGGCAACCGCTCCATCGCCGAGATCTGGCACGGTTCCGAGGCGATGAACGCCTTTCGCGGCACCGGCTGGATGCAGGAACCCTGCCGGTCCTGCGCCCACAAGGACGAGGATTTCGGCGGTTGCCGCTGCCAGGCCTTCGCGCTGACCGGCGATGCCCATGCCACCGACCCGGCCTGCGCCTTCTCACCTCTCCACGCCGAACTGTTCACCGTCGCGGCGACCGAAGCGGCGGAGGAGGCTGACCGCTTCACCTATCGCAACTTCTCGGGCGGGACGGTCGAGAAGGATGGGGCCTGACGGCGGGTTTCTTCCGGTCGGCGATGGCCACCGGCTCTGGGTCAAGACCGAGGGGAGGGGCCAGCCGGTCCTTGTCCTGCATGGTGGACCGGGCAGCGGTTGCTCGGCTGCGCTGCGCGGGCTCTTCGATCCCGACCGGCACCGCGCGATCTTCCTTGACCAGCGCGGCGCCGGGAAAAGCGAACCCAACCGCAGCCGCGCCGCCAATACGACGGCCCATCTGCTCGCCGACATCGAGCGTCTGCGGCAGGCGCTCGGAATCGACTCCTGGCACGTTTACGGCGGCTCCTGGGGTGCGACGCTGGCGCTCGCCTATGCCCAGACCCATCCCGACCGAGTCCGCGGCATGGTCCTGCGGTCCGTCTTCCTTGGCACGGCGGCCGAGCTGGATTGGGCCTTCACCGTCGCTCTGCCGACCTTTTACCCGACCCTCTTTCCGCCGCTTCAGGGGGTAATGGCCGGCGGCGGGCTTCCCGCGCTCTGGCAGGCGATCCTCCACCCCGACCCCGCGCGCCATCGCCCGGCGGCCTTGGCCTTCTACCGCGCCGAACGCGCGCTGTCTAAGCTTTCGCCGGCCCCAGACCTCCCCGATCCCGGCGACGGCCCCTGGCCCGCAACCCCCTTCATGGAGGCGCATTACTTCGCCCATGACTGCTTCCTCGCCCCCGGCCAGCTGCTCCGCGATGCTGGGCGCCTGAAAGGGATCCCGGGCGAAATCATCCAGCCGCTGCAGGACCTGCTCTGTCCGCCCGCCACTTCGGCCCGGCTGGCGGCGGCCTGGCAGGATGCACGGGTCATTACCGTCCCAGCGGCCGGACATTCCCTGTCGCACCCGCCGGTCTTTCAGGCCTGCAAGACAGCCCTCGCGCGGCTCGGCTGAGGCCCCCCGCCGTAGGCAACGACAACAACGGGAAAAATGGCGGGCCCAGAAGGAGTGCCCACGTGCCCGGAATCGTTGGATTTTTCCGCCAAACTGGATGCAAAACCGCCCACGGCAAATCAATGGGTTACGAGGCAGTGGAAACGGAATCCCGGCCGACTTAACAGCTGCCCGGCGCCTGGGGACTTTCCGCCGGGCAGCTCCATACTCGTGGTGGCAGATCCGAAGAACAGCGGACCGCCAGTCCTACACTACTGCCGGCGATGCGCCGACAAAGCGGAACTAAAGCAGCTTTGCCGGTCGAAAAGGGGAGTATCGAAAGACAGCGAAGTGACTTTGGATACCATGCGCAAACCCTTTCAGCCGGTGATTGCACTACACGCGATCTGCACTATCTTCGGGATGGGCGCGACCGACTGGGGACGGTCAGCGGAGCGATACCTTGCTCCGTTTCCCGCGGACGTCGTCGTCCCGGGCGCCCGATTATCCGCTACTGATCCCGCTGCGCCGTCTCGCCTGGTGGCGGCTCCGGCTTGATGTGGTCCGGCATCTCGACGCCGTTCTCGACCAGCCAGTCGCGGATCTCGCCCCAGACCTCGGCCGGGCCGAAGCTGCGCTGAGACAAGACCGCATCGAGGCGGTGGCGGAGACCGGCGGGCATGGTGTGGGGCCAGGATCGATTGGTCATTTATGGAGTCTTCTCGAAGAGTTAGGATCCGTGCCCATATCAGAAAAGCAGCCTGCGTGCCCGCACTGCGGGACTAAAGCAGCTTCGCCCGTTGAAAAGGGTTGGATCGAAGGAGTGATGCTTCCCGGAGCTGTTGCTTGATCTGGCTATCCGTGCTTCGCTGTAGGCAGAGCCAGTTGGAGCAAGAATGGCATGGTGGGCCTGTACTTTATCGCTGGAGCGGTTTTGAACGTGATTGTGACGGTCGTCAGATCGCCGGGACTCTTGCAGGACTCCCCTCATCCCTACCAAGGACTCGCCGCGTCAGCCGCTGTTGGGGCCGTGATCTACGGCACCGTCTTCTGGTTGGTCAGCTTGCTGTTTTGAACGATCCTGCTTCTTCAGGTCCTGCTGGCCCATGATGCGGTCAAGTGCATCTTCGGACTCGTCCGCGCCCAGGTCGCGGGCGGCTTGTTTGAAAGCTTCGCTTTGGCGATATTATACTTGACGTACCCTAGGCGGCGATGATGTCTGCAAGGGCTATCGCGGCCTCATAGGACGCTGTCTTTCCGAAGATGGTGATCCCGTTCCTGTCCGGCAGGTCTGAGGTCTCAAAGACGAAGTACCCCTCGTACCCCAAGTGCGCGGCTCCACAATCTTCAATTGTGTGACGCGCCAGACTCGCGATATGCAGGTTGCGTCCGTTTCCGATTGATTTTGTCGCGAGGAAGTCATCCATGCCTAACCCTCCCAGAATTTCAGCAAATGACCTTGCCCTGTTTATGGTCTCGTCCACCACCGCCCAGTTGGGGATCGTGAAGCGGGCCAAGACACCGATCATCCCGCCCATCATCCGCTATAAGGACGCCAGGCCAGCGATCACGGCCTATCTTACCGATCCGGCCAAGAAGTTGAATGCCCTAGTCACTGCCGAACAAATGTTCCAGCACAGGGTTGCCGATATGTCGGAAAGTACCCTGCGAAGGGACGACGCCTCGAAGTCCATCGAAGTGCTACATGCAATCCAGGGCATGCAGAACCAGCTTTCGACCTACAACTTCGGCCCGGCACCGTCCAGGCAAGGGAAGCTGGTTCTGGCCGGGGTGGAGGTGTCGGTCTATGCGGACATGCTGGTTTACGCCAAGGACAGCATCGGCGCGGCGTTGCTCCGAATGACGCAGGACGATGCGTCGACCGAAGCGGCAATCGAGAAGCGCAAGCAGATGGGGCTGTACGTCGCGACGATGGTCAGGCTGCACGTCGATCAGAACATTCCTACGGACCTCAAGCCCGCGAACAAGCTCTGCATGTCCATCGACGTGCAGCATGGGGAAGTGTTCATCGCGCCAAACTCAAACACCCGGCGCGTGAACGATCTTACCGCTGCTTGTCAGATGATTGCGGCTCTGTGGCCGGGGGCTTAGCTTCCGGCTTCTTTTTCAAGTCCAGCTTGGCCATGACGCGATCTAACGCGTCCTCGGACTGGTCTGCGCCAAGATCGCGGGCGGTGCATCCAAATGCTTCCGCTTGAGCGGGATTTGCAGCAGCACCGCCTTTCTGCTTCACTTCTGCAATGGCACGAACTCCTGATTCTTTTTCGACCGTATATGCTGATGAATCCGATGATCAGCAGTTGTTTGTAATCGCCTGCGTCGCGATCCCAACGATGGGGCTGAGTATAGCCAAAACCGAGTGGGATGCACATCATATCACGGACACATGGAGCGACTACTTCAAGGCGGCCAAGGCGTGGCGAAGTGACCTGAAGGACCGCTTCAACATTCCAGTTTCCAAGGAACTTAAGGGTGCGAAGCTGGCGACAGGGCACAACAGCTACGACGGCGGGAAGGGGGCGCTGTACGGGACCAAAGCGCATGAAGCCTATGCTCACGCTCTTAGGAACTTGAGCTTCCTTCCCCCGCGAAGCATCTTCTCAGTGTGCGCCGCGCGAAACTATAACATGTACGGCCACCGCAAGCTGGAAGCTTCACTGTACGCAGTCTTTCAAAGACTGGAGAAGCAAATGAATGCGGCAAACTCACTCTGCACGATCTTCTTCGATGAAGGGCACGGGGAGTACCGAACTCTGTTCCGAAAGGCCTGCAAACATTTGCCAACGGGGTCCTCTCAAGGGCATTGGGCGTCTGGTGCAAGGTCCAAGAATATGCCCCTTCAAGCGACTATTGAGGATGCTAACTTCAAGGATTCGAAAACTTCGCACTTCATCCAAATCGCTGACTTGGTCGCGTATGCTACACTTTCGAAGATCAAGGCAGAGCGCGGCACTATTTCAGCCAAGCAAACACGCTTGGGGACGGCACTTCTTCATGATCAAATCCCCAGAGAAGTGCTGAATCAGAAGGTCTACACTCGCAACCCGGATGGGATTGTCCGCCTAATGTAAAACGGCCCCATCGCTGGGACCGTTTATTGAGCAGGTGCACTCCAGCCCATTCGGGTGGTCGCAACCTACAATGCTCATATAGCACATTCAGCGCCTTGACACAAGGGCTTACTTTGTGTCACGCGCGCGAAGCAAACGAATCAGGTCGCTGATACTTGAGCCGCTTGCCGTTCACGCCCAACAGGGCTTTGTCGGCGCGAACCACATCATCCGAACCAAGCGCGACACGGTTGCTGTACCGGAAGTCAAACTCGGCCATATAGCGGTGCAGGTGCTTCTTGCCGCAGTGCTGGTACCCGCCCGGCCGTGCCTGAAGATGGAGAAAACGCCTTCGATGGTGTTGGTGCGGAGGTCGCCGCGAATGTACTCGTCTGCACGGTAGCGCACGAAATCTGGCCAGGAAGTCGGCAGCGATGCCCTTGTAGTGGGTAGGCTTCATCCGTGTGGACCGTTGCTTCCTTGCCAACGTTTTCGCGTAGGATTGCAACCACGGTTCTCTTGGTCAGGTCGTCCACGACGGGAAGGCCTTCGCTATTAGCGCCGGAGGGGTGCGCGAAGCACCGCGCCTCCGAAACGGGTCTGAACCCGCCCGGCAATCTTCCCCCGAGACGCCGCGCCGCGCTCGGAGAGTATCGTGGGAATACCACCAGTCCACCTGACTTTAGCGATCGACACCAAAGATATCCGCACTCCGCACCAAAGATACCGCCCATGTCACGACGATACTTCGCGCGCCCTGAAAGCGCCATCGACTGTCCATGGTTAAGCCGCAAGGCAGATCAACAAGGCGGTGTCCGGGATAGAACGTTGAGCCCTTGCTGTCCCGGCACCTCGGCCCCGCCACTTGGCTGCCCGTTTGATCAGGTGGCGGGGCCGATCGGTCCCGCTCGATCAGGTTCAGCGTTGAAGATGGCGGGAGACGGGCGCGCGGCTGATGTGGGTGGACCGCGGGACCTTCGGAGGAGTCTGCCCTCACGGGCCGCCCGCCTTCCTGCCATCAGGAATCGGAGATCAAGGAGTTGGACTTCCGCCGGGATCTCCAACCCTCAAACGGCCATGACGGCAAAAAGTTCCAGACCAGCGCTCCGGTCGCCGCGCTGACTGTCGCCACATTGCGGCAAACGCCGCCGTGCGCCCGCCACACCCGCCCCCGTCCAGCCGTGAAACTTCCCGCGAACCGACTTTCTTGCGCCCAGCTTGTCCCCGAAACAGGAGGACGGCGACCGATTTCATCCCTTCCGGCCGCCAAGTGACGAGTGTTCTGCCCAGCCTGGGCCCGGGCTGGGCAGTGTTTGCGGATGGCATCTTCTGGCCGGAGATTGATCCCCTCCGCCCCCTTAGAGTTGTTTCGGCTCATCCCAAGGTGTTATGCTGATCTTCTAATGGGAGGGCAGAAATGAGTCGGATCACCTTCCTTTACTGGCAATGCCTGAGCAATTCCGAGGACCGAGATCCGATCCGGATCACCGTCGCGGAATGCCCAAGGTGCGGCCATCGCTCCACGGCAAACGGCTTCGGTATCGACGCTCTTCGGGCTTGCGGCGAGAAAATGCGCGCCGAGTGCCCGCGTGGCGAGGAAAACACCTACAGCCATGAAGTGTTCCCGGCCCTGGAAGAAAGCCATCCTGGCTCTGCTGAAGCCACGCAGGGCGCGGCCGCGACATCAGCTCTGGAAAAGCCGGACCACGGCCGCCGGAAAGCGGTCGTGGCCTGCTGCTCAGCCTACGGGCGCGACGAAGCAGTCACCGGAAAGCTGCCCCGTCTACGTCCGCCCAGACTTCGCCTTCCCGAAACTTGAAGGCGGCATTGCTGATCCGGTAGCAGGATGCGCCAGCGGTCTGGACTCGGACCGTGACGAGTTTCTGGTCAGCGCTGACCGTCGCATCATGGATCACGCCGATCACCGCGCCGCTGCGATCGCGCACGACGAACCCGTTGTATGCGACCGCATTGCCGTCCTTCGCGCACGGCAA
Source organism: Alphaproteobacteria bacterium (assembly GCA_029289325.1). Taxonomy (GTDB): domain Bacteria; phylum Pseudomonadota; class Alphaproteobacteria; order Rhodobacterales; family Rhodobacteraceae; genus Tabrizicola. The sequence goes on from JARFTV010000015.1 coordinate 58,244, forward strand.
GCCCTTGCCCACGTTCTTGCCCGATGCCAGTCCAGGTGCTGTCGGATCCACCACACCCGGCGCTCCTGGTCCACCAGGTCCACCGGGACCGCCCGGACCACCGGGTCCACCCGGACCTCCAGAGCCACCGCCACCGATTCCTACTGCGACGTCGACACCGGACCCGCCAATCCCGACTCCGGCGTCCACGCTGGTGCCGCCAGTCCCGAGACTGACGTCAAGGCCGATGCCGCCCTTGCCGATATCAAGGTCAGCGCCGACGTTTAACCCGCCTGCAAGCGCAGATCCCGCGGCCAGCGTCGATGAGAGCATGAGCGCAACCAGAAGGGCTGGATTGCTTTTCGAAACAGAAACTCGGGAACTTGCCCTACCGAGATGAAAGTGCATGGCAACTCCTCAATGCATGGCAAACCAGCATTGGATCGCAAGGCCTGTTTGCCGGCGTCACCCGCTACGAATGTGATTGTTCAGCGGGCAACAAAACCCTGCAATCCAGGGCCGAGAATTCAAGCCCACGCCTCAACCTTGAGCGGCGTTTGCGTCGAGAATCGCGCGCAAAGGTGGCCATAGTGTGGCTGGAAGCCGGAGGGCCCCCTTGGTCTTACCGGGCATAACCTTCAGCGCGCTTTCCGCCGCCACGGCCGCCGCTTGACCAGCTTCGGTTTCACCGCCGGAACAACCGTGCCACGGTGCCGACCCCGGCCAGGCCGAACATCGACAGGATGATCGCCTGCTGCATCTCGGCATAGACCGGCGGCATGGCCTGCACGGTCCAGCCGACCGCGGGGACCGCGCTGACGAAGGCGACGGCGGCGGCGTGCCCGCACATGGCAAGCGCGACGATCCCGATCGCCAGCCGGACGCCAGGGTTGTCCGGCGTGGCAATTCGGTTCGCCTGGGCGATCTCCAGCGCACGGATGCGGCTTTCCGCGGCCAGACGGTCGGTGTCGTTCTGGGCCGCGAGCTTGGCCTCATAGGCGCGGCGCAGCTGGTCGGCGAGACCACCGCCGAAGAGGCGGGTGAGAAGGCGGATCACCGCTCCGCCCCGGCGCCCTGGTCGATCACCCGCCCGATCATCGCTGCGATGACCAGACCCAGGGTGATATAGCCGCGCCAGTCGACCGGGATGATCGCCAGCGCCTCGGGCGGCAGGGTCTCCCAGGCCACCTGTGCGGCGGCGGCGAGCGCCATGAACTGCATGGACAGCCAGCGTCCGGCGCTGCGCCAGTTGGGGACGAATTGCATGTCAGGGCTCCTTCTCAGAACAGGTTGATCAGCCAGGCCCAAGCGTCCTGCCCCCACTGCCAGGCGACAGCGGCAAGGGCAGCGATGCCAGCGGCGGCGGCAGGGGCCTTGGCCGAGGCCTTGGGCTTCCAACCGGCAGCGGTCAGGGCGTCGTAATAGGCGCGGTGGTAGCCCGCGATCAGCCCGGCCTTGTCCTGACCGTTGACGGTCCTCCGGGCCTCAGCCGCCTCGGCATCGCTCAGGAAATCGTCCGCGCCTTGGTAGTGGGAAATGCCCTTGCCGCGCGCGTTCCAGCGGCCATCCATCAGCCCCCGAAAGAGGACGCGGGCCGAGATCACGGGATCGAGCATCGCGTCCGGGTTCGCGACCAGGTCCACGCCCGCGTCGGACGAGGATCGGAGGTAATTCTCCAGCCAGGTCAGCTGCACATGGCCGCGCCCGTAGTAGACATGCCCGTGCGGCCCCGCAGGCCGGGCATAGCGCGCCACGGCCGAGGCCGGGCCCCGCTTGCGCGCCAGCGCCTCGACGGCCTTCCGCGCGCCCGCGTCGGTCGTGGCAAAGCCTTCGCGCACCGGCACCATGCGCTTGCCGGTTTCGTGGTGGGCGGTGGCCAGCCCATAGGCCAGCGTGTCCTGGTCGCGGTCGCCGACCTGGTCGAAAGCCACCAGCAGACCCTTGATACCGTCGACCTGTGCCTGGTTCATCCGGCCGCCGAACAGAGTCCGGCGGATCGTGTTGAAAAACACGTCCTCGTTCATGGCTGTCTCCGATGGGTTTGGGCTAGTTTCTGCCCACGGCGTCACTCACCGCTTTTAGCTGACAGGCTCCGCAGCAAGCGGTTCGTCTCTGCCTGCGCCGTTTTCACCTCCGTCAGGCTTTCGCGCAGCGCGGTCAGCTGGGCGGTGAGCGTAGCCGCGTTCACCGCTTGGGCATTGATCACCGCCTCGACCGTGTTCAGGCGATTATCCTGCCGTTCGTTTGCCAGAATTGCTGTCTCCAGACGGTTGGAGACGCCAGAGACCCACCAGACGCCCCCCGCGAATTGCGCCGCCACAGCGATGACGATGGACAGGTTTATGGTCCGGTCGATATGCCACGACCGGGCGGCTGGATCTGCCATAGCGGCACCTTTCTTTGAGGATTCTCAGGCGGTGGTCGTCACGCGATATCCTCGGTGATTGTGACCAGGATGAAATCCCTGTTGGGGAAGGTCTCGATCGCGCCGCCGGGATAGACGACCTCGAACTCGGCCGTGAAGCTGCCCGGCACGTCAGTATTGGACGCCTGCCAATCGTAGCGCACGGTCGGCGATCCGGTCGGGGTCACGACCACGGCTGCGGCCCGGGAGATTTTCACCCCATCCCGGCCGCGCATGTTGAAGAACACGGTCGCGTCTGTCAGGTCGACCGACGCCGGAGACAGCGCGTACTCCAGCGAAGGCGAGGTGTCGCCAGTCTTCAGGTAAAATCTGTTCATGTCAGCCTCTGCCCACGTTTCCGCCGTTCCTGGCTCGCACCCGCCCGACGCCGTTGGCCGCGCGTAGCAGCGCGCCTCGGTTCGGCTTGGCTATCGCGCCGCCGTTGGGCGCCGCCACCAGCGCGCCCCCGTTCATGCTGTTGCCCGGCAGCGCCACCCGTCCGGGGATGGACGTGGTGACGATGCCTGCCGCCTCAGCCAGCCCCTCCGCCTCCAAGGTTCCTTCGCCGAAGGTGACGCGGATGCCTGCGCCGATGATGTGGCAGGCGGCAGCGGCGCTTCCTGCCCCATAGGCGATGCGCAGGCCCGCAGCCGTCGATGTGCCGCTGGCCGACAGCGCGCCACCCCCGACGTGATCCACGGACGCGGCCATGAACCCCGCGTCAGCCGATGCCGTCCCCGTTGCGATTGCGATGCAGGTGGCCACCGCCCCGCGCACACCGCTTGCGGCCGCAGTTCCTGCCCCGGTCGTGGTGCCACTGGCGGTTGGCGCGCGAACGCCGGTTGCCACCGCCGCCCCGGATGCCGTGAGGGTGCCCGCGCCCGCGTGGTCGGTCGTGCCCGCCGTGACAGAGCCATCTGCCGCCGCAGTGCCGCTGGCTGACGCACTGCCCGCTCCACTGGCCGCCCGGATGCCGCCCGCCGCAGCGCCACCTGTGCCCGAGACGCTGCCCGCGCCGGAAGTAATGCGCTGCCCACCCGCCGCAGCCGAGCCAGTGCCGGTTGCAGATCCCGCACCGATTGCCGCTCTGGCCGCGCCGCCCGAGACCGTCCCGGCGGCCACGATGCTGGCCCCGCCGATGGCCGCGCGGATCGCAGAGGCCGAGGCAGTGCCCGCTGCCGATACCGCGCCCGCTCCGGCGTGATCAACGGTGGGCAGGCTGATCCGCCCATCCGCCGATGCGGTCCCGGTGCCGGTAGCAGTGCCAGCGCCAAGGGCCGCGCGGGTGCCGCTGGCCGATACGCTGCCCGCCCCGGATGCAGCGCCCGCGCCGACGTGATCTGTCGGGCCGCTTGGCTCATCCCAGGTGATCCTAAGCTGGCCTCTGGCCCCGGAGCCGGACGCCGATGTGCCAGACCCCTTGCCGCCACCACCGCCGCCGGGTGCCGTGCCGTTCGCAGCGTTGGCACCGGCCAGCGCACCGTCGCCACCCCTGCCACCGTCAGGCGTTCCCCCATCACCCCCAGCGCCGACCGTCGCGCCGCTGCCGCCAAGACCGTTGCCACCGTTGCCCGTCGACCCAGCGCCGCCGCCGCCACCTGAGCCTGCCCTGGTCCCGCCGCCGCCCTGTTCCCGCGCCCCAAGTCCGCCCGAATATGCAAGGTCGCCAGTGCAGTCAGCCGCCTGACCGCCCAAGCCATCGGTGCTGCCGCTTCCCGAGATTCCGCCCGTCGCCCGAACGAAGGCTCCGCTCTCGCTGTTGGACGTGTGCGCCCATGTGCTTTGACCAGCGACGGTGACAGCGCCACCGGCCCCCACCCGGTAGAAGATCGTCGCGCCCGGGCTGACAGCCTGGACCTTGCGGGCATAAGCGCCACCGCCGCCGCCAGCGCACTGGCCTGTGGTGTTGCCGCCACCAGCGCCAGCGCCCCACGCCTCGACCGTGATCGAGGTGACGCCGGTCGGGACCGTCCACGATCCGCTGCCTGTCGTGGTGATCGTTGTGGTTGGCATGGGGCGCTACCGGCTCAGCGGCCCATTACGCCATGGTCAGGGTGATCGCGCCCGCGTCGAAGATCAGCCGGTCGCCGCTGCCCACCGTGCGGGAGTTCGTCAGCGCGCCATGCCACAGCATGTTGCCGCCGCTGCTGGCATCGAAGATCGCGAAATGCGTGACCGTCCCCCAGCTGGCCGCCGCCTCGAAGGTCTGCGCATTGCTCGACACCATCGTGCCGCCGGGCGAGGATGCCGCCGCAAAGCTGATCGGTTGCCGCGCATAGCCCGCGCCGGACACCACCGTGCCGCCGCCTGCGTCGTTCGGCGCTGCCGTGTACAGCGCCAGGTGCCATGTGGTCGGGCGCGTAGCCGCGCCTGCGGTCATCAGCCAGTCGAGAAGCAGCTTCTCGGCATAGTCGGATAGGTTGGCCATGGGTCAGTCTCCGTTGTTCGCCCAAGGGCGGTGATTGCATCGGGTCGAGGCGAAGGGTCAGGCGGCGAGATCGCCGTTGCGTTGCAGGGTCTTCCGGGCGCGCGTGACCTCGGCCAGCCAGGCTTCGGCACAGTGGTCGGCGTCCCAGAAGAACAGCCGGTTGATCCGCCGCTCGCGCCGCGCCCAATCTGCGCTGGTGCGGCCCTCGATATGGGCCCGCGCCGACAGGGTCTGGTGCATCGACCCGCCGTAGATCGTCGCGTTGATCACGCGCGAGACGAGGCTGATCAAGAAATACCCGACCTCATATGCCACATGCATCGCCTGCTGCGTCCGGCTCCGGGTCATACCTGCACCGTCATTGCCAGGCGGAAAAGCTCATCCATCTGGGCGTCGGAATAGCCCAGGAGGTAGCCAAGCTCGGTCATTGCCTGACTGGTCCGCCGCCATTCGATGGCATGAGCGATGGTCTGGCGCATGGCCCAGGGGGTGGATGGGTCGGCGGCCATGGCATCCAGCGCAGCGCAGGTGGCCTCGCCAAGCACCAGGCGGCCTTGCAAACGGCTGCAGACCATGGCGGCGCGCTCGGCCGTCAGACGTTCCGCTGGATCGGGCTCGGGCGGAGGGGCGAAGGATTCGCCGTCCCAGGTCCAGCCCGGACCTGCGTCACCCGCCTCGGGGAAGCCTTGCGCCCAGTCGGGGATCTGGTCGGGGTCGACCTCGATCACGTTGATCACGACCCCATCGGCGATGACTGCCTTTCTCATATCCAGATCCTCACTTCGCCGCGGGCACCGGCTGCGTTCCGCCCGCCGCCGCCGCCGGGCGCCGAGCCGGCTGACCCACTGGCACCGCCATTCCCGCCACGCACCGACTGCCCGCCAGCGCCATTTGGTGAGGCGCCGCCGCCGGCGCCGCCCATCACGGCATTGCCCCCAGCTCCGCCGGCGCCGGTGCCCGAGCCACCACCGCCGCCGCCACCCCCGATTGTCCGCGCATCGTCGCCAGCCTGACCGGTGCTCAGAGTACCGCTAACACCATTACCGCCGGCGCCCCCGCCCACGCTGCCCCCCGCACCGCTTCCCGACCCAGGAGCGGGCGCGGCACCCCCACCGGCACCGCCCTGACTGACCTCACCACCGCCGCCACCACCCGCGCCAGCGCCGCCCACCCGTCCGCCAAAGGCCGTCACCAGGGCCCCAAAACTGGTGTTGCCGCCCGACCCACCAACAGCGCCACCAGCACCGATGGTGACCGTGACGCTGCCGGGCATGTCGGCGGCGCGCACCCGGCGCATCGAGTAGCCACCGCCACCACCGCCCCCGCCGCTGCCGCCGCCGCCACCACCCGCCCAGCACTCCACGTTGATGATCTGGTCGTCTTCCAACCCACCGGGTTTCAACCAGGTCCCGCTGGCGGTGAAGGTCCAGAACCGCTGCTGAGCTGTGCCGTCCGCCACATCGGTCAAGATGCGGAATGCCCCGCCGATATATTCGATCATCGATCGCAGGCCGGGCACCAGCGCCGCCACGTCCAGCGCCTGCCCCTGACGGTTCAGAACCGGAATAGCCGCACCGCCGTTGATCTGGAGCGTGACCCCTGCGGTATTCTGTGCGGCCCAGGTCAGGGTAAACTTCATCCCGTCGACGAAGACTCCGGCGCTGGCCAGCGGCGGGTCCAATGTCGCGGTGACAGCATTCCCCGTGCCACCCACCGCTGTCAGCGGCAGGGCGCTGGCGTCGAACAGCGTGTCGATGCGCTCGGCGTATTCGTTGAAGAAAGCGGACGGGGTGAGCGGCGGGGTCGAGGACCCGGAAACGGTGGTTCGATTTACCATGGATGCCTCACGGGGTCAGGTCAGGGACAAGATCGGCCGCGCCTTCGTCGACGGCGGTGATCGTGGCGGTCAGGTCGGCCTCGGGCGAGATGTCCGAGATGATCAGCCGCTTCACCTCGCGGCTGAGCGGGCCGACCGCGACCAGCGTGCCGATGGCGATGCCGGCGGGATCGATCGGTGCGGTGAAGGTCAGGATGTCGCTGTCGCCGTCCGGCCCTGCCAGCTCATGCACCGTGTTTTCGCCAGCGCGACGGATCATCGCCCCGGTGCGCGCGCCAAGCGCCAAGAGATCGGGCACGGCAAGCAGGTCGGGCACCGACAAGAGGTCGGTCGTCGATCGCACCGGCACGGTGCTGTCGAGCCGCAGCGCCGTGATGTCACCCGCGCTATTGAAGGTGATGTCGGTCACGCGGCCCGCGCCGGACTGGATTTCAAGGCTGTCATGCTGGACACCGACCAGACTGCCCCGGCGGCAGATGATCGCTTCGGCCGGGGCGGCCCAGCTGTAGAAGACTGACCGCTGTTCCAGCTGTGCGAGGTCGTACAGCGCACGGGCACGAACCTCTGCCTCGGTCGTCAGTCCTTCATAGGTAACCTGTTCCAGCCGACCGGTGTCACTGCTGACGCCCGGGCGGAAGATGGTGATCTGGCGCAAATCGAAATCTCGGGCGGAATCGCGGAAGTTGACGCGGAACCCCTCGGGCATTCTGGCGAAGGCTTTGGTCCACTGGAAATTGGCCATGTTGCGTGGGGTGAAGATCTGCACCGGGGCCTCGGCGCTGCGGTCACGGTCGCGCACGACACCCCAGACCTCGGACTGATAGGGTTTGGCATAGCCGCAGGCCGCGACGATCCGCGCCGCTTCGTCCACCGTCGCGTCCTCGATCAGGGCGTTGGCCAGCAGTCCGCGCGCGGCGCAGTCGCTGCGCCAGGCCAGCAGCTCGGGCGTGTCGACGATGCCGCCCGGCACCGGGTCGAGGTTCAGCCAGCCAGCATAGATGTCGCGTAGATGCGGCGCAGGGTTCGACGTGATGGTCCAGTTGCGCCAGTCGGTCCCGTCCCAGTCGCGCACCCAGCCGCCCGCGACGCAGCTGACCCGGTCCAGCGCACGGTTGCGCGCCCTGACCGCAATGGTCGCCAGCCCGGCCTGCGGCAGGGGATGCTCGTTCCAGATGCTGACCGACCGCAATAGCACGACGCTGTCGCTGACACCGTTGCGACTTTGGGCTATCTGGCCCGGCGTGCCAGCATAATGAAACAGGCTGCGCGTCAACCCGCCCACCGTATAGGCCGATGCCGACCAGCTTGCGTTCAGGACATGCTGACCTCGCAGGATGTCGACCTCATAGCGTCCCCTGGGGAAGATCGCGGGATCAAGCCGGAAAGTGGCGGTGTAGCGATCAAGCTGTGCGTTCACCACCCGGGTGCTGCCCAGGTTCTGGGCGTTCATCCAAGTGTCGCCCGACGCGCCGATGAAGGATCCATCCGCCGACCAGGCGGGGACAGCGGGCGCAGCGGCCTGAGCGGGCGCACTGACATGTGCCTCCACCCAGCCTTCAGTTGGCGAAGCTGCTGGTGACGTGATTGGCACATCGCTCCAGACCAGTCGAATGGTGGCGCGCATCTGGCGCGGTGTGGCGGCGCTGAAATGCAGCTCGGGCAGATTTATCCAGTCAGCCGTGCCCTGGAGGCGAATCCGTACCCGGATCGGCACACGCAGGAATTCGGTGTCGCTGGCGTTCTTGTTCAGCCCACCGGGCCAGATCAGGTGCAGCCACTGTTCGTCCGGGTTGTCGCGGGTCGCAAGGGTTATGGGCTGCGGCAGGGCCGCAGACAGGTCACCAGTGGTCGACTCCAGCCGCCGTCCATCATCGGCATCGACCGTGAAACCGCGCAGCTCGGATTGCACCGGCTCTGTCCGCGATTGCCGCCGGACCAGCGTGATCCTGTCGTCTCCCGGCCAGCCCTCGCGAGTCTCGACCTCGACATTCGGCAGACCGTCAATGCCCGCCGCACCAATGCGGATGTCGCTGATCTGGTGCGGACCGGCCAGGACGTAAAGAGCTTCGACTACCTCATCCTGGCCGTCGAAATATGTGATCGGCTCAGCTGCAAGCGGCGGATAGACCTTGCGCTGCCCGACGACGCGCGGGATGGGCCCATTTGGCTCCAGCACGTTGCCTTCGGCGCTGGCCGCGCCAGGGTTCTGAATGTTCTTGCCAGTGGGAATCACCGGGGGAGGGATCAGCGCGGACAGAAGCAGAGAGCCGACGAGCGAGACGCCAGCCGCAGCCAATGTTGCGCCCAGAGTCCCTTTGGCAAAAGCGGCACCAAGGCCAAGTTTCGTCAAGCCGCCGCCAGCGATGAATCCGGTCAGCGCGGTCAGAGCGATCGCTGCGACCAGCGCCAGGATGTTCTTGCCGCCACCATCCTTCCCGCCGCCCATCGGAGGGGCATGAAAGGTGATCTCGACCGGCGCGCCGTTGTAGCTGGCCTTGGGTCGGATCAGGCCCCAGGCACTGCGCTGGACCTGCCGCCCGTTGACGCAGATCACCCCGCGCGTGTCGAAGTCATGCGGCAGGCAGTCCATGTCCGCGCGCAACTCGGCCAGGGTCCGCCCTTCGGGCAGCCAGCGCACCTGCGGCGCCTTCAGGCTTGCGAATTCGCGGTAGACGGCAAGCTGGCCGGTCATCGGTGGACATATCTCCGGTATCCCGCGATGCGGCCGCGGATGGTGTAGTGGTCGACCGGCACCAGGACCGATCCCGTGTCTTCCTCGGCGTGCAGGACGCGGCGGCATTCGGCCAGGATCCCGACATGACAGACTGCCCGCCCACCCCGGGCGCTGCGCATCACGACCAGATCGCCGGTCACGGGGCTGGCCGGTTCGCGCCAGATCAGGCCCTCGTCGCCGCGCCGCATCTCTCGTGCCACCCGCACCAGGTCGCGCGGATCGATGTCGCCGAACTCGGGCAGGTCGATGTCGAACTCATCAGCATAGAACCGGCGCACCAGGGACCAGCACGTCACCTGGCCGGGCCCGGTGCCAAAGGGCAGGCCGATGTAGCGGGTCAAGTCCATCGCGATCACCGGAACAGCCCCGGGCAACGGGTCTGGGTGGCGCGCAGGCCGGGCCAGGGCTCCTGGCTGTAATCGCGCAGCATGACGCGGCCGCTGATCTCGGCCACCGTGCCGGTCACATCGATCAGGTCGAAGCCCGCAAAGGCGTAGATCGGCGCACCGCCCGGGATCTCGACCCGGGGCACGTCCGACAGGTCGAAATCGGCGCTGGACCGGATTTCCAGGCTGACCTGGGCGCGGTCATTCAGACCCAGCAACGCCCGGCCGATCCGGGCGTCGACATTCTGCATCTTCAGTTCGGTCATCGGCGGGCCCTCGCCATCCGACAGGATGCCGAAGTCGAAGGGCAGGCCGATGAAGGTCTTGCCGCCCACGACATAGTCCAGCACGTCCGAGACCACCCGGATGGGCTCGGGCAGAAGGGGGTGCGTGACCGTCAGGAAGGCCAGAAGCGCATCGACGCTGTCCTGCGCCTCCAGGCCCTGTTTCACATCGGCGTCGATCGGGCGGCTCATGGCGTGAAATAGACCCTGCGCTTGACGCCCCCGGGGGCGGTTGCCGGGATGCCGCCGGCCGTGATGACGACCCCTGCGGTGAAGGTTTCGACATCGCTGGTCGATGTGGACCAGACGTTGAAGGTCCCAGTCACTCCGGGCAGGGCGCTGGCCGCGACCTTCTGCCCGCCGATGCCGTAGACGCCGGCATTCCAGTCGGCGACAACCTGCGGCACGACCGAAGCGCCCGGCCGCAGATAGGGCCCCCACCAGGGGGTGCCCGGCATCCGCATCAGCTTCAGCCCGAGGTCATGCAGATCCGCGCCGCGCGCGACGAGGCTGTAGGCCAGCTCGCCCTGCCCGATGATCCGCCACAGCGCCGCATCGCCGAAGACCGGGTCGCGCCAGCTGAAGGACCGGGTTCCCCGATCCAGGCCGGTGCGCCAGAAGCTGCGGAACACGGCCAGGTCAGCCTGCCGCAGGTTGCGGAAGGTTGCGTCATAGATCTCGGGATCCGCCGTGGTGCGGGCGCGCAGGATCGGCGGGCCGTAGTCGGTCTTGAATCGGGCGCGGCTGTCCACAGGCCCGCCGGTGAACTCGTCGCGCTTCGGGAACTGCGGCAGCGCCGTGGGCCAGTTCGGGATCATCAGCGCTTCACCGGGCTGGGACGGTTACCGAAGCGCGAGCGCAGCACGGCGTCCTGGCGACCGCTCCCGATGGACTCGGAGACCGCCACCTCAATGATCTTCTGCCCGTTGGGACCCTGCCGTTCGTTCACCGTCGCCTGCCCCGATGTGTTGTTGTTGACCTGCACCATGACCGGCGGGGCCGAGGCACCTGCCGCTGCCACGCCGAGCTTTCCGCCGATCCGGGTCAGCGGCATGATCGCCTCGGGCCCCGCCTCGCCCATCACGCCCATGCCACCCCGCATCGGGAACATGGTGGCGCTGCTAACGATGCCCCCGGCGGCGAAGGCCTGCACCACCCCCCGGTCGAAGGCATTGCCCTTGGCGTTCATCAGCGGGATGATCCCGCCGGCGCCGAAGATGCCCGGCAGGCTGTTCGCGAGCTGCTGATACAGCGCCATCTGCGCCAGCTGCTTGGCGAGGTTCTTCAGCGCCTCGGCCGGATCGTCGAACAGGTTGTCGAAGGCGCTGCGGATCGCACTGGCGGCCTGCTTTCCAAGGTCGCCAACCTTGTCCAGACCTTCGCCCAGCTTCTTGACCGCGCGATTGTAGGTCTCGGTATCCAGATGGCCGGCCTTGTGCAGCGCGTTCAGCTTTTCGAGCTCGATCTTGTATTTCTCCGCCGCCGTGCGGGTCTGGTCGTAGATCCGCGCCGCCTCACGCTCGGCTTGGCTGGCGGCACCACCGCCACCGCCGCGCCCACGCTGGGTATTGCGCGGGTTCAGCATCGCGTCCGCTTGCTCGACCACCTCTCGGGACGGAACAAACGGCTTCGCACCGCCATCCATGAACTGGCGCGGGTCGCCACCGCGCCCGCCATAGGTCATGTTAGCCTTGTCAAACTCGCGCTGCGCCGCGAGGGCGTCGAACATGTTGTCAGCCAGTCGTTTCGCATCGTCCGCCCCAGCACGGATGTTGGCCAGGTCAATCGAAGCCAGCCCCAGGGCGGCCAGTTCTGCATCCGTGAGGCTTTGCAGGAGGCGAAGGGCTTCGTCATTGAACTTCCCACCGGCCGCGACTGCCGCGATGATGGCGTCTCGCAGCTCGGCCATGGCCGCGGCCTGTTCGCGCGGCGCGGCGCTTGACACCTCGGCAACACGACCCAGCGCCTCAACAATCCGCGCCGAAGCCTCGGCGTTGAAGTTCAGCGACGACGACAGTTTGTTCACCACCTCGGCATTCATCCGGGCCAGTCGTGCTTCCAGCTTCTGAATGTCGGCCTCGGCAGCAGCGATATCGAAGTCGACCGCGAGGGGCGGATTGTTCCGCACCGCTTCGAGATCGGCCTTCAGTTCGCGGATCTTCAACCGGTACGCCTCGATCCGTTCAGCATCGTCCCCGAGAAAAGCCGCGATCGAGCCCGTTGCCTGCCCCAACGCATTCTGCGCCCGGGCCGCTGCGATCTGACGCTGGATCTCCAGCACCTCCCGCGCCTGGGTGGCGCCAGAGCCGAAATTGCCGAACAGGTCGGACGGGGTCGCGGCGGCGGCACGGGCGGCGGCCTGATATTCCTGCATCGCCGTGGTAAGTGCCGTGACGCTGGTATTCAGCTCCTTGGCCTTGTCGACACCCAACCCGAACGCGGCGAACAGCGGAATCGCGACCGCGGCGGCCGTGCCAAGAAGCACGCCGAGCGTCCCGAAGCCCGACAACAGCTGCGGCAGCTGCTGCGCCAGGGCTCGGGATGCATCAGTACCGCCCGCAACCTGGACGGCGAAGTCCTGCACCTGGAAGCCCACGTTCTGCAGCCCGGCCCCACCCGAGCGTGCGCTGCGGTCGACCTGACCAAATGCGCGCTGTGCTTCCTGGCCGACTTGCTGGAACTCGGCCTTCACGCGGCCGCCGCCCTCAGCCTTCAGCCGGACCGATACCTGCTTTTCCGCCACGCTCGTTCTCTCCGAAGGTCAGGTCGTTCTCGGTCTTCTGATTTGCGCCCGCGACCAAGGCAGCCTCGATCGCAGGCAGAAAGTCGCAGACCAGCGCCTCGCTGATCCCGGTGGCCCGGGCCATCGCCAGCACGGCCGTCATGTCAAAGCCCAGGACGGCGCCCGGAATGGCGCGGATCTGACCGCCGGCGCGCAGCACCAGGTCCC
>JARFTV010000015.1:71255-81792 GCA_029289325.1 Alphaproteobacteria bacterium
GATCGACCAACCCTCGCGGGTCCGGGGCTCGTTCAGGCTGTAGGGGCACTCAGGGCAGGGGCTTTCGCACCTGCGGCAGTAGTCTGCGCCCCCGCCGAAGTGCCATTCGGCGCGGGCGACGATCCGTTTTTTTCCGATTCCAGGTCCAGACGAGGTGCGATGTACGCATCACGGAAGGCATCGCAGAGCTGGAAGATATCCATCAGCGCATCAACGGCCACCGGCGTGACATCGACCGGGGCACCCTCTGCATCCCCGACCCCCTCCCAGCCGATAATTGCATGGCGTGCCGCGCACCGCGTGAGCAGAAAGATCGCCGCTTGCGGGTCAGGTTCTTCAGTATTGCCATCTTCCTCGATGGCCCGACGCATGTCGGCCCGGATCGCCAGCATCAACGAGCTGGTCAGCGGCAGGACATGGACCCGCACGCCATAGCCCAGGTCCAGCCAGAACGGCTCGGTGGGATGGATCAGCCGCAGCATCAGTAGGCTGCCACGGTGTTGGTCAGGACAGCGGTCAACATGCGCGCGGGGCTGGTGGCCTTGGCGGCCATCCAGTCAAACGTCACTTCGACCCCGCGCGGGCCTTCGACGCCCACCTTCGGTCGAGGCAGGTAGACGGCATGGGCCGTCACCACGAGGCTGGCGTTGGCTCCGAGGGAATAGCTGCAAACCAGCTCGCAAGGTCCGCCATTGATCGCCTGGGTCAGCAAGGTCGTGTCGGAGAAGCGCGAAACGATCCGGCCGGAGAGGCTGGCGATGGTGGGATCAGCGCCGTCGATCTTGCCGTCGGAACGGATCGTTTCGATCCGGTCGAGGTTGTTGGCATATGTCCACTCGGCGCTGGTGATATTCGCCAGTGCAACGCCGTCGCGGGTGATCGACCCGTTGAAATGTCCGAAACGGGCGAGGGCGAGACTGGTTGGGGTCCCGCCCTGGGACGAGGTGAAGGTGTTTTCGCCTTGGGCGACAATTTCCACATCCATCCTCAGTTGCCCGCTGCGTTCCATCCGCCAGCGCAGGCGATCGACCACGCAGCCGACGTTCATGGCGTAATGCGGAACCTCCGGGTAGCCCATTTCGATCGCTAGCGAAGGCAACGCGACCGCCCCGGACTGAAACGTGTGAACCTTCGGCGTCGTGCCGGTCGTCGTCGGCGCACCAAGGGCAGCCTTCAGCCAGACGCCGATGTTCTCGACATCGATCGGGACGGAAATCATGCCATCGACCGTCACGGCGTCCTTGATGGGGGCCAGAGGGTCGCGCCCGAAACCAAGCAACTCGTTCTCGATCAGCGGCTGTTCCGCGCCAAGGCTGTGGCTGGCCAAGGGCATGGTGCGGAATCCGCTGGCTGGGGCGGTGCCATAGACGGACTCGAAAGCCACGTTCATCGCCAGCCGCGAACCGTATGCGCGTGCCATGGGGTGCTCCTATTGCAGGGGATCAGTGGTGTCGTAATGCAGCCAGACACCCAGGGTGACGGCGCGAAGTTCAAGCCCGGCTTCCACCGGGATGTCGGACGGCTGCGGCGCCTCTGGCTCGCACCATTCCACCGCACCGCCGAGGGTGCGATCCTGCTCAATGGCCGCGCCGATCGCGATGAGAAGCGCGTCGAAGGCCGCCTCTCGGCCGGAGCCCTTCTGGATGAACACCTCCAGTTCGGCACGGTGCTGCCAGTGCCAGGTCATGGGCGACATCGTGTAGTCTGGCTCGCCCGGATCGCCGTCCCGCAGGATCACCATGCCCTCGCGCCTTACAGCCTTGGGCCAGGCGACGTTGCGCTCGAAATCAGGGCCGACCGGCAGCAGCGCAAAGCGTAGCCGGTCGTGCAGCGCCACCAGGACGCTCTCCCGTTTGCTGGTGGCCATGTGCTATCTCCAACCGGCGACGATGCGAACCGGAAGGTTTGCCGCCATCCTTGTCGCAGCAATAATCAGATCGAGCCTTTTCCGCAGTGTGACTTGCGGAAGCAGAATAAAGATCGGAACGGTGGCTCGACCGCGTCCAGTCTTTGACCGCGACTCCACGCCAAAACCACGCTTGTTCTGTCGTCCGTCGGCCACAAGAAGTGCCGGAGCTCCCGGACGATAGACGAAGCGCAACTTGAGGCCCCGACGGCGCTCCCACTCTTCCGGTGTGAAGCGCCGCCCACCGGTACCCGTACCCGCCGCGGGAAGGGGAACCGCCAACCAAACACCGGTCTTGGTCCGAATCGTTGCACCCCGCTCGAACGCCCCGACGATCTTCGGTGCGCGTGTCCACGTTAGAGTAGCGGCGTCGAGGCTGCTCTTGCTGCGCGGATAGGTCTGGCTTTGCACGGTGTTGGCCAGACGAGTGCCAAGACCGGCTCGCACAATCTGGCCTCTCCATTCCATCTTAATAGCTTGTCCAGCGGAACGCATCGCCGAGGTTACAGCGCGGGCACCCAGTCGTCGCTGAGCCGTCAGTATCTCGTTGACGTTGCCCTCGACCTGGACGCTCAGTCGCACGCTTCAGCCTCCGGCACGGTGCCGCATTGCCAGACAAGACCCAGGCTGTCCCGGATCGGTTCGCCATTGATGACCACGGTCTCGCCACCGACGACGATACGCGCACCCTCTTCCGGCTTGGGCACATCCGAAGCTCTGATGTCCACCCGAAGCGAGCCGCTGACGATGCTGGTCGCGCCATAGTCCGTGATCGCGTCCGGCTTGGTCATGATCACACGGCACGGGACATCGGCCCAACCGAAGCGGGGCCGATAGATCGCGTCCACCGCCATGTTCGGATCGGCGAAGATCGCGTCGACGGCGATGGAGAATGCGGTCATGGCGAGATCAAAGCGTGAAGGCGCCGGTCAGCCGAACGCGGCCGATGGTTTCGCCGGCACCACCGCCGACGGCGGCGGTGGCCACACCGATCAGCTTGTTGGTGCTGGCGGTCGTGGTGCAATTCTTGGCTGTGTCGTCCCAGTAGACGCGGGCGCCGACGGTCCACGCCTGCGATCCTGCCTTGGGCAGGTCGAACACGCCCGACGTCTTGATCTCGACCTCGGTGCTGATCAGCGCATCGCTGACCGCAACACCGAACAGCGACCCGACGAGGCAGCCAGCCCCGGAAAGAAGCGCGTAGGGCGCGGTAACGGTGAGGGTATCACCGTCCTGGATGAAGTTCTTCATGGTGATCTCCGTGGGGTTGAGGGCACCTGCCTGCGCTCGCAGGTTTCAGGCGTGACCGGGCGACGGACAAGGCGCCGCCCGGCCTTCATCACATTAGGCCATCAGCCGATCAGGCTGCGCCGGGGTTCTTGTAGAGGCCGAGCCAGTCGATCGCCTTGGAGGCGAAGTCGTGCCGGGCCTTGATCTCCATCCCGTCGCGCTCGAAGCCCATGCGGGTCTCGGTGTAGACGCCATCGTTGCCTTCGAGGTAGGCGTATTCGACGGTGTCGGTCCGGTTGTAGTCCGCAGCCAGGAACCACGGATCGTTGCCCGCGGCCGGGATCAGACGCGGTTCTTCCACCACCGTCAGGCGCGACGCGAAGGTGTTGACGTCAGCCGTCGATGCCGGCGTGGTGGCCGTCACCTGCTTGCGCGCCTCCACCGACCGCTTGCCGGGCGGCACGATGACGTACTGAGGCAGCACACGGATCAGGCGTCCCTCGATGCCCTTCTGCGCACCCATGGCACGGTACGCGGCTGCGAGGTTGGTCTCGTCGATGGCAGTGCCCGACCCAGCCAGGTTGCCGTGGCTGGCGTGGAACAGGGCCACACCATCGGACATCGTCACAGTGCCGGTCAGGTTGGCATAGACCAGGTCCGATTCCAGATCGGCCGCAGCGGCACCGAACGCGGCCGGGATGCGGGTAAAGGCATCCATGTCGTCGTTGATGATCGCCTGGCGGCTGATGCCCATGATCCGGCCATAGCTGACCAGCGCATAGACTTCCTTCTTCTCGCCCATCGTGCCGTACTTGATCTCGCCGGCTTCGTTGACCTTCAGAAGGTCGGGCGCGCCGCCGAGCTGGTTGCGGGCCACCTGCTTGAAGTCGACGATGGTCGTGCGGCGCGCCCAGACGGTGAAGGTCCGCGCGGTGGTCTCGTAGGCGGTGCGCAGCGTCTTGTTGGCGACGTTCGCCAGGATCGACGGGAAGTCCGAGTTCGTGTGGTAGCCAGCCGAACGCATCTCGAAAGCCGCGCCCGCCAGTTCCATCTTGGACATGCCACGGGTGCTGATGCCGCGGCGCTCCAGCGAGTGGCGGGCCAGCTCCACCAGCGAGTAGCCGCGGAACTCGCGGGCGTCCTCGTTGATCGGGTTGGCCTTCGGATCGTGCCGGTGCATCAGCGCAAGCGACATCGCATCGCGGTACTTGACCTCGGTCGCGCCGTCGCCGCGGGCCTGGGCCGGGCTGATCTCGGACGCCCCGACCTTCGGCGCGCGTTCGGCCAGCTGGTCGAGGATCTGCGAGCGGGCCGCATCGAGGCTCGTGCCATCGGCGATCAGCTTCTCACCGAAGGCGGCGTCCAGCCCATGCTGACGGACCAGCTGGGTGATGGTCAGACTGCGGGTGCGTTCCGCCTCGACCTGGGCCTTGGTATCCTGCACCGGCGCCGGGTCGTTCCGCACTTCGGTCTTCACTTCGGGATCGGTTTCAGTGCCGCCCGCCACTTTCGTCTTGTCGCTCATCGCGCGTCCTTTCATGGAAGCCGCATCAGCGGCGGAAAGGTCCTGACGGGTCAGGACACAGGGGTTCAGCGGGGGCGCTTTTGCGTCACCGCCCTCGGCACGGATATGCGCGCCGGCATCGGCGGGCATGGCGACCGCCGAAATCTCGTAAGGTTCCCAATCGACGGCGCGCCAGAGTTGGCGCTGGCCGTCCTTCTTGGTGATGTCGTAACGGTGCACCTTGTAGCCGACCGACACGTGCCGAACGGTCTTTTCCAGAATGCGGTGCACCACATCGGCCGCGTCCGGTGCGCTGGTCAGCCGAATGCGTGCGGTCCCTTGGCCCCGCTCGACCTTGACCGATCCCTCGATCACCGTACCAATGACGGATTCGAGCCCCCAAGACCTGTGCGAGTTCAGGAATGGCGCGCCGCCATTCAGCCGAGCCAACCGGATCGAGCCCTGGTCGACGACGAGTTCTTCATCATACTCGACACGGCCCTCTTCCCAGTCCCAGGTCACGCGCTGGACAACCGCGCCGGTCGTCCAAACGATGTCGATCTCGCGCGCCTCGGTGTCGATCGAGGTCGGCACGACTTCGGCCTGCCGCGCGATCAGCGGCAGGTTCACGGTTCTGTCGGTCATTTCGGTTACTCCGTTTGCCCGCCGCCCGAGGCGGCATCATCGGTCTCGTCGTCCTCGGGTGGATCGGTTTCCGCCGATGCATCGCCCTGCGAGGAAGCCTGGAAGCCGCCCCCCTTGCTGACGCGGCGCGGGTCGCTGTCGAAGACGAGGTCAGCGGCATCCGCCAGCTTCGCCATCGCCTTCCACTCTTCCAGCACTTCCTCAGGATCGTAGCCACGGGCCGCGATCTTCTGGGCCAGCGTCGAGAAGCCGGCGCGCACTTCCAGAAGGTCGGCCTCGGCGTCCTGCTTCGGGTTCACGCTCTCGAAACGGGGCGGGGCCCATTCGACATCGACCGCCCCGCCCACCGGGATCAGCCCCGCCGTCCGCGAGGCCAGGATGAACCAGTCCCAGATCGGCTGGCAGAACATCGGGATGACCGTCATCCACTGGATCTGTTCAACCATGCGGCGGAACTCGTTTAGCCCGACCCGAGCCGACGAGAAGTTCGCTTCCCGCATGTCGCCGGACATCAGCGCATAGGGCACCCGGAACCCCGCCGCGATGATGTGCATCTGCGCCTTGGTCCACTCGCCCACGCCACCGGCAGCCGAAGGCTGGTTGAATTTCACGTCCCGACCGGAATGCGAGTAACCGATCATGCCGGGCATGAATGTCTCGATGCGGTTGCCGTCCGCGTCCAGGACCGCTGGCCCCAACCCGCCGCCCGGCCCACCCGTTCCCCCGACATCCGTTCCCGCGTCATCGCTGATGATGATCGCAGCGAGGCAAGCCTCCGTCTTCTTCCGCGCCAGCTCGGCACGGTGCCAGTCCCCGAAGTCGCGCATGGCGCGCATCGCTGCGACGCCCCAGGGAACGCCCCGGTTCTGCACCCGCTGGCGCTCGAAGAGATGTGCCACGGCCGTGGCCGATACACGCTCCGAGGTGAACCTCCGCCCAAATGCCTGGGCACTGCCTCCCGGATGGTCGGGAAACATCCAGTAGGCGACCCGCCGTCCGGTGCTGTCGTACTCGATTCCCTGCTCGATCCGCGCGCCATCATTGCCGAACATTGCCTTGCTCGCGTCGAGGTGATCGCCCTCGCGCAGCTCGATCTTCAAGGGCACTTCGCCCGGAGCGGCACGCGTAAACCGCTGCAAGGCAAGAGCCTCGCCACCTTCGATCATTTCCCGCACCGCGAGCGCGGTAAGGCCATGGAAATCCGTGTGCCCATGGAAGTCACAGGTCTTCTCAAACCGTTTCCAGGCCGCGTTGATCTTCTTGTCGAGGCGCTTGTTCCCGCTCTTGGCCCGCGGACGGATGCCGGCGCCGACAATGTTGTTCACCAGGACCTGGACGGCTTGAGCTGCAAGAGCATCGTTTCGCACCAGATCGCGCATCCGGTCGCGCAGGATGGAGCCGGCGGCAGCGATTTCCGCATCGGCTGACTTGTTGCCCGACCGCCAGCCATTGGTGCTCTGTCCGCGCGAAGCGCCGTCATAGGACCGGCGCATCTCGGCGATAGCCAGGCGCTCGGCAAAGCGATGGCGGGCGGTCCGGGGCGAGAATGTCGCAATCATCGCGTCCAGAATACCCCAGCGCACTGCGTCGACCATGTCAGTCCCTCCGAAAGCTGGCATAGCCAGCGACGGGACGGCTGCGTCCGGCCGTTGCGGCCGCGATCTCCGCCTCGATCACCCGGATGCGGGCCAAAAGGGCCGCACCGCTGTCATAGCGCGTCTTGCGTCCATCGTACTCGACCTCCAGGACACCAGAGGCATAGGCCCGCTTCAGCGCATCAAGTTCGGTGCTCGTGAAGGCCATCAGAACCACTTTCCCTTGCGTTCTTCTGCGAACCAGTTCGCGCCCTTTGGCGCTCCCGACCGCGATTTTGCGTCTTCCACCGGCTTTTGAGCGGCGACCTGGGCCACAACCGGTAGGGCCACGTCGAACAGGTCGCCCTGACCCTCGGCAGGGGCGCCGGCGCGTTCGTCCGCAAGCCTTTCCCATTGGAGGTCTGTCATGGACAGCCAGGCCTTCCGGCGGGCACCCGCTTCGGCATAGTTCATCGTGTCCAGGGCCTCGTTGCGCCGTCCGGCCTCCGCCGGCTCCCAGCGGCTGATCATTACGCCGCTCGGCGCTCTCTTCAGCACCCGGACTTCCGCCGTCAGTTGGCGGTAATACTCGTCGCCCAAGCCGCGGGCGAAGCCGACGAACCCACGCTCCAGAGGATCCTGCTTCGCCAGCCAGGCGTAGAAATCGGCCTTCATCTGGCTCACGTTCACAATGAACGCCTGCCGATCGTCACCCAAGACCTTGCCGTCCGCGCGCCGGCGCTTCATCGGCACCAGCATCGGGCCGTTCGCGCTGGACGAACCCTTGACCATGAACACCCGGGTCGACGGGTGACGCTTGACGAAGGCGCGCACATCCTCGGTGAAGGCCGAACCATCGATCACCAGCACGTCCAGCGGGAATCGCAGCCCCCGTTCGGTCCGCCAGCTCTGTTTCAGCACCGCGTCCAGCGCCTCGCGGCCTTCACGGTCCCCGATGAAGTGAGGGATCACGATGTAGCCAATCACCCGCCGCTGCAGGTTGCGACAGAAGACCACAATCTGCACCTCGATCCGGTCGGCCTGGCAGTCGACCCCGGCAGCCAGGATGAATCCGGTCGAAGGCAGAACCCACTGCGGCAGCGTTTCTGCCTCGGGCGCGTTCTCCGCGCGATTGCGTAGCGCTTCCCAGTCCGGCCCCTTGCTTGCCTGCTCGTAGGGCAGTCCCAGAACATCGTTCCAGAACACCTGTTCGGTCTCGGCCTCGACTTGCCTTTTCAACGCCTCGACGGTTTCGCCGGTCAAGCTCAGCGTGTTCCACCCCATCACCTGGGCGTAGCTCACCGCGATTGACGCCCAGTCGCGCTGCGGTACATAGGCCCTCCAAAGGTGGAACCCCGGATGATCGCCCCGAGGGTTCGACGCCACCCATTTCCCGGCCCGTACCATGCTTTCCTTGTCGGCATGGGAGATGACGCACCCACATGCATCGCAAGTGAAATGCGCAGCGTGCAGTCGCTCCGGATCGATGTTCCGCCGGAAATTATCCCAGGTCAGCGGTGCCATGGCTCCGCAATGGGGGCACGGCACATGGTAGAACCGCTGGTCGCTGCGATGGAAGGCGCGCGTGATGCGGCACGTCCCCTTGATGAGCGGGGTCGAGATGCGCAGGATCTTCGCATCCTCGAAGGCCTCGGCCCGGCTGACCATCAGGGCTTCGGGGTCGCCCTTCTCTGTCATCTCCCATTTTGCGATGTCGTCGCCGATTACCAGGCGACGGGTTGTCCCGGTCAGGTCGGCAGGCGAGCCGGCCGAAGCGACCTTCAGGCTTCCGTTCCGCTCGACCGTCTCCATGTTGAACATGGCATCGACGTTGTCGCCCCGGCCCTCGCCGAAGATGGCCCGCAATGCGGGCGTGGCGCGCCGCATGGGCTGCCACTTGTTCATCACCCATTCCTTTGCTGCCGTCTGGGTCGGGTGAACGACCAGAGCATCCAGCGCAGCATAGGCGAACCATGCACCCAGCGTCGGCTGGATGATCGAGACGGTCTTTCCCCACTGGGCCGAACCGCAGACAGTCACCTCGCGGGCCGGATGCTCCGGCGACAGCACCTCGTGCACTTCCCGCAGGAACGGGAACCGCTCGATCCGAAACGGGCCGGGCATCGGCGAACGGTCGTCGAAGACGATGTTCGCCTCGCACCAGGCCGTGATGTCCGGCGGCGGGGGCGGCTGCATGACGCGGGCGGCGGCGCGAAACACCACCGCCTCGGCCGCTGCCAGCATACCCATCAGATGTCCGCGTCCCGTTCCGCGTCGGTCATTGCGGCAGAACCTGACTGATCTTCCAGCACCTCGCTGCGCTGCTGCCGCTGCGCCCGCCAGGTGTCAGTCAGGATCTTCCGCACGGTGCGGAAGTCGACCCCGAGCTTGTCCGCGACGGCTCGCGCACCAGTGCGCAGCATCTCTTCGACTTCGGCGATCTCCTGCCGCAGCACCTTGGCGACCTGACGCTCCACTTCGCTGGCCAGAACCATTGTCCCGGACTCCAACTCGTTGCGGCGGCGAAGGGCGCGCGTCTCTTCCGCCAGTTTCTGCTTCCGCAGCAGCTCGTAGCTGTCTTCATCGCCATCTGGCACCGACCCATCTGTCCGAGCCGGCGCTTTCGGTTGCCGCGGCTCATCGCTGGGAACGGTGGCAAGAATATCGCCGATTGCCACGCGCGTCCTCGCACCGTTGCCGAGACCCTGCGCGGGATCGAGGGCGCCCTTCAACTTCTGCGCAACGAGGGTCGGATCATAGCGTCTGGCACGACCGTCGCCCGTGTAGCAGCCGTCCAGACGCCCCTCCTTGGCCAGCTGGCTGATCCGCCCTGGTGTCAAGTTGAGCATTCCGGCCAGTTGGGCCGCGTTCACGGTATGCATCAGGTGGCAAGTCGTCTCATTTGGCCGACCTCACAAATTTAGCCGCCGGTTTAGGCTTCGCCGCTTGTTTAGCGCCGCAAAACATATGCGCCTCCGTCCGCCGCATGCGCCGGCGGCTGGGAAGGACCCGAAGGGTGGGGGTGGGGTGGATACGACAGCGCCCGGCTAGGGTTTCCCCCGCCGGGCGCAAATCGACTGCTGGCTCTTTGCATAGCCCCCCACCACGTTCGTGTCAAGCGGTGGTGTTCCAGGGCGCACGAGGCGGCAGGTCTTGCGTGATCTCGATGGTCCGCAGGTCAGCCTTGCGAAGCATCCCCTGCATCTGCTGCAGGGCGAGCCACCATTGCCCATAAGCCATGCGCGCCGCCGTGATCCGCGCGGCGGTGGGCTGGAAGGTCACGGGGCAGGCAAGCACATCGACCATTCGCTTGCGGCCTCGCTTCACCACCTCGATCCTCTCGACAACCTCTGTCTTGGCGTAAACTCCGTACTGGTTCTCCATCACGTCCCGCGGCACGCATCGCGGCACGGCCCCCGGCATCCAGTCCGGTGCCATCCCGGCCCGCGCCCAACGCGCCATGTCTACTGCCATCGCCCGGCCGCCCAAGGTGATGTCGAGCCGCGCGAGCAGCGAGGCGATGACCTCGGCATCGTCATGCGGCAGCGACCGCCCGCCACCGTCGATCCGGCAGCCCAAGAGCCCGCGCTGCATCAGGCGCCAGATCGTATCGGTCGCGGGTGGTCCATCGTTCAGCTCGTCGAAGTCGACCGAGGCCCGCTCTGCCCCGAACGCCCA
>JARFTV010000111.1 GCA_029289325.1 Alphaproteobacteria bacterium
CCTGAGAAGTCTCCTTCACTCAATTGATCGCGCCGACACGGCGCACCCAGAGGTTCCGGTTCTGGCACACCGCCCGCAGGTAGAAGCTCGCCATTCCGAGGGTCTTGGCCCCTACCTCGGAATTCCAGCAGTAAAAGCCCCGGAAGTAGAGATCGGGGGAGCCGTCGGGCAGGCGGCCCGCCTCGATCGGGTTGTGGTCGTCGACCAGAAACAGGAAGACGTCGCGGTCCGAGGCGTAGAGCGTGGTCGTGTCGCGGCTGATCTCGACATCGGGGTTGTAGACCCCGGTCGACCAGTCGAGCACGCCCGGCACCTTCCAGCGCGTATCGCCCGTGCCATTGCCCGCGATGCGCTGCACCGCCTCGACCAGTTCATGGTCATGGATGCGGCCATAGTCCGGGCCAGTCACCGCGCGCAGTTCGGTGCGGCCGTCTTCCGTCTCGAAGGTCTTCACCTGCTCGGCGCGGTGATTGGTCAAGCCGTATTGCAGGTTGATCCCTGCCAGCGGCGCGGGCAACTGCCGCAGGTAGGACGCCGGGGCACCGACGATGCTGGCAAGCTGGCCGAAGGCCCAATGCGTCGGCGCGACCGGTTCATGCGCTTTCGGCAGGACCAGGTGCAGCCGCTCGGCGCTGTCGCGCGCTGCCTCGACACGGATGTCCGCCGTCTGCACCACCCGGCTGCGGCTGCGTTCCGACCGGCCTTTCACATTGGCCCAGAGATCATCGAGCGACAGATACCGCTCGTCATCCGGCCGGTTGAACCATTCGGACGACACCCGCCCGTTCCGCTCACCCCGGCTCGCGTCCACCTTCCAGCCACCAGCCCGCGCCGGTGCGACCGGATCCAGAACCTCCACAACACCCATCGGTATTCCTCCGTGACAGGCGCCGGGAGCCACTCTCCCAGCCTTCAACCCGTCACCGGGAAACCGGCACTCCTCTTACTCTTGGGTTCACAATGGCGAATTAGAGCAAAGCGGCAGTGTCCGATGCCTGCGGGTGGTCATCGGTTTTGGCTGTACTGGACGTCACCTAAGACACGTACGACGAGCAGGCTGGCCTTGTGCGCGGCGTAGGCCTGCTGGCGCGAGGATGGCGTCTTCGGGTCGTTATAGCGGACACCAGCGCCGCATTGGATGTCCGCAAGGAGATGCTTGAGGTTAATGCCGGGGGCAGAGAAGGCGAGTGCGTCGTGCAACTCCATCAGGTCGTGAACCCGTTTGACCGGGACATCCCCAACCAGCGTGATCAGGCCCTTCATGAACTTCTCGGTCATCTGAAGAGATGCCCATCTCGCGTGTCCCCAGTTCGGTGACTGACTGGTCATGTTCGCAACGGCGGCAGCCCAGTCATCCTCGGCGGCAGCGAACATAGGGTCGGCCTTGCGGAAACGGTCGAATGCCTTGCGAACGTCGACGCCCACCACGAAAAGCCCATAGACCTCGTTGAGGTCATCATCCGAGAAGTGCTGAAGGCGGGCCTCGGTGATGCTGGTAAGGGAGGCGCAAGCATTGATGTCCAGAACCTTCGTCCCAATCCTGTTGTCAGTCTCCTTCGGCAACTCGCGCTTCACCCCAATAACCGCCATCCCGTAGATCAACGGAATTCGCATCTCCCAGATGTCCCCATCCGCGAGGACCGCGACCTTGGCCTTCTCAGAGAAATCGGTCTTGATCAGGTCGCCGTAAACCTCTTCGTACCAGCGGTGGATGCGGTCGGTGTATGCGCTGGTGGCGACCAGTTCTGGAGGTGCACCGGGCGGGAGCTTCGCAATCGGAAGACTGCTGCGGAACCTATTTCCGAACTCGATCACCGCCATGATGGGGCGCGAGTGTGGCGGTATTGCCTTCTCCTTGAGCGACTGGTCGATCTCACGCAGGATGGGTCTGATGTCGTCAGGTATTCGCATGATGCGATGCTACCCACGGTGGTGGGAAAGGGAAACAGGATGCTGCCGTTTTTCCGTCGAAAAACCGAACCGAAACTGAGCGGTGACTGGTGGACGGACGCCTTCACGCAGGAGGAACGCGCGACCATCGAAGGGGTCTTCGCGCCACTCGGCGGAGGCACGGCGGAAAGCCTTGCGCGGTCGACCAACCCCAACAGCCTAGGCACGCTAGCGGAATACCTGAAGAAGGAGCACCTGCGCCATCTGGGGTACAAGCTGCTAGATCGGGCGGACACGCTGGTGAACGAGAACGTCCCGGTTCTTGACCTGCACTTCTACTTTGCGGTCAGGGGTGGATTCTATTACCGGTGGCGGGATTACGATCCATTCGCCTTGGACGAGGCAGTGAAGAGTTTCCAGCGCCAGATCGGCCTCGGGGCCAATGTCGCCCGGTTCTTCCGCGAGGACAAGAACTGGGGCTTCATCCCGGCCCACGCGGGCTACCGGCAGCTTCGCATCATCGAAGAGAAGCGCGGCAACTGGACCTTGGCCAGGGCGCTCTGCAAGCAAGCGAAAGCCGAGGGCTGGGCAGATGACTGGGACCACCACATCGGTAGGATCGATAAGAAGCTGGCGGCGATGAAGACGCAAGGCTGAAGTTTAACAGACCCGGCGGGTTTCCCCGCCGGGCCCGAGGGGGAGACCCTGTTCTTCTCAGAACGGGATCTCGTCGTCGCGGTCGACGAGCTCGGGGTTTTCGTTCTCGGCCGACTTCGGGCGGCTGAGGAAGTCGACCTTCTCGGCGATGATCTCGCAGCCGTAGCGGTCGTTCCCCATGC